>NZ_JBVIOL010000006.1:0-470189 GCF_055578825.1 Streptomyces sp. NPDC032822 | reverse complement strand
TCGCTGCGCGGGCCCCGGCCTCCCCGGTGCGCCGCTGCGCGGGCCCCGGCCTCCCCGGTGCGCCGCTGCGCGGGCCCCGGCCTCCCCGGTGCGCCGCTGCGCGGGCCCCGGCCTCCCCGGTGCGCCGCGCTGCGCAGGCCCCCGCCTCCTTGGCCGGGCTGGCCCCCGCCTCCTCGGTGCGGCGTCGGGCAGGCGCCCCTACGTGAGTTGCGTCGGCAGGGGGGCCGTGTGGGTGACGGTCAGGCCCGAGACGGCTCGGGTCAGGGCCACGTACAGGCGGCGCAGGCCTGTACGTTCGTCCGGTTCGCCGTCGACCACGGCCCGGGGGTCGTCGAGGACCACGTAGTCGTACTCCAGGCCCTTGGCCAGCGAGGCCGGGACCAGGGTCAGGCGGGTCTCCCGGGTGGTCTCCTCGCCGGGGGCGAGGTGGGGGATGCCCGCCGCGGCGAGGGCCTCGGCCAGGGCGGGGACGCGGGCGTCGGCGGCGATCAGGCCCGTCGAGCCCTCGTGGCGCAGCAACTCCTCGCAGGCGGCGACCACTTCGGCGGTCCCGGAGACCGGGCGCACGTCGAAGAAGCCCGGGTTCTCACGGACCGAGGCCACCGGCGCCAGACCCGGCGCGATGTGCGGGAGGAGACGGGAGGCGTACGTGATGACGTCCGTCGGGACGCGGAAACCGGCCGTGAGTTCCTCGATCACGCCGTCCGACTTGCCGAGGTGGGCGAGCGCCTCGTCCCAACTCCGGGTCGCCCACGGGGTGGTGCCCTGCGCGAGGTCGCCGAGGACGGTCGCCGAACCGGTGCTGCAGCGGCGGCCGACGGCCCGGTACTGCATCGGGGACAGGTCCTGCGCCTCGTCCAGCACCACGTGCCCGAGCGAGTGCGTGCGCTGGACCAGGTCGGTCGCCTCGTCGATCAGCACGGCGTCTGCGGGCGCCCACCTGGCGGCCTTCACCGAACGCGCGGGCTTCACCCACCGGATCGTCTTCTGCTCGTCCTCGGTCAGGATCCCGTCCGCGTGCACGGCGAGGAACTCCGCGTCCGTGAGCAGCCGAAGGACCAGTTTCGCCGGTTCGACCGGCGGCCACACCTCCTTGACGGCCGCCTTCACCGCTGCGTTGCGGGCCACCGCGTCCTGCACCCGGTCGTCCGGCGCCTCCCCCGACCGCTCCATCTGCACCAGCACCGCGTGCGCGATGCGCTGCGGAAGGGCCTCGCGGGCGGCGCCGTAGCGGATGTCCCGGTCGAGCAACTCACGGACGATGGCCTCCAGTTCGTACGCCGGGACCCGCCAGCGGCGCGAACCGCGCACCACGACCACCGGCTCGGACGGCATCGTCACGTGCGCGTACAGAGCGCGCCGCAGCACCTCCGCCATCCGCGCGTCGCCCTTGACGACCGCCGCGGGCGCCTCGTCCGTGCCCCGCACCTCCGCGTGCCCGGCCACCAGGTCGTCCACCGTGGCCTGCTCGACCGACAGCTCGCCCAGCGCGGGCAGCACCTGCTCGATGTAGTGCAGGAAGGACTTGTTCGGCCCGATGACGAGGGTGCCGGTGCGGGCGAGCCGCTCCCGGTGGACGTAGAGGAGATAGGCGACCCGGTGCAGGCCGACCGCCGTCTTCCCGGTGCCGGGCCCGCCCTGCACACACACCGTCCCGCCCAGACCGGACCGGACGATCTCGTCCTGCTCGGGCTGGATCGTCGCCACGATGTCGCGCATCGGGCCCACGCGCGGGCGCTCGATCTCCTGCTGGAGCAGCTTGCTGGTGGCCGCCGCTTCCGAAGGGTCCGAGAGGTGCTCGTCCTCGTACGCCGTGAGGTCGCCGCCCGTGTAGCCGAAGCGGCGGCGCAGCGCGACATCCATCGGGGCCTTCTTGGACGCCCGGTAGAACGGCTGCGAGACCGGCGCACGCCAGTCGATCACCATCGGGTCGCCGCCGTGGTCGTGCACGTGCCGGCGCCCGATATAGAACTGTTCGCCTTCCGCGCCTTCCGCGCCTTCCGCCCGCTCGACGCCGGGCGCGTGCAGGTAGTCGAGCCGGCCGAAGAACAGCGGGGTGTGGCTGAGGTCGGCCAGGGCCTTGATGCGTTCGCCGATCTGGCGCTCCAGGATCTGGGCGTTCACCCAGTTCGCGGTGACGTCACTGATGTCGAGGGACTCGGCGTCCTCGCGCATGGCCCGCAGGGCGGCCCGGGAGTCGGCGAGGTGGGAGCGTTCACGGGCGAGCGGATCGTCTGCGACGGGCGTGGACGGGCTGGACAAGGCGGTGCCTCCGGAAGGACCTGCTGGAGAGATGGCTGAGTCGCTTCGCAGCTTCGGGATGCCGACCGGTTTCCGTCCGGGCGGCGGCACTCCGTGGGGAGGCGGGCAAGAGCGGAGATTGTAGGCGGGCGGGGGAGGCGAGCGCCAACGGGTTTCCGGCTAGCGCCTACGAGTCCCCGGTGAGTGACGACGAACGTCCCCGGTGAGCGCCGACCCATGTCCGCCGCGAGCGCCGACGCATGTCCGCGCCCCTGAGAAGGCACCCTCCATCCCGTAGGGGAAGCCGCACCCCAGGGGTGTACCCAGGGAGTAGGAGAAACGGGGACCTGGGGCCGATGCCCTCTTTATGCCCTGCGCGTCACCATGGAGACATGAGCGCAGCAACCATCACCCCAGTTCCGCGCCCGCCCCGCCCGGCCGGCGCCACCCCTGTCCTCGGCAGCCACCGGCACGCCTTCGGCGAGGCCCTGCGGGCCGTGCGGGTCTTCGCGGGCGCAGCCTTCGACGTCGTCATCCTCGGGGAGTACGGCGAGGAAGCCGGCGTCCGCCGCAGGTGACCGCCCGCCCCCTCCCGCACCCCGGAGGGCTCAGCTCTCCGCGAGCAGCTCGTCCGCGTCCATGATCCGGTACGCGTACCCCTGCTCGGCCAGGAAGCGCTGCCGGTGCGCGGCGAAGTCCTGGTCGATGGTGTCCCGGGCGACCACGGAGTAGAAGTGGGCCTGGTGCCCGTCCGCCTTCGGCCTGAGCACCCGCCCCAGCCGCTGGGCCTCCTCCTGCCGTGACCCGAAGGTCCCCGACACCTGGATGGCGACGGTCGCCTCGGGCAGGTCGATGGAGAAGTTCGCCACCTTCGACACCACCAGCACACTGATCTCGCCCTGCCGGAACGCCTCGAAGAGCTTCTCGCGCTGGGCGTTGCTGGTCTCCCCCTTGATCACGGGCGCGTCCAGATGCTCTCCCAGCTCGTCGAGCTGGTCGATGTACTGCCCGATGACGAGGATCTGCTGCCCGGCGAACCGCCGGACGATCGCCTCGGTCACCTTCCGCTTGGTCGCGGTCGTCGCGCAGAAGCGGTACTTCTCCTCGGCCTCGGCCGTGGCGTACGCGAGCCGCTCCGTGTCGGTGAGGTTGACCCGGACCTCGACGCAGTCCGCGGGCGCGATGTAGCCCTGCGCCTCGATCTCCTTCCAGGGCGCGTCGAACCGCTTCGGCCCGATCAGGGAGAACACGTCGGACTCCCGCCCGTCCTCCCGGACCAGCGTCGCGGTCAGCCCCAGCCGCCGCCGCGCCTGGAGGTCCGCCGTGAACTTGAAGACCGGCGCCGGCAGCAGGTGCACCTCGTCGTACAGGATCAGACCCCAGTCCCGGGAGTCGAAGAGCTCCAGGTGCGGGTAGACGCCCTTCCGCCGGGTCGTCAGCACCTGGTAGGTGGCGATGGTGACGGGCCGGATCTCCTTGCGCGTCCCGCTGTACTCGCCGATCTCCTCCTCGGTCAGCGTCGTCCGCTTGATCAGCTCGTGCTTCCACTGGCGGGCGGACACGGTGTTCGTGACGAGGATCAGGGTGGTCGACTTGGCCTGCGCCATGGACCCGGCGCCGACCAGGGTCTTCCCGGCCCCGCAGGGCAGCACCACGACACCCGACCCGCCGTGCCAGAAGTTCTCCACGGCCTGCTTCTGGTACGGCCTGAGCGCCCACCCGTCCTCGACCAGCTCGATGGCGTGCGCCTCGCCGTCGACGTATCCGGCGAGGTCCTCGGCGGGCCAGCCCAGCTTCAGCAGCGTCTGCTTGATCTGCCCCCGTTCGGAGGGGTGCACGGCGACGGTGTCCGGGTCGATGCGGGCGCCGACCAGCGGGGCGATCCGCTTCGAGCGCAGCACCTCCTCAAGGACCGGCCGGTCGGTGCTGGTCAGCACCAGCCCGTGCGTCGGATGCTTGGAGAGGGTGAGGCGGCCGTACCGGTCCATCGTCTCGGCGATGTCCACGAGCAGCGCGTGCGGCACCGGGTACCGGCTGAACTCCACCAGCGCGTCCACGACCTGCTCGGCGTCATGCCCGGCCGCCCGCGCGTTCCACAGCCCGAGCGGTGTCACCCGGTAGGTGTGGATGTGCTCCGGCGCCCGCTCCAGCTCCGCGAACGGCGCGATCGCCCGACGGCACTCGCCGGACCGCTCGTGCTCGACTTCCAGGAGCAGGGTCTTGTCCGACTGGACGATGAGGGGACCATTCACGCGCGGCAACCTTTCCGAAGGCCGAAGGCCGAGAACCGAAGGCCGGAGGCCGGAAGCCAGGAGGTCACGGCCAAACGTCCAGTGTGCCCTACCGGCCGACGATCACGTCGGGCTCGCACCGGGCCCCCGGCTCACCCCCGGCCGCCCGACGGGGGCACCCGCCGTCGTCCGCCCACGGGGCACACACGGGTCACCCGCCGGTCATCCGCCGTCGTCGGCCAGCTCCGCGACCCCCGTCACCCGGTGCAGCGGATACGTCCGTACCTCGTCCGCCGTGTGGTCGTACGCCGTGACGAAGCCGCCCTCGACACGGATCGGGGCGATGACGCGCTGGCTGGCGGAGCCCTCGGCGTTGACGTAACCGATCCACAGGGCCTCGCCGGTCATGACGGCGGCCTGCATGGTGGCGAGGGTCTCGGCGGGGCCCGTGCGGGGGAGCGCGCCGCCGGTGACGGGGACGGCGGCCGACGCCTTGAGAGGGGTCGTGGAGGCGCGGTCGCCGGCGCGGATGGCGCGGATCGCGGCGCCGAGGAGGGTCGCGTCGGGAACCGGGGGGCCGTCCGGGACCGGTTCGGGGGCGGTGCGCGGCGGGGTGCGGTGGGCGTGCGCACGGGCGATCAGCACGTCGCCCTCGGCGGACTCCGCGGCCGGCGCGAAGCCCATCGCGCGCAGGCCGTCCAGCAGCGCGGCCGGGTCGGCCTGGGTGGCCAGCACCGTGGGCGCCAGGCGGCGCAGGCGGAGACCGGCGGCGCGCTTGTCGGCGATGATCTCGTTGAGCAGGGCGTCGTCGTCGCAGCGGACGTAGGCCGAGGCCGCGCCGACCCGCAGATGACCGTGCCTGCGGGCCACGTCGTCGATCAGGTACGCGAGCGGCTGCGGAACCGGCGTACGGGAGTGCTCGGTGAGGAAGGCGTGCAGGTCGGAGGCGGACTGGCCGGAGTCGAGGGCGCGGCGCACCGAGCCGGGCGTGAAGCGGTAGACGGTCGCCCCGCCCTTCGACTCCACGTCCGCGAGCACACCCAGCATCTCGGCCAGGGGCCGCTTGAGCGGGCCCGGCGCCACCGCCGTCAGATCGGCCTGGAGCAGGACGTGGTCCAGCGGCTCGGGGAGCAGCGGGGCAAGGATACGGGCCGCCGCGGCGGAGGCGGTGGCCTGCTCGACGGGGGAGAGGGGCTCGGCGAGCGGCGGAGCGTGGAGGTGGTGGTGGGGGTGGACGGGGAGCTTGTCGCCGGGGCCCACCGGTTCGGCCCGGACACCCGTACGAGCCGCTTCCTCCCCGGCGCCGGCTCGCACCGGTTCCTCCCGCGCGACCGGCCGCGCGGGCACGCCCAGCAGGGCCCGCCCCTGCGCCGACAGCGCGCCCCGGCCGGTCACCCCCAGCAGCTCCGCCTCCGACAGCGTCCACCGGGCCAGCCGGGCCCGCAGATCGTCGTCGCGCTGCGGACCGCGCGACGGACGCTCCCAGCTGAGCCGGTCGAGGACCGAGTCCGCGGCCGGTGACGCGCCCTCCGGGAGCCCCGCGAGCAGGGTCAGCACCCGGTGCCGTACCTCCGGCGCGGCCGAGCGGTCGAGGCCCGGGCCCAGTGCCGACAGCGTGCGCTCCTTCACGTCCCGCCCGCCCACCAGCCCGGACGTCCGCGTCGCCGTCAGCCACGCCTCCGCGAGCCGCGCCCAGCGCAGGGCCGGCGGCTGCTCCAGCCACTCGTCGTGCGCCGGGGTCGCCGCGTACCGCTCGTCGGCCTCGCCGTCGGAGGCCAACAGGCCCGCCGCGTAGGCCAGTTCCACCCAGAACGCGGCGATCGGCTCGGACACGTCGAGGGCGACCGCGGTCCGCTTCAGATCCCGCACACTGAGCCCGCCCGCCCGCAGCACCGCGGGCCCGCCCTCGTGCCAGTCCTTCAGCAGCTCCTCGACGGTCGCCAGCGCGGTGTACGCCTGCCCGGCCGCCGTCGAGTCCACCACCTGCGGCCGGTGCGTGGCCACCGCCTCCACGGCCGGCGGCAGCGGCTCGGTCGCCCGGTGCGCCCGGCCGCCGCGCAGATGCAGGGCCACCTCCCGGGGCAGTACGACCGTCCCCGGCGCCGTCGGCAGCAGCAGACCCCGGTCCAGGAGCCGGCGCAGACGGTCCGCGGGATCGGCGGTGACCTGGCCGTACGGCGGCCCCCAGACCAGCCGGGCCAGCACCTCCCGCGACTCCTCCGGGAGGCCGGCGAGCAGCGCGGCCATCCGCTTGCGATGCCCGAACAGCTTGGTGAGCGCGGTCACCGCGGACACCGCGTCATGCGTCGAGGGCAGCCCGGCCGCCGTCACGATCTCCTGGATACGGCCCGGCGACATCCCCGCCGTCGCCTCCTGGACCGTCGGCCCGAGACCCGTCGGCGAGGGATGCTGCGGCGAGGGCGCCAGCAGCTCCCGGGCCGTCCGCACCAGCCGCAGCCGGTCGTCGCCGCCCCACACCAGCGCCTGCTCCCGCAGCGTCCCGAGCGCCCTCGGCAGCGCTCCGACCACCGCCGGCTCGCCCTCGTCACCGGCCAGCAGCCCCTGCAGCTCGCCGTACGACGCCGGTTCCGCCGCCACCGCCAGCGCCTCCGCGGTCTGCAACGCGAACCGGTCGAGGCGCTCCAGCGCCCGGACCACCGAGGCACGCGTGCCCGCCCGGGTGGCGAGCTGGGTGAGGTCGGTGGGGACGGGCGTGATGAGGTCCGGACGGGCGCGCAGGAGTGCGGCCAGGGAGGCGTCGTCCCGCGCGCGAAGTGCCTCGGCGAGGGAACGGGGCGGTGTGGCCTGGTCGCTCATCCGACCAACGTTAGCGGGTGGGTACGACGATGAGGGGGTGCGCGCGTCGCCCCGGGCGCCCCGGGCCATGGCGGGCGCGCCCCGCCGGGGCCGTCAGCGGTAACGTCTGTCACCACGAGGAATGTCCAATGCGCCGACCCCGGAGGGGACTTCGTGGGTATCGAGAGCGACCAGGTCGTCTACGAGTATCTGAGCCGGGTCGGAGACGTGGCCCAGCAGCGGCAACTGCCGTCGGCCACGCGGATGCGGCTGGTGTCCCAGCTGCGGAACGAGATCGACCGCCGCCGCGCGAAGGCCGTCGTCGACAGTCCCGCCGCGGTCCGCCGCATCGTCGAGCGGCTGGGCAGCCCCGACGAGGTCGTCCGCGCCGCGGGCGGCCCCGACGACACCCCGCGGACGCCACCGGCCCACGTGCCCGTGCAGCGGGACGCGACACCGGAGAAGAGCGACGGCGACGGCGGCGGTCTTTCGAAGGGGCTGCGGCGGGTCGTACCGCGTCCGCGCCCGGACCGGGCGGCCCCCGGCCCTGCGGTCCCCACCGACGTGCCCGCCCCGCCGGACCCGGCGGGCCCGCACGACATCGGGGAGCGCGCGCCGCGGCAGGACTGGTGGCGGGTGGACAACAGCCCGTTCGGCGCGGGGGCAGGGGCGGGAGCGGGCACGGGGACGGGTGCGGGCCCGGGCACGGGTCTGGACGACAGCGTGCCCGGCTTCGTCGGCGGTGTGGAGCTCCCGGAGCTGCTCAAGCCCCCGCCGCCGCAGGAGGACCCGGCGGCGGTCGAGCAGGAGACCGCCGCACCGAGCCCCGAGCCCGTGGTGGCGAAGAAGACCGGGCCGCTCGGGAGGATGGGGCGGATCGGGCGGCTGGTCCGGCTCGGGAAGACCCCGCCGCCCGCGCCGGTGGTCGTCGAGGTCCCCGTCGCCCGCCGCCGCCTCCGGATATCGGGCGGCGGCGGAGGAGGCTGGAGCAACCCCCTCCTCCTGCTCGCCGCGGCCCTCCTGGTCGCCGGTGCGGTGCTCGGCAACTGGATCGTCCTCGTCCTGGGCTGGGCCATCGCCTACGCCTCCCGGCGGCTCACCGACGCCGAGACGAAGTGGGCGGTCGTGATCCTGCCCGGCCTCTCCCTCACGGCCGGTGCCGTATGGCTGTGGGGGCGGACCGCGGGCCGCTGGGGCGACCCCGTCGCCGAGGGACACCTGAGCGACGCGATGGCGCAGACCTGGCCGTGGGTGGTGCGGGGTGCGGCCGTCACCTCGGCACTCTTCCTGGTGTGGCGGTCGCAGCGGCGACGGTAGGGCCTGTGTCGGATCACACCCGCTCGGCGACTTGGCCGCCGTACGGGCTGGGCACAATGGCCCATATGGCCCCTACACGCTTCCCCGCACCGACCGTCGGCTTCGACCTCGACATGACCCTCATCGACTCCCGGCCCGGCATCCGCGCCTGCTACCTGGCGCTGGCCGAGCGGACGGGCACCCACATCGACGCCGACCTCGCCGTCACCCGGCTCGGTCCGCCGCTCGCCGACGAGCTGATCAACTGGTTCCCGGCGGAGCGGATCGAGGCCATGGCCGACCTCTACCGCTCGATGTACCCGGCCATCGCCATCGCCCCGACGCCCGCGCTGCCCGGCGCCCGCGAGGCGATCACCGCGGTGCGGGCGGCCGGCGGACGCGCGATCGTCGTCACCGCCAAGCACGAGCCCAACGCCAAGCTGCACCTGGCCCACCTGGGCATCGAACCGGATGCGGTCATCGGCAACCTGTGGGCGGAGCAGAAGGCGGACGCGCTGCGCGAGCACGGCGCGAGCGTCTACGTCGGCGACCACGTCGGGGATGTGCGCGGCGCCCGCAAGGCCGACTCGCTGTCCGTCGCGGTGGCCACCGGCCCGTGCGACCGGGACGAGCTGGACGAGGCCGGCGCGGACGTCGTCCTCACCGACCTCACCGAGTTCCCGGCCTGGCTCTCGGCCTGGACCGAGGCCCAGGGGCCCTACCCCCCGGCCCGCGCCTGACGGCGTCCCGCCGCGATCGACCGGAGCACCCCCGCACCGGCCAGCAGGAATCCGACGCCCATGAACATGCTCAGGCCGAACATGTACGTCGGAAAGGGAGTCGTACCGAGCAGCATCGGGGCCACCGTGACCAGAGTGGCCACGGCGCCGATGAAGAACACGAGGACACCGGCGCGGATCAGTCGGTCACCGGGCTCGGCGGAATTCGTTTGGGTTTTGTCACGCACCGGACCAGGGTAGTTCCCTGCGGCGAGGAACAACCGGGCGACGTCTTGTCACCGGCTTGCAGACCACTAGCCTTGGTACCGGCGGGTCCCGACGACCCGCCCCAGTGCTATCAAGACCCGTTTCCATAAGCAGTTTTCCGACGAGTACGAGGACGAGGACAGACGTGCCTACCGGCAAGGTCAAGTGGTTCAACAGTGAGAAGGGCTTCGGCTTTCTCTCCCGCGACGACGGCGGTGACGTCTTCGTCCATTCCTCGGTCCTCCCCGCCGGAGTCGAGACGCTCAAGCCGGGTCAGCGGGTGGAGTTCGGTGTCGTCGCCGGACAGCGCGGCGACCAGGCCCTTTCGGTCACCGTTCTCGATCCGACCCCCTCGGTCGCGGCCGCGACCCGTAAGAAGCCGGACGAACTGGCCTCCATCGTCCAGGATCTGACGACTCTTCTCGAAAACATCACGCCGATGCTCGAAAGGGGCCGTTACCCCGACAAGGCCGCCGGCGGGAAGATCGCCGGACTGCTCCGCGCGGTCGCCGACCAACTCGACGTATAACCACGCACTCAGGGGAAATCCAGCACACCCGCGCCGAGGGGCGACACCAGCCCCTCGGCCGCCGCGCGGGCTCCGCCCGTCGGCTGTTCTCAGGGAAATGCGAGGGCGTTCGGCCCCAGTGCGGGCAGGAGTCCTTCGGCCGCCGCGCGCGTGAGCAGACCGCGGATCGCCGCGTAGCCGTCCTCGCCGAGGTCGGCGGTGAATTCGTTGACGTACAGCCCGATGTGCTGGTCGGCCACGGCCGGATCCATTTCCTGGGCGTGTTCCATGACGTACGGGCGGGAAACCTCGGGGTCGTCCCACGCGGCGCGTACGGAGGTCCGGATCGAGTCGGCGAGCAGCGTCAGGGTGTCCGCGCCCAGCGACCGCTTCGCGATGATCGCGCCCAGCGGGATCGGCAGCCCGGTCGTTGACTCCCAGTGCTCGCCCATGTCCGCGAGCTTGTGCAGCCCGTAGTTCCGGTAGGTGAAGCGTGCCTCGTGGATGACGAGCCCCGCGTCGACCTTCCCGTCCCGCACGGCGGGCATGATCTCGTGGAACGGCATCACCACGATCTCGCCGACCCCGCCGGGCATCGTGTCGGCGGCCCACAGCCGGAACAGCAGGTACGCCGTCGACCTCTCGCTCGGCACGGCGACCGTACGGCCCGTGAGGTCCGTGCCGGGCTCGCGCGTGAGCACCAGCGGCCCGCAGCCCCGCCCCAGCGCGCCCCCGCAGGGCAGCAGGGCGTACTCGTCGAGGACGTACGGCAGCACGGCGTACGACACCTTCAGCACGTCGAACTCGCCGCGCTCGGCCATGCCGTTGGTGATGTCGATGTCCGCGAACGTCACGTCCAGCGGGGGCGCGCCCGGCACCCGGCCGTGGGCGAGCGCGTCGAAGGTGAACGTGTCGTTCGGGCAGGGGGAGTAGGCGATGTGCAGGTGGTCAGGGTGCTCAGTCGTCGTCATGCCTGTTCCAACTCTCCAGTACGGGCAGGAGCTTCCCGAAACCCGCCGTCAGGGCCGCGAGCGCGTCGCCGATGCGCCAGGCGGCACGCTCGCGCGGACCGACCGGGTTGGAGACGGCCCGCAGTTCCAGCACGGGCACGCCGTGCGCGCCGGCCGCCTCGGCGACGCCGAAGCCCTCCATGGCCTCCGCGAGCGCCTGGGGGTGCCGGGTGCGCAGCGCGGTGGCCCGGGCGGCCGTTCCGGTCACCGTGGACACGGTGAGGACCGTGCCGGGGCGCGCCCCGGTCGCCGACACGGCAGCTCGTACGAGTGACCTGGGCGGGAGGTGGGTGACGGTCCCGAAGCCCAGCTCGGTCACCGGCAGGAATCCGTCGGCCGTCTCGGCGCCCAGGTCGGCCGCGGTGATCGCGTCGGCGACGACCAGCGAGCCGACCGGTGCCTCCGGCTGGAATCCGCCGGCGATGCCCGCCGAGACGACGAGGCCGTAGGGGGTGCCGTCGAGCGCCGCCGCGGTGAGCGCGGCGGCCGTGGAGGCGGCGGCGAGGGCGGGGCCGACACCGGCGGCGAGCAGGTCGTACCCGCCGGGCAGGCGGTGCAGGACCGCGCCCGGGAGCGGCACTTCACGCCCGGCCCCCGTGAACGCGCGTGCCACCGCGTCCCGTTCGGCCGGGACGGCGGTGGCTACGAGAACGCGCACCGGCACCGGCACGGGCTCGGGTACGGACGAGGGCCTGGGCATCGGTGGGGGCGGACCGGTCGTCCGCTCAGCTGTCCGCGTTCTTCAGCTTGAAGTTCCAGACGCCCTTGTACACCTTGCTGGCCGTGCCCGCCTTGTCCTGCTCGACGATGCTGATGTTCAGCTCCTTCGGCGCGGCCTGCCCCTGCTGGTCGGCGAAGAGGTCGACGCCCGCGAAGGAGTAGTACGTCTTCTTGTAGACGTTGGTGACCTGCTGGCCGTTGATCCACAGGGCCCAGCCCGTGTCGGCGACCTCGGGGTCGACACCGATGCGCAGTGTCTCGCTCTGCGGCACCTCGATGGAGTGTGACGCCTTCTTCTGGGCGCACTTGGTGGCCTCCGGCTGGCCGATGTTCTTGCCATCGTCGTAGCAGGCGGCCTCGGCGCTCACCGAGTTCTTGCCGACCGTCACGGTGGCGCGCGGAGTCGGCTTGTCACAGGCCGACAGGACGAGCAGCCCGGCGGAAACGGCACCGGCGACAGCGACAGCGCGGCGGCGTCGCACAACGGATTGCAGCGTGGTCATGGCGGAAGGCTATCGGGCACGCCCACCGCTCCCGCTACGCGGGGTACGGCGGCGTGCCGTGCGCCGTACCGTGCGCCGTGCGATGTCCACGCCGGGAACGCCCCGGGTGGCTGCCACTCCGGGCGGCTGTCACTCCACCCTCGCCCGGGCCGGGCCGCCGTGCCGGGCCGAGCCCAGCAGGCCCTTGACGGTGGCCAGCCAGCCGACGGCGACGATCGCGCCGCCCACGAACAGCCCCAGCGTGCCGTTCAGGGGCATCACGATGCCCACCGCGCCGCCGAACACCCAGGACACCTGGAGGATCGTCTCCGAGCGCGCGAACGCCGACGTACGCACCTGTTCCGGCACGTCCCGCTGGATCAGCGCATCCAGGGACAGCTTGGCGAGGGCCTGCGAGAACCCGGCGACCGCCGCCAGACAGGCCACCAGGAACGCGCCGAAGAAGATCGCCGCCGTCATCGCCGCACCCACCACACAGGCCACCACCGTCACGATGATGATCTCCGGGGCCCTCGACCGCAGCCACGCCCCGACCGCCGTACCGAGCGCGTTGCCGGTGCCCGCCGCCGCGACGACTATCCCCAGCGACACCGCCGCGCTCTCCCCGGTCAGCGGATGCTCCCGCAGCAGGAACGCCAGGAAGAAGATCAGGAAGCCGGACAGGCAGCGCAGCCCCGCGTTGGCGCCCAGGGCATGGGTGACGCCGATGCCGACCGTGCGCAGCCCCGGCCGCTTGACCGGCTTGAGGTGCGGGCCGTGCAGATGCGCCTCGTCCGCTGCCAGCAGCGCGGTGTCCTCGCCCTTGGCCGAGTCGACCTTCGGCGGCAGCGTGAACGACAGGAACGTGCCCGCCACGAAGATCACGAAGGCGCCGTACAGCGGATAGCGGGGTCCGATGGCCTGGAGCCCCGCCCCGATGGGCGCGGCGATACCGGTCGCGAGGAGCCCGCCCAGGGTGACCCGGGAGTTCGCCTTCACCAGGGAGATCTTGGGTGGCAGCAGGCGGGGCACCACGGCGCTTCTGACGATGCCGTACGCCTTCGAGGCGACCAGCACGCCCAGCGCCGCCGGATACAGCTCCAGGCTGCCGCTGGCGACCGCCCCGGAGAGGATCAGCGCGAGGAGCGCCCGGGCCAGCATCGCGCCCGCCATGGCGGCCCGGCGGCCGTGCGGGAGACGGTCGAGGAGCGGGCCGATCACCGGGGCGAGGACCGTGAAGGGCGCCATCGTGATGGCGAGGTAGAGCGCGACACGCCCCCGGGCCTCGTCCGTCGGTACCGAGAAGAACACGGTGGAGGCCAGCGCGACCGTGATCATCACATCGCCGGCGCCGTTCACACCGTGCAGTTCGATCAGTTTTCCCAGGCCGGACTCGCCGGCCCCGTGCGCGTGTGTCGCCTTGCGGATACCGCGTGCGGGACCCGTCACGGGCAGGTGCAGGGCACGGCCGACGGCCCGGAGCGGCCCGCCCGTCCGGCCGGCCCCGCCACCTCGACTGCTTCCCTTGATCTCCTTGCTGCCCTTGATCCCTTTGGACATCCCTTTGGACCCACCGATCCCGGTGGCACCTTGGGGCGATTTCGCGGCTGCCACCCCGCAATAGTGCCCCGAGAATGCGGTGTGTAGTGCGGTTGGCGCACGTATGGCGGCGCACATCGACGAGGGATCCGCCCCCGATCCGCCAGTGAAACGCCACGGATCGACGACGGATCGACGACGGCTCGGGGACGGATCCCCGGCGGATCCGCGGCAGATCCGTCGTCGATCCATGGCGGATCGGGGACGGATTGAGGACGGTTCTGCAAGCGAACAGACCCGTCGGTGTAGGCCAAGCGCACGCGAACAGGTAGCGTGCGTATCTCAGCCATCCCGCAGAATGGATGGACAGGTGCGCCCGAGTGCGAGCGGGCGCGGACGTTGACGCGGTCCCCGGGTCCGCTCCGTCCGCCCCTTCGCCGACAGGCAGACGCACCAGAGAGACGGCGTAGGAGAGAAGCGATACCTGTGAGCGCAGCGACCACGCGAAGCCGGACCCCCGACCGCCTGTGTGCGGAGGCCGTCGACCTCGCCCGCGCCGCCGCCGAGGAGGCCGCCGCACCCGGAGTGGTGGGCGAGCACTCGGGGCTGGTGTCCGAGGGCGACCGTGTCGTCACCCACTACTTCGAGTGCAAGGAGCTCGGCTACCGGGGCTGGCGCTGGGCCGTCACGGTCGCCCGCGCCTCCCGCGCCAAGTTCGTCACCCTGGACGAGGTGGTCCTGCTGCCGGGCCAGGATGCCCTCCTGGCACCCGAGTGGGTGCCGTGGAGCGAGCGCCTGCGCCCCGGTGACATGGGCCCCGGCGACCTGCTCCCCACCGATGCCGAGGACCTCCGTCTGGAGCCCGGCTACTCCGGCGAGGACGAGCCCCTGCCGAGTTCGCCCCTCTCCGAGGAGATGGCCGAACTCGCCGAGGCCGAGGACGCCGAGGTCACCTCCGGCGCCCCCGAGACGCTCCCCGTGGTCCCCGCACGCGGCTCCATCGCCTCGGTCGCCGAGGAACTGGGCATGCGCCGGGCGCGCGTCCTGTCCCGCTACGGCCTGCACATCGCGGCCGACCGCTGGGAGGAGTCGTACGGCTCGGCCACTCCCATGGCCCAGGCCGCGCCCGCGCCCTGCGTCAGCTGCGGTTTCCTCGTCGCGGTCGGCGGCTCCCTCGGCCAGGCCTTCGGTATCTGCGCCAACGAGTTCGCCCCGGCCGACGGCCGCCTCGTCTCCCTCTCCTACGGCTGCGGCGGCCACTCCGAGGCCGCGATCATGCCGACCCCGCCGCGCCCGGCCCCACCGGTGATCGACGAGACGACGGTCGACCCGTTCCCCCTGCGCCCGGCCCGGGACTCGGGGTCCGTCCCGGAGGTCTCCGACGAGGACGCGGCGGAGCTGGGGCACTCGTAAGTTGCCGGGTGCGGTCGGGTGCGGGTGTGCGCGGGCTGCTTCCCTGCCCCCCCCGTTTCCAGCTCAACCGCGCACTGCCGTCATGGCTTCGTCCAGGATGACGCTCAGCTCCCGCAGGGCTTCCTCAGCGGTGACAGGATCCCCGTGTTCCAGCTTGCTCTGCCCGTGGGCAAGGCGAGTGCTCATCGTGCCTTCCTGAGGGCGCTCAGGGCTTGGGAAGCTGGGGCTCTTGCTTGTCCTTCTCCCCGTAGCGCGGGAGGCCGGCGGTCGAGATCGTCCAGTTGCCGATGGTGACGTCCTCCCCATACACGAAGTCCTTGCGGGTGGCATAGCGCGGGCCTTCGGGGGTGGAGTGGATGTCGGTGAGGACGGCACCGGTGCTGGTGCGGGGGTCGAAGATCGCGTAGACCGGGATCCCGATCAGCGGGTAATCGCGCATCTTCGTGACCCAGTCGTTCTCGGGGTTGGACTTGGAGACCACTTCGATGGCGGCGATGACGGTACGGGGGTCGATGGAGCCCTCGACGTTCAGGTCGGTCCACGCGATCACCATGACGTCGGGGTGACGCATGATGCCTTCTGGTTCGTCCTCCACGTCGGGCGTGCCGTTGTGGGCCAGCAGATCGTCCGGCATGGACTTCTCCAGACGGCGACTGATGTGCGCTGCCGTCGCTTCGTGAGGTCCTCCCGGCGACATCATGTCGTGCACGATCCCTTCCTTGGTGAGCTCGAATTTGCCGGGGAGGGTGTCGTCCATCGACTGAACGAAGTCCCGCATGGTCCGGTACAGGTGGGAGGCGCCGTGTCGCGCGTCGTCCGGGGCGATGGTCATGGCGCTCGCTCCTCGTCGTCTGTGCCCGGGGGCAAGGATCGTCACGTTCATGCTAGGCGGCCTCCAGGAGCTCGGATCGGCAGTCGCGGCAGCGGCCGGGTTCGGGTGCGCGGAAGGCGTGGTCGCAGCCGTCGCAGTTCTGGAGGGGGTGGTGGACGGTCGGCGGTGGGGTGGGGGCGCGGAACGGGGGTGGGGGTGGTAGTTGGGCGGTGGGCGAGGAGTGCGGCGGGGCGGCGTGGGCCCTCGGGTGGGAGGTCAGCGGTGAGGGCTTGGCGTACGGCGGTGGGGGTGACGTCGCGTTCCAGCCAGGCGGCGACGCCGGGGGCGAGGTGGGCGGTGTCGCAGGTGGAGAGGAGGAGGCGGGGGGCGTGGCGGCGGAGGTCGGCCAGGAGGTCGGTGGCGGTCTGGAGGAGGGCGGGGGCGGGGTATGCGGGGCTCGGGACGGCGGGGAGGGGTTTGCGGGGTGCCCGTTTCTTCGGGGTTGGGTGTGAGGGGCGTACGACGGGCTCGTGATCGTCGGACTCGCGGTGGCGGCCGGGCTGGTTGCAGGAGATCGTGCGGGTGATGATGCGGCCGCCGGGGACGCGTTCGCGTTCGCGGCGGAGGTAGCCGTGGGCCTCCAGTTCGCGCAGGGCTGCGGCGATACGGGTGGTGCCCTCGGGGAAGCGGGCGGCGAGGGTCTTGATGTCGGCGAGGGCGCCCGTGGGGAGGGACTGGATGTAGACGGCCAGCCCGATGGCGAGACCCGACAGCTCCGGGTGCTGGGCGAGGTGGTTGCCGATCACCGTGAAGCGGGTGGTGTGGCGGGTGTTGTCGTGGATGACGCCGGAGTGCGGGCGCCTGCGGGGGTGGTTCTTGCCCGGGATCCGGGACTGGGCGCGCGGGGGCGCGCTAGGGTTTTGGATATCCATCGGGAAGCGATCTCTTCCATCCATCGGGAAGCGATTTCTTCCCTGGTGGTCAGGCCCTCGCACTGGGATGCCAGTCCCTGCGAGGGCCGTCGTATGTCCGGGTCTGTGTGTTGAGCCGAGAGTAGGGCAGGCAACCGGGCTCGAATCCAGCCGAGTTGGTGATGTTCACTCGCCCGAGTGAGTTTGCGGGTTGGCGACGACGACCTCGGCGGGAGGGAGGGGTGGGGCTTGGTGGGGTGCTTTCACCGTCGTGGTCCTTTAGGGGAAGGCGCCACTCGCACCGGAGCTCACGTTTCTGAACCCCGGTGCGGGTGCAGGTGCCGGTACGAGGTTCAGTTCCGCCCATACCGTCTTGCGTGGGCGGGGCCCCCGTGCGGTGCCCCAGCGGTCGGCGAGTGCCTCGACGAGGACGAGACCCCGGCCGGACTCGGCGTCGGCGTCGGGGACTTGGGGCCGGGGCTCGCGGTCGCCGCAGGTGTCCGTCACCTCGATGCGCAGGGTGTCCGCGACGACGTAGAGCGTGAGCCGGAAGTCCCTGCCGGGGACGCGGCTGTGCGTGGCCGCGTTGGCGGCGAGTTCGGCGACGATCTGGCGGGCCGGGTCCAGCGGGAGTTCCCAGGCGCGGAGTTGCTCGGTCGCGAGGAGACGGGCGAGGCGGGCGCCGCGTGGGGTGGGGGAGAGCTGGACGCTGAAGTTGCGGACGGGGTGGGTGGGTTGGATGCCCTGGGCCTCGGAGGCGGCTGGGGTGACGGAGGTGCCTGGGGCGACGGTTTCCTGATTCACGTCACTCAGCGTGGCGACACGTACGTACCGTGAACAGTGACGGCGTCGATACGTACGGTGACTGTCCGGACGTTGTCCGGTCGTGTCCGGCAGGTCCGGAACGGTCGTACGGGTAGGTGGCGTTGAGGCGCGACGGTACGACGGAGGGGCGGGCATGTCGGGTGACGGCGAGGTACGACGACTCAAGAGCGAGGCGGACGAGCCGGGGTGGGAGGTGGACCCGGACGACGACTGGGGTGTGGCGGTGATCGCGACCGTCGGGCGCCAACTGAAGCTGCGGCGGGAGGCGGTGGGGATGCGGGCCGCGCAGTTCGGTGAGGGGGTCGGGTACGGCGAGGACATGGTCTACAAGATCGAGAGCGGGAAGCGGATTCCCCAACCCGACTACCTGGACAAGGCGGACGAGGTACTCGGGGCGGACGGTCTGATCTCCGCGATGAAGGAGGACGTCAAGAAGGTCCGGTACCCGAAGAAGGTGCGGGACCTGGCGCAGCTGGAGGCGAAGGCGGTCGAGCTTCAGCTCTACGACCCGCTGAACATCCACGGGCTGCTGCAGACACCGGAGTACGCCCGCGCGCTGCTCCTGATGCGGCGACCCGCGTACAGCGGGGACGAGGTGGAGCGGTTCATCGCGGCGCGGGTGGCCCGTAAGGCCGTCTTCGAGCGGG
Organism: Streptomyces sp. NPDC032822; assembly: GCF_055578825.1. NCBI lineage: Bacteria > Bacillati > Actinomycetota > Actinomycetes > Kitasatosporales > Streptomycetaceae > Streptomyces > Streptomyces sp. NPDC032822. The sequence goes on along the minus strand of NZ_JBVIOL010000006.1, from coordinate 451,773 downwards.
ATCCGGCGCCTGAGGTCAGTTTCGTACTGGAGGAGTGGACACTTCGGCGTCCACTCGGCGGGAGGGCGGTGCTGCGCCACCAGTTGGAGCATCTCCTTGAGGCGGCGCGGTTGCGGAACGTCGAGCTTCAGGTGATGCCGATGGAGCGCGAGGAGCATGCCGGCCTGGCCGGTGGGATCGAGGTGCTGAAGTTCATCGACGGCTCGGCGGTGGGGCGTTCGCCCGCCGTGGCCAACGGCCGGCCGGTCGCCGAGCCCCGGCAACTCCGTATCCTTGAACTGCGCTATGGCATCATCCGGGCTCAGGCCCTCACTCCTCGTGAGTCCATGGCCTTCATCGAACGACTGCTGGGGGAAAGATGATCAGCGACACCTCGGCCGGGAACGCCTCCGACCTGACGTGGTTCAAGAGCAGCTACAGCAGCAGCAGCGAGGGCGACTCCTGCGTCGAGATCGCCAACGCCCCCGGCACGGTCCACATCCGCGACTCCAAGCACGACACCGAGGGCCCTCGGTTCGCGGTCACTGCGGCTGCTTGGGCGGAGTTCGTGGGATACGCGTCGGAGGCTGGAGTCTGACGGTAGTCGTCAGCTCAACTGGCCGTCACGCAGGACGGAAAGGGCGGTGACGCGCGGTTCGGACTTCGGGTCCACTCGGCCCGCACCCTTCTCGTCCGGCAGCGCGGACAACTCGGCCAGGGCAGCCGTCGGTGACAAACCCCGGTCGTGCGCGGAGCTCAGACGCTCCAGCCAGACCAACCCGGCTCGGTACGTCACGTCGTCGCCGACGTCTCGCGGTTCGAAGCTCGCTGCTTTGTCGGGGTCGGAGGCCCATAGGTAGCCGAGCACGTCACCACCCTCGTCTTGAACGGGTACGTACCGGATACCTCCCTCTGCTGTGCGCCGGTATCCGATCCGCCCGAAACCGGGAGCATGCGTGAAGACGTCATACCGGGTGGGCACCTCGAAGCTGCCCCAGACATCCGACGCGGTGCCATCGGCGGAGAAGAAGTTCTCGGCACCCGTCTCGGTCGGCTTTGCGAAGTAGGTCGGATCATCTGGATCCGTTTCCGACTCCAGGGCGTCGGAGAGGCCGCGCAGCACCGAGGACAGCCGAGGAGCGTTCGCCGCGTACACCTCGGGCTGGGGCCGCCCCTTCAGGTCGTACGGCAGCCACACATCAGTGTGTGTCAGCAGGTCGACCGTGACGAAGTCGGCGAACGACGAGGCTCCCAGCAGGAACAGCCGACCCTGCCGAACTTCCCCTCCATCGGCATCGACTACGACCATGCCGGAGCACTCGACAAGCGCGTCCACCGAGCCGATCTCGCCGGCGCGCAGTCCAACCCTGACCTGGTCGGCCATCGTCGCGACAGCCACTGCGGCCTTGTCCGGCGCCAGGGCGCCGGGCTCGACGGTGAGTGTCCCCTTGAACAGAGCACTGTTCGACTTGCCGGCTTCGGTGACAGAGACATGAACAAGGTGCGCGTCGACCGCCAATCGATGAGCGGTCAGGACTTGAAACGCAGCCAGCAGGTCATGTAGGCAGCAGGCCAGGGCGTCAGCCGTCTCGTCATCCCGGCCCCAAGCCCAGCGGGCGACAGGGGTAGAGGCAATCACAGCGCTCCCTCCGGGGTGAACGTACCGCCACGAGGAACGAAGAACATTCCATCCGGGCAGCGGACGACGAACTGCACGTCCTTGCCCTCGTAATCCGACTCCAGCCGGTCCAGATCACCCGTGAACTGCGGTATCTCCCCCGGATCGAGCACCCCGCCCACACCCCCACCACTCCCACCCACCACCGACTCGATCAGCTGTATCAATCGGCGCATTGCGTTCGCAATGGGGATCTGGCCAAAGGCGCTGTGTCCTACGTAGGGAACTCGCCGCACCAGTTGCGGCTCAGGAGGGTCGCGGGGAGGTAGTCGGACTCGACCTCGATGGGGATGCCGGCGTCGTGGGCGATGCAGGCGATGGCGAGGGGGGCGAGGGCGACGAGGCCGGTGATCATCTCGGCTCGGCTCTCCTCGGTCCAGTACTCCTTGTGCCACTGGAGGGCGTTGGTGAGCGCGCGGTTGAAACCGGCCGTGTCCTTGCGGACGAAGCGGTGGAACATCTCCATCGGCGGATACAGCAGCTTGCCCACCGTCTCAGGGTCGGCGACGGCGTTCGGCTCGGTGGCATCGACCGCGGCGACGAGCTTCGGGCCGAGGTCGGGGCCGCCGAGCCAGTAGGTCTGGAGGGTGTCGATCCAGGCGTAGTGGTATTCCTCGAAGCGTGCGCCGTTCTCTCGGAGCACGGACAGGGGAACGTGGCACAGGGCGGTGATTCTGTCCCTCTCCCGGCACACGACGGCGAGGTAGAAGGCGCTGATCCAGGAGCCCGGGGTCACGTACCACTGCGGGCCGGTGGCCTGAAGTGTGCGGTCCTTGTGCGCGATGCGGCACTGCACGTGGTCTTCGGTCGTGGTCGCGGCGGCGAACACGGCGGAGCCGACCTGCATCGCGTTCACCCAGGCGTCCCACGTGGGGAAGATCGACGCCCGGGGGTCCATCAGGCAGTGTGCCTCGGCCAGGGTGAGCGTGGTGCTCAGGGCGTCGCCGAGATCGGTGGAGTCGGCCTCCAGGTCATCGATCAGTTCCTGCGCGTTCTCCTGGAGCACGGCGAGGCCCTCTTCCGCGTTCCCCGTGGGAAAGGGGTGTCGGGGTACGGCAGTCCCGGAGCCCGGCGGAACGCGACCTGGCCGACTCACGTGGGGAACTCGCCGAGCCAGCCTCGTTCCAGGAGGTGCTTGGGCAGGTAGTCCGATTCGACCTCGATGGTGGTGCCGCCGTCGAAGGCGAGGCATGCGATGGCCAGGAGGCCGAGGGCGACCATGCCCGACGGGTCGTCGGTCCGGTCCTCGTCCGCCGTCCAGTAGGCCTTGTGGAGTTCGACCGCTTCCGTCAGGGACTGGGTGAAGCCCGGTGCGTCCTGGCGGAGGAAGCGGTAGAAGAGGTTGATCGGCGGATACAGGATGTTCTGCAGCAGGTCGCGAGGGGCGACCCGTGCCACGTCGGGGTGTGAGCCCTGGAGCGCGGCGGTCAACTCTTCGACCAGGCCGGGCCGTTGCAGCCAGTAGGCCTGGAGCGCGGCCACCCAGTGATAGACGTACTCGTCGAATTCCCCTTCCGGGGAGCGAAGCCGCTCCAGCGGAACCTGGGACAGCTCGGTCAGGCGCTTCTGGTCGCGGCAGATCACCGCCAGGTAGAAGGCGGTGAGCCAGTTCCCGGCGTCGGCGTAGGGGCGGGGGCCGATGGCAGGGAGGGTGCGGACTTCGTGGGCGATGCGGGTTGTGACGGCGCCTTCCGCGGTGCCCGTCACGGCGAACAGCGTGGAGTAGACCTGCATGGCGGTCACGACTGCTTCCCAGGTCTCGATCCTGGCCCCCCGCGGGTCGACGGCGGACCGGGCTTGGAGATGCAGCACAACGGTGCTGAGAGCCATGTCCAGCGAGTCGGGAGACCGCTCGATCCTCTGCACCGACTTCGACACGCTTCGTCCGAGGCGCTCCGCATATCCTTCGTCGTCGGGACCGGGTGAACTGTGACGCGAGATCGTGATGCTCACGGAGTGCTCCTGGTGGATATGTCGAACTGCCTCGTGCGGTAGCCAGCGTACTCACCGGCGTTTCTCTCACCCTTGACGACGATGTAGTCCAGTTTGCCTGCATCCAGGGCATCCGTCAGTTTCTCCGCCAGCTCCGCCTCTGCCGGATTCTTCTTTCCTCGCTTCTCCATCTCGCGGATGATGTCGAGGAAATACTCCCTGGTCCCCTGCGAGACCCGCTTTCCGCTCGGGAGATTGCGGGCGCCCAGCTCCGTGTCGACGCTGCTCTTGGCCTCGACAACGACGTAGCCGCTGTCCTCGCGTTTCCACACCTGGTCGAACTGGTCGTTGCCGTTGAGGGGGCCGTCAAGGGGTTCCCGCGTCGCGCCTGGGTAGCGCTCGGGAATGACGTGGTGCTCGGCCACCGCCTCGCCGTACGCCTCTGCGGAATCGCGCATCCGAACATGCGATTCCCTGTATGCGGCGTTGCTCTCGAACTTCTCCGCTTCCGTCTCCCACGTTCGGTGCTGCTCGTGGGCCTGCCTGGCATCCTGCTTCCAGTTGTCCATGGCCGTGTCATGGTGGGCGGCGAAATGTCGTTCCTCCGCGGCCTCGTCCAGCTTCGCGGTCGCTTCAGGGGTCGCGCCCTTGGGACCGACCTTGTCCCAGTCGCCGAGATAGCGGGGCTTGAGCGGTGGCGGCGCGTCGTGGACCGCGGTCCAGGGGTCGTTGGGCGACGCACGGGTCAGCTGGGGTGGCGTCGTCCCGGTCTCGTCGAAGAGTTCCAGGCTCTTTCGATTGCCATTGGACTTGTAGAACTCTTCAAAATAACCGGGTTCGTGATTGGCGCGGCGGATCTGCTCGTCCATGATCTCGCGCTGACGCGCGGCACCGTCGGCATGTTGTCCGCCGTTGTTCCCCGGCTCGTGACCTTCCGGGTGCTGTCCCGGCGTCGACTCGTCACCGCCACGGACGGCGTCGTCGCCGAGCCCGCCCGTGTCGCCGAGCGCGTCGTCTCCCGCTCGGCCGAGGTCGTCCAGGCCGCCGCTGCCGTGCGGTATTTCGGGGCCGCCGTGACCGGGCAGGGCGCCCGTGCCGCTGCCTCCGGGCACGTCGTGGCGGCCCGCGCCGGGACCGCTTCTGCCGAGGTCGTCGGCGGCGCCTCCGGGCAGGTGGTTGCCGGCTCCGGCGCCGGGGACCGTGTTGCCGGGGGTTCCGCCCGGACTGTGGGTGTCCAGGCTGTTGGTCGGCATGTTGTCGCCCACCCCGCCGCCAGGCGTGTGGCCCGCCGTGCCGCCCGGGGTGGTGTCCGTGTGGCCCGCGGGTACGTCGTCGCCGACGCGGCCGACGTCTCCGAGGTTGTCGCCGACGTCGCTGCCCAGGCGGATGTGCTGGCCGGCCCCTTCGGCGGTGTGGGCGCCCGCTCCGACGAGGGCGGGTTCGCGGGCGGGGGAGTCCACGCGGGGGACGTCCGCGCCGTCGGCCGGGTTGCCCGAGGCGGGGCGGTCGACGACGTCGGCGGGGGCGTTGTCGACGTTGTCGACGACGTTGCCGTTGCCGTCGAGGAGGTTGCCGTTCCCGTCCATGTACTGGGCGGGGGAGCCGTCCACGCTGGGGAGTTTGGTGGTGCCCGGGGGCAGGACCGGGGTGTTGTCGGGGAGTTTGACGTTTCCGTCGGGCAGCCGGGTGGCGCCCTCGGGGAGTGCCGTGCCCTCGGGCAGGTTCACCGTGCCGTCGGGCAGCTTGATGCCGCCCTCGGGCAGCGTGAACGCGTTCTCCGGGAGGGTGGGGATGTCGATCGCGCCGACGCCCTTGAGGCCCTTGGCGATGTCGCCGATCTTCGACAGGCCCGCGCCCGCGCCCTTGGCGATGTACGTCATCGGGTCGATGACCTTGCCCGCCTTGCCGGCGACCGAGAGGACCTTCGCGACCGCGCCGGCCTTGCCCGCGCCCGCCACGCCCGCGCCCGCGCCGCCGGTGAAGACGGTGGTCAGGACGTTGAAGGTGACCGCACCGGCCGCGCGGCCGGGGTTCTTGCCCCACTCGTCCCAGGCGACCAGCGCCTTGCCGGTCTCCTTCATCGCGGTGCGTGAATCACGGATCCAGGAGGGGAGTTTGTCGTCGGGGAGGAGCCAGAACGCCGTTCCCACACCCGGGATCGAGGCGATGGCCAGGCCGGTGGCGAGCTGCGCGAGGCCCTTCCAGGCCTGGCCCATCGCCTCCCAGCCGCCGAAGCCGACCAGGGTGCCCAGGCCCTTGATGGTGCCCCAGATGCCGTCGACGATCAGGCCGTCCCACACGAAGGACTTGACCCAGTGGCCGACCTCGTACCAGTGGTGCTTCTCCTCGACCGGGTCGCCCCAGGGGAGTTTGGCGTTCTTCATGTCGTCGGCGTTGAAGCCGTACTGGTCCGCGCGCTCGGAGCCGTCTCCGGCCACCATCTGGGTGCCGCCCCAGATCGCGGTGATCTTGTTGTGGCAGGTGCGTTCCGCCGCCCAGAACGCGGCGACCGTCGCGGTGATGTCGTCGCGGATCCGGTTGTGTTTGTCGACCTTGTCCTCGTCGTACTCCCACTCGTCGTCGTCCTTGACCGACGACACGAACGAGGCGGCATCCACCTTCAGCTGCTTCAGCTTGTCCACGAGGGGACGGATTTCGGTGGCGTACGTCGACAGGGCGCCGGACACCGTCTCCAGGTTGTCCCCGAAGGTGTCGGCGCGGTCCTTGACCGGCTTGGTCGTCGCGAAGAGCTTCTCCGCCTCCGGAGCCGTGTAGTACGCGGACAGGCCCTGGAACTGCGAGTCCACGTCCTGGCCGGTCTTCCGGACATGCCCCGCGTCCTTCTTCAGGTCCGCGTGGTCGGTCTCCAGCTGCGCCAAGTTACCCGTGAACTGCGGTATCTCCCCCGGTGTGAGCACGCTGCCCCTCGCCCCCCGTTACTCCCAGACATCGTCGACTCGATCATCTGTATCAATTGACGCATTGCACCCGCAATGCGGTTCCGGGCCAAACCTTGTCACTTCTCAGAGTTCCGGGGGGCCGGTGTGTCGGTGGCGTGGGGGCGGCCGGGCGGGGCGCACGGGGTGTCGCGCCGAGCGGTACCTTCATCGTCACGCCGATGAGGAGAGTCAACGTGAGTAAGTTCGTGCGGCCTGCGGCCGAGGGTGCGGACCCCTTCGGCACGGCCCGTCTGCGCCGCGGCGTGCTCGACGCCTGGGCCACCAGCCCCGCCCGCTTCCGCGAAGACGCCAACGCCGAGGAGGATCTCGTCCTCGGTGGGTACCGGGACCGGCTCGTCGTCGAGCTCGCCCAGAACGCCGCCGACGCCGCGGCACGGGCGGGCGTGCCCGGCCGGCTCCGGCTCACACTCCGCGACGGCGTTCTCGTCGCCGCCAACACCGGCGCCCCTCTCGACGCGGCCGGGGTCGAGTCCCTGGCCACCCTCCGTGCCTCCGCCAAACGCGACACCCCCTCCATCGGCCGCTTCGGCGTGGGTTTCGCCGCCGTTCTCTCCGTCACCGACGAGCCCGCGGTCGTCGGCCGGCACGGCGGGGTCCGCTGGTCCCTCGCCGAGGCCCGGGAACTGGCCGCCGACGTCGCCCGGCACAGCCCGGGGCTGGGTGACGAGGTGCGCCGGCGGGACGGGCACGTGCCGCTGCTCCGGCTGCCGTTCGCCGCCGAGGGCACCGCCCCCGACCCGTACGACACGGCCGTCATCCTGCCGCTGCGCGACCCGGCCGCCGCCGACCTCGCCGAACGCCTGCTGGCCGCCGTGGACGACGCCCTCCTCCTCGCCCTGCCCGGTCTCGAAGAGGTCGTGATCGAGACAGCGCAAGGTGAGACCCGTACGCTGCGCCGCCGCACCGACGACGTCTTCACCGTCGTAGAGGACTCGCGGGACGGTACGACCCGCTGGCGTACGGCCGCTTCGAACGGGCCGCTCACCGCGGACCTGCTCGCCGACCGGCCCGTCGAGGAGCGGCTGCGACCGCACTGGTCGGTCACCTGGGCCGTGCCGGTGGACGACGACGGCACGCCCGCCCGGCCCCGCACCACACCCTTCGTGCACGCCCCCACGCCCAGCGACGAACCCCTCGGCGTGCCCGCGCTGCTCATCGCGTCCTTCCCGCTGGACACCACCCGGCGGCGGGCGGCCCCGGGCCCGCTGACCGACTTCGTCGTGCAGCGCGCGGCGGACGCCTACACCGAACTCCTCGCCGCCTGGCGGCCGGTGAGCGTCGGCATCATCGCGCTCGTACCCGGCCCGCTGGGCAAGGGCGAGCTGGACGGGGTGCTGCGGCAGGCGATCCTCGACCGGCTGCCCCGGACGTCCTTCCTGCCGCCCGCCCTCGAAGCCACCGGCCAGGAGGGGGCGGAAGCAGAGGGGGAGGAGGGCGACGACCTTCCCGAGACCCTGCGGCCCCGTGACGCCGAGGTGGTCGAGGGCGCCGGCGCCGACACCGTCCGTGTGCTCGCCGAGGTGCTGCCCACCCTTCTCCCCGCCGGGCTCGAACGCCGCGTGGAACTCCGCACGTTGGGCGTCGCCCGGGTTCCGCTGGCCGACGCCGTGGACCGGCTGGCCGGGCTGGAGAAGGAGCCCGGGTGGTGGTGGCGGCTGTACGACAGCCTCGCCGGCGTCGACCCGGACCGGCTGTCCGGGCTGCCCGTGCCGTTGGCCGACGGGCGGACGACGATCGGGCCCCGGCAGGTGCTGCTCCCCACCGCCGACGCCGCGTCCTCCGCCGACCCTGAGGTCCTCGCCCGGCTCGGCCTCAAGGTCGCCCACCCGGACGCCGCCCACCCGCTGCTGGAGAAGCTCGGCGCCCTGCCCGCGACCCCGCGCGCGGTACTGACGACCCCGCAGGTCAGGGCCGCCGTCGCCGCCTCCCTCGACGACGAGGGCGGACTCGACTGGGAGCAGGAGACGCCCGACGCCGAGGAACTCGCCGACACGGTCCTCGCGTTGGTGCGGGACGCCGGTCTGGAACCCGGTGACGAGCCCTGGCTCGCTGCCCTCGCCCTTCCCGACGAGGACGGCGAACTGTCCCCGGCCGGCGAACTCGTCCTGCCCGGCAGCCCGTTCCACCAGGTCATGCGCGAGGACGAACTCGCCTCCATCGACTCCGAGTTGGCCGACAGATGGGGTGAGCAGCCACTCGCCGCCTGTGGCGTCCTGGCGAACTTCATCCTGGTCCGCGCCACCGACGTGGTCCTCGACCCGGACGAACTGGAGCCCCGCGACGGGGACTTCGCCGAGCCCGACGACGCCGGGGTGCTCGACGCCGTCGACGTGTGGTGCGAGGACATCCTCGACCGCTTCCCCGACACCCCCGTACCGCCCGTCGCCACCGAACTGGTCGCCGTCCGCGACCTCGACCTCGTCGACGACGACAAGTGGCCGGCGGCCCTCGCGCTCCTGTCCAAGCCGCCGCTGCGTGACGCACTCGTCCAGCCGTTGCGCATCCTGCTGCCGGACGGCACCCACGAGGTCGTACGGCCGTACACCGCCTGGTGGTTGCGCGGAAACCCGGTGCTCGACGGCCGCCGCCCGGCCGGCCTGCTCGCCGCCGGCGGCGACCCGCTGCTGCGCGGACTCTACGACGAGGCCGACGCGACCGGCTTCGACGACGAGCAGGTGCTGCGGGCGCTGGGTGTACGGACGTCGGTGGCCGCGCTCCTCGACGAGCCGGGCGGTGCCGCCGAACTCCTCGACCGGCTCGCCGACCCGGACCGGGACGTCACCGGCACCCAACTTCACGCCCTCTACAGCGCGTTGGCGGACCTGGACCCCGAGCAGGTGACCCTGCCCGACGAACTGCGGGCCGTCGTCGACGGACGGGTCGAGGTCGTGGACGCCGGCGAGGCCATGGTCGTCGACTCACCCGACCTGCTCCCCTTCACCGAGGGCGTCCCCCTGCTCCCGGTCCGGCCCGCACGCGCCGCCGAACTGGCCGAACTGTTCCAGGTGCGGCGCCTGAGCGAGTCCGTCACCGGCGACATCGACTCCGGGGGCGCCGAACACGACGTACCCGAGCCGGTACGGGTCCTCCTCGGCCCGCAGACCCCCTCCACCTACATGGAGCACGACGAACTCGTCCTCAACGACGTCGAACTCGACTGGCGCCTGACACCCGACGGCGTCCTCCACGCCGCCACCCTGGAAGGCGTCGCCGCCGGTCTCGCCTGGGCGGCCGGCCAGTGGCCCCGCCGCTTCGAGGTGGCGGCGCTGCTGGAGGACCCCTCTCGGACCGGGGAGTTGGCGCGGGATCGCTGGTTCGACTGAGCCTCCTGCACGAGGGCGTCCCCGGTGCCATCGGGGGCGCCCGTCCTGGCAGGAAGTCCCCGTCGCTCCCGGCCGGGGCTACGCCATGGAGCGCGCGAGGGCCGTCATCCGTTCCCTGAGGAACGCCTCGTGCTCGGGACGGAGGGCGATCGCGCCACCCACCCGCTCCACAAGAACGAGCGAGGTGACCAGCAGTCCGTCCGCGAGACCGTGCAGGACGTCGTTGTGAGTAGAGGCGTAGAGCTTGTACAGCCGTGCGACGAAGGCCGGGAACGCCTCCGGATCAACCTCGCAGCCACCCTCGCGGGTAGGTGTCAGACCGGACGGCACGTCAAGGAACCCGGCTGTGCCCCGGGCCAGGGAGGCGTACAGCTGTCCGCTGTGGCAGCCCGCGTCCCAGAGGGTCTCGTCGCCGTGCTCGAAGGGGTGACTCAAGCTGTGGTCTCCAGTCCGAGGCCGAGGTCGAGGGCAAGTCCGAGGTCGAGGCCCGGGGCACTCCCGTGACCCGGGAGGGACCGTGGAGCCGATCTTGGAATGTCTCGCACAAATTTCGCACCTGACGTACAACCATTCGCACATCTCGTGAATCTGATCACCTGAGTCAACAGACTCTCTGATCACTTGGGCCCCAACGTGCCGTATGTGCCGTGGGGGACGACCACCGTCGGGGCCCCTTTCTCCACGTGGGGATCGCATGCGTATTCGTGCCACCGTGGCCGCCGTCTCCGGCGCCCTGGCCCTCTCCGCCCTCGCTGTTCCGGCCGCGCAGGCCGACAACAGCCCGTCGTACAGCAAGGCCGATGTCCAGAAGGCCGTTCAGGCCGCTCAGTCGGCGTCCGGCAAGAGCGCCTTCGCCGCCGCGGACACGGGGACCCCGTACGCGCTCGACCTGTCCTTCTCCGGCGTGAAGATCAACAACGGTAAGCCGATCGTCGCGGGCACCACCAACCAGGTGACCGTCCCGGTGACCTACAAGGTCACGCACGCGGAGGACATCGACCTCAACGCGTCCGACTTCCTGATGGACGTCGAGATCTACCGCGGTGCCTCCTACGCGACGCCCGACTACGTGCTCTACGGGGACGACTGGCCGACCTGCACGTCGACCTCGTCCACCACCGCCACCTGCAAGGGCACCATCGACGTCTACCCGGACTTCGAGCTGATCGACTCCCTCGCCGGCGCCTGGAAGGTCGGCGGCTACGCCATCGACGCCAACGACCAGGACCTCGACTCCGACAACGTCGACTGGGACAAGGTCGGCTACGTCGAGCAGGACGGCCTCGGCAGCACCAAGCTCCAGCGCTACTCCAAGCTGACGGTCAACGCCGCACCGGAGCCGGTGAAGAAGGGCAAGACCATCACCGTCACGGGCAAGCTGACCCGCGCCAGCTGGAACACCGGCAAGTACGTCGGTCTCCCCGCCGGCCAGTCGGTCACGCTGCAGTTCCGCAAGAAGGGCACCACCAACTACACCAACGTCAAGGGCATCAAGACGACCGCGGGCGGTGCGCTGAAGACGACCGTCAAGGCCTCCACCGACGGTTACTACCGCTACACGTACGCGGGCATCACGAGCACCGCGCCCGCCACGGCGGCCGGTGACTTCATCGACGTGAAGTAGCAGCCCGAGCGACAGCAGTACCGAACGCCGGCTCCCGGGCTTCCGGGTGCCGGCGTTCCGCTTTGCCACGAGGGTGCCAAACGTTGTCCACGCGCGGACAAAATCCCGCTCCGCCCGTACAACCCACCCCACCCGTCGCGGATCTCACCGCGTGAGTCAACAGACTCCTCGCTCACTTCTCCCCCTGGGGAACGCACATGCGTATTCGTGCCACCGTGGCCGCCGTCACCGGCGCCCTGGCCCTCTCCGCCCTCGTCGTGCCGGCCGCGCAGGCCGCCGACGAGCCGTCCGGCAAGGCCGCGTTCAACGCTGTCACCGCCGACGGGGCCACGTCCGCCGCCGCGGACCTGGACGTCACCTTCTCCCACATGAAGGTCAACAACGGCAAGGCCATCGTCGCCGGCGCCACCAGCACCGTCAGCGTCCCGGTCACCTACACCCTGACCCACGCCGCCGACCTGGACACCGGCTCCGACCACTTCGCCAACGGCCCGCTCATCTACAAGGGCTCCTCGTTCGACACCGCGACCAACGTCCTCATCAGCGAGGACCCGGCGACCTGCACCGCCACCTCGACGACTGTCCTCTCCTGCAAGGGCGTCATCAAGATCTACGCGGGCGAGGGTGACCTGGCGAGCTCCGACGCCGGCACCTGGCACGCGGGCGGCCTCGCCGTAACCAGCGACGACGACCAGAAGACCCAGGGCGACCTGGGCAGCGTCAAGGTCCTGCGCCAGGCCAAGCTGACGGTCAACGCCACCCCCGAGCCCGTGAAGAAGGGCAAGACCCTCACGGTCACCGGCAAGCTGACCCGCGCCAACTGGGACACCAACAAGTACGCCGGCTACGCGACCCAGTCGGTCACGCTGCAGTTCCGTAAGAAGGGCACCACCGCCTACACCAACGTCAAGGGCATCAAGTCGTCCTCGACGGGCGCCCTGAAGACCACGACCACCGCCAAGGCCGACGGGTACTACCGCTTCACCTTCGCGGGCACCACGACGACCTCCTCGGTCAGCGCCACCGGGGACTACGTCGACGTGAAGTAACCCGAAGAGTTCCGCTCACGCGGGGAAGCGGCGGTCGACCACCCTCCACAGCACCTCCAGGGCGACCGCCGCCACCGCCGCGATGCCGACCGCGATCCACGGCATCGTCACGCCGACCAACTTCAGCGCGAAGAAGTCCTGCAGCCACGGCACCACCAGGACCAGCAGGAACGCGGCGCCCATCGTCGCCACCAGCGCGAGGCGCCACCAGGTGTAGGGACGGGCGATGATCGCCAGCACCCACATCGAGACCAGGAACAGCGTCAGGGTCGCGGCACTGGTCTCCGCGTCCAACGCCCCTTCCCCCGAGTAGTGGTGACGGGCGATCAGGTAGCTGACGAAGGTCGCCGTCGCGGCCACCACACCGCCCGGGATCGAGTACCGCATCACCCGCCGTACGAAGTGCGGCTTCGCCCGCTCCTTGTTGGGGGCCAGGGCGAGGAAGAAGGCCGGGATGCCGATGGTGAGGGTGGACAGCAGGGTCAAGTGGCGGGGCAGGAACGGGTATTCGACCTGCCAGCACACCACCAGGACGGCCAGCAGTACCGAGTAGACCGTCTTCACCAGGAAGAGCGTCGCCACCCGGGTGATGTTGCCGATGACCCGACGGCCCTCCGCGACCACCGAAGGCAGCGTCGCGAAGCTGTTGTTGAGCAGCACGATCTGCGCGACCGCCCGGGTCGCCTCCGACCCGGAGCCCATCGCCACCCCGATGTCGGCGTCCTTCAGGGCCAGAACGTCGTTCACGCCGTCGCCGGTCATCGCGACCGTGTGCCCGCGCGACTGCAACGCGCCCACCATGTCCCGCTTCTGCTGCGGGGTGACCCGCCCGAACACCGTGCCCTCGTCCAGCGCTTCGGCCATGCCGTCCTGGTCGGCGGGGAGCCGACGGGCGTCGATGGTGGTGCCGGTGAGACCCAGCTTCGACGCCACCGCGCCCACCGACACCGCGTTGTCCCCGGAGATGACCTTGGCGCGGACGTCCTGCTCGGCGAAGTAGCGCAGGGTGTCGGCCGCGTCCGGCCGCAGCCGCTGCTCCAGGACGACCAGCGCGGTGGGCCTGGCGCCCCGGGCCACCTCGGGATCGTCCAGATCACGGACGGCCCGCGCCAACAGCAGTACCCGCAGCCCCTGTTCGTTGAGCCGCTCGGTCTCGGCGAGGGCCGGGTCCTCGGGCGCGAGGAGCACGTCCGGGGCGCCCAGGAGCCAGGTGCTCGACTCGCCGTCGCCCTCGCTGAAGGCGGCCCCGCTGTACTTGCGGGCCGAGGAGAAGGGGAGGGACTCGGTGCAGCGCCAGTCCTCTACGTCCGGGTAGGCGTCGATGATCGCCTGGAGGGACGCGTTCGGGCGCGGGTCCGACTCACCGAGCGCGCCGAGCACCTTGCGTACGTACGTCTCCTCGGCGCCCTGGAGCGGCCTGAGGCCGGTGACGTCCATGCCGCCCTCGGTGAGGGTGCCCGTCTTGTCGAGACAGACCGTGTCGACGCGGGCGAGGCCCTCGATGGCGGGAAGCTCCTGAACCAGGCACTGTTTCCGGCCAAGTCGGATGACGCCGATCGCGAAGGCGACGGAGGTGAGGAGAACGAGGCCCTCCGGGACCATCGGGACGATGCCGCCGACGGTGCGCGCGATGGAGTCCTTGAGGTCGTTGTCCTTGACGAACAACTGGCTGATGATCAGGCCGATCGCGGTCGGGACCATCATCCACGTCACGTACTTGAGGATGGTGGAGATACCGGAACGCAGCTCGGAGTGGACCAGCGTGAACCGGGACGCCTCCTCGGCGAGTTGGGCGGCGTACGCCTCGCGGCCGACCTTGGTCGCCCGGAAGGCGCCACCGCCCGCGACGACGAAGCTGCCCGACATGACCTCGTCGCCCGGCCGCTTCACGACGGGGTCGGCCTCGCCGGTGAGCAGCGACTCGTCGATCTCCAGCCCGTCGGCCTCGACACACACCCCGTCGACCACGGCCTTGTCGCCCGGGCCGATCTCGATCAGGTCGTCCAGCACGATCTCGGAGGTGCCGACCTGCGCCGCGATCCCGTCCCGCCGTACGGTCGGCCGGGCCTCCCCGATCACCGCCAGCGAGTCCAGGGTCTTCTTCGCGCGCCACTCCTGGATGATGCCGATGCCCGTGTTGGCGAGGATCACGAAGCCGAACAGGCTGTCCTGGATCGGCGCGACGGCCAGCATGATCACCCAGAGCACGCCGATGATCGCGTTGAACCGGGTGAAGACGTTCGCGCGGACGATCTCGGTCAGGGAGCGGCTGCTGCGGAGCGGGACGTCGTTGACCTGGCCGCGGGTGACTCGCTCCGCGACTTCGGCGGCGGTCAGTCCCGTCGGCACGTCCGGAACCGGCGTCGGGTGCGCGGGGTCGACCTCCGCGCCCGCGTCGATATGCGTCATGCACTCGACGGTACGTGCGGATTTACGGCTTCACCCGCCGAGTGGGCGGAAGATCCGACCTGGGGAGGAGGGTGGGTGGGGGTGAATGGTGCCGTGGTACTACAGGGGCCGGCCGTGGGGTGGGACGGGGCCGGCCGTTGGGGACGGGGGTGGCGACGCGTGACGCCGTCTGCGCCCCACGGAAGCCTCCCTCGCCCCCGCCGCCCTTTCCCTTCCCATCCCCAGGGGCTCCGCCCCTTCGCCCCCATCCAGGGGCTCCGCTCCTGCACCCCGGCGGGGACTGTGTCCCCTGCACCCCTCGCGGGTGCCTGGGCGCCGGGACGGCCTCGCAGGGCTCCGTCCCTGCATCCGGGCGGGGACTGCGTCCTCTGCACCCCTCGCGGGGCTCTGCCCCGTACCCCGCTGGGGCTGCCGCCCCGGGCCCCGCTTCGGCCTTGAAGGGGCCTCGTCCTCAGACGCCGGACGGGCTGGAGGGGGGCGGGGCTGCATGAGTCGGTGCGCCCAGTAGATGGGTGGGTGGGGATGGCCGTCGCTGCCTTGGACGGGGTGGGGCCTGGGCAACTGGATGCCGGGCGGGTGGAGGGGGGCTCACCATTCGTCCGACCGAGTCGGGTGGCGGGTGGGCATAGGTCGGGGGTCTGGGGGCGGAGCCCCCAGTGGGTTGGGGCCGGGGGGGCTTTATTCGGCCGGGTTGGGTTCCGCCGGGGGCGTTGCCGCTCGGTTGATCGCCGCTTCGCGCTTGCGGACGTACCAGATGCCGATGAAGCCGAGGCCGCCGCCGGCGAGGCAGGTCCAGATCCACCAGGTGTGGCCGTGGTCGTCGAACCAGCCGTAGAAGGGGAGCTGGACCAGGAAGAGGACGAGCCAGAGGATCGTGCCGCCGATGACGGTGGGGACGACGGGGCCCTCCAGGGGCTCGGGCGCCTCGTGCTCGGGGGTCCACTTCTGCATGGGGACAGCTTACGAGGCGATCAGGTCTACGCGCGGAGATGGCGTCGACGTGGTCATATGTTCATACTGAAACCGTTTGCTAACTGACCACTTCTCTTCGTACGAAACGCCAAGGCGCCTGGGGGAAAGCCGCTGGTGACGAGGTTCCGCATGTCCACATCGGCCCCCACCAAGGCCTCCGGTGCGCTCGATCGCTACTTCCGTATCTCCGAGCGCGGCAGCACGCTGCCCCGGGAGATCCGGGGCGGTTTCGCCACCTTCTTCGCGATGGCCTACATCATCGTGCTGAACCCGATCATCCTCGGCAGCGCGAAGGACATGTACGGACACCAGCTGGACAACGGCCAGTTGGTCACCGCCACCGCCGTGACCGCCGCGTTCACCACCCTGCTGATGGGCATCGTCGGCAACGTGCCGATCGCGCTCGCCGCCGGACTCGGTGTGAACTCGGTTGTCGCCCTCCAGCTCGCGCCCCGGATGTCCTGGCCGGACGCCATGGGGATGGTCGTCCTGGCGGGGTTCATCGTGATGCTGCTGGTCGCCACCGGCCTGCGGGAGCGGGTCATGAACGCCGTGCCGTACGGCCTGCGCAAGGCCATCGCCATCGGTATCGGCCTGTTCATCATGCTGATCGGCCTCGTCGACTCCGGCTTCGTCTCCCGCATCCCGGACGCCGCCCAGACCACCGTCCCGCTCCAGCTCGGCGGCGACGGTCACCTCAACGGCTGGCCGGTCCTCGTCTTCGTCCTCGGCACCCTGCTGACCCTGGCCCTCATCGTCCGCAAGGTCTCCGGCGCGATCCTCATCTCGATCGTCGCCATGACCGTCCTCGCGGTGGTCGTCAACGCGGTCGCGGACATCCCCTCCTGGGGTCTGACCACGCCCAAGTGGCCCGGCAACCCCGTCGCCACCCCCGACTTCGGCCTCATCGGCGAGGTCAGCCTCTTCGGCGGCTTCGCCAAGGTCGGCGTTCTGACCGGCATCCTCTTCGTCTTCACCGTGCTGCTGTCGTGCTTCTTCGACGCGATGGGCACGATCATGGGCGTCAGCGACGAGGCCGGCCTCACCGACGCCCACGGCCAGATGCCCGGCATCAACAAGGTCCTGTTCGTGGACGGCATCGCGGTCGCCGCCGGCGGGGCCAGTTCCTCCTCCGCCACCACCTGCTTCGTCGAGTCCACCGCCGGTGTGGGAGAGGGCGCGCGTACCGGGTTCGCCAACGTCGTCACCGGCGCGCTCTTCGCCGTAGCGCTGTTCCTGACCCCCGTCGCCACGATGGTCCCGTCCCAGGCGGCCACCCCGGCCCTGCTCGCGGTCGGCTTCCTGATCCTGGCCGGCTCGGTCAAGGAGATCGACTGGGCCGACCACACCCTCGCGATCCCGGCCTTCGTCACGATGGTGATGATGCCGTTCACCTACTCCATCACCAACGGCATCGGCATGGGCTTCATCACCTTCGTGGTGCTGCGGCTGGCCGCCGGGCGCGGGCGCGAGATCCCGGTGGCCATGTACGTCGTCGCCGCGGTCTTCGGCTTCTACTACCTGATGCCGGCGCTGGGACTGACCTGATCCACCGCCGACGCTCCCGTGAGCCGCGCGCTCACGGGACCCCGTAGAACTTCTCCGTCTCCTCGACGGCGGACTGGAACCGCTCGTCGAAGTCGTCGCGAACGAGCGTCCGGACCACGTAGTCCTGGACGCTCATTCCCCTTTTCGCCGCATGGTCCCGGAGCCGTTCGAGCAGCTCCCCGTCTATCCGCAGGCTGAGCACGCTGGTCCCCATGAACACGAGGGTCGCGGGCGAGTCCGGGCAGCGTTCACTTTCGGCTGTCGACTCACTCGTACGGGTGATGATGTGTTTAACGGAGACGCCCGAGACGCCCCTCGGACCGCTGGAGTCCCCTGCCTCCCCCCTGTCTCAGTGGCCCCAGTGGTCCGCCTCACGGGAATCTTCGTGCGCGCCAGCTTGTTTAGCGAGAGTAATGAGTTACGCTAAAGAGATGCCGGACCTTACCCATGGCGACGACGTAGCCGCCGTGAACTCCCTGCGCTCCGCCGTGATGCGGTTGTCCCGTCGGCTCAAGCACCAACGGGTCGACGAGTCGCTGAGCCCGACCGAGATGTCGGTGCTCGGCACCCTGTCCCTCTGTGGCAAGGCCACCCCGGGCGAACTCGCCCGCAAGGAGCACGTCCAGCCGCCGTCGATGACCCGCATCGTGGCACTGCTGGAAGCCAAGGGCCTGGTCCGTCTGGAGCCGCACCCCGAAGACCGGCGCCAGAAGGTCGTCACGAAGACCGAGCAGGCCGAGGCCATGCTCGCGGAGAGCCGCGCCAAGCGGAACGCCTTCCTGGCCACCCTGGTCGACGGCCTGGACGAGGACGAGTGGGCGAAACTGCGCGCTGCCGCCCCCGTGCTGGAGAAGCTCGCACACCTTTAAGCCGCAACGAGGAGGCGAATCCGTTTGAGTACGGGATCCGGAGCAGACTCCGCCCCCGCACCGACCACCCACGACTCTCCACCCACCCCTCGACGCTCGTCCATGTTCAGCTCCCTGAAGGTCAGGAACTACCGCCTGTTCTTCATGGGCCAGGTCGTCTCCAACATCGGCACCTGGATGCAGCGCATCGCCCAGGACTGGCTGGTCCTCAGCCTCACCGGCTCCGCCACCGCCGTCGGCGTGACGACGGCACTGCAGTTCCTGCCGATGCTGCTCTTCGGCCTCTACGGCGGCGTCCTCGTCGACCGCCTGCCCAAGCGCCCCACGCTGCTGTTCACCCAGTCCTCGATGGCCCTCACCGGCATCGCGCTCGCCGTCCTCACGCTCTCCGGCCACGTCCAGGTCTGGCACGTCTACGTCGCCGCCTTCGCCGTGGGCCTGGCGACCGTCGTCGACAACCCGGCCCGGCAGACCTTCGTCTCCGAGATGGTCGGCCCCGACCAGCTGCAGAACGCGGTCAGCCTCAACTCCGCCAACTTCCAGTCGGCCCGGTTGGTCGGCCCCGCCGTGGCCGGCGTGATGATCACCGGCGTCGGCACCGGCTGGGCGTTCCTCATGAACGGCCTGTCCTTCGTCGCCCCCCTCGTCGGCCTGCTGCTGATGCGCTCGCGCGATCTGCACGCCGTCGAGCGGGCCCCGCGCGGCAAGGGGCAGTTGAGGGAGGGGCTGCAGTACGTCGCCGGGCGTCCCGATCTGATCTGGACGATCGTCCTGGTCGGATTCGTCAGCACCTTCGGCTTCAACTTCCCCGTCTACCTCTCGGCCTTCGCCGACGACGTCTTCCACGCGGGCGCGGGC
This sequence comes from Streptomyces sp. NPDC032822, assembly GCF_055578825.1. Taxonomy (NCBI): domain Bacteria; kingdom Bacillati; phylum Actinomycetota; class Actinomycetes; order Kitasatosporales; family Streptomycetaceae; genus Streptomyces; species Streptomyces sp. NPDC032822. The sequence goes on along the minus strand of NZ_JBVIOL010000006.1, from coordinate 432,572 downwards.
TCCTACAGCCTCTTCAACACGCTGATGGCGGTCGGCTCCCTCGCGGGCGCCCTGCTCGCGGCCCGGCGCGGCACCGCCCGGATGCGGGTGCTGGTCGCGGGCGCGGTGGCCTTCGGCGTGATGGAGATCGTGGCCTCCATGGCCCCCTCCTTGTGGCTGTTCGCCCTACTCATGGCCCCGATCGGCATGTTCGGCATGACGGTCAACGTCACCGCCAACAGCAGCGTCCAGATGAGCACCGACCCGGCCATGCGGGGCCGGGTGATGGCCCTCTACATGATGGTGTTCATGGGCGGCGCCCCCATCGGCGCGCCGATCGCCGGCTGGATCACCGACGCGTACGGCGTCCGGGCGGGCCTGGCAGCGGGCGGCGTCGTCTCGGCCGCCGCCGCCGTGACGATCGGCCTGGTCCTGGCACGCGTCGGCAACTTGAGGCTCTCGGTCGGCTGGCACCGCGGCCATCCGCAGGTGCGGTTCGTCCCCCGGGAGCGGGACCAACTGGCCGCGGCGGCCTGAACCGAGCCGGACGGAAGAGGCCGTCGGTCCGACCGGCCCGGGGGCGCGATCGGCCCGGGGCTCGGCCCGCCCGGGGTCCGGTCGGCTTGGGGTTCGGTCGGCTTGTGGTCCCGGACCCGTCTGGAGGTCCGACCGGCTTGGGGTCCCGGGGGTGGGATCGGCTCGGGGTCCGGCCGGCCCAGGGTCCGGCCCGCCCGGGGTCCGACCGGCTCGGGTCCCGGACCGGTCTGGAGGTCCGATCGGCTTGGGGTCCCGGCCCGCCCGGGGTTCGACCGGCCGAGGGCCCGCCCGAGAGTGGGATCGGCTCGGGGTCCCGGATTCCCCGGGGGTTCGACCGGCCGGAGGTCCCGGACCGGCCCCGGGGTTCGGCCGGCCCGGGGGCCTGGCCCGCCTCAGGCTGGGATCGGCTCGGGAGCCCGGACTCCCCGGGGGTTCGACCGGCCGGAGATCCTGGACAGGCCGAGGGGTCCGACCGGCCCGGGGGCCCAGACCCACCCGTGGGTCCGACCAGCCGGAGGTCCCGGACCGGCCCGGGGCCCGGCCCGCCCGAGGGTGGGGTCGGCTCGGGGCCCCGGATTCCCCGGGGGTCCGGTCCACCCGAGTGCCCGGGGGTGTGTTCACACCCTCCGGGCCAGTACCTGTCCCGGCCAGTCGTTCGACGCCGTGTATGTCTCCGTGCGGACGAAGCCGTTGCTCTCGTAGTAGCGGACGAGCTTGCCGTCGTCGCCCGCGTAGCAGTCCACCCGTAGCAGGGCGACGCCCGCCCGCCGGGTCTCCTCGGCGGCGTGCGCGAGTAGCGCGCTGCCCACGCCGTGCCCCTTGAAGCGGCGGTCGGAGGCGAGCCAGTGGATGTAGCGCTCGGGCTCGCCGGGCGACGGGAGGTGGGACAGATAGGCGCCGGGGGAGCCGGTGAGGGTGAGGGTGGCGGCCGGTACACCGTCGGCCTCGGCGATGAACACGCTGCCCTCGTCCATGTACCGGACGACCGACTCCACCGTCTTCGGCCTGCCGGACAAGGGCTCCGTCCCCCACTGCCCGGGGCGACCCTGCGCGACCAGCCACTCGACGCTGCTGTCGAGCATGCCGAGGATCGCGGGCATGTCGTCGGGTCCGCCTTCTCTGATGGTGATCTCCATGACGGCACCCTAGGGGCCCAACCGCGCGCGCTCCAGGGCCTTTTGACGGCCCCGACGAGGAAGCGCGGCCCACCGGGGCATCGGTACCCCGGAGGTGGCGTCCCGATGGTGGCGTGCCCTCGTGGACCCGTCCGCGTCTCGCGACCCCCGGCCGGGCCGCCGCGTCCGCCCGCCGGCCGATCCGTTCCCTGGAAGGGGCCGGACGGGTCTGGAAGGGTGACGTGCATGAGACTCTTCGCCGCCGTACTGCCGCCCGAGGACGTGGCCGCCGAACTCGCCGCCCAGGTCGAGGAGTTGCGTGCCCTGCCCGGCGCGGACACCCTGCGCTGGACCGGCCGGCCCGGCTGGCACTACACGCTCGCGTTCTACGGCGAGGTGGCCGACGAGCTGGTCCCGGACCTGTCGGCGCGGCTGGAGCGGGCCGCCCACCGCACCGCGCGTTTCCCGCTGGCGGTGCGCGGCGGTGGGCAGTTCGGCAAGGGGCGGGCCCTGTGGGCGGGCGCGGAGGGCGACCTGCACACGCTGCGGCTGCTGGCCGACCGGGCGGAGTCGTCGGCGCGCAAAGCCGGCCTGCCGACGGGGGAGCACCGCAGGTACACGCCCCACCTCACGGTGGCCCGCAGCCGGGACGACGTGGACGTACGGCCGTACCTGGAGGCCCTCGCCCCCTTCACCAGCCGCACCTGGACGGTCGACGAGCTGGTCCTCGTCCGCAGCAACCTGCCGGTGTCGGGAGTCCCGGGCGAGCAGCCGCGCTACGAGGTGGTCGCCCGCCGCCCTCTCGGCGCGGCCGGTTAGGCTCGACCGCGTGGACCCGAAAACCAGGAACCGGATCATGGCCGGTGCGCTCGTGCTGATGTTCGTCGTGGTGGCGGTGGCGGCGGCGGTCGGCAGGTAACCCGTAGCCGACCCGCCGGTCTCCTACGGCCGTGCCACCGGCCGTCCATGGACGTGCCGCCCCTCACCTACGGCTAGGCCGTGTGCGTGGGGTGTGGGGCCGGCCCCGGCCTGTGCTCACCCACCACCCGACTCGCTTGGATGACGGGTGAGGCACACAGCCGAGCGCGTCCGTGCGGGCGCCGCGGACCACCTCTTGTCCACCTGGTCGGGCGAGCCCACCTACACCGCGCCGATCACCAGGCGAAGGCCTCCGGGGAGGGGCCCGGGCCGGGGAAGATCTCGTCGAGGCCGGTCAGTACTTCCTCGCTCAGCTCCAGCTCCACCGCGCGCAGGGCGGAGTGGAGTTGCTCGGCGGTGCGGGGGCCGACGATCGGGCCGGTCACGCCGGGGCGGGTGAGGAGCCAGGCCAGGGCGGCCTCGCCGGGTTCGATGCCGTGCTTGTCGAGCAGGTCCTCGTACGCCTGGATCTGGGCGCGGGAGGAGGGGTTGGCGAGGGTGTCGGCGACCCGGCCGGAGGCGCGGCGGCCGCCCTTGACCTCCTTCTTGATGACCCCGCCGAGCAGTCCGCCCTGGAGCGGCGACCAGGGGATGACCCCGAGGCCGTACTCCTGCGCGGCCGGGATGACCTCCATCTCGGCGCGGCGCTCGGCGAGGTTGTAGAGGCACTGCTCGCTGACCAGGCCGATGGTGCCGCCGCGCCGGGCGGCGATCTCGTTGGCCTGGGCGATCTTGTAGCCGGGGAAGTTGGAGGACCCGACGTACAGGATCTTGCCCTGCTGGACGAGGGTGTCGATCGCCTGCCAGATCTCCTCGAAGGGAGTGGCGCGGTCGACGTGGTGGAACTGGTAGACGTCGATGTAGTCGGTCTGGAGCCGCTGCAGCGAGGCGTCCACGGCCCGCCGGATGTTGAGGGCGGACAGCTTGTCGTGGTTGGGCCAGGAGGGGCCGCCGCCGGCCATGTTGCCGTAGACCTTGGTGGCGAGGACGACCTTGTCGCGGCGCTCGCCGCCCTTGGCGAACCAGTTCCCGATGATGGATTCCGTGCGGCCCTTGTCCTCGCCCCAGCCGTAGACGTTGGCCGTGTCGAAGAAGTTGATCCCCGCGTCCAGCGCCGCGTCCATGATCGCGTGGCTGTCCGCTTCGTCGGTCTGCGGACCGAAGTTCATGGTGCCGAGCACCAGTCGGCTGACCTTGAGTCCCGTGCGTCCGAGCTGCGTGTACTTCATGGTTCACCAGCCAACGACTTGGAGTGCGCTCAAGGCAAGAGCGGGCCGGGTTTCCGGTCAGCCGGCGGCGTAGGGCCCGCCCAGGTCCCAGCCCTGGTGCAGCGCGTCGGCGAAGGCCGCCGCGATCCGGTGCTCGCCGCTCGTGTTCGGGTGCGTGCCGTCGTAGGTGTCGGTGTTGATGTCGTACGACGACGGCAGCGATGCCAGCAGGAGCGGCGAGCGGGGTTCGTCGAGGTCGGCGACCGCCTTCGCGAGGAGTTCGTTGAAGGAGGTCACCTGGGCGGCGAAGTCCGCGTCCGTGTCCGCGCGGACGTTCGGGATGACCGGCAGCAGGACCATTCGGACCCGCGGCCCGGCGGCGCGGGCCTCGGCGACGAAGGCGCGGACGTTCTCCGCGGTCTGCTCGGCGTTCGTGTAGAAGCCGAGGTCGATGAGGCCGAGCGAGACCAGGAGGACGTCCGCCCGGCAGCTCCGCACCGCCTCGCCGATCAGCGGGGCCATGTGCTGCCAGCCCTCGCCCCAGCCGGCGAGGTGGGCGCGCGGGAAGTCGGGGTCGGCGTAGGCGTACGAGGTGGGGGCGTCGGCCACCTTGTCGTGGAGCGTCTCGCGCGGGCCGACCAGCGTGAACGGGCCGCCGTACGTCGTGCACAGGTGGTGCCACATCCGGTAGCGCCAGGTGTGTTCACCGGCGCTTCCGATGGTCATCGAGTCGCCGACCGGCATGATCCTGAGCATCCGCTCATGATGGACGATCTCGCGGGGTGGCGGGGTACGAAGCCGTGTGAAGCCCACCACGCGGCCCCGGTCGTCCCTCACATGTCCTCATGTCGGCCACCACGCGGCCTCTCCCGACGGCCGGGATGGCAGGCTTGGGGCCATGCGTCGCTCCCCAGCATTCCTGGCCGCCGGTCTTCTCGTCGGGCCTCTTCTCGGCGTGTTCGGTGTGCTCGCCGTGCCCGCGGTCGCCGCCGACGGTGACGAGGGGTTCACCATCACGGACCCCCGGATCACCGAGTCGAGCGGACTGGCCGCGTCCCGCCAACACCCCGGCGTCTACTGGACGCACAACGACAGCGACGACGGGGCCTACCTGTACGCCGTCGACAGCGCGACGGGGAAGACGGTCGCCACGATCACCATGACCGGCGTCGGCCGGCCCCGTGACGTCGAGGCCATCTCCATCGGACCGGACAACGAGATCTACGTCGGCGACATCGGCGACAACCTCGGCGGGACGTGGGACCACGTCTGGATCTACCGGCTGCCCGAGCCGAAGACGCTGAAGGACCAGAGTCTGCGGGCCACGCAGTACGTCGTGAAGTACGCGGACGGGGCGCGCGACGCGGAGTCCCTGGTCGTGCATCCCAAGACCGGACGCGTCTACATCGTCGACAAGAACGAGAAGGGCGGGCACCTGTACGAGGGCCCGGCCGAACTCTCCGCCTCCGGGACGAACGTCTTCAAGCCCCTCGCGCCCGTCGCCGATCTGGAGGCCACCGACGCCACCCTGTCGCCCGACGGCCGAGTGCTGGTCGTACGCAGCTACTTCGGATCCCTCGCGTACGACTGGAACGGCGGGGAGATCAAGCGGCGGGAGCGGCTCGGCGTGCCGTTCCTGGGGCAGGGCGAGTCCGTCACCTACACCGCCGACGGGTCGACGCTCATGTACGGCGCCGAAGGGGCCGACAGTTCCGTGGAGCCGCAGGACGCACCGGGTGAGGACGGCTCCAAGTCGCCCTCGGAGAACGGAAGTTCGGCCGCCGCCGATGGGGGAGGTGCCGGCGCCGGATCCGGTGCGAACGTCAAGGTCGGCGCGCTCGCCGTGGCGGTCGTCCTCGCCGCCCTGCTGGGGTTCCGGCGGCTGCGGCGCCGCGGATAGGCCCCCGGGTCACGGTGCCGCGTGGCGCTGTGACACCAGGACGTCGAGGCCGTCGAGGATCCGCTGCAGCCCGAACTCGAAGTGGTCGAAGTCGGGGCCGAAGGTGTCCTCGGAGAGCGAGGCCAGCACGGGATAGCGGCCCGACAGCATGATCTTCTCCAGCGTCGGTGCCTGCGCCTGCCAGAACTCCGCGTCCGTCAGGCCCGTCCGGCGCTCCACCTCCTGCTGGTGCACCTGGGTGCGCGCGGCGCCGACGACATAGCCGTCGATCAGGATGATCGCCGAGACCAGTTCGGGGTCGCTCAGCCCCATCGGCTTGATCCGGCTCAGCACCTTCTCCATGCCGTCGAGGGCGCTCGGGCCGAGCAGCGGGCGGGACTGGTTGACCTGGAGCAGCCAGGGGTGGCCGCGGTAGAGGGCGAGGGTGGCGCGGCCCAGCGCCTCAAGGGCGGAGCGCCAGCCGCCGTCGCCGAGGTCGGCGGGGTTCTCTGAGGGGCGCTGGACGCGGTCCAGCATCAGGTCGAGGAGTTCGGCCTTGCCGGGGACGTACCGGTACAGGGACATGGTGCCGGTGCCGAGTTCGGTGGCGATCCGGCGCATGGACACCGCCTCCAGGCCGTCGGCGTCCGCGATCCGGACGGCCGTCTCCACGACCCGGTCCAGGGTCAGGGCCGGTTTGGGGCCGCGGCTGGGGCGTTTCCCGGTGTCCCACAACAGGCTGAGCGTGCGGGCGATGTCGCCGCTGCCGCTGGTCTCCGTACCGCTGCCCTTGCCGCTCGTCATGAGGGTCAGCTTAGGTCCTCCGGGAAAAACTGGGTACGGCGTACGCGTAATCGGGTACGGTGTACTCAATTAAGGGAAGAAGGAGAAGGAAGAGGGAGAAGGGGGACCCATGAGCGACGGATACGCGGTGCGGGCGGAGGCCCTGGAGAAGCGCTACGGCGAGAAACGCGCGCTCGACGGCTTCGACCTGGCCGTCCGTGAGGGCACCGTCCACGGTCTGCTGGGGCCGAACGGCGCGGGCAAGACCACCGCCGTCCGCATCCTGTCCACGCTGCTGCGGATGGACGGCGGGCACGCGACGGTGGCCGGACTCGACGTGGCCCGCCGGCCGCGCGAGGTGCGCGCCCGGATCGGGCTCACCGGGCAGTACGCGGCGGTGGACGAGGTGCTCACCGGCCGGCAGAACCTGGAGATGTTCGGCCGGCTGTTCCATCTGGGCGGAAAGCGGGCCAGGACGAGGGCCGTCGAGCTGCTGGAACAGTTCGACCTGGCCGACGCCGGTGACAAGGGTGTCGGCGCCTACAGCGGCGGCATGCGGCGCCGCCTCGACCTCGCCGCGTCGATGATCCTCACGCCGGCCGTCCTGTTCCTCGACGAGCCGACGACCGGCCTCGACCCGCGCGGCCGGGGCGAAGTCTGGGACTCCGTCCGGGCGTTGGTGGTGAGCGGTACGACCGTGCTGCTGACCACGCAGTATCTGGAGGAGGCCGACAAGCTGGCCTCCCGCATCACCGTCATCGACCACGGCCGGGCCATCGCCGACGACACCCCGGACGGACTGAAGAACCGGATCGGCGGCGACCGGATCGAGGTCGTGGTCGCCGAACGGGCGGAGATCGCGCGGGTGGTCAAGGTCGTCGCCCGGGTCTGCGACGGCGAACCCGAGGCGGACGAGGAGGGGTTGCGGGTGCACGCCTCCGTGACCGACCGGGTGTCGGCGCTGACCGAGGTGGCCCGGACGCTCCAGGACGAGGGCGTCCGCGTCGAGGACATCGGGCTGCGCAGGCCGAGCCTCGACGACGTGTTCCTGAGCCTGACCGGTCACCGTACGGACGCGGGCACGGGCATGGGTGCCGGCGCCGGCTCGGGCACCGACGTATCGGGAACGAAGGAGGCAGCCGTATGAGCGCCGTCGATCTGACCGGCCGGGACGGCTCGACCAACCAGGACAGCCGTGGCCGGGTGTACTGGGCCCTCGCGGACTGCTGGAACATCGTCCGCCGCGGGCTCACCCACTACCAGCGCCAACCGGTCAACATCGCCTGGCAGTTGGGCTTCCCGATCCTCTCCGTCCTGCTCTACGGCTATGTCTTCGGCAGCGCCATGCGGGTACCCGGCGGCGGGGACTACAAGGACTTCCTGATGCCCGGGATGTTCGTGATGACGATGGCGTTCGGCTTCATCAACACCGCCACCGTCGTGGTCTACGACTCCACCAGGGGAGTCATCGACCGCTTCCGCTCCATGCCGATGGCCTCGTCCGCCGTGGTCGCCGGACGCGGGGTGACCGATCTGCTGGTCGCCTGCGCGGAGTTGGGGATCATGATGGCCACCGCGTTCGCCATGGGCTGGCGGCCGGACGGAGGTTGGGGCTTCCTCGCCGCCTTCGGGCTGCTGTTGTGGCTGCGGTTCGCGCTGATCTGGATCGGCGTGTGGCTCGGGCTGCTGGTGCCCAACCCGGAGGCGGCGGGCGGGCTGTTCGCGGTCGCCTTCCCGCTCACCATGATCTCCAGCATCTTCGTCGCGCCCCAGCTGATGCCCGACTGGCTGGGCCATGTCGCCGCCTGGAACCCGATCTCCTCCACGGCCGCGGCCACCCGCGAACTCTTCGGGACGCCGGTCGGGGGCGGGGGCTCCTGGGTGGAGCAGCACGCACTGCTGATGGCCGGGGTGTGGCCGGTGGTGCTCACGGCGATCTTCCTGCCGCTGGCGGTACGGAGGTTCCGCAAACTGAGCCGGTGACGGCCGCTCCGCGAGAGGGCCGGCCTCCGTGAGCGGGAGGCCGGCCCGCGGAGTCGGTCACCGGCCTACGGGAGTCGGCCCCGCGCCTACGGGGGTCGGCCGCCGTACAAGTGACGTCGGCTCTATTGACGTGTCCATGTGACGTGTCTTCCATGGGGGGTGCGGGGATGGGAGCGCTCCCATCCGTTCCGGGCCCGCGCCTCCCGAGAGGAAGCAGCGAATGTTCCGCAGCTTGCGAAGAGCGCTGTGCGCGGTGGCGGCCGCGATCCTGTTACCGCTGGGGGCCGCCGCACAGACGGCCCACGCGGCGGAGCCCGGCGCCGGCTACTGGCACACCAACGGCCGCCAGCTCCTCGACGCGGCCGGCCAGCCGGTCCGGGTCGCCGGCATCAACTGGTTCGGCTTCGAGACCGCCAACTACGCACCCCACGGCCTCTGGTCCCGCGACTACAAGAGCATGATCGACCAGATGAAGTCGCTCGGCTACAACACCATCCGCATCCCGTTCAGCGACGACATCTTCAAGAGCTCCACCGTCCCCAACAGCATCGACTTCTCCGGCGGCAAGAACGCCGACCTGCAAGGACTCGGCTCCCTCGGCATCCTCGACAAGATCGTCGCGCACGCCGGCCGGGACGGCCTGAAGGTCATCCTCGACCGGCACCGGCCGGACGCGGCGGGCCAGTCGGCGCTCTGGTACACGGCGGCGGTCCCGGAGTCGACGTGGATCGCGAATCTGAAGGCGCTGGCGACCCGCTACCAGGGCCAGGACACCGTCATCGGCATCGACCTGCACAACGAGCCCCATGACCCGGCCTGTTGGGGCTGCGGCGACACCGCGACGGACTGGCGGCTGGCCGCCCAGCGGGCCGGCAACGCGGTGCTCTCCGTCAACCCGAACCTGCTGATCTTCGTCGAGGGCGTGCAGACCTTCAACGGCGTCTCCGGCTGGTGGGGCGGCAACCTGATGGGTGTCGCGCAGTACCCGGTCCAACTCTCGGTGGCGAACCGGGTCGTGTACTCCGCCCATGACTACGCCACCAGCGTGGCCCAGCAGAGCTGGTTCAGCGACCCGGCCTTCCCCGCCAACATGCCGGGGATCTGGGACAAGTACTGGGGCTACATCTTCAAGCAGAACATCGCGCCGGTGTGGGTCGGCGAGTTCGGTACGACACTGACGTCGACGGTCGACCAGAAATGGCTGGCGGCCCTGGTGACGTACCTGCGCTCGACCTCCACGTACGGCGCCGACTCCTTCCACTGGACCTTCTGGTCCTGGAACCCCAACTCCGGTGACACCGGCGGGATCCTCAAGGACGACTGGCAGACGGTGGACACGGTGAAGGACGGCTATCTGGCGAGCGTCAAGGCGCCGGGGTTCCCGGCGGGCGGAGGCGGTCCGACCGATCCCACCGACCCCGGGGGAGGCACGGCCGCCTGCACCGCCGCGTACGCCGTCAGCAGCGACTGGGGCGGCGGCTTCAACGCCGAGGTGAAGGTCACCAACTCGGGGACCACCGCCCTCAAGTCCTGGAAGGTGACCTGGACCTGGCCCGGCTCCCAGAAGGTCACGTCGATGTGGAACGCGTCGTACACCCAGGGCGGCCCGACCGTGACCGCCACCAACGCCGCGCACAACGGGACGGTCGCGGTGGGAGGTTCGGCGAGCTTCGGCTTCGGGGGCGCACCCGGGGGCGGAGGTGCGCCGACGGTGAGCTGCACGGCGACATGAGACGAAGGGCGCCCCGCGGTACTTCGCGGGGCGCCCTTGTCGTCGTACCGAAAAGGTCAGAGCTTCTCGATCACGTAGTCGATGCACTTCGTCAGCGCCTCGACGTCCGCCGGGTCGATGGCCGGGAACATGGCGACGCGGAGCTGGTTGCGGCCGAGCTTGCGGTAGGGCTCGGTGTCGACGATGCCGTTGGCGCGCAGGACCTTGGCGACCGCGGCGGCGTCGATCTCGTCGGCGAAGTCGATGGTGCCGATGACCTGGGAGCGCTTGGTGGCGTCCGTGACGAACGGGGTCGCGTACTTGCTCTCCTCCGCCCAGCTGTAGAGGCGGGTCGAGGAGTCCTTCGTACGGCCCGTGGAGAAGGCGAGGCCGCCCTGGCCGTTGATCCACTCCAGCTGGTCGCCGAGGAGGAACAGGGTGGCGAGGGCCGGGGTGTTGTACGTCTGGTTCTTGCGGGAGTTGTCGATCGCCGTGGGGAGGCTGAAGAACTCCGGGATGTGGCGGCCGGACGCGTGGACGCGCTCGGCGCGCTCGATCGCGGCCGGGGAGAACACGCCGATCCACAGGCCGCCGTCGGAGGCGAAGGACTTCTGCGGGGCGAAGTAGTAGACGTCCGTCTCGGCGATGTCGACCGGGAGGCCGCCGGCGCCGGAGGTGGCGTCCACGAGGACGAGCGAGCCCGCGTCGGCACCGGCCACGCGCTGGACGGGCGCGGCGACACCGGTGGACGTCTCGTTGTGGGTGAAGGCGTACGCGTCGACGCCCGCCTCGGCGACCGGGTCCGGGTGGGTGCCGGGGTCGCTCGTGATCACGGTGGGCTCGGCCAGCCAGGGCGCGAGCTTCGCGGCCTTCGCGAACTTCGACGAGAACTCACCGAACGTGAGGTGCTGCGACCTGTTCTCGATCAGGCCGTGCGTCGCCACGTCCCAGAAGGCGGTGGAGCCGCCGTTGCCGAGGACCACCTCGTAGCCCTCGGGGAGCTGGAACAGGTCGGAGATGCCCTCGCGCACCTTGCCGACCAGGTTCTTGACCGGGGCCTGGCGGTGGGAGGTACCGAGGAGGGAGGTCCCGGTGGCGGCCAGGGCGTCCAGCGCCTCCACCCGCACCTTGGAGGGGCCCGCGCCGAATCGACCGTCGGCGGGCTTGATGTCAGCAGGAATCTGGATCTCAGCCACGAGCCGGAGCCTATCCCCCCGGCGAAATCACGCGGAAACGTGTCCGTTCGATGAGACGACTTCTCCGGCCCGTGGACTTGTCGAGAGCTACGAGGTCAGCTCAGCCGCACCGGCAGCTCGGCCAGGTCGTTCTGCGTCACCACCGGCTTGTTGCGCAGTTCGCCCGGCGGAACCGCCAGGTCGAGGTCCGGGAACCGCTCGTACAGGGCCGGAAGGGCCACCGCCGCCTCCAGACGGGACAGGGCCGCGCCGGGGCAGACATGCGGGCCGTGGCCGAAGGAGACGTGCCGGTTCCGCGTCTCGCGCGTGATGTCGAAGTCGCCGGCCGTCGGACCGTGGGCCTGCTCGTCGCGGCCGATCGCGGCGTACGACACGATCAGGGCGTCACCCGCGGGGAGGACCCTGTCGCCCACCTCGACGTCCTCCGTCGCGAACCGGATCAGGACGTGCGAGGTGGGGGTGGAGTGGCGCAGGGTCTCCTCGACCACCGAGGACCAGTCGGCCTCCCCGGACAGGACCAGCGCCCGCTGGTCGGGGTGGGCGGACAGGTTGACCACCGCGTTGACGATGAGCGAGATCGTCGTCTCGTGGCCCGCCGCGACCATCAGCTGCAACGTGGAGACGATCTCCTCGTCGGTGAGGTGGTCGCCGTTCTCGGAGGCCAGGATCAGGGCCGAGGTGAGGTCGTCGCCGGGCTCCGCGCGCTTGGCGGCGACCGTCTGGGCCATGATGCCCGCGAGTTCGGTGAGGGTGGCGATGACCTCCGCGGGCGGGGTCTGCGTCGAGAAGAACTTCTCGAAGAGCTCCTTGAGGCGGGGGAGCTTCGACTCGTCGATGCCCATGAGGTCCGCGATGACGTACATGGGCAGGGGGTAGGCGAAGACCGACTTCAGGTCCACGACCTCGCCCTCGGCGGCGTCGAGGTTGTCGAGCAGCCCCTGCGTCAGCTTGGTGATCCGGTCCCGCATCTGCTCCACCCGGCGCGGGGTCAGCGCCTGGGCGACCAGCGTGCGCATCCGGCGATGGTCGGCGCCGTCCACGGTGAGCATCGACCGGCCGGGGTTGGCGAGCCCGATCAGCGGCCAGTCCGGGGGGATCTCGCCGCGCTGCCAGGCACCCCAGACGTTGATGTCCTTCACCAGTCTGGGGTCCGTCAGCAACTGTTTCGCCTCGGCGTGGTGCGTGACCGCCCAGACGGGGACGCCGCCGGGGAGTTCCACCGCGGCCAGCGGGCCGGCCGCGCGGAGCCTGGCGCTCTCGCCGTCCAGGTCGCCCACGAACGGGTCGAGGACGATACGGGTCTCTTCTGTGCCGGTCGTCATAGGGAGGTGCCTCCAAGAGCAGGGGTCGGAGTGAACCGCACGGGCAGCTCGGTCAGTCCTCGCAGCCAAGGCGAGGGCCGACGCGTCAGGGACTCGGCCGGGACGGCCAGGTCGATGTCCGGCAGGCGGTCCAGTACGACCTCGATGCCCGTTCGCGCGATGACCTCGGCGACCTCCTGCGCGGGGAACGGGCAGCGGTGCTCGCCGTGACCGAAGGAGAAGTGCGCGCTGTTGCCGCCGGTGAGCGCGGAGCCGTGGGTGCGGACCTGGGGGTCGGAGTTGGCGCCCTGCAGGCCGAGCAGCAGCAGGTCGCCGGCGCGGACGCGGCGGCCACCGAGCTGGGTGTCCCGGGAGGCCCAGCGGCCGGCCACGTTCTGTGTGGGGGTGTCCTCCCACAGCACCTCGTTCATGGCGTCGGCGACGCTGTTGCGGCCACCGAACAGGGAGGCCGCGAACCGGTCGTCGGTCAGCATCAGGCGCAACGAGTTGCCGATCCAGTCGGCGGTGGGCTGGTGGCCCGCCGCCATCATCACCATCAGGTCCTGGGCGATCTCCAGTTCACTGAAGCCGGACGGGTCGACGAGCATCCTGGAGACCACGTCGTCCGAGGGGTGTGCCCTCCGGTCGGCCAGCAACTGCCCCATGGACGTGGCCAGATGGGTCTGGCCGGCGATGGCCCGGTCCCGCCCGTCGATCATGTCGTTCAGCGCGGTCACCAGACCCGGACCCTGCTCGTCCGGGAAGCCGTACAGGCGGGCCAGGACCCGCACGGGCAGCAGCACGGCGTAGTCCGCGACGAGGTCCGCCTCGCCCTTGGCGCACATCGCGTCGATCAGTTCGTCGGCGAACTTCTCGGCGTACCCGCGCAGTTCGGCGGGGTCGACGGCCTCCAGCGCACCGCTGATCATCGCGGCGCGCTCGCGGTGGCGTTCGCCGACCGTGTAGAGGATCGACGGCTGCTTGCGGCCGATCATCGGCAGCAGCGGCCAGTCGTCGGGCACCCGGTCCCACTGGTTCCACAGCTCGGAGTCCCGGCTGAACAGCACCGGATCGCTGGTGACCTGGTGCAGTTCGCGGTAGCCGAGCACCAGCCAGGCCGGTATGTCGCCGTCGAGCACGACCGGAGTGACGGCACCGTGCTCGCGCCGCATCTCCCGGTACAGCTCGGCCGGTTCGGTCTGGAACCGGGGTCCGCTGAGCGGGACGGGGGCGGTCACAGGGTCAACTCCTCGGGGACGGGCGGGACGGGGGTGGCGTACCGGCTCTTGACGTGCTCGGCCAGCGCGATCAGGACCTGCTTGCCGGACGCGCGGGACCGGGCGTCGCAGTCGAGCAGCGGGACGTGCGGGTCCAGGTCGAGGGCCTCGCGGATCTGCCGGGGGGCGTAGGCCGGGCCGCCGAAGTCGTTGCAGGCCACGATGAACGGGGTGCCGTGGTGTTCGAGGCGGTCGATGGCGTACCAGGAGTCGCCGATACGGCGGGTGTCGACGAGGACGACCGCGCCCAGCGTTCCGGAGAAGAGCCGGTCCCACAGGAACCAGAAGCGTTCCTGGCCCGGCGCGCCGAACAGGTACAGCACGTTGCGGGCGTCGAGCGTGATGCGGCCGAAGTCGAAGGCGACCGTGGTCGCCTTCTTGTCGCGCACCTCGCTGATGTCGTCGACGGCCTCGCCGGCCCGGGTCATCGTCTCCTCGGTGTTGAGGGGGCGTATCTCGCTGACCGAGCGGACCAGGGTGGTCTTGCCGACGCCGAAACCGCCGACGATCACGATCTTCAGGCCGTTGTCGGCGGAGGCGCTCAGCGGGGTGCGCGCGGCAGCGGTTTCAGAGGTTGCGGAGTGCAACGAGCACCTGCTCCAGGACGTCGGGATCGGGGACGGCTGCTCTCCGGGGGTGCCTGGCGCTGACGCGGCCCGCCGCGAGGAGGTCGGAGAGCAGGATCTTGGTGATACCCACCGGCAGCTTCAGCACGGCGGCCAACTCCACTACCGCTGTGGGAAGTTGCGTCATCCGGAGGATCGCCGCGTGCTCCGACTGCAGACCGGGCACCGCATCGCACTCGGCGACCACCAGGGTCACCAGGTCGAAGGGGCTGTCCGGTGCGGCGTGGGCGCGCCCTCCGGTGAGGGTGTAGAGGCGGTCGGGCGAGTCGTCCCTGCCGGGCCGGCTCATGACGTACGGGGTTCCGCGCGCAGGTGCTCGCCGAGCTGCTCCACGAGTTCGCTCATGTTGTGGCCGACCAGCCCGGCGTCCGCGTCTTCGGCGGTCACCACGGCCAGGTGCGCGCCCTCGCCCGCCTCGACGATGAACAACACCCCGCCGTAGAACTCGGTCATCGCCGACCGCACGCCTCCGCTGCCGTCCCCGAACTCCACGGAGGCGCCGTGCGACAGCGACTGGATTCCGGCGGCGATCGCGGCGAGCTGGTCTGCTTGGTCGACGGTGAGCTCCGGCGTCCGACACAGCTTCAGGCCGTCCCGGGACAGCACGAGCGCGTGCCGCGCACCCGGGGTGCGCTCCAGGAGACCCTCGATGAGCCAGGTGAGCTTTTCGGCGGCGGTGGTCGTGCCGGTCATGACGTGGGGTCGCCTTCTGGGTGCGGGTGGGATGCGGGAGTTGCCGGTTCGTCCGGTGCCGAGCCGCGTACGGCCTGGCGGAAACTGTTGAAGCGGGTGGCACGGACCAGGGCGTCCTCGGCGGGGACGGGGGCGGCGGGGCGCGGCTCGGTGCCGGACGAACCGGCGGCACGTGCGCGTGTGAGTTCGCGTTCCCGCTCGGCCTCCGCGAGGGCGCGGCCCCGACGGCGCTTGGGCAGGCCCTCGGGGAGGGAGTCGGCGCCCTGGTCCGGGCTCTCGTGCCGCGGGACCGGATCAGGGTCCTTCGCGACGAGGCCGGTGCCTGGGCCGGTGCCGTTCGACGCCGGTGGCCGCTCGGCGGACTGCCCCGGCAGGACGGGCAGGTCCTGGGGAAGGGGGCGCCGATCGTAGGGGTGGGCGACGAGGATGTCCTGCGGGACGAGCACCAGGACGCCGGTGCCGCCGCGCGCGGAGGGCCGGTAGGACACCTTGAGGCCGTACTTGCGGGCCAGCCGGCCGACGACCGCGAGGCCGAGCCGGGTGCCGGTGAGGCCGCCGAACTCGTCGGTGTCGCCGGACATGGCGCGTTCGGCGCGGCGCAGCTGGACCTCGCCCATGACCAGGCCGCTGTCCTCGACGGACACGATGATGCCGGCGGGCACTTCCTCGACGTACACGTGGACCTCGGCGGTCGGCGGCGAGAAGTTGGCCGCGTTGTCGAGGAGTTCGGCGAGCGCGTGCATCACGCCCTCGGCGGCGTGCCCGGCGACGGCGGCTTCGCTGGCCGAGTGCACCCGCACCCGTTGGTAGCCGCCGATACGGCCCATCGCGCCGCGCAGGATCGACTCCATGGCGATGGGGCGGGCCCAGCGGCGGCCGGAGCGGGCGCCCGCGAGGACGGCGACGGAGTCGGCGAGCCGGCCCGCCTGCGCGGTGCGGTGGTCGAGGTGCAGGAGGTCGGCGAGCACGTCCTCGTCCTCGTGCCGTTCCTCCATGGCACGCAGGTCGGCGAGCATGCCGGTGGCCAGGGCCTGCATCCGGCCCGCCGCGTTGGCGGTCGCCGAGACGGCGGCGGAACGGTCGTGGTCGGCCCGGCGGGCCCGCTCGGCCAGGCGGGCGTTCTCGGCGGTGAGCCGGTCGCGCTCCTGGGCGATCTCGTCCGTGAGGCGGTCGCGCTCCTCGGCGAAGGACGCGATGAGCCGGGCGCGTTCCCGGCCGAGTTCCACGGTCAGCCGGGACTGTGCGTGCGACAGCTCCTCGGTCAGGCGCAGACGCTCCTCGTCGAACTCCGCGCGCTGCCGGGTCAGGTCCTGCAGCAGGCGGCCGGCGTCGAGGTTGACGGCCTCCAGCCTGCGACGGGTGATCCGGGTGGTCTGTGCGGCGTGCGTGGCCATGGCGACGGCCACGGTCAGCAGCAGGGCGCCCGCTGCCGCGCCGTACGCGAGCGGGACGCGTACCGAGCCGGGTGCCAGGGCGACCGCGCCGCCGACCGCGCAGGCGGCCAGGACCGCGGTGAGCAGCGGGGCGGGCGCGAGGGTGCGGAAGGTGGGGCGTTCGCCGGCAAGGCTGGAGACGGTCATCAATCGGGTCCTCGGTAGGGGGCCTCGGTCGTCCTTGATCGAAGGTCCGCTGTCGTCATTGACCCGTTTTTCTGGTCGAGAAGCGACACCTGGTGCTCAACAGGCGGTCACTATAGGGGAGTTCGTGAACGGATTGGAAAGGTTTCCGGCCGCGTTCACAGGTTCCTGTCGAGAACCCGGAGAAGCCGGTGCGGAGGGTGATGCGGACGGCACATGGACGGGGGAGTCGTCACTGTCCGTGCCCGGATGCATCCTGGACACATGACAGATCTTGAGTCGGCGCTGCGCGAGGCCGTCCGGGGAGAGGTCGGATTCGACGTCACCTCCCGGGCGCTGGTGACCATGGACGCGTCCAACTACCGGCGGGTCCCCCTGGGGATCGTGGCGCCGCGGGACGCCGACGACGTGGCGGCCGTACTGGAGGTCTGCCGGGCGCACGGCGTGCCGGTCGTGGCGCGGGGCGGCGGGACGTCGATCGCCGGGCAGGCGACCGGCACCGGCGTGGTCCTGGACTTCACCCGGCACATGAACCGGCTGCTGTCCCTGGACCCGGAGGCGGCGACGGCCGTGGTCCAGCCCGGGCTGGTGCTCGACCGCCTCCAGGAGGCCGCCGCCCCGCACGGTCTGCGCTTCGGCCCCGACCCCTCCACGCACAGCCGTTGCACGCTCGGCGGGATGATCGGCAACAACTCGTGCGGCTCGCACTCGGTGGCCTGGGGGACGACCGCGGACGGGGTGCGGGAGCTGTCGGTGGTCACGTCCGGCGGGGCGCGGCTGCGGCTCGGGCAGGGCTGGCAGGGCGCACCCGAGGGCCTGCGGGCCCTGGTGGAGGGAGAGCTGTCCCGGCTCCGCACCGGCTTCCCCGAACTGCCGCGCCGGATCTCCGGCTACGCCCTGGACGCGCTGCTGCCCGAGCGGGGCGCGGACGTCGCCCGTTCCTTCTGCGGCTCGGAGGGCACGCTGGGTGTCCTGACAGAGGCGACCCTGCGGCTGGTCCGGGCGCCCCGCGCGCGGGCGCTGGCCGTGCTGGCGTACCCGGACGAGAACGCGGCGGCGGAGGCGGCGGCGGGCCTGCTGCCGTACGGGCCGTTGACGGTCGAGGGCATGGCGGCCGACCTCGTCCGCTCCACCGCCGAACTGCCCCGGGGCGCGGCCTGGCTGTTCGTGGAGACCGGCGGCGAGACGGCGGCGGAGGCACGCGCGCGTGCCGAGGAGATCGTGCGGGCGGCGGACGTCGTCGACGCGCTGGTGGTGACCGACCCGGCCGGGCAGCGCGCGCTGTGGCGGATCCGGGAGGACGCGAGCGGCACGGCGACCAGGATGCCGGACGGGTCGGAGGCCTGGCCCGGATGGGAGGACTGCGCGGTACCGCCGGCCCGACTGGGCGCGTACCTGCGGGACTTCAGGGGACTGCTGGGAGAACACGGGCTGCGCGGCACGCCGTACGGCCACTTCGGGGACGGCTGCATCCACGTCCGTATCGACTTCGACCTGCTCACCGAGGCGGGGGTCGCCCGCTTCCGGAGCTTCTCGGAGGACCTGGCCGACCTGGTCGTGGCCCACGGCGGTTCGCTGTCCGGGGAGCACGGGGACGGGCAGGCGCGGGCGGAACTGCTGCCGCGGATGTACGGCGAGGAGCTGGTGGGGCTCTTCGAGCGGGCGAAGGGGATCTGGGACCCGGACGATCTGCTCAACCCGGGGATGCTGGTCCGCCCGGCGCCGCTCGACACCAACCTCCGCTTCTCCGTGCTCCCGCGCGAGCCGGTCGACGTGGCCTTCGGCTACCCGGCCGACGGCGGGGACTTCTCGGCGGCGGTACGGAGGTGTGTCGGGGTGGCCAAGTGCCGTACGACAACGGCCTCGGGGTCCGCCGTGATGTGCCCGTCCTTCCGGGCGACCGGCGAGGAGGAGCACTCCACCCGCGGGCGGGCCCGGCTGCTGCACGAGATGCTCGCGGGCGAGGCGGGCGGCCTGGTCACCGACGGGTGGAGGTCGACGGAGGTACGGGACGCGCTCGACCTGTGCCTGTCCTGCAAGGGCTGCCGCTCCGACTGCCCGGTCGAGGTCGACATGGCCACGTACAAGGCGGAGTTCCTCCACCACCACTACGCGGGGCGACGCCGTCCGGCGGCCCACTACAGCATGGGCCGGCTGCCGGTGTGGCTGCGCTGGACGGCGAGGATGCGGGCGGCGGCGGTCGCCAACGCACTCGCCTCGCTCCGGCCGTTCGCGTGGGCGGCGAAGCGGCTGGGCGGGATCGCGCCCGAGCGGGAGATCCCGCGACTGGCGACACAGACGTTCAGCCGGTGGTGGGCGAGGAGGCGGCCGTCCCCCTCCGGGAGCGGCGAGTTGGTGATGCTGTGGCCCGACACCTTCACCGAACACCTCTCCCCGTCCGTGGGTCGGGCGGCCGTCCGCGTCCTGGAGGCGGCGGGCCTGCGGGTGGCACTCCCGCCGACGCTCCGACCGCGGGGGCGGCGGATCGGTGACGGCACGTCGGCGGCCCCGAACCCCCTCGCGGTGCTCCGGGGCCGTGGCGCGGTCTGCTGCGGCCTGACCTACGTCTCCACCGGCCAACTCGACCGCGCCCGGGCGGTGCTGCGCCGCACCCTCGACCTCATGGAACCCGTCCTGGAGACGGACACCCCGGTCGTCGTCCTGGAGCCCAGCTGCGCCGCCGCCCTCCGCACCGACCTCCCCGAACTCCTCCACGACGACCCCCGCGCCGCCCGCCTGGCCTCCCGCGTCCTCACCTTCGCCGAGACCCTGGAACGCCTCGCCCCCGACTGGACCCCACCCCGCCTCGACCGCCCGGCCACCGGCCAGACCCACTGCCACCAACACGCGGTCCTCGACGACGCCCCCGACCGCCGCCTCCGCCTGGCCGCGGGCCTCACCGGCGAGTTGGCGGGCGGCTGCTGCGGTCTCGCGGGCAACTTCGGCTTCGAGAAAGGCCACTTCGAGGTGTCGACGGCGTGCGCGGAACAGCAACTGCTGCCGGCGGTACGGGCAGCGGCGGGCGCCGACCCGGTGATCCTGGCCGACGGGTTCTCCTGCCGCACGCAACTGGAGCAGATGGCGGGGGTGCGGGGGCGGCACCTGGCGGAGGTGTTGGCGGAAGGGCTGGTGGGGCAGCGGTCGGCAGGAGAGGCTGTGGAGGAACCGTGACCGCCAGGGCTCTGCCCGGGCGGTCACGGTTCTGCGTCCCTTCCGAGCTTCTTCCGATGCCTGCCCCGAGTTCCTTCCGGACTCCCTTCGACTGCTGGAGGCCTTCGCCATGCACCCCACCACCCGCCGTCTGTTCCTCGGAGGCGTCACCGCGGGCGCCGTCGTGGCCACCGCGGGGACCGCCTCCGCGCAGCCGCTCGCGGCGGCCCCCGCCCCCGCCCACCTGGGATGGCACGACGTGCGCGCCTACGGGGCGAAGGGCGACGGCACCACCGACGACACCACCGCCATCCAGGACGCGCTGGACGCGTGCGAGCCCGGCAACACCGTGTACCTGCCGGTGGGGCAGTACCGCACCAGCGAGCCGCTGAAGGTGCCGCCCTACGTGACGCTGCACGGATCCCACGGTTCCGGCGAGAACGAGTGGGACGTGCCCGACCCCGTCTTCGGGCTGAAGCCGCTGCCCGGCTTCACCGGGGACGCCGTCGTGCTGGTTCTCGACCGGCAGCGGGGCGGGTACGGCAGACGGGCGGTCGAGGTACGGATCTTCTCCCTGACCATCGACGGCAGCGCACTGCCCAAGGACGGGGCGGAGATCGACGGCATCCGGGCGGTCGGCCAGGTGCAGCACCTCCAACTGCGTGACGTGCAGGTCCGCAAGGTCACCGGCATCGGCATCAACACCACCTTCAACGACGCGGTCACCCAGGGCCCCCAGGCGCCGTTCTGCCTGCACTTCGACCGGGTCTCCGTGCAGTGGACCGGCAGCTTCGGCATAGCCCTGAACAACACCACCGACTCGGTCTTCAACGACGTGTACGCGCTGGGCTGCAACGGCACCGGCTGGTGGGTCGCCGGCGCCGGCAACTCCACGTTCACCGGCTGCCGTGCCGAGTGGTCCGGCGGTGAGGGCTTCCTGATGCACGGCTGGCAGGGCGTCATCCAGTTCACCGGCTGCTCCACCGACCGCAGCATGTTCAACGGCATCAAGGTCGAGTCCAAGGACGCCAAGGGGATCCTCCAGCTCACCGGCTGCCGCCTCGACCGCGACGGCCGCAACGCCGGCAACGGCGGGGGCGGGTACGCCGGGCTGAAGGTCGAGGGAGCGGCGTGCAGGGTTCTCGCCGACGGCCTCATCGTCATCGCGGGCAACGACGACAACGGCACCAGCAAGGCGTCGCCCGCCCGCGGGGTGTCCGTGACCGGATCCGCGTACACGGTCGTCAACTCGGGCTTCCTCGACGGCGTCGAGATCGACTGGCACGACGGCGGCGGCAACACCGTCCTCCGCAAGGGCGCACTCGTCTGAACCACCGACCAGGGACAGTTGTATAAGGGGGTTGCACACCTGTCGGAGTCCATTACCCTGGACTCCGACGTACAGTGAGATGAACGAACCCCGAGCCGCCCGGAAGGCACCGTGACCACCCCCAGCGCAGCCGCCACCCCCGCCGCCCCGACCTCGGCCGGCGGCGCCCCCACGCCGTCCGGCCCGGCCGGAGCGCCGGGTTCTCCGGGCACCCCGGTTGCTCCGGGAGCGTCGGGTCGCCGTGGCTCTCTCGGCCCCGTGGGTCTGGTGCTCGCGGGGGGCGTCTCGGTGCAGTTCGGTGGTGCCCTCGCCGTGACCCTGATGCCGAGGGCGGGCGCGCTCGGCGTGGTGAGCCTGCGGCTGCTGGCGGCGGCGCTGGTGCTGATGCTGATCTGCCGGCCCCGGCTGCGCGGCCACTCGCGCGCGGACTGGGGCACGGTCGTCGTCTTCGGCCTCACGATGGCCGCGATGAACGGCCTCTTCTACCAGGCCGTCGACCGCATCCCGCTGGGCCTCGCCGTCACCCTGGAGGTGCTCGGCCCGCTGGCCCTCTCGGTGCTCGCCTCCCGTCGCGCGGTCAACCTGGTCTGGGCGGGCCTCGCCCTCGTCGGCGTCTTCCTCCTCGGAGGCGGGGGCTTCGGCGGCGGAGACTCCGGCGGTGAGGGCTTCAGCGACCTCGACCCCATAGGTGTGGCCTTCGCCCTGGGCGCGGGAGCCATGTGGGCGGCCTACATACTCTTCAGCGCCCGTACGGGGCGCCGCTTCCCCCAGGCCGACGGGCTCGCGTTGGCCATGGCGGTCGCGGCCCTGGTGTTCCTGCCTTCTCGGCATCGCCGAGTCCGGCACCAGGCTCCTCGACCCGACCGTCATCGCCCTGGGCTCGGCGGTCGCCGTCCTCTCCTCCGTACTGCCCTACACCCTCGAACTCCTCGCCCTCCGCCGCCTTCCCGCCTCCACCTTCGCCGTCCTCATGAGCCTGGAGCCGGGTGTCGCCGCCGTCGCGGGCTTCCTCGTCCTCGATCAGGCCCTGTCCGCGACCCAGGCGATGGCCATCACGCTCGTGATCGTGGCGAGCATGGGAGCGGTCCGGACGCAGGTGGGACGGGGCAAGGCGACCACCCCCTGAGCCGCCGCCCTCGGGTGTGCGGAGCGCGGGAGGGCCGGGTCCACGTCCCGATCCGGGAACCGCCGTTCGGCCGCCGCGGCGAGACCGGCCGCCGCCCGGGAAGCGCGTCCGGTGGCGACGGGGGCGAGGACCACGACGGCGACCGGAGGGGCCGGCCCGACACGGTGCCGAAGGCCGACCTGCCCACGACCACTCCCGCGTGACTGCTCCGACGACCCGGTATCGAGGTCTCCCGGAGTCGCCCGGGAGCACTCGGCCGGCGGTACCGGGACGCTGTGAACATCCGGGCGCCGTCGGCGCCGATCAGCCCGTGGGCTTCTCCCACACCGAGACGTGTGTCCCGCTGTCGCCCGTGAACGGTCGCCGGGTCCAGTCCTCCCAGCGGTCCCGCAGCCGCATCCCGGCCAGCCGGGCCATCAGGTCGAGTTCCGCCGGCCAGACGTAGCGGAACGGGATGGAGCGGAACGAGCCGCGGCCGTCCTGGACCCTGACGTGGTGGGAGCTCATCGCCTGGGTGGCGAGGTCGTAGGTGTCGAAGCCGAGCCGGTCCGTGCCCACGTGGAAGGGGACGACGGTCTGCCCGGGCGGGAGCTTGCGCAGTTCGGGGACCATGACCTCGACGACGAAGCGCCCACCGGGCCGGAGCTGGGCCGCGGCGTTGCGGAAGCAGTCCACCTGGGCGTCCTGCGTCGTCAGGTTCATGATCGTGTTGAAGACCAGGTAGGCGACCGAGAAGTCGCCGCCGGGCGCGCGTGCCGTCGCGAAGTCCCCGATCGTCACGCCGACGGCCTCGCCGCCGGGCTTGGCCCGCAGCCGCTCCGCCATCGCTCGGGACAGCTCGATGCCCCGCACCTCGACCCCACGCCGCGCCAACGGCAGCGCGATACGTCCGGTGCCGATACCGAACTCCAGGGCCCGCCCGTCACCGGCCAGCTCGGCCAGCGTGTCGACGGCCGGATCCACCACGTCCGCCGCGAACATCTCCGCCGACGACTCGTCGTACGTCGCCGCCACGGACTCCCCGAAGTAACCGTCCTCGTCGACCATCGGCCGACCGTACTGCGGTCCGAGGCCGGGGCGCGCGCCAATTTCCGGGAGCGGTGGCCCGCCAATTAATGCAAGCACGCTTGCTTGTTTTCGGCCCCGCTGCCATGCTCGCCCCATGGCCGACCCGATGCCCGTCATTGACGATCTGTGTGCCGAGAGCGAGGAACTCGACCTGCTCGTGGCCGAGTTGAGCGCGGAACAGTGGGCGGTGCAGACCCCCGCCCCCGGCTGGACCGTCGCCCACCAGATCGCCCATCTCGCCTGGACCGACCACTCCTCCGTGCTCGCCGTGACCGACCGGGACGCCTTCGCCCGCGAGGTCGAGAAGGCCCTCACCGCGCCCGGGGACTTCGTCGACAACGGCGCGGAGGCGGGAGCGGCCAAGCCGCCCCCGGAGCTGCTCGCGGACTGGCGGGCCGGACGCGCGGCCCTCGCGGACGCGCTGCGGACCGCTCCCGACGGCGCCCGTTTTCCCTGGTACGGCCCACCCATGTCGACCGCCTCCATGGCCACCGCCCGCCTCATGGAGACCTGGGCCCACGGCCTGGACGTGGCGGACGCGCTGGGCGTCGCCCGCACCCCCACCGACCGGCTCCGGCACATCGTCCGCCTCGGCGTCCGCACCCGCGACTTCGCCTTCGGCGTGCACGGACTGACCCCGCCGTTCGAGGAGTTCCGTATCGAACTGGCCTCCCCTTCCGGCGAGTTGTGGAGCTACGGCTCCGAAGACGCCGCCGACCGGGTCACCGGCCCGGCACTCGACCTCTGCCTCCTGGTCACCCAGCGCGCACACCGCGCGGACCTGGCCCTCCGCGCCGAGGGCGACGACGCCGACCGCTGGCTCGACATCGCCCAGGCCTTCGCCGGCCCGCCGGGAACCGGGCGCGAGCCGAAAGGGGCCGCCGGGTGAGCATCCTCCGTATCGGCAACGCCTCCGGCTTCTACGGCGACCGCTTCGACGCGCTGCGCGAGATGCTCACCGGCGGTGAACTCGACGTCGTCACCGGCGACTACCTCGCCGAACTGACCATGCTCATCCTGGGCCGCGACCGGCTGAAGGACCCCGGCGCCGGATACGCCCGCACCTTCCTGCGGCAGTTGGAGGAGTGTCTGGGGCTGGCCCGGGAACGGGGAGTCAAGATCGTCGCGAACGCCGGTGGGCTCAATCCCGCCGGACTGGCCTCCCGCACCAGGGAGTTGGCCGAGCGGCTGGGCCTGTCCGTGCGCGTCGCCCACGTCGAGGGCGACGACCTCACCGCCGCCCACCCCGGCAGTCTCGCCGCCCACGCCTACCTCGGCGGCTTCGGCATCGCCGCCTGTCTGCGCGAGGGCGCGGACGTCGTGGTCACCGGGCGGGTGACGGACGCGGCGCTGGTCACCGGGCCCGCCGCCGCCCACTTCGGCTGGGGCCCCGGGGAGTACGACCGGCTCGCGGGGGCCGTCGTCGCCGGGCACGTCCTGGAGTGCGGGACCCAGGCCACCGGCGGCAACTACGCCTTCTTCACCGACCACGACACACGACGGCTGCGCCGGCCCGGCTTCCCGCTCGCCGAGATCCACGAGGACGGCTCGGCGGTCATCACCAAGCACCCCGGCACCGGCGGCCTCGTCGACGTCGGCACGGTCACGGCCCAGTTGCTCTACGAGACGTCCGGCGCCCGGTACGCCGGCCCCGACGTCACCGCCCGCCTCGACACGGTCAGGCTCGTCCAGGACGGCCCCGACCGCGTCCGTGTCCACGGCGTCCGCGGCGAGGCCCCGCCGCCCACCCTCAAGGTCGGCCTCAACCGCCTCGGCGGCTTCCGCAACGAGGTCACCTTCGTCCTGACCGGCCTCGACATCGAGGCCAAGGCCGCGCTGGTGCGCGAGCAGTTGGAGACGGCCCTCGGCAAGGTCACCGAGGTGCGCTGGGACCTCGTCCGCACCGACCGGCCCGACGCCCCGACCGAGGAGACCGCGAGCGCCCTGCTCCGGCTCGTCGTCCGGGACCCCGACCAGGACGTCGTCGGACGGGCGCTCAGCGGGGCCGCCGTCGAGCTCGCCCTCGCGAGCTACCCCGGCTTCCATGTGCTCGCCCCACCCGGCAAGGGCGCACCCTATGGGGTCTTCGAGGATGTGTACGTCCCCCATGATGCCGTCGACCATGTGGCCGTCCTCCACGACGGACGCCGGGTCCCCGTGGCGCCCGCGCACGTGGCCTCTGCCCATGTTGCGCCTGCCCATGTGGACTCCGCCCACGTGGCGCCCACGCACACCGCACCCACGCACACGGCACCCACCCCCGAGACCCTCGTACTCGAAGACCTGCCGCAGCCGCCCCTCCCCGAGCCCCTCCCGCCGGGCCCCACCCGTCGTGTCCCCCTCGGGCTGGTCGCCGGTGCGCGCAGTGGGGACAAGGGCGGGAACGCCAACGTGGGTGTCTGGGCCCGCTCCGAGGAGGCGTGGCGGTGGCTCGCCCACACCCTGACCACCGACCGCTTCCGTGAACTCCTGCCGGAGACAGCCGATCTGACCGTCGTCCGGCACGTCCTCCCCCACCTCCGCGCCCTCAACTTCGTCGTCGAGGGGATCCTCGGCGAGGGCGTGGCGGCCCAGCACCGCTTCGACCCGCAGGCCAAGGCCCTCGGCGAATGGCTGCGCTCCCGCCACCTGGACATCCCGGAGACCCTGCTGTGACGGTCATCGCCTCCGCCCTGGACCCGGGCGCCCCCGACCACCGAGCCAACCGCGAGGCCATGCTCGCCAAGCTCGCCGACCTCGACGCCGAGCACGCCAAGGCCATCGCGGGCGGCGGCCCCAAGTACGTGGAACGCCACCGGGGGCGCGGCAAGCTCCTCGCCCGCGAGCGGATCGAACTGCTCCTCGACCCCGACACACCCTTCCTGGAACTGTCGCCGCTGGCCGCCTGGGGCAGCGCCTCCCCCGAGTACGCGGTCGGCGCCTCGCTCGTCACCGGCATCGGGGTCGTCGAGGGCGTGGAGTGCCTGATCACCGCCAACGACCCGACCGTGCGCGGTGGCGCGAGCAACCCGTGGAGCCTGAAGAAGGCGCTGCGGGCCAACGACATCGCGCTCGCCAACCGGCTGCCCTGCATCAGCCTGGTGGAGTCCGGCGGCGCCGACCTGCCCTCCCAGAAGGAGATCTTCATCCCCGGGGGCGCGATCTTCCGCGACCTCACCCGGCTCTCCGCCGCCGGGATCCCCACCGTCGCGGTCGTCTTCGGGAACTCGACAGCCGGAGGCGCGTACGTCCCCGGGATGTCCGACCACGTGATCATGGTCAAGGAGCGCGCGAAGGTGTTCCTCGGCGGGCCGCCGCTGGTGAAGATGGCCACCGGCGAGGAGAGCGACGACGAGTCGCTGGGCGGCGCGGAGATGCACGCGCGCGTGTCGGGTCTCGCGGACTATTTCGCCGCCGACGAACAGGACGCGCTCCGGCAGGCGCGGCGCGTGGTGGCCCGCCTCAACCACCGCAAGGCGTACGAGGACCCGGGCCCGGCCGTCCCCCCGAAGTATGACGAGGACGAGCTCCTGGGGATCGTCCCCGGCGATCTGAAGACCCCCTTCGACCCGCGCGAGGTGATCGCCCGGATCGTCGACGCCTCCGACTTCGACGAGTTCAAGCCGCTCTACGGGACCAGCCTCACCACCGGCTGGGCCACCCTGCACGGCTATCCCGTCGGCATCCTGGCGAACGCCCAGGGCGTGCTGTTCAGCGCGGAGTCCCAGAAGGCCGCCCAGTTCATCCAGCTCGCCAACCAGCGGAACATCCCCCTCCTCTTCCTTCACAACACCACCGGCTACATGGTCGGCAAGGAGTACGAGCAGGGCGGCATCATCAAGCACGGCGCGATGATGATCAACGCGGTCAGCAACAGCCGCGTGCCCCACCTGTCCGTCCTCATGGGCGCGTCCTACGGCGCAGGCCACTACGGCATGTGCGGGCGCGCCTACGACCCCCGCTTCCTCTTCGCCTGGCCCAGCGCCAAGTCGGCCGTCATGGGCCCCCAGCAGCTCGCGGGCGTCCTGTCGATCGTGGCCCGCCAGTCGGCACTCGCCAAGGGGCTGCCCTACGACGAGGACGGCGACGCCGCCCTGCGCGCCCTGGTGGAGCAGCAGATCGAGTCCGAGTCCCTCCCGATGTTCCTGTCCGGACGGCTCTACGACGACGGCGTCATCGACCCGCGCGACACCCGAACCGTCCTCGGCCTGTGCCTGTCCGCCGTGCACACCGCCCCCTACGAGGGCGCCCGCGGCGGCTTCGGCGTCTTCCGGATGTGAGGTATCCCCACGTGATCACGTCAGTCCTGGTCGCCAATCGCGGCGAGATCGCCTGCCGTGTCTTCCGCACCTGCCGCGAACTGGGCATCCGCACGGTCGCCGTGCACTCGGACGCCGACGAGAACGCGCTCCACGCGCGCGTGGCCGACGCGACGGTACGCCTGCCGGGCGCCGCGCCCGCCGACACCTATCTGCGCGGCGACCTGATCGTGAAGGCCGCCGTCGCCGCCGGCGCGGACGCCGTGCACCCCGGCTACGGCTTCCTCTCCGAGAACGCCGACTTCGCCCGTGCCGTCCTCGCCGCGGGCCTGGTCTGGATCGGCCCGCCCCCGGAGGCGATCGAGACGATGGCGTCCAAGACCCGCGCCAAGGAGCTGATGGGCCTCGAACCGCTGCGCGAGGTCACCGAGGCCGACCTGCCCGTCCTGGTGAAGGCGGCGGCGGGCGGCGGCGGACGCGGGATGCGGATCGTACGCCGCCTGGAGGAGCTGGACACCGCCCTGGAGGGCGCGCGCGCCGAGGCCGCGAGCGCCTTCGGCGACGGCGAGGTGTTCGTCGAGCCGTATGTGCGGGGCGGCCGGCATGTCGAGGTGCAGATCCTCGCCGACACCCACGGCACGGTCTGGCCGCTCGGCACCCGCGACTGCTCCCTCCAGCGCCGCCACCAGAAGGTCATCGAGGAGGCCCCCGCACCCGGACTCCCCGACGAACTCACCCGGGAACTGCACGCACTCGCCGTACGGGCCGCCCGAGCCGTCGACTACGTGGGCGCCGGCACGGTCGAGTTCCTCGTCGCCGACGGCAGGGCCCACTTCCTGGAGATGAACACCCGCCTCCAGGTCGAACACCCGGTCACGGAGGCCGTCTTCGGCCTCGACCTGGTGGCGGAACAGATCCGCGTCGCCGAGGGGCACGCCCTGGCCGGCGACCCGCCCCGCGCGCGTGGCCACGCCGTGGAGGCCCGCCTCTACGCCGAGGACCCGGCGAACGACTGGACCCCCCAGACCGGCACCCTGCACCGCCTCACCGTCCCCGAAGGCGTCCGCCTGGACACCGGCTACGAGGACGGCGACCCCATCGGCGTCCACTACGACCCCCTGCTCGCCAAGGTCGTCGCCCACGCCCCCACGCGCGCGGAGGCCCTCCGCGGACTCTCCGGCGCCCTCGAACGCGCCGCCGTCCACGGCCCGACCACCAACCGCGACCTCCTGGTCCGCTCGCTGCGGCACGAGGAGTTCACCACCGCCCGCATGGACACCGGCTTCTACGACCGCCACCTGAGGGACCTGACCGTCCCGCGCCCCGATCCGTACGCCTCCCTGGCCGCCGCCCTCGCGGACTCCCAGGGCCGCTCCCGCTTCGGCGGGGCCTGGCGCAACGTCCCCTCCCAGCCCCAGACCAAGCGCTACGCGATGGCGGGGGAGGAGCACGAGGTCCACTACCGGCACACCCGGGCGGGCCTGGAGGCGGACGGGGTCCGCGTCGTCCACGCCGACGCCCATCTCGTCGTCCTCGAAGTGGACGGGGTCCAGCGCAAGTTCGAGGTGGCCGGATACGGCGACGAGCTGTACGTCAACGGCACCCAGCTGAAGCCCCTGCCCCGCTTCCCCGACCCCACGACCCAACACGCCCCCGGCTCCCTCCTCGCCCCCATGCCGGGCACGGTGGTCCGGATCGCCGAGGGAGCGGTCGTAGGAGCCACTGTGCGGGCCGGAGAGCCCCTCCTGTGGCTGGAGGCGATGAAGATGCAACACAGGATCACAGCACCGGTCACGGGCACGCTGAGCGCTTTGGAGGTCGTTCCCGGCCAACAGGTGACGGTCGCCTCACTGCTGGCAGTGGTGCAGCCCACCTAGGGGCGCGGGGAACCGCGCGACCAGCCACGACGAAGCCCGCAGACGAAGGAGCCGTATGAACCCCGTCATCGAGACCGACGAGCACAAAGCCTTCCGGGCCGCCGTAGCCGCCCTGGGCAACCGCCACGGCCGCACCCACGACCGGGAAGCCCTCTGGTCCGAGGCGGGCAGACTCGGCTACCTCGGCGTCAACCTGCCCGAGGCGTACGGCGGCGGAGGCGGCGGCATCACCGAACTCTCCCTCGTCCTCGAAGAACTCGGCGCGGCCGGCTGCCCCCTCCTCATGATGGTCGTCTCCCCGGCGATCTGCGGAACGGTCATCGCCCGCTTCGGCACCGACACCCAGAAACAACAGTGGCTCCCCGGCCTCGCCGACGGCACCCGCACCATGGCCTTCGGCATCACCGAACCCGACGCCGGTTCCAACTCCCACCGCATCACCACCACGGCCCGCCGCGACCCGGACACCGGGGACTGGCTCCTCACGGGCCGCAAGGTGTTCATCTCAGGCGTCGACACAGCGGACGCGACCCTCATAGTCGGCCGCACCGAGGACGCCCGCACCGGCCGCCTCAAGCCCAGCCTGTTCATCGTCCCCCGGGACACCCCCGGCTTCGAGCGACGGCAGATCGACATGGAACTGACCGCCGCGGAGAAGCAGTTCGAGCTGACCCTCGACGACGTACGGCTCCCCGCCGACGCGCTCGTCGGCGACGAGGACGCGGGCCTGCTGCAACTCTTCGCCGGCCTCAACCCCGAACGCATCATGACGGCCGCCTTCGCGATCGGCATGGGCCGCTACGCGCTCGGGCAGGCGGTCGCGTACGCCCGGGACCGCACCGTCTGGGACACCCCCATCGGCGCCCACCAGGCCATCGCGCACCCCCTCGCCCAGGCGCACATCGACCTCGAACTGGCCCGCCTGATGATGGGGAAGGCGGCCCACCTGTACGACACGGGGGACGACGCGGGCGCGGGCGAGGCGGCCAACATGGCCAAGTACGCGGCCGGGGAGGCCTGCGTGAAGGCCGTGGACCAGGCCGTGCACACCCTCGGCGGCAACGGCCTCACCCGCGAGTACGGGCTCGGCTCGCTGATAACGGCCTCCCGCGTGGCTCGTATCGCCCCGGTGAGCCGGGAGATGATTCTCAACTACGTCTCCCACCAGACCCTGGGCCTGCCCAAGTCGTACTGACCGGCAACCGTGTCGCGCGAGGAGGAACCATGTTCCGCAGCGAGTACGCAGACGTCCCGCCCGTAGCACTCCCCATCCACGAAGCGGTGCTCGGCCGGGCCGCCGAGTTCGGGGACGCGCCCGCCCTGATCGACGGCACCGACGGCACCACGCTCACCTACGAGCAACTGGACCGCTTCCACCGGCGGGTCGCCGCCGCCCTCGCCGAGACGGGGGTCCGCAAGGGAGACGTCCTCGCGCTGCACAGCCCCAACACGGTCGCCTTCCCGACCGTGTTCTACGCCGCCACGCGCGCGGGGGCCACCGTCACGACCGTGCACCCGCTCGCCACCGCCGAGGAGTTCGCCAAGCAGCTCACCGACTCCGCGGCCCGCTGGATCGTCACCGTGTCACCGCTCCTGGAGGTCGCGCGCAGGGCCGCCGAACTCGCGGGCGGCGTCCAGGAGATCCTCGTCTGCGACAGCGCGCCAGGGCACCGCTCGCTCATCGACATGCTGGCCTCCAAGGCCCCCGAGCCGCAGATCGACATCGACCCGGAGGAGGACGTGGCGGTCCTCCCGTACTCGTCGGGCACGACCGGCACCCCCAAGGGCGTGATGCTCACGCACCGGCAGATCGCCACCAACCTGGCCCAGCTCGAACCCGCCGTCCCGGGCGGCCCCGGCGACCGCATCCTCGCCGTCCTGCCGTTCTTCCACATCTACGGTCTGACGGCCCTCATGAACGGGCCCCTGCGCAACGGCGCCACCGTCGTCGTCCTGCCCCGCTTCGACCTGGAGACGTTCCTCGCGGCCATCCAGAACCACCGCATCACCGGCCTGTACGTCGCCCCGCCGATCGTCCTCGCCCTCGCCAAGCACCCCCTGGTCGAGCAGTACGACCTGTCGTCCCTGAAGTACGTCATCAGCGCCGCCGCCCCGCTGGACGCCCGCCTCGCGGCCGCCTGTTCGCACCGGCTCGGCCTGCCGCCGGTCGGCCAGGCGTACGGCATGACCGAACTGTCCCCGGGCACCCACGTCGTCCCCCTGGACGCCATGCGCGAGGCACCCGCCGGGACCGTCGGCAAGCTCGTGGCGGGCACCGAGATGCGCATCGTCTCCCTCGACGACCCCGACAAGGACCTCGGCACCGATGTGTCCGGTGAGATCCTCATCCGCGGCCCTCAGATCATGAAGGGCTACCTGGGCCGCCCCGACGCCACCGCCCAGATGATCGACGCCGAGGGCTGGCTGCACACCGGGGACGTCGGCCACGCGGACGCCGACGGCTGGCTGTTCGTCGTCGACCGCGTCAAGGAACTCATCAAGTACAAGGGCTTCCAGGTGGCCCCCGCCGAACTCGAAGCCCTTCTGCTCACCCACCCCGGCATCGCCGACGCCGCCGTCATCGGCGTCTACAACGACGACGGCAACGAGGTCCCGCACGCCTATGTGGTCCGCCAGCCGACCGCGGCCGAACTCTCCGAAGGAGAGGTCATGATGCACGTCGCCGAACGCGTCGCCCCCTACAAACGCGTCCGCCAGGTCACCTTCGTCGACGGCGTCCCACGCGCCGCCTCCGGCAAGATCCTGCGCCGCCAACTCCGGGAGCGCACGTGACCCTGATCGGCCGCACGCGCGCGCGGGGAGTCGAGACACTCAGCCTCGACTCCCCGGGCAACCGCAACGCCCTGTCCGCGGCGCTCGTCGCCGAACTCGCCGACGCGCTCACGGACTGCGGCAAGGACGACGCCGTCCGCGCGGTCGTCCTCACCCACACCGGCAACACCTTCAGCGCGGGCGCGGACCTGCGCGACCCGCCCCACCCGGACGCGCTGGTCGGACTGCTGAGGCAGATCATCGAACTGCCCCGGCCGGTCCTCGCCCGCGTCACCGGCCACGTCCGGGCGGGCGGCCTCGGCCTGCTCGCGGCCTGCGACATCGCGGTCGCCTCCGCCGAGGCCACGTTCGCGTTCACGGAGGTACGGATCGGCGTCGCGCCGGCGGTCATCTCGCTGCCGCTGCTGCCCCGCACCGACCCGCGCGCACTGGCCCGCTACTACCTGACCGGCGAACGCTTCGACGCGGCGGAGGCGGCCCGCATCGGCCTGCTGACGGCGGCGGCCGGGTCCGGGGCAGGGGCAGGGGCCGGGGGCGCGGAGGACGTCGACGCCGTACTGGCCCCCGTCCTCGACGGTCTGCGCCGGGCCGCACCCCAGGGGCTGACCGAGACGAAACGGCTGCTCACGGCTAGGGTGCTGGAGGCCTTCGACCGGGATGCGGCGGACCTCACCGCGCTCTCGGCCCGGCTGTTCGCCTCCGCCGAGGCCGGCGAGGGGATGACGGCCTTCCTTGAACGACGGGATCCCCCATGGGTGCTGTGACCGCGGACGACCGCGCTCCCCAACAGGACCGACCCCTCAAACAGGACCGAGCCCCCAAACAGGACCGCAGCCGGGCCACCCGGCAGCGGCTCCTGGAAGCCGCCGTGTCCTGCCTCGCCGAACACGGCTGGGCGGGCTCCACGGTCTCCGTCGTCGCCGAACGCGCCGGAGTCTCCCGCGGCGCGGCCCAGCACCACTTCCCGACCCGCGAGGACCTCTTCACCGCGGCCGTCGAGTACGTCGCCGAGGAACGC
Source organism: Streptomyces sp. NPDC032822 (assembly GCF_055578825.1). Lineage (NCBI taxonomy): Bacteria > Bacillati > Actinomycetota > Actinomycetes > Kitasatosporales > Streptomycetaceae > Streptomyces > Streptomyces sp. NPDC032822. Next base: position 399,189 of record NZ_JBVIOL010000006.1, on the reverse strand, counting down.
TCCACGGCCCTGCGCGCGCTCTTCCCGGACGGCACGGCGGCCGAGGACCGCAGGACCGTCGTCGCCGCCCTCGTCGGCCTCTTCACCGGCCCCCTGTTCCGCGCCGCCCTCCACCTGTGGGTCGCCGCCTCCGACGAGGAGCAGCTGCGCGTCCGCGTCACCGAACTGGAGGCCCGGGTCGGCCGCGAGAGCCACCGCATCGCCGTGGACCTCCTCGGCGCCGACGAGTCCCGGCCGGGCGTACGCGAGACCGTGCAGGGCCTGCTGGACATGGCCCGCGGCCTCGGCCTCGCGAACCTGCTCACGGACGACACCGGCCGCCGCGAGGGCGTGGTGACCCAGTGGGCGGCCCTCCTGGACGAGGCACTCGGCTGAGGCACCTCGGGTGGGCCCCGCCCGCCGGCTCAGGGGCTGAGCCGCTCCACCCGCCAGCTCCCGTCCGCCTCCGCCACGTACCGCAGCCGGTCGTGCAGCCGGTTCTCGCGGCCCTGCCAGAACTCCACCGCCCGCGGAGCCACCCGGAAGCCGCCCCAGTGCGGCGGCACCGGGACCTGCTCGCCCTCCGGATAGCGGGCGGCCAGCTCCGCGTACGTCACGTCCAGGTCGGTGCGGGCCGAGATCACCGAGGACTGCGTACTGGCCCAGGCGCCCAGCTGGGAGCCGTGCGGGCGGGTGCGGAAGTACGCGGCCGTCTCGTCCCGCCCGGTGCGCCGCGCGACGCCCGTGACGATGACCTGGCGGGCCATCGGATGCCACGGGAAGAGCAGCGAGACATGCGGGTTCGCGGCCAGGTCACGGGCCTTGCGGGAACCGTAGTTCGTGTAGAAGACGAAGCCCCGCTCGTCGAAGTGCTTCAGCAGCACCGTGCGGGAACCGGGCCGGCCCTCGGCGTCCGCCGTGGAGACCACCATGGCGTTCGGCTCGAAGAGCTGCCCCCGCGTCGCGGCCTGTTCGAACCAGCGCGCGAACTGCTCGACGGGTGTCGCGGCCAGGTCGGCCTCGGCGAGCCCCTCGGCACGGTACTGCTTGCGCATGGTGGCGGGATCGAGGGAAGGATCGAGGGCGGCGTCTCGGTCGGTCACGCGGTCATCCTGCCGTATGGGAGGGCGCCGTCCGGCACGGTGGCCCACATCACTGTGTGGCACTGAGTGCCGCAAGCCCTCCCCAAGGGTGACACTCGGGGATATCGTGCTGATGCCGTGCCGGTGGGGACACCGGTCGCCGCACCACACACCCCACAGCGCCGCACACCCAGCACCTCACCCCACCGTCCGCCGCACCCATCACTCTGTCGCACACATCACGAGGAGCCGCCTGATGTCCGACTTCGTACCCGGACTCGAAGGAGTCGTCGCGTTCGAGACGGAGATCGCCGAACCCGACAAGGAGGGCGGCGCACTCCGGTACCGGGGCGTCGACATCGAGGACCTGGTCGGCCACGTCTCGTTCGGCAACGTCTGGGGCCTGCTCGTCGACGGCGCCTTCAACCCCGGCCTGCCGCCCGCCGAGCCGTTCCCGATCCCCGTGCACTCCGGTGACATCCGCGTCGACGTCCAGTCCGCGCTCGCCATGCTCGCGCCGGTGTGGGGCCTCAAGCCCCTGCTGGACATCGACGCCGAACGCGCCCGCGCGGACCTCGCCCGCGCCGCCGTGATGGCCCTGTCCTACGTCGCCCAGTCCGCGCGCGGCCAGGGTCTGGCCATGGTCCCGCAGCGGGAGATCGACAAGGCGCAGTCCGTCGTGGAGCGCTTCATGATCCGCTGGCGCGGTGAGCCCGACCCCAAGCACGTGGCGGCGGTCGACGCCTACTGGACCTCCGCGGCCGAGCACGGCATGAACGCGTCCACCTTCACGGCCCGCGTCATCGCCTCCACGGGCGCGGACGTGGCCGCGGCCCTCTCCGGCGCCGTGGGAGCCATGTCCGGCCCGCTGCACGGCGGCGCGCCCTCCCGTGTCCTCGGCATGATCGAGGAGATCGAGCGGACCGGCGACGCCGAGGCGTACGTCAAGCAGGCCCTGGACAAGGGCGAGCGCCTGATGGGCTTCGGACACCGCGTGTACCGCGCCGAGGACCCCCGCGCGCGCGTGCTGCGCCGCACCGCCCGCGAACTGGGCGCCCCCCGCTTCGAGATCGCCGAAGCCCTGGAGAAGGCCGCCCTCGCGGAGCTCCACGCCCGCCGCCCGGACCGCGTCCTCGCGACGAACGTCGAGTTCTGGGCCGCCATCGTCCTCGACTTCGCCGAGGTCCCGGCCCACATGTTCACCTCGATGTTCACCTGCGCCCGTACCGCGGGCTGGTCGGCACACATCCTCGAACAGAAGCGCACCGGCCGCCTCGTCCGCCCCTCCGCCCGCTACACGGGCCCGGGCACCCGCGACCCGCGGGAGATCGAGGGCTACGAGGACATCGCCGCCCGCTAGGAACCCCGCCCGCCGGGAACCCGCCCGCGAACGCGGACAACCCGCGAGCTCAGGTCTCTCCGCCGGGGCGGAGAAGCCGGCCGGACGTACCGGCGAGCTCGCGGGTCGGGTGACTGCGTTGGGATTGGGCCGGCTGCGTGTATCTCACCCACGCTGGTCCGGCACCGCACTCGGTGTGGTGACGGGCCGCTAGCCCGCAGCCACCTCACGCGTCCGGTTCTTGTACATCTGCCGAACCACCTCCCTTCTCGTGTAGCCCACACACTAGGAACCGGTGGGCGCGGGATCAACCAGTTTTTTCGGAACCGGATACGGAACCCGGATGCGGACCCGGATGACGGGAATCGCGGTCGGATCGCGGCGCACACAACGATTCCCTCAATCTTCCGGAACCCGGTGTGTGCTGCATCACGTTCCAGTTAGATGATTGTCAGTGAGCGAACCGACGTGCCGTACGTGCGGACGCGGCAGCCTGCAGGGGGTCCAGGTGAGTGCTTCCCGGCGTAGTGGGACCACCGACGAGATCGGGCCGGACGAGCCCGAGCCGGGCGGTCCGGAGGGTTCGGACGGCTCCGACGGCTCGGATCTGCTGGCCGCGCTGCTCGACGGCATGGACGCGGCGCTGTGCGCGTTCGACGCGGACGGGGTGGTGACCCACTGGAACCGCGAGGCCGAGCGGATCCTCGGGTGGACCGCCGCCGAGGCCGTCGGGCGGCACGGGTTCGCCGGGTGGGCGGTGCGCAGCGCCGACGCCGAGGAGGTGGAGGGGCGGCTGCTGTCCGCCATGCACGCCCCCGGCCGGCAGGTGCACGAGTTCGCGCTGCTCACCAAGGACGGCGGGCGGGTCCTCGTACGGACCCAGTCCGCGGCCGTCCGCGGGCCGGACGGCAAGCCCGCGGGCCTGTACTGCGCCTTCAGCGAGGTGCACACACAGATCGACCTGGAGCGGTCCATCGCGCTCAGCGAGGCCCTGTTCGAGGACGCGAGCTGGGGTGTGGTGCTCGTCGACGCCGATCTGCGGCCCGCCGTGGTCAACGCGCACGCGGCCCGGGCGCTGGGCATCGGCCGTACGTCCGTCCTGGGGCGGCCCCTCGGGGATCTGCTCGCCCAGGGCGTGGAGGAACTGGAGAGCGCGCTCACCCATGTCCTCGCCGAGGGCGCGCCGCCCGCGCCCGCCGAGATCTGGGTCGGCGTCCGCACCCCGGACGGCGAGCAGCGGCGCTGCTGGCGCTGCGGGTTCGTACGGCTGGCCTCGCCGCTCGCCGAGGAGCCCGTGCCGCTGGGCGTGGGCTGGCTGTTCCAGGACGTCACCGAGGCCAAGCAGAACGAGCAGGAGGCGTCGCTGCTGCGGTTCCGCACCAACCAGCTGCACCGGGCCGCCCGTGCCGCCGCCGACTGCGACGACCCGCGGGAGGCCGCCGCCGTCCACCTGGACTTCGCGCTCGCCGGGTTCGCCGACCACGCGCTGATCGACCGGGTGTCGGGCGGCGCGGTGGCGGACGGGGCGGCGACGGACCCGGTCCGGCTGGTGCGGGTCGCGGCCACGCCCGCCGGGGCGCCCGGGCCGAGCCTGCTGACCGGGCGGGCCGGACTGCCGGTGCGCTACCCGGACGGACATCCGGCCCTGCAGTGCGCGGACCGGGCCGGATCGGTGCGGGCGAGCGTGGGAGCCGTGTCGACGGAACAGGCCCGGGAGTGGGCCCGGGCCCGGCAGTGGCCTCAGGACGCGGTGCACGCGCTGTGCGCGGTGCTGCGGAGCCGGGGGCGGACGCTGGGCGTCGTGACGTTTCTGCGGGGGGCCGGGCGGAGCCAGTTCGAGCGGCAGGACGCGGTGTACGCGGAGGACGTGGCCGTGCGCATCGGGTCCGCGCTGGACCTGGCGGAGGCGTTGGAGTCGGAGCGGGACTAGGCGGCGGTCGAGGGCACGGCTGCCCGTGGCCGCGGCGGCTTCCGCGGTAGTGCCGGCACCGCGCCGGCACTACCGCCGGTAGAAGATCCGCTCCCCGTACTCCTCGAACACCCGGCCGTTCCACTCGTGGCCCCCGTCCACGTTCCCGGAGCGCAGGAGGGGCGGCTCGATGCCGCGGTCGGCCAGGCTGCCCGCCGCCGTGGCCATGACGGCCTGGAGGAGGGCCGAGGTGACGACCGTGGAGGCGGGGGCGAAGGGGGCCGGGATGGTGTCGAGGGTGAGTTCCGCGTCGCCGACGGCGATCTTGGAGTCGAGGACGATGTCGCAGTGGTCCTTGAGATAGGTGCCGGAGGAGTGCCGGGACTCCGTCTCGGTGGCGTACGCCACCGAGGTCACGCCGATCACCTTCAGGCCCAGGGCGCGGGCGTTCAGGGCCATCTCGACGGGCAGCGCGTTGCGCCCGGAGAGGGAGATGATCACGAGGGCGTCGCCCGCGCGGGCCGGTGAGGAGTCCAGGACGGCGCTCGCGAGGCCGCCGACGCGCTCCAGGGCCGAGCCGAGCGTGGCCGGCATGACGTCGACACCGACGACACCGGGGACGGCCAGCAGGTTCATCAGGGCGAGTCCGCCGGCGCGGTAGACGACGTCCTGGGCGGCGAGGGAGGAGTGCCCGGCGCCGAAGGCGAAGAGCCGCCCACCGGAGGCGACGGTGTCGGCGAGGAGCACACCGGCCGCCTCGATGGCGTCGGCCTCCTCGTCCCGGACCCGCTGCAGCAGGCCGATCGCGGCGTCGAAGAACTGACCGGCCGGCTTGCTGTCGCTCATGCGGGGTCCCTTCGGAGCGTCAGGAGTCTGTGTCGCGGATCACCGTGCGGTCTGGACCAGTGGGATGTCAATACGGCCGTGAGAAGGGCCCGCAACCCCTTGGTTCCACCGGCGCGGCACGCTTGTCAGCGGTATCCGGCAGAATTGGTGTCAGGGCCAGCGCACAAGCCGGGAAGCTGTCGTGCTTCCGGCAGATCTCATCAAGGGGCACGTATGTCCGGACTGATCGACACCACGGAGATGTATCTCCGCACCATCCTCGAGCTGGAGGAGGAAGGTGTGGTCCCCATGCGCGCCCGGATCGCCGAGCGGCTCGACCAGAGCGGGCCGACGGTCAGCCAGACGGTGGCGCGGATGGAGCGTGACGGCCTGGTGTCCGTCGCCAGCGACCGTCACCTGGAGCTCACGGACGAGGGCCGTCGGCTCGCCACGCGCGTGATGCGCAAGCACCGGCTCGCGGAGTGCCTGCTCGTCGACGTCATCGGGCTGGAGTGGGAGCAGGTGCACGCCGAGGCGTGTCGCTGGGAACACGTGATGAGCGAGGCCGTCGAGCGGCGGGTGCTCGAACTGCTGCGCCACCCCACCGAGTCGCCGTACGGCAACCCGATCCCGGGTCTGGAGGAGCTGGGCGAGAAGGACGGCGCGGACCCGTTCCTGGACGAGGGCATGGTGTCGCTCGCCGACCTCGACCCGGGCCTGGAGGGCAAGACGGTCGTGGTGCGCCGTATCGGCGAGCCGATCCAGACGGACGCCCAGCTGATGTACACGCTGCGCCGGGCGGGCGTGCAGCCCGGCTCGGTGGTGAGCGTGACGGAGTCGGCGGGCGGTGTGCTCGTGGGCAGTGGCGGCGAGGCGGCGGAGCTGGAGGCGGACGTGGCCTCCCACGTGTTCGTCGCCAAGCGCTGAGCCGGTACTCGTTCCTCGGCACTCTCTCTCCGGCACTCTCTCTCCGGCATTCGCTCTCCGGTCTCCGGGCCGTCGCTCCAACGTCCGTGACCTGCGGGGTGGTTGCGGGTCTTCGCGGAGAACGCCGGACGACCTTCCGCCGGCCCTTCGGCGGCGCTCCGTCGAACGCGTCGAATCACAAGATTCACTGTGCCGAATCGCAGCGCTCGGACGCATCCCGTGCGAGGCTGTCGCGTGAGGCATATGACCTGAGGGCTCTTGGCCGTGCCGCGACAGCGATGTCGCGTCGGGCCGGGGAGGGGGCGGGAGGATGTGCCGCAGACGTGTGGAGGGCCCCGGCGCCTGGTGGCGCCGGGGCCTGTCCTCCCCTGTGCTGACCCGGAGCCCCGAGCTCCCAGGGTCATCCCCTTCGGACCGTTTTCCCCGAGCGGTCCGCCTCCCGCTGAAGGTCTCCCCTCGGCAGCGGCGATCATTCCTTGAGCATGGTCACTCGAACGAGGGGTGTTGCCGGCGAGAACGGCATTCTCGAATGGGTATTCGATAGCCTGCGGGGCAGAACGCGGTTCAGCGGTTGGGCGGAGCTAGGGGGGTGCCGGGACCAGTGGCGCGACGCATCGACGTGACCGGGGCGGGCGGCGTACACCTCGCCGCCTGGGAGTTCGGCGACCCTCCCAAGACCGACCCGGCGAAGGACGTACCGAAGCAGCGTGATCCGGACCAGCGTGATCAGAGGCCGCACGATCCCGAGCGTGCCCCCGGCGTGCTGTTACTGCACGGTCTGATGGGCCGTGCCTCGCACTGGGCGTCCACCGCCCGCTGGCTCTCCGAGCGGCACCGGGCCGTCGCCCTCGACCAGCGGGGCCACGGCCGGAGCGACAAGCCCCCGCGGGCGTCCTTCACGCGCGTGGCGTACGTCGAGGACGCCGAGGCAGCCCTCGAACAGCTCGGACTCGGGCCGGCCGTGCTGATCGGCCACGCGATGGGCGCGCTGACCGCCTGGCAGCTCGCCGCCAGGCGCCCCGACCTGGTCCGCGGAGTGGTCATCTGCGACATGCGGGCCTCCGCGCTCGGCGCCGCCTCGCAGCGCGAGTGGGAGGACTGGTTCCGGGCCTGGCCCGTCCCCTTCGCCACCCTCGCCGACGTCCGCAAGTGGTTCGGCGAGGACGACCCCTGGGTGGAGCGCCCGAACCCGACCCGCGGCGAGTTCTACGCCGAGGTCATGCAGGAGTCCCCGGACGGCTGGCGCCCCGTCTTCGAGCCGGAACAGATGCTCGAATCCCGGGAGACCTGGGTGTACGACGCCCACTGGGAGGAACTCGCCCAGGTCCGGTGCCCCGCCCTGGTCGTCCGCGGTCTGGACGGCGAGCTGGGTCGCGCGGAGGCCCAGGAGATGGTCCGGGTGCTGCCCCGCGGCGAGTACGCGGAGGTCGCCGACGCCGGCCACCTCGTGCACTACGACCAGCCGGAGTCCTGGCGCGCCGCCGTGGAGCCCTTCCTGGACGCGGTGCTCACGGATTTCAAGAACTGACCGGATCCAGGACCTGACCGGACCTCACGAATCGACCGGACGTCAAGAATCGGCCGGACCTAGGGAACCGGCCCCTGGCGGTTCCCGTCGGCGTCATCCCTTGCTGACCGCCGTGAGGATCTCCGGGAGCTGGCGCGCGGTGCGCGGGGCGGCCATCCGCAGCCCCGCCACCGTGATCGCCACCCCGTAGACCGTCCCCACCGGCAGCAGCAGCCAGCTCCACTCCTCGCCGCCCTCGCTGACGTTCAGCCAGATCGTGCCGGCGATGACGGGCGCGCACAGCAGGGCCGCCGACACCATGCCGCCCAGGATGGCCATGAAGGCGAGCCCGGACTGCCCGGGGGCCACGTTCTTGTAGCCCTCCTGCGGGATGGAGTACGGGAAGCGCGCCGACGTCCACGCGCCGGTCGCCAGCATCGCGCCGAGCAGCGCGAAGGACAGCCCGAGCACCTCGGGCAGCTTCGGCCAGTCGTCGAGCAGCGCGGTCGTCAGGACGGTGACGAGAGTGGCGTACGGCAGGGTGATCACCAGCAGCGCCAGCGCGCGGGCGCGCAGCTCGACGTATGCGTCCCGGGTCGAGGAGATCGTCATCGCGACCATCCAGAACGCCGAGGTGTCCTGCCCGAACTGGTTGTACATCTGCACGCCGAGCATCCCGGCGGCGAAGCACGCGAAGTAGATCGACCCGGAGCCCTGCAACGCGTTGAACACCGGCACGATCAGGCCGATGGCCAGGGACGTCACCCAGGCGGCCTTCGTCTTGGGGTCGCGCCACACATAGCGCAGGCTGCGCTCCATCACCGTGCCGGTACGGCCGGCGGGCAGCAGCCGGGACAGTCCGGTCGAGGACCGCTCGCGGGCGCCGGAGTCGGCGCTCTGGAGGGTGGAGCCGTCCGGCGCGGTCATCAGCCGGGTCAGGTGCCGCGACCACAGGGCGAGCAGGCCCACCAGGGCGGCGGCGGTCAGGGCGAGCTGGAGGACGGCGACACCGTACGACCCGTTGCTCGCGGAGTCCGCCGCGCCGATCGCGGAGGCGGGCGGCACCCACATCAGCACGTCGGCCGGCCCGTCGAGCTGGCCGAGCCCGCCCGAACCCAGCCGCTGCGCCCCGAAGTTGACGACCTGCGCGCCGATCGCGACGATCAGCCCGCTCAGCACCGCGAGATCCTTGCCCTTGCGGCTGGTCAGCAGCCGCAGGTTGGCCGCGGCGACGGTCCGCGCGAGCGCCACGCAGACCAGGAGCGCGAGGACCACGCCGACGACGCCGACGGCGTACGCCACACCCCCGTGCGCGACCGCGACGACGCACCCGGCGAGCATGCACAGCGTGAACAGCGGCCCGATGCCGACCAGCGAGGCGGCGAGCAGCGCCCGCACCATCGGGCGGGGCCGCAGCGGCAGCATCACCAGGCGGGTCGGGTCGAGGGTCTCGTCACCGCCGGGGAAGAACAGCGGCATCACCGCCCAGCCCGCCGCCAGCACCGCGATCAGCAGTACCACCAGGGACGCGGCGTGCGCGTGCCCGCGCAGCGCGATCAGGCCCAGCAGCTGCAGCACGGCGACGAGGAGCACGGCGACGCCGGAGGCGATGTAGGCGGCCCGCCGGCCGCTGGACTGCCGCAGCCCGTTGCGCAGCAGCGACAGCTTCAGCCGTACGACGACCGGGGTGATGTCCGGGGCGGGGGCGCTGTGGGTGCTCACCGGGCCGCCCCGCCGCCCAGCCAGTCGAGATGGGAGCCGGTGTCACGGCCGTTCGCGCCGACGAGTTCGAGGAACGCGTGTTGCAGGGTGGGTGCGTCGCCGCGGACCTCGGCGAGGGTGCCCTGGGCGCGGATGCGGCCCGCGGCCATCACCGCGACCCAGTCGCACAGCGACTCGACGAGCTCCATGACGTGCGAGGAGAAGACGACGGTGGCGCCGGAGGCGGTGTACCGCTCCAGCACGCCCCGGATGGTCTGCGCGGACACCGGGTCGACGCCCTCGAACGGCTCGTCGAGGAACAGCACTTCGGGGTTGTGGAGGAGCGCGGCGGCGAGCCCGATCTTCTTGCGCATGCCGGTCGAGTAGTCGACGACGAGCTTGTGCTGTGCGCCGGCCAGGTCGAGGACGTCCAGGAGCTGGGTGACCCGCTTGTCGACCTCGGCGCCGGGCAGGCCGCGCAGCCGCCCCGAGTAGGTGAGCAGTTCACGTCCCGACAGCCGCTCGAACAGCCGCAGCCCCTCCGGCAGCACCCCGATCCGCGCCTTCACCTCCACCGGGTCCCGCCACACGTCGTGCCCGACCACCTCGACGGACCCGTCGTCGGGCCGCAGCAACCCGGTGATCATCGAGAGCGTGGTGGTCTTCCCGGCCCCGTTCGGCCCGACCAGACCGATGAACTTGCCCGCGGGCAGGTCGAGATCGATCCCGGAGACGGCCACCTGCTGCCCGAACCGCTTCCAGAGCCCCCGCACCCGCACGGCCGCTGCACCTGCCACTGCTCCCGACGTCATGCCCGAACCCTACGGGGCACCGGCGCCACCCAGAGGCGCGGGACCCTGGGTGATACGCGGCTCCGCCGCGTGGGCGCGACCGGTCACGGACGACCCGCGGGCGCCGACCGGATCGACCGGGCACCCTCCGGGCGACTACCGGTCCCGCCCGCACGCGTACGCGAGCGGCGAGATCAACTCCTCCGCGTCCGGCAGCCACCGGTTCGCGGGTGTCGGACGGCAGGCCCACTGCACGGCCCCCCGAGATCCGAACCGGGTGGGCGGCCCCGCGACGTACGCCCCCTCGCCGAGCGCGAGCAGATCGAGGGAAGCGGGCGACCAGCCCATCTTCCGCACCAGATCCGGCACCTTCACCGACGCCCCCGGCAGCACGAAGAACTGCATCCGGCGATCCGGCGTCAACGTCACGGGACCGAGCGTCAACTCCATCCGCTCCATCCGCGCCAGCGCGAGAAACCCGGCCGTCTCCGGCACCGAGATCGCGTCGAACGTCCGCCCGGTCGGCAGCAGGATCGAGGCCGTCGGCTGTTTCTGCCACATCCGGCGGGCGACGGTGGCACTGCCGGTCGCCTGTGTCGCCCAGTCCTCCCGCGCCGGATGAGCGCCGGGCGCGGCACACGCGGAGTCACCGCACGAGCAGCGCTGCACCCCTTCGGCGGCTTCCAGCCAGGTGCCGGGAAAGACGTCCCAGTGGCGCTCCTCGGCGTAGCGTACGGCGGTCTCCAGCAGCGATTCCCCGCGCTGTTTCGGAATCTGAGCGGCTTCGGTGCCCGCGATCGTCTCTTCCACGCCCAACACAACTCCCGCACCCACCTGGAGTTACGGCCAGGACCCGCGCGCCGGGGAGGAGCATCGATCCCGCATCCGGGGCGCATGGATGCATGGGTGGGGGCGCGCAGGGGGAAGCCGGGCGTGGGGTGGGTAGCCAGGTGTGGGGGCGGCAACCGCCTTTACCCCGGCAATCCTCACATGTCTCGCATCTTCGCTATGGCCGCGGGGCATTGATCTTCACGGCCGGATCTTTTCGGTGCACCAGCCGGTGCTCCGGGCTCGTTCCGTCCGTGGAAGACACGTCAACTCGGTGCGTGGGCAGGCACCGCAGCCACAGGGGGTACGCCATGGCCGCAAGGCCTCTCGTCGCGCGGCAGCCGAACGAACGGCTGCAGGCGCTCATCCAGGAAGCGGGTTGCTCCAACGCGGGGCTCGCCCGCCGGGTCAACATGTGCGGCGCGGAGCACGGTCTGGATCTGCGGTACGACAAGACGTCCGTGGCGCGCTGGCTGCGCGGACAGCAGCCTCGTGGCCGCGCCCCGGCGATCATCGCGGAGGCGCTCGGCCGCAAGCTCGGCCGTACGGTCACGATCGACGAGATCGGCATGGCCAACGGCAAGAACCTCGCGTCCGGGGTCGGCCTCCAGTTCTCGCCGACGGTACTGGGAGCCATCGAGCAGGTGTGTGAGCTGTGGCGCAGTGACGTGGGCCGCCGGGACTTCCTGTCCGGCTCCTCCGTCGCCGCGTCCGCGCTGGTCGAGCCGAGCCGCGACTGGCTGATCTCCTCGCCGGACTCGCAGGTGGCGCGCGCGGCGGGGCCGCGGGTGGGGCAGTCCGACGTGGCGGCGGTCCGCGCGATGACGCAGGCGCTGTGCGATCTGGACCACCAGTACGGCAGCGGGCACGTCCGCCCGGTCGTCGTGCACTACCTCAACAGCGTGGTCTCCGGGCTGCTGGCCGGCTCCTACCGGGAGGCGGTCGGCCGGGACCTGTTCGCCGCGGTGGCCCGACTGACCGAACTGGCGGGCTACATGGCCGTCGACACCGGCCAACCGGGCCTCGCGCAGCGCTACTACATCCAGGCCCTGCGGCTCGCCCAGGCGGCCGGTGACCGTGGCTACGGCGGGTATGTGCTCGCCGCCTCCATGAGCCATCTCGCCGCGCAGCTCGGGAACCCGCGTGAGATCGCGCAGTTGGCGCGCGCGGCGCAGGAAGGGGCGCGGGGGCGGGTCACCCCGCGCGCGGAGTCGATGTTCCACGCGGCGGAGGCGCGGGGGCACGCGTTGCTGGGCGACGCGCGGGCGGCCCAGGTGGCGTCCGGGCGGGCGGTGAACGCGCTGGAGCAGGCGGACCCGTCGGCCGGGGACGACCCGGCGTGGATCGCGCACTTCGACGAGGCCTATCTCGCCGACGAGTTGGCGCACTGCCACCGGGACCTCGGGCAGGCCGAGGCGGCGGCGCGGTGCGCGCAGGAGTCGCTGACCGGGCACCCCGAGTCGCGGGCCCGGCGCCGGGCCATCGGCTATGTGCTGCTGGCCACCGCGCAGGTGCAGCAGCGTGAGGTGGAGCAGGCCTGCAACACCGGCCTCAAGGCGGTGGAGTTGCTGGAGACGCTCCGCTCCAACCGGGGCGCCGAGTACCTGGACGACTTCCAGCAGCGGCTGGAGCCGTTCCGGGACGAGCCCGTGGTAAGGGAGTTCGGGGCGCGACTGGACCTTCAGGCGGCGGCGTAGAAGGGACCGCAGGAACCGTAGAAGCGGGATGGGGGACCGGGTCCGGCACCGGGCGCATGGTGATCTGTTACGGCCGTCACAGGGACGCAGGTCACGACATGAGCTGCGTGGCACCCGGCTCGGGAGACCCGGTAGCGTGAGCCGACGATTCCGAAGGTCCCCCATTAGTAGGAGTCCCGGTGACGCAGAGTGGACAGGGCGAGGAGCCCTCGCCGCGCGAGGCGCGCGAAGGCATCGTGCTGCCCTCCGACGGCGGGGAACCCCTGCTGCCGGGAACGACGGGCGGATACGGCGGAAGCAACAGCGACGGCGGTAACTCCGTCGGCAACGGCTACGGCCCCGCCCAGAGCGGCTACGGCCGGCACGAGCCGTCGGATCAGGCACCCGGCCAGGGCCCGCCGCCCGGTCCGGCCGGCGGCCAGTCCTGGGGCACCCCCTGGGGCCCCGATCAGTACCAGGCCCAGTCGCAGCACCAAGGCCGGCACGAGGCACCGGCCCCGCCGCCGGGCCAGGGCTGGCAGAGCCCGCCCGAACAGTCGTGGCACAGCCCCGACCAGTCCTGGGGCACCCCGTCCGGCCCCCTGCCGCCGGAGGGGACACCGGCGTACGGAGCGGACGGCTACGGCGCTCCCGCGCCGCAGCCCGAGCAGTACGGCCCGCCCGCCACGGACGGCTACGGTTCCCTGCCGCCGGCCGACTCCTACGGCTCACCCGCCTCCGGGGCGCCGCTGCCGCCCGCCGACCCGTACGGCGGCGCGTACGGCGCCCTCCCGGCGCAGGCGCAGCACACCCCGGACGGCACCCCGAACCCGGCCCCGCACCCCGCCCAGAGCGCCGCGCTGCCGCCGGCCGACGAGGGCGCCACCCAGTACCTCCCGCCGGTCGTGGGGAACGGGCCCGCGCAGTACCCGAGTCCTCCGGCCGTGCCGGGCGGGGACGAGGGGGCGACGCAGTACCTCCCGCCGGTGGGGCCAGGGGCGTTGCCGCCCGAGGTGCGCGCCGAGTCGCCCGGTGAGTCGACGCAGTTCCTCGGCACCGGTCCGCGTGCCGGAGCGGGCGCGGGATCCGGGCCGATGCCGCCCCTGTCCGGGCCCGACGCCGAGGCCACGCAGTACATACCGCCCGTGCCCGCGCAGTCCGGCGGGGACCGGCAGCCGCCCGCCGAGTTCGACAACCTCTTCCGCAGCGGGCCGGGCGGCGAGTCACCGGCCGGGGCGACCCAGCAGATGCCGCGCGTCCAGCAGGGCGCCCCCGGCGCGCAGCCGCCCTACGGACAGTCCGCGCAGCCGCCGTACGCCGGTCCGCCCCGGCCGCGGGCGCACGACGACGGGGACGGCGACCATGGCCGAGGCGGCCGTTCCCGGTCGCGGGTGCCGGTCATCGCCGCCGTCGGGATCGGCATCGTCGTGCTCGGGATCGGCGCGGGCGCGATGCTCGCCGGTGGCGGGGGCGACGACCAGGGCGACAAGAACCAGACCGTGTCCGCGACGGCCCCCGCGACCGAGGAGTCCGCGTCGCCGAGCGCCGACCCGGCGAAGGAACAGGCCCTCGCGCTGGACAAGTTGCTCGCGGACAGCGGGGACAGCCGTACCTCGGTGATCAGCGCGGTGGCCAACGTGAAGTCCTGCAAGAACCTCGGCCAGGCGGCCAAGGACCTGCGGGACGCGGCCCGGCAGCGCACCGGCCTGGTCACCCGGCTCTCCGGGATCGAGGTCGACAAGCTGCCCGACAGCGCGGGCCTGACCGACGCCCTCACCAAGGCGTGGAAGGCGTCCGCGTCGGCCGACGACCACTACGCGGCGTGGGCCGACCAGGCCGCCGGCAAGAAGGGCTGCAAGAAGGGCCAGGCGCGCGTCACCGGCCAGACCCAGGCCGGCAACAGGGCGAGCGGCACCGCCAGTACCGAGAAGGTCCGGGCCTCGCAGCTGTGGAACACGATCGCGAAGACGTACGGCCTGACCCAGCGCCAGCCGACACAGCTCTGACCCCGTTCCGGCCCGGACGGGTGACTGAGGGGCGCCCCGAGGGGGGAGCCCCTCAGCCCAGGTCCGCGTTCTTCAGGGTCTCCGTCACGTCGGTGAAGCCGTCCTTCGCGGACACCAGCCGCCCGGACCGTACGACCTGAAGGGTCACCTCGGTGTTGACCAGGCGCGGGAAGCCCACGGAGGCGAGGCCCGCCTGGAACTCCCAGTGCAGGGTCGGGGTCAGACCGCCGGTGTTGACCTTGAGCCCGTCGTCCAGGGCCCGGCGCACGGAGTCGGAGGTCACCTCGGAGTCGCCGAGCGACTCGACGGCCGCCCTGAGGACGGTGTACGCGATCCAGGTCGTCTGCACACCGGCGTCCGCGGGGTCGATCCGGTTGTCGCCGAAGGCCTTCTGGCTGATGACCTTCTTCATGGCGGCCCAGCGGGCGTCGGTCTCCACCGGGTACCAGCCGGTGATGTACGACCCCTCGTAGGGCCCCGACGGTCCGCCGGACGCGTCGATCACCGTCTGGTCGACGCTGCCGAGGACCGTGCCGGTGCGTACGTCGGGGTAGTCCTGGCGGGCCCGGCGGAACGAGTCCATGAAGGTGCCGGTGCGGTCGCCGATCGAGGGGACCACGCACCCCTTCTTCGCCGCGTCGGTGGTGGTGCGCTTCAGGGCCGCCTCGGACTGTTCCGAGTACTCGGTGGCGTCCTCCGCCGCCCGCAGGTCCGCGGCGGCCGGGTGGCCGCCCGCGGTCAGGCCGGAGTCGAGCAGGACGGGCAGTTCGTCGCCGGCGATGGTGTCGGGCCGGATCAGGGCCACGGGGCCGCAGTGCGGGGCGAGGGCCTTGCCGAGGCCGGCCAGGAGGGTGGGGGCGCCGCCGTTGACGGGGTAGGAGAGGGGGCTGGTGAACTCGTCGGTGGTGGTGCCGTAGCCGCCTATGTACGGGATGCCCTCGCCCTCCAGGGGCGGGAAGAAGGAGTCGCTGTACTGGCTGTAGGAGCCGACGACCGCGACGACGTTCTCCTGGACCGCGCGCCGGGCGCACTTCGCCGCGGTCACGCTGTCGTTGTGGTCGTTGCAGGTCAGGATGGTGAGCTTGCGGCCGTTGAGGCCGCCGTTGGCGTTGATCCAGCGGGCGTAGGCCTGCGCGAAGGCGGGCATGCCGGGTTTGTTGGTGGCGTCGGTGCCCTGGGGGGCCCAGGTCATGACCTTGATCGGGTCGTTCCCGGAGCCCTCCGCGGCACCGGGGACGATCCCGCAGCCCGCGGTCAGCCACGCGCAGGCCATCAGTGCCCCCGTGGCGCGGGCGGCGGCTCTGACGGGCCGGGTGAGGGTGGGGAGGAAGGTGCTGCGGTTGCGTCGCCTGCCGGTCATGGGCCCACACGCTTCCGCCACATCACCAACCCCGGTGTCACCCACGGTTAGGGGGTGGTGACGGGCAGGTGAACAGCGGGGGCCGGTGGGACCCGGGAGGGGAAGAACGTACGATCGGTGACCGTGCAAGGTTCGGAGAACTCTTCCCGTCGCGGCCGTCGCTCATCCACCATGGGCGGCATGCCACAGAACGACATGCCGTGGTGGCGCTGGCGCAGCAATGTGCGCTCCGCGCTGCACATGCTCTCCGATCCGGTGTTCCAGCAGAACGTCTGGCTGGCCGGTGTCGACGGGTACGGGGACGTCACCGACGCCGTGTACCGCCTGGTCGAGGACACCTGGCTGGACAACTGGTCCGCCGAGAAGTACGTCGGCACGATCTTCCGGGACTCCCAGGAGGCGGCCCTCGTCGACACCGCCGTACTGCGGGTGCTGCGGATCATGCACCAGGTCGGGCCGGACGCCCCCGTCTCCGCCTACGTCGACCACCAGGGGTGGCCGGACGCGATACGGGCGGCGCGGGACGCGCACGTCCGGATGGCGGTGGCCGACGGGGAGGACCCGGACGCGTCACCGAGCACGCTGGAGGTACTGCGGATCGTGACGCGGTCTGCCTAGCGAGACGGCGGGACCGTGGCCGTACCGGATATGGGACCCTGTCCTGCATGAACGCGCAGTCCAGCCGAGCCGAGGCTCCCGCCGACCAGTACGTCCTCACCCTCTCCTGCCCCGACAAGCAGGGCATCGTGCACGCCGTGTCGAGCTACCTCTTCATGACCGGCTGCAACATCGAGGACAGTCAGCAGTTCGGCGACCACGACACCGGACTGTTCTTCATGCGCGTCCACTTCTCGGCGGAGGCGCCGGTGACCGTGGACAAGCTGCGGGCCAGCTTCGCGGCGATCGGTGACGCCTTCCACATGGACTGGCAGATCAACCGGGCCGACGACCGGATGCGGATCGTCCTCATGGTCAGCAGGTTCGGTCACTGCCTGAACGACCTGCTCTTCCGCGCCCGCACCGGTGCCCTGCCGGTGGAGATCGCCGCCGTGGTGTCCAACCACACGGACTTCGCCGAACTCGTGGGGTCGTACGACATCCCCTTCCACCACATCCCGGTGACGAAGGACACGAAGGACCAGGCCGAGGCGCGGCTCCTGGAGCTGGTCCGCGCGGAGAACGTCGAACTGGTCGTCCTCGCCCGCTACATGCAGGTGCTCTCCGACGACCTGTGCAAGCAGCTCAGCGGCCGGATCATCAACATCCACCACTCCTTCCTGCCGAGCTTCAAGGGCGCCAAGCCCTACCACCAGGCGCACGCCCGCGGGGTGAAGCTGATCGGTGCCACCGCGCACTACGTGACGGCGGACCTCGACGAGGGCCCGATCGTCGAGCAGGAGGTCGAGCGGGTGGCGCACGACGTCACTCCGGATCAACTGGTCGCGATCGGCCGGGACGTGGAGTGCCAGGCGCTGGCGCGGGCCGTGAAGTGGCATGCGGAACGGCGGATCCTGCTGAACGGCCGCCGGACGGTCGTCTTCGCCTAGGAGCTCGGGCCGTCTGGTTGTCGGGCGGCTGCGGGTGGTCGTGGGCTGGTCGCGCCCCGCGGCGGAGCCGCAAATCGATACAGCCCCGCGCCCCTTGAGCACGTCCACCGGACGCACCTGAGGGGCGCGGGGAACTGCGCGAGCAACCACGAACCACCCGCAGTCGCCGACGCATCGGCGACCCGCCCCTACATCCGGCTCAAGCTCGCCGCGGCGAACAGCACGTCCCTGATCGCCTCGCGGTCACCGAGCTGCCCCGCCGCCGCCTCCGCGGGAGACACGTGGCCCGCCGCCAGCCGGCAGAACTCCACGCCGTCCAGGGCGACATGCGCGACCTCGTGCGCGGCGGAGCCCACCGCGGCCGGGGAGTCCAGCGGAATCAGCCACTCGCCGCCGCCGAGTCCCTCGATCTCCAGCCGCAGGCTGCGGCCCGGTTCGCCGGCCGTCACCAGGTGCCGGCCGGGGGCCGGTGCGGCGAGTCCGGCCTTGCGGCGGACGGCCAGCACGGCGGGCAGCATCCGGGCCGCCAGGTCGATCATGCGGTTGAGATGGCGCGGGGAGGGCGGCCCGTAGGGGTAGTCCACCGCCTCGGCGATGTCCTCCGCGTGCACCCAGCACTCGAAGGCGCGGTCCAGCATCGCGTCCCGCAGCGGCAGTTCGAAGGCGCCGTAGGGGACGGTCAGTCCGCCGTTGGTGCCGCCGGTGAAGGACACCGTGCGCACCAGGTCGTGGCTCTGCTCGCGCCAGGGGCCGCGCACCGAGCGGGTCGGCGGGAAGTGCGAGGCCCGCCAGTACGCCTCGGTCCGCGCGGCCGGTGTCGGCGCCTCGGAGACGACCGCGCCGAGCGGGTCGTCCAGGCCGAGGGCGACGGCGACCAGCCCGTCGACGGTCAGCAGGTGGGTGATGACCCCGGCGACGGTCGTACGACGGCTCGTCGGCTCGTCGGCCTCGAACCAGCGCAGCCGCACGGGCGCGTGCCACTCGGCGTCGCCTATGTCCTGGAGCAGGGCGTCCAGGCGGGCCGTCTCGGCGTCGTACGGTGTCGCCCAGACCGGCACCGGGATGCGCGGCGGGCGCCGGTCCAGGCAGCCCGCCAGGACGCGGGTGCGCAGGCCGGGGTCGAGGTCGAGGCTCTCGGGGCGCTGCAGCAGACCGACCGCCTCGCGCAGCCGCAGGGCCTCGTCCGCGCAGCTTCCGCAGTCGCCGAGGTGCTCCTCGACGGCGAGGGTCTCCTCCGCGGAGCAGGCGGCCAGCGCCCACGCGCCGAGGAGCGACTTCAGGACGCGGTGCTCCAGCACGAGCGGCGGGGCGGGAGGCAGCCTGTCCAGCTCGGGCAGCGGGAGGCCGCCGTCCTCGACGGAGGCGCGGGGCATCGGGATGTGGGGGGAGCGGTCGGGGTCCGGCTCAGGAGTGAGGTCGGGGTCGGATCCACTCATGCCGCACCCCCGTATCCGGGGGGTGACCCGGGTGCGCCCGCGTCGTGGGCGGTGGAGAGGAGCTGCAGGCCGAGGCGGAGGCGGCGGCGGGCCTCGTCCTCGGTGACGCCGAGGTCGGCGGCGGTCTGGCGGTAGTCGCGGCGCTGGAAGTAGGCGAGTTCCAGGGCGGCGCGCAGGGGGACGGGCATGGACTGGACGATGTAGTCGGCGCGGGCGGCGACCGAGGCGTGGCGGACCTTGCGCTCCAGGTCCTCGGCGGTGCCGTGGCCGTCCTGGGCGAGGGCGGCGGTCTCGGTGGCGCGCAGCCGCTGCACGGCGAGGCGGTGGGTGAGGGTGGCGACCCAGGAGCGCAGGGGGCCCTGTTTGGGGTCGTAGGCGTCGGGGTGCTCCCAGACGTGGGCGAAGACCTCGCGGGTGATGCCGTCGGCGGCGCGCTCGTCGCCGAGGACGCGGTGGGCGAGGCCGTGCACGAGGGAGGCGAAACGGTCGTAGAGCTCGCCCAGGGCCGCTGCCTCACCGCGTGCCAGCCGCTGCTGCATCTTGCGGTCCCAGCGGGGCGGTGCGTCCTTCTTCGCCATGTGGCCCTCTCGCCCTGCCCGTGTCCCTGCCTGTGTCCCGGTTCGTGTCCCGACCCGTGTGCCTGTCAAGCGTGCGCCCACCGTCTCCTCGAATGTAGTCGGCACCTGCGGCGGTGCACGCCCCTTTGTGCCAATGCGCGCCCCCGGTGGGCGCCAGGTGGTAATGACCTTGGCGGTGCCTACCCGCGTAGCGCCCGATCAGGCCTGATCGAACAGGATCGAATACGACGGAAACAAGCCTCTTTCGGTTTGCTTCCGTTTCTGGGCCGGAGTTTCAGGGAACGGCCGCTGGGCAGCCGCGCTGCAAGGAAGCGAAGGGATGACTTCCGGTTGAGATCCGGCGAACGAAGGGCATGGTGGTGGCGTTCAATGTGACCGGCAGTGAGCAGGGCGAGTGGGCCGTGCTCCAGGTGTCGGGCGAACTGGATCTGGTGACGTCACCCGCGCTGCGGCAGGGGGTGCACGATGTGGTCGCCGAGGGCGGTCACAGCATCGTCCTGGACCTTTCCGACGTCTTCTTCTGCGACTCCAGCGGTGTCGGCGTGCTCATAGCGTCCCGCCGCCTCATCCGCTCCTGCCAGGGCAGACTGCGGCTGATCCTCCCGGCGCAGGGCGCGGAGGACGGCTCCCACGTCAACAGGGTCCTGGGCGCGCTGGGCGTCCGCCGCCTGTTCGACGTCCACCCGGACGTCGACTCGGCGGTCTCGGAGGACGCGGACCCGCTGTCGGCGTGACGCCGGCGGCCGGTGACCGGTTGCCCGTGGCGGGTGGATCGGTGGCCGGTGGACGGCGGGCGCCGTCCGCTCCTGCCACACCGTTGTCCCAAGTTTCCCCCAGTCCTGGCACAAGCGTCACCTTCCCCAGCCCCGAAGGCCTCCCACGTCGTACGCTCCGTGCCAGACGGCACCACCCCGACGTCACGTAAGGCGGCACGAAGAGACATGGTCAGCAGCGAGTACGAGCGCAGGATCGGTGCCCGGTTCGCCACCTTCGACCAGGACGGCAACGGCTACATCGACCGCGCGGACTTCAACGTGGCGGCCAAGGCGCTGCTCACCGAGTTCGGCACGGCGGCCCGGTCCGACAAGGGACAGGCCCTGTACCTCGGTGCCGAGGCGTTCTGGCAGGGTATGGCCGGCATAGCGGACCGGGACGGCGACCAGCGCATCACCCAGGACGAGTTCGTGGGCGGCGCCGTCAAGCGGCTGCGCGACAACCCGGACCGGTTCGCCGAGATCGCCCGCCCCTTCCTGCACGCCGCGCTCGCCGTGGCCGACCCGGACGGGGACGGCGCGGCCACCGTCGAGAACACCGCGCGTGTGCTCGGGATCCTCGGCGTCCCCGAGGACGTCGCCCGGACCGCCGCGACCACGCTCGACACGGACGGCGACGGCAGGATCGGCGAGGACGAGATCGTGACCGCGTTCGCGCGCTACTTCACCGTCCCGGAGTAGGGCCCGCCGATCCGCGGACCTACGTCCCCGAATAGCGCTCCCGCAGCTTGTACTTGAGCACCTTCCGCAGGGTCTCGCCCCGCGGAAGGGCGTCCACCACCTCCAGCCGTTCCGGCAGCTTGTGGGTCGACAGCCCTTCCGCGCGCAGATGCGAGACCATCGCCTCCAGGGTCAACCCGGCCTCGCCCCCGGGCTGTTCCGCCGCCTCGACGACGGCACAGACCAACTCCCCGCGCTCCGCGTCCGGCAGCCCGATCACCGCCACGTCCCCGACGCCCGGATGCCGGTGCAGCAGGTCCTCGACCTCCTGCGCCGAGATGTTCTCGCCCTTGCGGATGATCACGTCCTTGAGCCGCCCGGTGAGCACCAGATGGCCGGTGTCCGTCAGCCGCCCGAGGTCCCCGGTGCGCAGGAACCCCTCCGCGTCGAAGGCCTCCGCGGTCTGGGCGGGGTCCAGGTACCCCTGGCACACGGCCTCGCCCTTCAGCCGCACCTCGCCGTCCACGATCCGTATCTCCATGCCCTCCGGCGGCCGTCCCTCCGTCGTCGCCAGCATCTCGGTGGTGTCGTCCGGCGCCCCCATCGTGATCATCGGCACCTCGGTCATGCCGTAGCCGTGGGTCAGCTGCACGCCCAGCTCCCGTACGACGGCGTGGTACACCTCCGGCGGCTTGGGCGCCCCGCCGCCCGCCAGCAGCCGCAGCGACGGGACGACCGGGGTCCCGGGCCGCTTGCGCTGCTCGGTGAGGAACATCGAGTAGAACGCCGTCGACCCGCCCGCGATCGTCACCCCGTGCCCGCGG
This sequence comes from Streptomyces sp. NPDC032822, assembly GCF_055578825.1. Taxonomy (NCBI): domain Bacteria; kingdom Bacillati; phylum Actinomycetota; class Actinomycetes; order Kitasatosporales; family Streptomycetaceae; genus Streptomyces; species Streptomyces sp. NPDC032822. The sequence goes on along the minus strand of NZ_JBVIOL010000006.1, from coordinate 377,441 downwards.
TACCCGGCCAGCGCGTCCGGCATGGCGAACTGCTCGAACATCACCGCCGGGAAGCCGTACAGCAACAGCATCACCATGTAGTCCGGGCCGCCGATATGGGCGTACGGGAAGGCGATCGAGCCGACGTCGGCGGCCGTCGGGCGCAGCGCGTGGGCCAGGCACGAGCCGCCCGCGATCAGCGAACGGTCCGTGTGCAGAACGCCCTTGGGGGTCGAGGTGGTGCCCGAGGTCCAGTAGATCCAGCGGACCGAGGTGCCCTCGGCGGGCGGCGGGGGCAGCACGGACGGATCGCCGTCGGGCAGCCGGTCGTACGCCTCGATGACGCCCTTCGCGCCGAGCCGCCGCGCCATCTCCGTGTGGTCGAAGCCGCGCCACTCGCCCGGCACCGCGAAGTACTCCGCCTTCGACTCCCGCAGCGCGAAGCCGACCTCGCGGTCCCGGTAGAACGGGATGACCGGGGTCTGGACGGCTCCCAGGCGGGCCAGCGCGAAGGACAACAGGGCCGTCTCGATGCGGGTGGGCAGCTGCCAGGCGACGACCGTGCCGGGGCGTACGCCGAGGTCGTACAGGCCCGCCGCGACCCGCTCCGAGCGGTTGCGCAGCTCCCCGAAGCTCAGCGCGCGCTCCTCCTGGAGGAGGACCGGGCTCTCGGGTGTGAGGTCGGCGCGGCGGGCGACCAGGTCCCAGAGGGTGCGGGAGGTGCCGAGCGCGCGGGCGGTGTCGTTCACAGCGGCCCCCTGAAGAGCTGACGGACAGTCAGATGGTGGGCAGAGCGTAGGGCTCGACGCCTTGTCGGTCCAGGGGTGCGGGGCTAGCCTGCTGGGACAGTCGATCTGACGAACCGTCAGGCAAGTGGTGGGGGGACGGATGGACCTCACGTACACGCCCGAAGAGGAGGAGTTCCGGGCGCGGTTGAGGGAGTGGCTGGGGAAGGCGCTGCCGACCCTGCCGCCCAAGCCGTCCCCCGGCGACTGGCCCGCCCGCCGGGCCTACGACCTCGGCTGGCAGCGGACGCTCCACGACGCCGGATACGCGCACGTGCACTGGGACGCCTCCCCGACCGTGCGGCTGATCTACCTGGAGGAGACCGAGAGGGCCGGCGCCCCCTATGTGGGAGCCAACTTCGTCGGACTGCTGCACGCCGGGCCCACGATCGCCGCCGAGGGGACCCCCGGGCAGCGGGAGCGCTGGCTGCCGCCCGTGCTGCGGGGCGAGGAGGTCTGGTGCCAGGGCTTCAGCGAACCGGACGCCGGCAGCGACCTCGCGGCCCTGCGCACGCGCGCGTACCGGGACGGCGACGACTACGTGGTGACCGGCTCCAAGATCTGGACCTCGCACGCCGAAGTCGCCGACTGGTGCGAGCTGTTGGTCCGCACCGACCCGTCGGCGCCCAAACACCGCGGTATCACCTGGCTGGCCATGCCCATGGACGCCCCGGGCATCACCGTACGGCCGCTCACGACCCTCGCCGGGTCCGCCGAGTTCGCCGAGGTGTTCCTCGACGAGGTGCGGGTGCCGGTCGCCAACCGGGTCGGCGACGAGAACGACGGCTGGCGCGTGACCATGGTGACGCTCTCCTTCGAACGCGGCACGGCCTTCGTCGGCGAGGTCGTCGCCTGCCGGCGTGTGCTCGGCGAACTCGCCCGCACGGCCCGGCGGAACGGCCGCTGGGACGATCCGGCGCTCCGGCGGCGGCTGGGCAGACTGAACGCCGAGTTCCGCGCCCTGTGGCGGCTCACGCAGTGGAACGTGAGCGAGGCGGAGGCGAGCGGCGGCGTCCCGGGCGTGGGCGGCTCGGTCTTCAAGCTGCGCTACTCGGTGGCCCGCCAGGAGCTCTACGACGCCGCCGCCGACGTCCTCGGCCCCGACTGCCTGGACCTGGACCGGCCCTGGACCCTCGACCGGCTGTCCTCGCTGTCGTACACCATCGCGGCCGGGACCTCGCAGATCCAGCGCAACATCGTGGCCGAGCGGATCCTCGGACTGCCGAAGGGACGATGACGTGCGTTTCCGACTGACCGACGACCAGCGGGCGTTGCGCGGCGGCGTACGGGAGTTGCTGGCACGCCGCTTCGACCGCGAGGCGCTCCGGGCGTCCGTGGCGGCACCGGGCCTGGACCGCGCGCTGTGGCGCGAACTCGGCACCGCCGGGTTCTTCGCGCTGCGGCTGCCGGAGGCCGACGGCGGCGTCGGACTGGGCCTGCCCGAAGCCGTGTTGGCCTTCGAGGAGGCGGGCCGGGTGCTGCTGCCCGGGCCGCTGATCGCCACCCACCTCGCCGCGGGAAGCGTGCCGGGAGCGGCGACCGGGGAGACGGTGGTGGCGGCCGTGGACGGCGGGCTGGTGGAGTGGCTGGAGGAGGCGGACGTCGTACGGGGGGATGCGGAGGGCGCGGACATCGCGGGGGCCGTGCCCCTGCGGTCGGTGGATCCGCTGACGCCACTGCACCGGGTGCCCTCCGCGGGTGCGCCGACCCGGGCCCCCGGGCCAGGTCCCCTCCCCGACCCCGCTGTCGGACTGCTCACCGCGGCCGAGCAGCTCGGTACCGCCACACGCGCGTGCGAGCTGGCCGTGCAACACGCCCGGACGCGTGAGCAGTTCGGGCAGCCGATCGGGGCCTTCCAGGCGGTCAAGCACCTGTGCGCCGAGATGCTGGTGCGGGCGGAGGTGGCTCGGGCAGCGGTGTACGCGGCGGCCGTCACCGCGGACCCCGCCGACATCGCGGCGGCCCGGCTGCTCGCCGACGAGGCCGCCCTGCGCGGCACCCGGGACTGTCTCCAGGTGCACGGCGGAATGGGGTTCACCTGGGAGAGCGAGGTCCACCTGCACCTCAAACGGGCCTGGGTGCGGGCGCGACGCGGCGGTGGCGGAACGGAGAGCGAGGAGCTGCTCGCGGCCGATCTGGTGGGCTGAACGGCGAGATGGGCGAGTGAGCCGTGTGGCCACCGGGGCGGCCGGGACGGGTGTCGCGGATTGTGGCACACCGGAATCACGCAGCGTTGATACCGGGTTGTGTCCTAGGCGTGACTCGTCACGTCCCGGAGTCGGCCGACGGCTCCGGTACCTTGTCTGGGATGCGAGTGGTTCCGAGCACGAGCCATGACGGTGTCGCCCTGGAGGCCACTCCGGATCCGGCGGTGCGCGTCGCTGTTCGCAAGGTGGAAGGGCCCTCGGCCCCCGCCTGTTCGACTCCCCGCGGCGAGCGTCGCACAGTATCCCGCACGGGTACTCCTTCGCGCTGGAATATGCCCGAAGCGCTTGTTGGGGTGACTGTACGTCAACCATGCTGTCTCATAAGGGATTCACGTTCCGTGACCCCGGCTTTGGCCATTGTTCTGGCCATGCAAAAAATGGCTACGATCGTGGCCCTCGTGAGGCGCGAGGCTATGTGTCCGCCGGTTCGGATGGTGTGAACGGTGCAGGTGCTTCAAGTGCAGCTGGAGATCCGTCCCGACCCCACTGAGGTGGGGCGGGCCCGGAAGTGGGCCCGCTCCCGACTCGCCGGGTCCGGCATAGGAGATGACGAGCCACTCGCGGAGATCCTCATCCTGCTGGTCTCCGAACTGGTCACCAACGCCGTGGTGCACACCGGCTGTCCGGCCGTGCTGCGCCTGTCCCTGCCGCCCGTGGAGGCGGAGTCGGCCACCGTCCGCCTCGAAGTGGCCGACCGCAGCGACCGCGCCCCGGTGCCGCGCTGCGTGGACGGCGAGGAGACCGGCGGGAGGGGCCTCGCCCTCGTCGACGGGCTCGCCGACCGCTGGGGCTGGAGTCCCGAGGGCGCCGGCAAGCGGATCTGGTGCGAACTGGACCGGTGCACCGCCGGATCCCGAGGGGCCGCGACGACCTACGGGGACGGCTTCTCGGCCTACGAGGGGCTCGCGTTCGAGTCGGTGTGACGTCGACGGGACACGTCTGCGGGATGTCGGCGAGGCCTCGGCAGGACGCGTCGGCGCTGAGCCCGACAGGGCCGACAAGAACCTCGGCGTGTACCGGCGCACGGGCTGCTCCGGTCCGGCGCGGTCCTGGAACATGCCGGTGGCCTGGTACGCGGCCGTGGAAGGCGCTGTCGTCACCCGACGGGCGGTGAATCCGTGCGCCGGGACATGCTTCTGTGCGCGCCCATGGCAAAACAGGTCGTAGGCGAACAAATCCCCGGACGGGTGTTGACGCCACGTGACCGATTGATCACGCTTGTGGTCAGCGATTCGCCGCGAGGGGACGGCGAGGGCTTCGGTGACGGAAGCCCTCGACGAGCGTGGGTCGTGATTCGGTGCCGGTTCCCTCAGGGCCAGGGGGAGGGGAGCGGGCGCGCCGAGTCGGACGGTGGCGCGCGATGCCGTGCTCGGGGCGGGCGAGGCGCGCCGCTGTCCGACGGTCCCGGAAGGTCGCCGGCGGCCTCACAGGATCGCGACGGGCGCCACCGGCGTCCCCGTGGCGCCGACGAACGGCTCGGGCATCGCCGACAGCAGGAACGCGTAGCGGCCTTCTTGTCCACAGGCTGTGGACAACTCTTCGAGATTCCAGTTCTGGCCCTGGAGCATCCCCATCTCCACGAGATGGAGCGCGTGCACGGGCAGCCACAGGTCCTCGATCTCCGGCGGGAAGATCTCGAAGGTGAGGGTGTCGTTGGCGACCGCGGCGACATCGCGCGCATGGAACCACTCCGGAGTACGGACCGACAGACCGGGAGAGGGGAAGCCGTACGCCTGCCGGTCGCCCGCGAGATACGTCTGCACCTGCCCCGTCCGGACGAGGACGATGTCACCGGCCCGCACGCGCGTGCCCGCGAGTTCCTCCGCCGCCTCCAGGTCCTCGGGTGTGACGGCGTGCCCGCCGTCCAGCCGGTGCACCTCACGCGCGCGTGCCACGTCCAGCAGCACGCCCCGCGAGACGATGTGCCGGGCCTTGTCTATGCCGCTGAACTCGGCGCCGCCGTGCGCGGTGATGGTGCCGGCCGGGCGGCCGTTGTAGAGCCGGCCCGAGTGCGAGACATGGGTGAGCGCGTCCCAGTGGGTGGCGGCCTGCAGCCCCATGGTCACCGCGTCGTCGCTGCACGCCACCGTCCCCGGGCCGAAGATCTCCTGGTTGATCTGCACCATGGCGTGCAGGGGGTTGACCCGGCCCGGAATCAGTCCGGTCTGTACGCCGTCCTCGCGCAGGGCGAGCGCCAGCGGCACCCGGCGCCCGCTCCGTACGCAGGCCGCGGCCTCGCGGACCACCTCGTCGGTGATCAGGTTGAGGGTGCCGATCTCGTCGTCCTCCCCCCAACGGCCCCAGTTGTTCACGCGCTTGGCGATGTCGTGGAACGCGGCAGGCAGCGAGGGCAGTGACATCGGTGGTCTCCGGGGGCTTGTCTCCGTGTGTCTGACGGGTCATAAAATCTAACGGTCCGTCAGAAACCGCGGGAAGGGGCCGGCATGGGGAACTTCTTGGCAGGCAGAGTGATCGCCGTGACGGGCGCCGGGCGGGGGATCGGCCGTGCGGTGGCACTGGGCGCGGCGGCCGAGGGGGCGCGGGTCGTCGTCAACGACTACGGCGTCTCGATGGACGGCGGCTCACCCACGAGCGAGATCGCCGAGTCCGTGGTCAAGGAGATAGCGGCGGCGGGCGGCGACGCGGTCGCCGTGGCCGACGACATCTCCACGATGGCGGGCGGGCAGCGGGTCGTCGACACCGCCCTGAGCGCGTACGGACAGCTCGACGGCGTCGTCTGCGTCGCCGGGATCCTGCGCGAACGGATGCTGTTCAACATGTCCGAGGAGGAGTGGGACCCGGTCCTGGCGACCCACCTCAAGGGCACGTTCACCGTGTTCCGGGCGGCGTCCGCCGTGATGCGCAAGCAGCGGTCCGGGACCCTGATCGGCTTCACCAGCGGCAACCACCAGGGCTCGGTGTCGCAGGCCAACTACAGCGCGGCCAAGGGCGGGATCATCTCGTTGGTGCGCAGCGCCGCGCTGGGGCTGAACAAGTACGGGGTGACCGCGAACGCGGTGGCACCCGTCGCCCGTACGCGGATGTCGGCGAACGTGCCGATGGAGCTGGCGGAGATCGGGGAGCCGGAGGACGTGGCCGCGCTGGTGGTGTACCTGCTGTCCGAGAAGGCCCGGGAGCAGGGGATCACCGGGCAGGTGTACACGATCGCCGGGCCGAAGATCGCGGTGTGGGCCCAGCCGCGGGAACTGCGATCGGCGTACGCCTCCGGCGGCTGGACGCCGGAATCGATAGCGGAGTTCCTGCCGGGGTCTGTGGGAGTGGACCCGATGCCGATGCTGGCGCGGTTGGAGGGGATGGAGCGGGCGGCGAGGGAAGGTGCGCGGCCCAACGCCCAGTAGCTCGGGGTGCGGGGTGCGGGGTGGGTGGTGTGGGTTGTGGTGCCGGTGCAGGCATGGGCGCGTTGTGGCTGGTCGTGCCCGCACGGGGGAGCCGCCCACCGGACACCGCCCCGTTCCCCCAGGTAGGACATCGCGTCGGCGTCGGAAAGATCGGAAGGAGAGGTCTGTGGACTTTGGGGTCAGCGCCGCGGACGAGGTGTTCCGGGGGGAAGTCCGGGATTGGCTTGTCACGCATGTCGACGGGTCGCTCGACCGTCGCACCTGGGAACGCACCCTGGGCAAAGCCGGCTGGATCGGGATGGGTTGGGCCGAGGACGGGTTCGGGAACCGGACCGTCGGGCTCACCCAGCAGGTCGTCTGGGCCGAGGAATACGCGCGGTCCGGGGCGCCGCCGCGCTCCGGGCACATCGGGGAGAACCTCCTCGCGCCCACACTCCTCGCACACGGCAGCGACGAGCAGCGGGCCCGGTTCCTGCCGCCCATCGCCGCGGGGGAGGAACTCTGGTGTCAGGGATACAGCGAGCCCGGCGCGGGGTCGGACCTCGCCGGGGTGCGGACCAAGGCCGAGCGTTCCGCGGACGGGACGGGCTACCGGATCACCGGGCAGAAGATCTGGACCTCGCTCGCCCACGAGGCGGACTGGTGCTTCGTACTCGCCCGGACGGAACCCGGTTCGACGCGCCACCGCGGACTGAGTCTGTTGCTCGTACCCATGGACCAGCCCGGCCGGATCGAGGTGCGGCCCATCCGGCAGCTCACCGGCACGAGCGAGTTCAACGAGGTCTTCTTCGACGGGGCCCACGCGCGCGGGGAGCACGTCGTCGGGGGCGAGGGCGACGGGTGGCGGGTCGCGATGAGCCTGCTCGGGTTCGAGCGGGGAGTGTCGACGCTCGCCCAGCAGATCGGCTTCGCACAGGAGTTGGGGCGGGTCGTCGAGGCGGCCGTCGCGTCCGGCGCGGTGCGCGATCCCGTCGTACGGGAACGGCTGGTGCGGCAGTGGGCCGAGCTGCGGGTGATGCGGTGGAACGCCCTGCGCACGCTGGGGAGTTCGGGCGACGCCGGGGCGCCCAGCGTCGCCAAGCTGCTGTGGGGCGGGTGGCATCAGCGGCTCGGGGAGCTGGCGATGCTGGCACGGGGCGCGGGGGCCGTCGTAGGGCCCCAGGTGTGGTCGGACGCGGCGCCTTACGAACTCGACGCGCTCCAGCACCTGTTCCTGTTCTCCCGGGCCGACACGGTCTACGGGGGCTCCGACCAGATCCAGCGCACGATCATCGCCGAGCGGGTGCTCGGTCTGCCTAGGGAGCCCAAGGGAGTCGTGTGATGCGCGGTGTGCTGTTCGACGGGAAGCAGATCGAGGTCGTGGACGATCTGGAAGTGCGGGATCCGGGGCCGGGAGAGGTGCTGGTCGCGATCTCCGCGGCGGGGTTGTGCCACAGCGATCTGTCCGTGGTGGACGGGACCATCCCGTTCCCCGTCCCTGTGGTGCTCGGCCACGAGGGTGCGGGGGTGGTGGAGGCCGTCGGAGCCGGGGTCACCCATGTGGCGGCCGGGGACCACGTGGCCCTGTCGACGCTCGCCAACTGCGGTGCGTGCGCCGAGTGCGACCGGGGACGGCCGACGATGTGCCGGCAGGCGATCGGGCGGCCGGGGCGGCCGTTCACCCGGGGCGGGCGGCCGGTGTTCCAGTTCGCGTCCAACTCGGCCTTCGCCGAACGGACGGTGGTGAAGGCCGTGCAGGCCGTGCGGATCCCCAAGGACATCCCCATGCCCTCCGCCGCGCTCATCGGATGCGGGGTGCTGACCGGCGTCGGCGCCGTGCTCAACCGGGCCAGGGTCGACCGCGGGGACAGCGTGCTGGTGATCGGCACCGGCGGGATCGGGCTCAACGTCCTTCAGGGCGCGCGGATCGCGGGCGCCCTGCGGATCGTCGCCGTGGACGCCAACCCGGCGAAGGAGGCGGTGGCCCGGCGGTTCGGCGCGACCCACTTCCTCACCTCGGCGGACGGGGTGCGGGACATCCTGCCGACCGGCGCGGACCACGCCTTCGAGTGCGTAGGCCGCGTCGAACTGATCCGGGCGGCGATCGACGCCCTGGACCGGCACGGACAGGCGATCCTCCTCGGCGTCCCGCCGGCCACCGCCGAGGCGTCCTTCCTGGTCTCCTCGATGTACCTGGACAAGTCCATCCTGGGCTGCCGGTACGGATCCTCCCGCCCACAACGGGACATCGCCCTCTACGCCGAGCTGTACCGCGAGGGACGGCTGCTCCTCGACGAACTGGTGACGGAGACATATCCGGTCGAGGACTTCGAGAAGGCGGCGGGGGACGCGGAGGCGGGGCGGGTTGCTCGGGGGGTGTTGACGTTCTGAGGGTGGGGTTCTGAGGGCCGAATTCTGGAGGGTGGGGTTCGGGGGCAGTGGTTCTGGGGGAGGGTGGGGTTCTGAGGGTGGTTCGGGGGAATGTCCGCGGTGTGCCAGAGGTTTTCCACAGGTGCGGGAATTTTCCTGGGGCGTTGTCGGTGCCCGCCTCTAGCGTCGACGCATGACCTACCGCGACGTCGCCTCCAAGCAGGTGCTGATCTGGGCCTGCACCTCCCTCGCCGCCCGCCTGCCGGTGGCCATGGCCCCGTTGGCCCTGGTGTTCCTGGTGCGCGAACGCCCGGGCGGCTATGCCCTGGGGGCGGTGCTCGCGGCCGCGTATGTCGTCGGGGAGATCGTCGGTGCGCCGGTGCTCGGCATGCGGCTGCGTCCCGACCGGGCCAGACCCCAACTGGTCGCGGCCCTCGCGACCGGGGCCGCGGGGTTCGCGGCACTCGGAGTCTTCCCGGGCGCGCATCCCGTGCTCCTCGCCGCGTTCGCCTCCCTGGCCGGCGCCGCTCCGGCCGCCGTCGCCGGCGGGCTGCGCGCGCTGCTCACCGGCCTGGTCCCGGCGCGGGCCGTGACGCAGGCGCTGTCCACCGAGTCGATGCTCAACTCGGTTATCTGGGCCGTCTCTCCGGCCACCGTCGCCGGCCTCGCGCTCGGCGCGGCACCGCGCGTTCCGCTGCTCCTCGGGGCCGCGCTGATGGCGTTGTCGGTCGGAGGGCTGTGGCTGCTTCCGGCCGGGTGGAAGGTGGACGACGGGCGGGGAAGGAAGGGGGCGGGCGATGGGCCCGGCGGTAAGGAGAGGGAGGATGGGCGCGGCGGTAAGGAGACGGACGACGAGCGTCGGGGTAAGGGGACCGGCGACGGGCTTGGGCGCAAAGGAGCGGAGCGGGCGGGACCTTCGGTGCTGGGGCTCCTGATCGGTGCCTGGCCCGTGTATGTCACCGGTGCGGCCGGTCTCACCCTGCTCGGCCTGGCCGAAATCGTCCTGCCCGCGCTGCTCGAACAGAGGGACATCGGCGTCGGCTGGTCCGGCCCGATGCTGACGGGGATGGCTGTGGGCGCGGGACTGGGCGCCTTTCTCTATGGTCTTCGGGCCTGGCCGGGGCGGCTGCGCACCCGCAGCGCGGTGCTGATCGGTGGCACGTCGGCCTGCGTGGCCCTTGCCGCGCTGACGCCGTCCACGGCCGGGATCGCCGCCGCGTTGGCCGTGGGCGGCATGTTCCAGTCGGGTGCGCTGGTCACCCGCAATCTGGCCCTGCGCGAGGCACTTCCGGAGAGCTCCCTGGCCTCGGGCTACTCGGTCATGTACGCGGCCGGCAGCGTCGGGTACGCGGCGGCGGGTTCGCTCGCGGGCGCCCTGCTCCGGGTGACGTCACCGTCCACGGCCGTCCTGGCCGGCGTGGGCCTGACGCTGGTCCTGACGGCCGTGGGGTGGTGGGGCGAGGTGCGCTCCGGCGATCGTTCAGCGCGGGGCGAGGACGGGGGCGTGACCGTCGGTTCGGGGGGTTCTGCCGGTTCCGCCGGAGCGGGTGGCGCTGTCGGCTGTGTCGCTTCGGCTGGCGCTGTCGGCGGCCCGGTCGCTGCCGGGCACAGTGGCCTCATCGGTCCTGCTGGCCTCATCGGTTCGGTGGGCCCTGCCGACCCCACCGGTCCCGTCGGTCCCGGCCCGGAAGGTGCGGCGATACGCGGTGGGTGTGACCCCGAGTGTCGTCTGTAGGTGCTGGCGCATCGACTGGGCCGTGCCGAAGCCCGCGTCGTGGGCGATCTGGTCGACGGAGAGGTCGGTGGACTCCAGCAGGTGCCGGGCCCGTTCCACCCGCTGTTGGGTGAGCCACTGGCCGGGGCTGACGCCGGTCTCCTCACGGAAGCGGCGGGTGAAGGTGCGTACGGACATGGACTCCTGCTCGGCCATGTCCCGCAGCTGGATCGGCTCGTGGAGCCGGCCCAGCGCCCAGGCGCGGGCCGAGGTCGTGGTCGCCAACTGGGGGTCGGGCACGGGGCGGTGGATGTACTGCGCCTGGCCGCCGTCGCGGTGCGGCGGTACGACCGTGCGGCGGGCCACCTCGTTGGCGACGGCCGTGCCGTGGTCGCGGCGCACCATGTGCAGGCACAGGTCGAGGCCGGCCGCCACGCCCGCCGAGGTCAGGATGTCGCCGTCGTCGATGAACAGGACGTCCGCGTCGACCTTGATCCGTGGGAAGAGACGCTGGAGGTGCTCCGCGTCGGCCCAGTGCGTGGTGGCGGGCCGGCCGTCCAGGAGGCCGGCGGCGGCCAGGACGTAGACGCCGGTGCAGATGGAGGCGAGCCGGGTGCCGGGCCGGATGTGGGCGAGCGCGGCGGCCAGTTCGTCGGTGAGGACGCCCTGCTCGAAGACCGGGCCCAGTTCGTACGACGCCGGGATGATCACCGTGTCGGCGGTGGCCAGGACCTCCGGGCCGTGGGCGACCTGGATGGCGAAGTCGGCGTCGGTCTCGACCGGGCCGGGCGGGCGGATCGAGCAGGTCACGACCTCGTAGTAGGGGCGGCGAGGCGACTTCTTGGGGCGGCCGAAGATGCGGTGCGGGATGCCCAGCTCGAAGGGGAGCAGGCCGTCGAGGGCGAGCACGACGACGCGGTGCGGGCGGTGGTCCGCGGAACCTGTGGCCGTTTCCATGGCCCGATCCTAGCGAATACTGTCTTTCGGGCCACTCGATCTCGGGAGCGGTCGACCCGGAAGCTTTATGTCGTGACCCAGACAAGCGAAGCCGCCGTAGAGGCATCCAGCGGACGACGGAAGAGGATCCGGCTGCACAGGGCCTGGTTCGTCGCCGCCGTCACCTTCGTGACGATCATCGGCGCCGCCGCCTTCCGTTCCCTGCCGGGGCTGCTCATCGACCCGCTGAACCAGGAGTTCGGCTGGTCGCGCGGGACGATCGGGGCGGCCGTCTCCGTCAACCTCGCGCTCTATGGGCTCACCGCGCCCTTCGCCGCCGCGCTGATGGACCGTTTCGGCATCCGCCGGGTCGTCGCCGTCGCCCTCACGGTGATCGCGATCGGGTCCGGCCTCACCGTCTGGATGACGGCGGCCTGGCAACTGCTGCTCTGCTGGGGCCTGCTGGTCGGCCTCGGGTCCGGCTCCATGGCGCTGGCCTTCGCCGCGACCGTCACCAACCGCTGGTTCACCGAGCGGCGCGGCCTGGTCACCGGCATCCTCACCGCCGCCTCCGCCTCCGGGCAGCTGATCTTCCTGCCGGCGCTGTCCTGGATGGTCGAGACCCACAGCTGGCGTCCGGCGGCCGTCACGGTCGCCCTCGCCGCCCTCGCGGTGGTGCCCTTCGTATGGCTGCTGCTGCGCGACCATCCGGCCGACGTGGGCCTGAAGCCGTACGGCGCCCAGGAGTTCGTGCCGAAGCCGCCCCCGGTGACCGGTGCCGCGCGCCGGGCCGTGACCGTGCTGTTCAAGGCCGCCCGCACCGGCCCCTTCTGGCTGCTCGCCGGGACCTTCGCGATCTGCGGCGCCTCCACCAACGGCCTGGTGCAGACCCACTTCGTGCCCGCGGCCCACGACGCGCACATGCCCGTCACCGCGGCGGCCTCGCTGCTCGCGGTCATCGGCGTCTTCGACGTCGTCGGCACCATCGCCTCCGGCTGGTTCACCGACCGCTACGAGCCGCGCCGGCTGCTGGCCGTCTATTACGCCCTGCGCGGCGTCTCGCTGCTCTTCCTGCCCCTGCTGCTGGCCCCGTCGGTCCACCCGCCGATGCTGTTCTTCATCGTCTTCTACGGCCTCGACTGGGTCGCCACCGTGCCGCCCACCGTGGCCCTGTGCCGGGAGTACTACGGCGAGGACAGCGCGATCGTCTTCGGCTGGGTCCTCGCCTCCCACCAACTCGGCGCCGCGCTCGTCGCGTTCCTCGGAGGCGTGGCCCGGGACGTCTTCGGTACGTACGACATGGTCTGGTACGCGTCGGGGGCGCTGTGCGCGGTGGCGGCGCTGATGGCGCTGGTGATCCGGCGACGGCCGACGGGGCCGGCCGATCCGGTCGATGCGGCTGATCCGGCCGATCCGACGGGTCTGACGGGGCCGACCGACTCGGAGGCGAAGGTGGGGCAGGTGGGGCAGGTGGGGTAGGCCGCGGTGACGGGGTAACTCGATGTGGCCCAGATGAGGCTGGGGCCCGGTTGAGCCCCGGCCGCTCGGTCGCGGCTGAGGCCCGGCTCGGACCCCGGCCGCCCGGTCGTGGTCTAGAGGAACCGTCCCCTGTGGAACACCAGAGGTGCCGCCTCCTCGGCGCCCGTCCCCAGCGCGTCCACGCGTCCCACGACGACGAGATGGTCGCCGCCCGTGTGCACCGCGTGGATCGCGCAGTCGATCCACGCGAGCGTGCCCGCGAGGCGCGGGGAGCCGGACACTGGTGCCGCGTCGAACACGACCCCGGCGAACTTGTCCGCGCCGCGCACCGCGAACCCGCGGCACAACTCGCCCTGGTGTGCGGCCAGGACGTTGACGCAGAAGACGCCCGCGCGGGCGATGCGGGGCCAGGTCGTGGACGTACGGCCGACCATGAAGGAGACGAGGGGCGGGTCCAGGGAGAGGGCGGAGAAGGACTGGCAGGCGAAACCGGCGGGGCCGGGTTCGCCGTCGGCGGCGGGCGCCGTCACCACGGTCACTCCGGTCGCGAAGGTCCCCAGCACCCGCCGGAACTCACCCTGTTCGACCGGCGCCCGCTCGTCCTCGCGCACACAGCGCAACTCCGGGCGCGGCAAGGGCTCCACGGGTCCGGGGTGCGGCCCGGACCGGAGGTAGCGGACGGCTGCTGCGGCCATTCCTGCGTGTCCCATCACATCCACCATTGAAGCTGACGGTCTGTCAGATGGGAAGGGCGGTGAACCGCGGAGGAGGGTGCGTACCCTGCGCACATGGGTTGGGGACACATACGGCGGGGCCTTGTACGGGTGCGACACCACTGGACGCCCGCGGAGCGGACCGCGGCGGCCGCGGTGTGCGCGGCGCAGATCACGGTGCTGGCGGCCTTCGCGTTCGTCCGCACCTTCGACGACGACAGCTACGGCAGGGGGTACGACGTCGCCTTCGACACGCTCCTCCTCGTCGTGCTCGCGCCCCTGTTGCTGCTCGTGCTGGGGATGGTGCACGCGGTCCTGCACACCATGCCGGCGGTGCTCCTCGGCCGCCTGGCCGCCCGGCGGGTACCCGGTCCGCCAGGAGTCCGGCAGGGGCTCCGGGAGGGACTCCGACAGGGGCTATGGCAGGGGCTCTGGCAGGCGGTGTTCGTCGTGGTGCTCGGGACGCTCTGGACGTTCGTGCTGGTGGCGGGCCCCGGGGAGGCCGGCATCGTCGTACTGCTTCAACTCGTCGGTGTCGTCTCCGCGTTCGCCGTGCTGCCCGTGCTCGGCGTCGCCCATGTGCGGCGTCGGGAGCTGGGCACGGGGGAGCTGTGGAGCGCGTCGCGCGTCTGGTTCCGGGCGGGGCTCGCGTGCGCGGGTCTGTGCGGGGCGCTCGTCGGTGGTGCGGCGACCGCCCAGGCGGTCGGTCTCTACCCGGCCTACGAGCCTCCCGAGCTGTCGGCCGAGCAGGTCCTCGGCACGTGGCAGGGGCGCGACGGCAGCGAACTGCGGTTGAAGGACGGCTTCCAGGCCGAGGTGACCAGGATGGCGGCCGGACCGGCGGGCGGGGACGACGTGTCCTACCCGCCGTACGAGCAGTGCGACGGGACCGGAACCTGGTCCTTCGACCACCAAGGCGACCAGGGACCCATGGGCGCGGGGCGCACGGGCGTCGTCGTACGGATCGACGGGGGATGCGGGCAGGACACGTACTGGACGATCGGCGGCACGTACGCCGAGCCCGAGCTGTTCGCCCGCTTCGGGGACCAGGACGACGTGGAACTGTGGATCCTGCGGCAGCCCGGGCTGTCCGGATAGCCCGGCCGTCCGGACGGCCCGGATAGGCCTGGAGGTCGCGCCTATCGGCCGCGGTACTCGGGGCTCCTCCGCTCCACGAAGCTCGTCACGCCCTCCCGGGCGTCCGCCGTCGTCATGTTGATCTCCTGGGCGGCGGCCTCCGCGGCGAAGGCGGTCGCGCGGTCGCTGTCCAGGGAGGAGTTGACCAGCTGCTTGGTGAGGGCTAGGGCGCGGGTGGGGCCGGTGGCCAGTCGCTCGGCCCACTCCCGGGCCGTCTTGTCCAACTCCCCGTCCGGGACGACCCGGTTGACCAGCCCGAGCCGCTGGGCTTCCGGTGCGCTCAGGGCGTCGCCGAAGAACATCAGCTCCTTCGCGCGCTGCGGTCCGATCAGGCGGGGCAGGAGATAGGCGCCGCCGCCGTCGGGGACCAGACCGCGCCGGACGAACACCTCGATGAACCGGGCGGACTCCGCGGCGAGCACGAGGTCGCAGGCGAGCGCGAGATGGGCGCCGAGGCCCGCCGCCGTACCGTTCACCGCGGCGATCACCGGCTTCTCGCAGTCGAGGACGGCGGCGACCAGGCGCTGGGCGCCCGCGCGGATCGTACGGGCCACGTCACCGGCCACCCGCTCGCCTGCCGGGGGGCCGCCGCGCAGGTCCGCGCCCGCGCAGAAGCCGCGGCCGGTACCGGTGATCACGACCGCCCGTACGTCCGGGTCGGCGGAGGCCTCCGAAAGCAGCAGGATGATGCGTTCGCGCTGGTCGGGGGTGAGAGCGTTGAGGGCCTCGGGGCGGTTGAGGGTGATGCGGCAGACCTGATTGTCAGTGGTGTGCCGTATCAATGACTCAAGGGGATTTCGGGGCTCTGGGGAGGGATTGGGCATGTTCGTGTCCGTCGGGTTTCGGTCGGTCGGGGGTGGGTCTGTCGTAGGCGTGTTCATCTCAGCCGCACACCACCAGTGCGTCCAGCGCCACGGCTCCCTGCCCGCGGGGCAGCACCATCAGCGGGTTGATGTCGAGTTCCGCGACATGGTCCCCGAGCTCCAGGGCCATCCGCTCCACGCGCAGTACGACTTCGACGAGCGCGTCGAGATCCGCCGGGGGGCGCCCCCGGACCCCGTCGAGCAGGGCCCGCCCGCGCAGTTCCGCACACATGTCGCGCGCCTGCTCCTCGCCGAAGGGCGGCACACGTACGGCCACATCGTGCAGCACTTCGACGAGCACCCCGCCGAGTCCGACCGTCACCGTCGGCCCGAACAACTCGTCGTGCGTGACACCGACGACCATCTCCACGCCCCGCTCGACCATCTGGCAGACGAGGACGCCGTCCAGGGAGACATCCTCGTAGCGGGCGATGTCGGTCAACTCCCGGTAGGCGTCCCGGACCTGGCTGGCCGAGGTCAGGCCGATCTTCACCAGGCCGAGTTCGGTCTTGTGGGCGATCTGCGCACCCGACGCCTTCATCACCACCGGGTAGCCCACCAGCCCCGCCGCGCGCACGGCCGCCGCCGCACTGGTCACCAACTGCTCGCGCGGTACACGGATTCCGTACGCCCGCAGCAACTGCTTCGCCGCGTGCTCGCTCAGCTGCTGTCCCGGGCGCATCAGCTCGCGCGCCTTGCGGAAGGACGGCGAGAGGGTGCGCGGCGCCGAGTCGAAGGGGGAGCGGTAGCCGGTCGTGAACCGGTGGTGGTCGAGGTGGGCGCGTACGGCGGTCAGGCAGTTGGCGACCGTACGGAAGGTGGCCACCCTGGACGAGCCGAGCAGGACCTCGCGGTACGCCGGCTCGGTACCGACCGGCGACCCCCACACCACGCACACCAGCTTGTCCGTCCGCTCGGCCGCGTCCACCAGATCCTGGACGAGCCGGTCGCTCAGGGGCGGGAAGGGGCCGGTGATCGGGCAGATGAGGACGCCGACCTCCGGGTCGTCGAGGATCGCGTCGATGATCTTCCGGCCGCGCCAGTCGCCGACCGGGTGCCCGCCGTTGTCGACGGGGTTCGCCACGTTCAGGTACTCGGGTATCCACTGGTGCAGTTCGGCCTGCTTGGACTGCGACAGCTCCGGCAGGGAGAGACCCGCCTCGGTCGCCAGGTCGGCGACATGTGCGCCCGTGCCGCCCGAGATCGAGTAGACGACGACCCCCTCGGCGAGGGGCGGCCGGGCGCGGGCCAACAGGGCCGCGGTGTCCTGGAGTTCGTCCAGACCGTCGACGCGGATCACGCCGTACTGCCGCATCGCCGCGTCCACCACGGTGTCCGCGCCCGTCAGTTTGCCGGTGTGGGAGGCGGCCGTGCGGGCGCCGGTCTCGGTGCGGCCCACCTTGACCGCGACGACCGGTACCCCGCGCCGGGCGGCCCGGTCGGCGGCCAGCAGGAAGGAGCGGCCGTCCTTCAGCCCCTCGACGTAGCAGGCGATGGCGCCCACCTCGGGCCGCTCGGCGAAGTAGGAGAGGAAGTCGGCGGTCTCCAGGTCGGCCTCGTTGCCGGTGGGTGCCCAGTGGGAGAGGCGGATGCCGAGCTCCTGCAGGGCGAAGACGGGGCGGCCCTGGTGGCCGGACTGGGTGATCAGCGCGATCGCCGGACCGTCCAGGTCCTCCCGGAAGTGCTCGAAGGCGTTGAGGTTGGTGTTGGGGCCCAGCATCCGGATCCCGGTCCGGCCGACCGCCGCCGCGAGCCGGGCCTGCGTGATCGCGCCCTCCGGGCCGGTCTCCGCGAACCCGGACGCGAAGACCACCGCGAACTTCACCTTGGCCTCGGCGAGTTCCTCGATCACGGGCAGGGGATCGGCGACCAGCAGCACCGCGAGGTCGACCTCTTCGGGCAGGTCGGCGACGGACGGGGAGCAGGGGATGCCGAAGACGGACGGACGGGTGGGATGCACCGGATGCAGGCGGGCGCCGACCCGCTCGGACCAGGCGAGGAGTTGGCGGGTGACGCCGGTGTTCGGGCGGCCCTCCGCGTCCGAGGCGCCGATGACCGCGACGGACTCGGGCCGGAAGAACCGGTCCAGATCGGGGACGTCGGAATACAACGGCCGGCCGCTGACATCGAGATCGTCGACCTCGGCCGGCCGGCCGTGGACGGCGGGTCCGGGTTGCTCGCCACAGGCGAGGATCCGGGCCCGGCGGGAGTCGGTGGTGAGGGTGCCGTGGGTTGATCCAAGCATCGGTCCGCCCGCTCCTGTGTGACAGCCACATTACCTGACGCAGTGTCAGATTACAGAACTGACGGGATGTCAGGAATGGGCCTGCACGCAAAGGATGCCCGGGAGTTGACCCTCTTCATGCGTTCGAGGTCTTCTTCGCTCTGTACTCCTTCTGTGTCGTGTGCGTCTTCTCCGTTTTTCTTCTCCGTCTTCTTCTAGGTCACCGGGAGGCGGGACGCCGATCGTGTCCCGTCCTTGGCGACCGCCTTAGCGATCTTCACCGCGTCGATCGACAGTTCGCGGAACATGCCGCTGATGGGGTTGGTGAAGCCGGTGAAGTAGAGGCCGGGGGCGTTGGCGGGGGAGCGGGGGCCGTGCACGACCGGTCGGCCGCGGGTGTCGAGCACGTCGAGGTGGCCGACCAGGTTCTCCAGGGCGCGGGCGTAACCGGTGGCCGCGATCACCGCGTCCGGTTCGACACGGGTGCCGTCGGCGAGGACGACCTTGCCGTCCTCGAAGGCCTCTACGGCGGCCACGATCTCGACCGTGCCCTTGCGGACCGCGTTGATCAGGCCGACGTCCTGCACGGGGATCGCACCGTCGGTGACGCGGGAGTAGAGGCCGGTGTCCGGGCGGGGCAGACCGTGCGCGGCGAGGTCGGGCACGCTGAGCTTGGCCATCGGCCGGGCGAGCCGGTCGACGAGCGACACCGGCAGGTGCCGTACGAGCACGCCCGTGTACTGGGCGGCCCAACCGGCCGTGGAGCGGCGGACGATGTGCGGGGCGGTGCGTACGGAGAGCCGGACCCGGGAGGCGCCGCCCTCCACCAGGTCGACGGCGATCTCGGCGCCGGTGTTGCCGATGCCGACGACGAGGACGTCACGGCCGGCGTAGGGCTCGGGGTTGCGGTAGTCGCCGGCGTGCAGGAGGTCGCCGGTGTAGTCGTCGCGTCCGGCCCAGTCGGGCACGCGCGGGGTGTGGTTGTAGCCGGTGGCGACGACCACCGCGGCGCCGGTCAGCTCCCGGCCGCCGGTGGCGTGCAGCAGCCAGCCGGTGCCGTCGGGGGTGCGCTCGACGCGGGAGACCTCGACGCCGGTGACGATCTCCAGCTCGTGGAACTCGGCGTACTTCTCCAGGTACCGCACCACGTCGTCCCGGGAGACCCAGCGCCCGAACCGGCGGGGCATCGGCAGCCCCGGCAGACCCGAGAGGCGGCGGGTGGTGTGCAGGTGCAGCCGGTCGTAGTGGCGCCGCCAGGACGCCCCGACGCGGTCCGACTTCTCCAGGACGACGGCACGCAGTCCCTGGGCGCGCAGCGCGTGCGCGACGGCGAGTCCGCCGGGGCCGCCGCCGATGACGTACACGGGGCGGTCGGGGTGTTCTGCGGATTCAGGGGGTCCTGAGGATTCGGGATGTCCTGCGGATCTGGAGTCGGCCATGAGCGCGAGCGTAATCACGCACTGGGTTGATGGGTCTCGGTCAAGACCGGAATTGGTTGCGGATTGATCACGCCTGTAGGCGGAATGGGTGGGGTGCGTGGCGTAGGGCGACCGGTTGTGCGGGCGACATGAACGGGAGGGGTGTGGCGGGGGCGGCGGGGGCGGCGGGGCGGCGGGGCGGCGAGCGTGGCGGGGGTGGGGTGTGGGTCGGGGCCGCGTCGGGGGGTGTCCGTCCTCGGAACGGCGCGGAGCTGTTTCTCAAGAAGGTGCCGGCGTTGGCCGCGCCGCCCGCTGCGGGCGAACACCCCCCGACACGTCCCCTTGCGGCCGTGGAAAGCGCCGCGGCGCCGAGTCCGCGTGGTGCGGAGGCTCGGCGCCGCGGCTGCGGTGTCCGGTGACTGACGGGAAACCGGGACCGCGGTCCGGGGGCCCTGTGTTGGGCTACCTCTTCTTGTGGCCGGTCACCTTGGCGATCCAGGTGATGAAGTCGCCGGGGTCGGTGTTGGCGCCGTGGCCCTGGTCCCAGTAGTAGAGGTGGTTGACGTCGTCGCCCAGGCCGTTGGCGGCGGCGGCGAGGTTGGCCGAGACCGTCAGCGAGGTGTCGGAGTCCTCGGTGCCGAGACGGATCCACCAGTGCTTGGAACGGCTGGGGTTCTTGCGCTCCAGGTGGTACATCGGGTTCATCAGGTCGAGCTTGGCGGGGAGGTCGCTCGCGACCCGCTTGGT
This sequence comes from Streptomyces sp. NPDC032822, assembly GCF_055578825.1. NCBI lineage: Bacteria > Bacillati > Actinomycetota > Actinomycetes > Kitasatosporales > Streptomycetaceae > Streptomyces > Streptomyces sp. NPDC032822. The sequence continues at coordinate 357,531 of NZ_JBVIOL010000006.1, read as the reverse complement.
GCTGAGCCCCGTGGAGTCGTTCTTGGCGCCGTACGCCGTGAAGTGGCGGCTCTCGGTGGTGCCGGCGCCGAACAGGTTGTTCTCGCCGGCGGAGAGGTCGAAGGCGTCGAAGGCCGGCACGGACTTCTTGCGGGCGCCGACGTGGGTGAGGAAGTCGGCCCAGGTGAAGGCGGCCCTGCCGCCGGACCAGGTGAGGAAGGTGTTGGCGGCGAGGTAGGTCGCGCGGTCGGAGTCCGACAGGGCGGCGAGGTATTTGGTGGCCGACGGCTCCAGGTACTGCTTGACCAGGTACGTGTCGTAGTTGCGGGCGGTGAGCGGGCCGAAGCGGTTCAGGCCCTTCAGCTTCAGGGCGGCCTGGTACTCGGCGAACTGCGACTGCAGTGCCTTGGAGACCGTCTGGTCGACCTGCTTGCCGGTGCTGAGCTTGTTGGCGCCCCAGTTCCACTCGTAGGCGCCGTCGGCGTGCTCCAGGTCGGTGATCGGGCACCAGGCGCCGGTCGCGAAGATCGCGTCGGAGGCGTCGGCCGCGCCGATCTCCTTGAGAAGCTTGTCGTAGATCTCGCTGTCACCGGAGGCGCCGAGGAGTGCGGAGAGGGCGCCGCCCGCGCTGGTCCCCGCGGAGACGATCCGCTCGACGTTGCCGGGAATGCGGCCCTTGTTGGACCTGATGTAGCGCACCGCCGCCTTGAGGTCGACGATCGCGGCGGGGGCGGTGCCGTAGTACTCGCCTGCGGAGTTCTTGAGGGTACGGCCGCGGGCGCCGGGCTCGATGACGACGTAGCCGGCGGCCAGCGCGAGGAGTTGGTTGCTGGAGGTGGCTCCGCCGGTGGCGTTGGTGTTGCCGTTCGCGTTCGCGGTGGAGGTGGAGGTGGAGGGCGAGGTGCTGGGTGTGGCGCCGGTGGGGGCGCCGCCGCCACCCATGGCTGAGCCTCCGCCGCCGACCTCGGTGGCGTCCGCCACGGAGGAGGGCATGTAGCCGCCGACGGAGTTCGCGAGCAGGATGGGCGCGTTCGTGGCGTCCACCGCCTTGCCGTCGATCTTGACGGGGGCGCTGACGATCAGGCTCTGGTAGGTCTCGTCGACCGGCTTGGCGACATAGGTGATCGCCTTCCAGAAGTGGTACGTCACCGCGTGCTCGGTGCCGTCCGTGTCGGTGACCGTCTTCGTCAGCTCGGTGTACGCGTCCTTGTCGAAGACGAGGGAGCCGGCGGACGCCGTCGTGCTGGTTGTGTCGTCCGAGGCCTGGGCGGAGAGGGCGATACCGCCGACTGCCGCGACGCCCGCGGTCGCCCCGATCCCGAGGACGACGGACCTGCGCTTCACTGCCCTGTGCTTCACCGTGAATGCCTCTCTCGTGCCGTTTCCTGCGCGGCAGGTGCCGGTTTCGGCCTTGCGGTAGTGAACGTAATTCGGCGCCAACAAAATTGCCAACAATCCTGTGGCATTCATGGTGGACGCACAGTTTCATGGGGGTTGCACAGGAATCCCTGGGTGGCTCCTTGGGAATCGCAAAGGTTCGCGAGGCTCACGATGGTCGAGAGGTTCACGATGGTCGCGAGGTTCGCGATGGTCGAGAGTCGGGCATCCTCCGGCTCCGGCTCGCGAACCGGAGACGGAGGATGTCCGGCTCTCGGCCGGGGAGTTGTGGCGCCCAGTCCCGGGGTGTCGTGGCGCCCGGTCGCAGGGGGTCGTGGTGAGAGGTCCCGGGGGGCGTGCGGACCGGGGAGTTGTGGCGCCCGGCCCCGGGGTGTCGTGGTGCGTGGTTCGGGGATTGCCCGGTGTCGACGTCTTGCGCGAACCGCGTCCGTCCGCTGAACTGACGTACCGTCAGATATGTTGCCGGCCCCGGCGGGAGCGTTCATGGACACGATCTGGCTCACCGGTGCGGAGTGGCTGGCCGTGCTGCGTATCGGGCTCGGGCTGTGGTGGCTGGAAAGCTGGCGGCACAAGGACAAGCGGACCTGGTTCGAGGGCGGCGGGATCACTTGGGCCGCGGACATCGCCGCCAAGCACCGGTGGACGCCGGTGCGCAGCGGGTTCGGTGTGGTGGTCGCGCCGCGGCCGAAGACCATGGCGTACGTCGTCGTGTACGCGGAGCTGGCCCTCGGCCTCGGGCTGATTCTCGGGTTCCTGACGCCGGTCGCCCTGGTCGGCGGGCTGCTGCTCAACCTGCTCTACCTCGTGCTGATGATCCACGACTGGGCCGAGCAGGGGCAGAACTCGATGATGGCGCTGATCTCCGTGGTCGCGCTGTTCGGGATGGCCGGGCAGACCTGGTCGCTGGACAGCGCGCTGGGGCTCTTCCAATGACCGCGCGGTACGACCTCCCCGAGGCCGACGCCTTCACCCGGACGTACTGGGAGGCCGCCGCGCGGGGTGAGTTGCTGATCCGGCGTTGCGGGGCGTGCGGCCGGGCCCACCATTATCCGCGCGAGTTCTGCCCGTACTGCTGGAGCGAGGACGTCACCTGGGAGCGGGCGGCCGGCCGGGCCACGCTCTACACCTGGTCCGTCGTCCACCGCAACGATCTGCCGCCCTTCGCCGCACGCGCCCCGTACACCGCCGCCGTCGTCGACCTCGCCGAGGGCCCGCGGATGATGACGGAGGTCGTCGAGTGCCCGGCGGACCGGCTCAAGGCCGGGATGGAACTGGAGGTCGCCTTCCGGGAGGGGGTGCCGGTGTTCCGGCCCGGGGGCGAGGCGCGTTCCGCGGCGGGTGGGTGAGGCAGGGGGCTGGGAGGGGGGCCGCTGTCCGGTTTCCGGCGCATCGAGGGGCTTTACTGCTTCAACCGGCGGGGCCGACCCGCTTCAATGGCCCGATGACCCATGTCGACGACCAGTACGGCAATCAGTACGGCGACGGGCACGACAGCCCCAGCCGCGCCTTTCCCGACCTGTTCGGTCCCGGTCTGCGCCTGCGGCCCTGGGACCCCTGGTCCGAGACCGACGTGGCGGCCTGGCTGCGCGGTACGACGGAGGCGGAGTTCCGGCGCTGGAACACCCCGACGAGGGAGATCACCGACCTGGCCGACGCCCGCGAGTCCCTGCGCTCCAGGGCCGTGCAGCAGGCGGAGGGGCTGTCGGTGGCGTACTGCGTGACGGACGCCGACACCGGTGCGGCGCTGGGGCACATCGGCGTCAACGCCATCGACCGCGATCTGCGCCTCGGCCGCGTCGGCTACTGGGTCCTGCCCGAGGCCCGAGGCCGCCGTGTCGCCACCCGGGCCCTCGCCCTCACCGCCCACTGGGCCTTCACCGACCTCGGCCTCTTCCGCCTGGAACTCGGCCACGCCCTCGGCCACGAGGCGTCCTGCCGGGTCGCCGAGCACTGCGGGTTCCGCCCCGAAGGCACGCTCCGGGGCGCGATGTTCGAGTCGGGCCGCAAGGACGCCTTCCGGGACGTCCACCTGCACGCACGGCTGGCCACGGACCCGGAGCCGACGTAGGGGATGGAGGGGGGTGGAGGCACTCTGGCGGCCGGCTGCGTCTGTTACGGCCACAGCAGTTTCCTGCTCCAGTCGTCCTCCGCCCGCCGGTAGAGCAGCCGTACATGCTGGCGTCGCGCATCCCCCTGGAAGAACTCCACCTCCTCCGGCTGGAGGCGGTACAGCGTCCAGGACGGGACGGGGGTGTCCGGCGCGTGTTGCGCCCGCTCCCAGGCGGACCGCGAGACGTCGGCCAACTCGGTGAGGGAGGCGAGGACTTGGCTCTGGCGGCCGGTGAGCGCGGCGGCCAGAGCTCCGGTGGAGCGGGCGTGGAGGTCTGCCTGGCCTTCCTGCGCGGGGGCGGCCGTGACCGGGCCCCGGACGCGGACCTGGCGGCCCAGGACCGGCCAGTAGAAGCCGAGGGCGGCATACGGGCGGGCGGCGAGCTGGGTGCCCTTCCGGCTGGTCGCGTGGGTCGCGAAGGACCAGCCGTCCGCGTCGGCGCCGTGCAGCATCACGGTCCGTACGTCCGGCCGGCCCTCCGCGTCCGACGTCGCGAGGGACGGGGTGTGCGGCTCGGCCTGGCCGGCCGCGACGGCCTCCGCGAACCACGTGGTGAACAGGGGGAGGGGGGCGGCGGGGGCGGCGGCCGGGTCGAAGGGCGCCAGCGAGGTGACCTCCGGGTCCCACACCCGCAGCGACCTCAGCAGCTCGTGCAGATCGGTCTTACTCATACCCCGATTGTCACGCGCGCCCGCCGTACCGGTGTCTCAGACCGCGCCCAGGTCCGACGACAGCCAGCGCTCGGGCCGCATCCGGATCACGACCTGCTCGCCGTGCTCCTTCCACGCCGCGTCCACATAGCCGTCCACCTTGTCGGCCGGGAGGTAGCGCGCGGAGATCTCGCGGAGCTGCTCGACGGTGGCGGGTGCGGTGTCGAGGACCGGCCCTTCGACGGACACGTACCGGATGGTGGGCTCCAGCCGGTCGACCATCAGGCTGAACCGGCCCGCGGCCTGGATCAGTTCGTTCTTACGGGTTTCCAGCCCCGTCATGATCCACACGGTGCCGTCGGACTCGTACTGGTACCAGATCGGCACGGTCAGTGGAGCACGCCCCGCCCCCGCGTCGACCGCGAGCGCGGCGATATGCGGCTCGGCCAGGAACTGTGCACGCTCTTCGCGGGTCAGGGCCATTCGGTTTCCTCCGGCGGCTCGGGCGTCATCGTCCTGTACGCCCCAACACCCGCCGGTGGGCCCTCTGTTCCCGGTGCCGGGCTCAGTGCTTGAGGCTCGCCATCAGGTCACGCATGTCGCTGATCATGGCCGACCGGTAGGGGGACAGATCGTGCAGGTCCGGCTGGTCGTCGATCCCCTTGTCGTCGACCGCGCCCTCGCCCTGGCTGTCGCTCTGATAGCTCGTGAAGACGGACAGGCCGAGTGAGAAGACCGCTCCGCCGTCCCGTACCCGCAGCTCCTCGCTGTCGTCGTCCAGGGTCAGCAGATACGCCGTGTCGCCGAGGTTCGGGACCGTCTCGACCTGCTCCTCCGTGAGGACGCCGCCCTCGGTCACCCGTCGCAGCGCCTCGAACTCGGCGGCGGGGTCGGTCTTCTTGTGCAGTTCCACCGTGATGTCGACGGTGTGGCCGACGATCCAGCCGCTCCCGGACCGCACCGCCGCGTCCTGGGAGCGCAGCGGAACAACGCACCGGACCCGGTCGAGGGCGGCATCGTGCAGCAGGCTCGAATCGGCGGCGGAGGTGGGCTCGCGCGGTGCGATCTCCGCGCCGATCGACCTCAGCCGCACCGAGGGGCACGGGCTCTGGTCCAGCCGGTATCCGTGCAGGTCCGGCGCTGTGTCGCCCCATCCGGACGGGAGCAGTGCCGCCGCCCAGAGGGCCGACGCCACGGTCGCCCCGCCCAGCGCCCACAGCCACGGCCTTCGCGACCGGCGTTCCCCGCGAGGCTCTCGGTCGAGGTCGCCGATCACGTCGCCGGATTCGACCGCGCCGACCGCGCCGACCGTGCCGGCTGCACCGGTCTCCGCCGCCATCTCCGGCTCGGAAATCATCCCGCCCCCTCGGCCACGCCCTTCCGCCTTCACCGTCCCCATGATGATCGCAGCCCTGTCACGCGTTCGCCCCGGCCCCCTACGGCCGCTCCCGCCCCAGCACCACCGTCCCCGACGAGCAGAACCACCCGCCGGTCCCCGACGCGACCCCCACCTCCGGCAGCCGCCCGTCCGGCCGTCGCACTTGACGGTCGCCGCCTTCCCCCCGCAGCTGGCGCACCGCCTCCACCAGCAGGAACAGCCCCCGCATCCCGGGGTGCTGGGCCGACAGCCCGCCCCCGTCCGTGTTGACCGGGAGTTCCCCGCCCTCGACCCTGAGCCGTCCCTTCTCCACGAACGCCCCGCCCTCGCCCTTCCCGCAGAAGCCGAGGTCCTCCAGGGTCACCAGGGTCATGTAGGTGAAGGCGTCGTAGATCTCCGCGAAGTCCACGTCCTGGGGCCGCACCCCCGCCCGCTCGAAGGCCAGGCGTCCGCTCACCGCCGCCGGGGACACCGTGAAGTCGGGCCATTCGGACATCGCGGAGTGCGAGACGTGTTCGCCGGTGCCGAGGATCCACACGGGTGCGGTACGGCAGTCGGGTACGTACTCCTCGGCGGCGAGCAGCACCGCCGCCCCGCCGTCGGACCGCAGACAGCAGTGGAGCTTGGTGAAGGGGTCCGCGATCATCGGGCCGGAGAGGACGTCGTCGACCGTGATCGGGGTGCGGAACATCGCCTCGGGGTTCAGGGCGGCGTTGGCCCGGGCCTGGACCGCCACGTCCGCCAACTGCTCGATGGTCGTGCCGTGTTCGAGCATGTGGCGGCGGGCCGCCATCGCGTACTTGGCGATCAGGGTGTGGCCGTAGGGGACTTCGAACTGCAGGGGTCCGCGGGCGCCGAACGAGAGGTTTCCGGTTCGCCGGCCCGCCTTGATGTCCGCGCGGGCCGTCGAGCCGTACACCAGCAGGACCGCGTTGGCGTGACCGGCGGCGATCGCGTCGGCCGCGTGGGCCGCCATGACCTCCCAGGTGGAGCCGCCGACCGAGGTGGAGTCGACCCAGGTGGGGCGCAGGCCCAGGTACTCGGCGACCTCGACGGGTGCGAGGACGCCCGTGCCGGCCGACGCGAAGCCGTCGATCACCTCTTTGCCGAGGCCCGCGTCGGCGAGGGCGCGGCGGGCCGCCTGGGCGTGCAGGGTGTACGGCGTCGCGTCGTCCACGCGGCCACAGTCGGAGAGGGAGACGCCGACGATCGCGACTTTCCGGGAGCCCGTCCTCATGAATCTGACGGTACATCAGATAAGGCTCCCCGTGGCAGGTGTCGTGGGGGTGGGCATCCCGGTTCCCCCGGCCTAACATGACGGACCGTCAGATACGGACGGCCGCTCCGGGGAGGACCCATGGACGCCGGCTTCACCGCCGAGCAGGACGAGATCCGCCGTACCCTCCGCGACCTGTTGCGGGAGCGCTGCGAGCCCGCCGCACTGCGGGCCGCCGTCGACACCCCGGCCGGACACGACCCCGCGCTGTGGACCGACCTCGCCGCACATCTCGGGCTGCCCGGACTCGCCCTGCCCGAGACCTACGGCGGGGTCGGCTGCTCGGTCACCGAACTCGCCCTCGCCTGCGAGGAGACGGGCCGTTTCCTCGTCCCCTCGCCCCTGTTCGCCACCGCCGTCCTCGCGGCCCCGCTGCTGCTGGCCCTCGGTACGGAGGCGCAGCGTGCCGAGCTGCTTCCGCGGATCGCCGCCGGCACGCTCACCGCCGCCCTCGTCGTCCCCGGCACCCACCTCGCCGCCGCCCTCGCCCTCACGGGCGACAACGCCGGCGACTGGGCGGGCGGCGGCAGGGCCGGGGGCGTGCAGGCCCGGCGGGTGGGGGACGGCTGGCGCCTGTACGGACAGGCCGACCAGGTGCTCGACGGGCACAGCGCACGGCTGCTGCTGGTCGCCGCCCACGCGGGCGGGTTCGCCCGCTCCCGGACGCTGCTCTTCCTGGTGAAAGGGGACGGTGGGGGCGGCGGGGGCGGCGGGGGTGGCGTCGGGCTGGTGCGGACTCGGCAGACCGCCCTCGACGCGACCCGGCCTCAGGCGCGCGTCCAGCTGCGGGACGTGGAAGCCGAGTTGCTGGGGGACGAGGAGGCGGACGTACTCGCCGCGCTCGCCGCGGTCGGCGACACCGCCGCCGCCGTCCTCGCGGGCGAGGCCGTCGGGGCCGCCGACCAGGCGTTGGGGCTGACCGTCGAGTACGTGCGCCGGCGCGAGCAGTTCGGGCGGGCGATCGGGTCCTTCCAGGCGGTGAAGCACCGGCTGGCCGATGTGTACGTCCAGGTGCAGGCGGCCCGCTCGGCGGCGTACTACGCGGCCTGGGCCGCCGCGCAGGGAGGTCACGCGGGCGAGCGCGTCGGCGCCCTCGCCCTCGCGCAGGCGCTGGAAGCGCTGCGGTCCGCCGCCGCCGAGGGCATCCAGCTGCACGGCGGCATCGGCTTCACCTGGGAGCACGAGGCCCATCTGTACTTCAAGCGCGCCACCGGGGACGAGCTGCTGTTCGGGCCGGTCCACCGGCTGCGGGCGCACGCCGCCGACACGGCGCACCTGTTCGAGCGGCCGGGGAGTGCGAAGGGCACGAAGGGCGCGGAGAGTCCGAAGAGTGCGGGGGTGGCGGTGTGATCGGTGAACGGGTCGTCCAGAAGGTGTCGTCCACGCGGGGCTTCGCCAAGGTCGCGCCGCATGTGATCCCGGCGCTCGACCGGGCCGTGCACCGGCTGACCCGCGGCAGGGTCCTGCTCAGCGCGCACATGCTGCCGGGGGTGGTCCTCACCGCGACCGGGGCGCGGAGCGGGCTGCCCCGGCGAACGCCGCTCGCCTGCATGCCGGAGGAGGGCGGGCGCGGCTGGGTCCTCATCGGCTCCAACTTCGGCCGCACCGGGCACCCCGCCTGGACCGCCAACCTCCTCGCCCACCCCGACGCCACGGTCAGCTGGAAGGGCGAGGACATCCCCGTCACGGCCCGGTTGCTGGCCGGGGAGGAGCGCGCGGCCGTCTGGCAGGCGGCGCTGGCCTTCTGGCCGCCGTACGCGACCTATCAGGCGCGGGTGGAGCGGGAGATCCGGCTCTTCAGGATCGTCCGGAGGTGACCGGGGCGCGCTCGGAGGCGCCCCGCGGAGCGCGGCGGGCGGCAGTCCACCCGGGTGGACTGCCGCCCGCGTGACAGGACGGGGGAACTCCGGTCTACCGGATCACTTGGTCGGCTTCTTGCCGGTCACACCCAGGTGCACCAACAGCGCGACGTTCGGCTTCAGTTCGGCCTGCTTCACACCCCAGGTCTGGAAGCCCTTCTGGTGCGAGGCGACCGCCGCGAGCATCGCGACGAGCGAACCCGCCACGGCCGCGGGGTTGACGTCCTTGTCGACCCGGCCCTTGGCCTGCAGTTCGGCGACCGCGTCCGAGAGGGAGTTGTTCACCGAGTTGAGGATCTTCATACGGAGTTTGTAGAACCGCTTGTCGCCCTCGGCGGCCCCGAGGTCGACGACCCTGAGGATCGCGTCGTTGCGGCGCCAGAACTCAAGGAAGCCGTCCACGAGTTCCTGCGCGGTCTGCCAGCCGGCCTTGCCGACCCACGATCTCCCCTCAAGGAGCTGGGTCAACGCGGCGCCCTCGGCGGCCATTTGCTCCGCGATCTCCAGGACGGCGCCTTCGACGTCCGGGAAGTACTGGTAGAAGGTCGCGGGTGAAGTCCCCGCCTTCCGGGCGACATCGATGACTTTGACGTCCCGGTAAGGGGAGGAGCTGAGCATCTCGCTGAGGCAGTCGAGCAGCTTCTGCCGGGTCGCCTGCCCACGCCGACCCGCCACGCGGCCGTCGACGGTACGCACTTGTCCTGTCATGCCGTCAGCTTACCGAGGGGTGATCGGAGCGCGATTCGGCCGACTGCAAATGGGGTGCGGGGGCGAGAAGAGGCGGGTGTGCCTGGTCTGCGGGGTGCGCCGGACGCCGTTACTTTGGCGACATGGCCGAAAACAGGGCATCCGGGTACGGAGAGGACGTCTACGGAGAGGGCGTCCCCTGCTGGGTGGACGCGCAGCTCCCCGACGTCGAGGCGGGCAAGCGGTTCTACGGTGAGCTCTTCGGGTGGACGTTCGAGGAGTCGTACGGGGGGTCCGTGCGGGCCCTGCGGGACGGCGAGCCGGTCGCCGCGCTCGCCCGCAAGACGGACGGCCGGCTGCCCACCGTCTGGACGGTGTACTTCGCCACCCCGGACGTCGAGGGCCTCGCCGACCGGATCTGGGCGGCCGGCGGGCAGGTCTTCACCGCGCCCCAGCCGGTCGGCGACCTGGGCACGGCGGCCCTGGTCACCGACCCCGAGGGGGCCGTCTTCGGCCTCTGGGAACCGGGCACCCACACCGGGTTCGGCCGGCGGCACGAGCCGGGCAGCTTCGCCTGGGCCGAGCTGTACACCCGGGACACCGAGACCGCCAACACCTTCTACGGCGGGCTCTTCCACGAGGCCCTCTTCGGGCCCGGTGCCCGGCCCGACTTCGGCCGCGCCCCCGTCTCCGACGTCTTCCCCACCGAGATGCCGCCCCACTTCCTCGTCCACTTCGCGGTCGCGGACTGCCAGGCCGCTCTCGGGACGGTGCACCGGCTCGGCGGGCGCGTCCAGGCGCCGCCTTTTGAGACGTCGTACGGGCGGGTGGTCGTGGTCACCGACAATCAGGGGGCGTCGTTCGCCCTGCTGGAGCGGTAGGGAACCCCGGTTCGATGCTGCTTTGATGTGAGACACCCCATTTGTTTCCGGGTTCGCAACCAGCGCCCCGGCCAGGAAGAATCGGGGTGCGTGCCGCCATGGCGGTGCGGTGGTGAGACGCTGCACGGGGTCGCGTACATATGTGGAATGGCGTGGCTCGTACGGGGAGGTGGCAGGCAAGTGGTGGATCAGCTGACGCAGCACGATCCGCGGCGCATCGGGCCGTTCGAGGTGCTGGGACGGCTGGGTGCCGGCGGCATGGGGCTGGTCTATCTCGCGCGCTCGGCTTCCGGGCGGCGCGTGGCGATCAAGACGGTCCGTACGGAGCTCGCCGAGGACCAGCTCTTCCGCGTCCGTTTCACCCGTGAGGTGGAGGCGGCCCGGGCGGTCTCCGGCTTCTACACGGCCGCCGTGGTCGACGCCGACCCGCGGGCGGCCGTGCCCTGGCTGGCCACCGCGTACGTGCCCGCGCCCTCGCTGGAAGAAATGGTGAACGAGTGCGGGCCGATGCCGGCCCAGGCCGTGCGCTGGCTGGCGGCGGGGGTCGCGGAGGCGCTGCAGTCGATCCACGGCGCCGGGCTGGTGCACCGGGACCTGAAACCGTCGAACGTCCTGGTGGTCGAGGACGGTCCCCGGGTCATCGACTTCGGCATCGCGTCCGGGGTCTCGAACACACGTTTGACGATGACGAACGTCGCCGTCGGCACCCCCGCCTACATGTCGCCCGAGCAGGCCAAGGACTCCCGCAGCGTCACCGGCGCCAGCGACGTCTTCTCGCTCGGCTCCATGCTGGTCTTCGCCGCCACCGGCCACCCGCCCTTCCACGGCGCCAACCCCGTCGAGACCGTCTTCATGCTGCTGCGCGAGGGCCCGGACCTCGAAGGCCTCCCGGACGAGCTGCGCCCCCTCATCGAGTCCTGTATGCAGATGGAGGCCACGGCCCGCCCCAACCCGGCCGACCTCCAGTCCCAGCTGGCCCCCCACCTCTACGGCTCCGGCTCCGACGACAGCGGTACGGCGTCGGCGTGGCTGCCCGAGCGCGCGGTGGGCCTCATCGAGACCCGCCGCGGCGGCCGGGCGCCGAAACCCGCGCAGAGCGGCGGACGCAGCAGTGGCGGCCGTCCCGCGGCGGTCCCGCCGCCGCCGTCCCGCGACCCGGTGTTCCCGGGGCCCGCTCCGTCGCCCGTCTCCGTCGGCGCCCCCGACACCGGCCCCGTGCGCCTCGCCGGCGCCCAGGTGCCCATCGGACCCGGCCCGCGCGTCGTCGACGCCCGCGCCGCCGCCGTCAAGGCACCCCCGCCGGAGACCGGCCTGGTCGCCTCCTGGTCCAAGCCCCGCCCCGGCGTCAACGGCACAGAACCCGCCGTGGGCCCCGCCGTACCGGCCGCGCCGTCCGTACTCCCGGACACCGCGGCCGGCTGGCGCCCCTGGCGTTTCCGTATGTCGAACGATGTCTGGGGCACCCCCTCGGTCGCCGGCGACCTCGTCTACGTCACCTCCTTCGAGGTCCACGCCCTGGACGTGGCCACCGGCCGGCGGCGCTTCAAGACGCGGGACGTGGCCTGGTCGATGGCGGTCGCGGACGGCCGTATCCACGCCTCCGACGGGCCCACCCTGTTCGCCCTGGACGCCCGCGAGGGCGGCGACCTGTGGCGGCTGTCCACGGACGCCTGGGTGTACTCCCTCAAGGCCGACCGGGGCACCGTGATCACCGGGACCCGCGGCGGCGGCGTCCAGGCCTGGGAGGCCTCCGGCGGCCAGAAGCTGTGGGAGCTCACCGGCTGCCAGACCGACTTCGAGTCCCCGGAGGCGGGCCCGGCCCTGCACGACGGCACGGTCTACCTCTGGCACGACGCCCGCCTGCGCGCCCTGGACGCCCGCACCGGCGACGAACGCTGGTCGTACCCCATCGGCGACTCGGCCTCCTGCGGCGGTGTACCGGTCCGGGTGGCCCACGCCCACGACGGCTACGTCTACGTGTCCGCGGGCACCCGGGTCCTCGCGCTCGACGTGGTCAGCGGCCTCGTCCGCTGGCACTTCGAGGCCCCGGCCGTCTTCCTCTGCCCGCCCACCTTCGTGCCGGGCCCCGCCGTCACCGGCGGCGGCGTCTACCTCGCCGACTACCTCGGCACGGTCTACGCCCTCGACGCCGCCGACGGCCGCGACCGCTGGCGCATCGCCACCGAGGCCCGCTCCTCCGGCGACCCGGTCCTGGTGGCCGGCGGCCACGTCCACGTCGGCAGCGGCAAGGGCCTCTACACCCTCGACGCGGTCACCGGCACCCCCAAATGGCGCTTCCAGGCCGGCGGCGACATCGTCGGCGCCCCCGCCGTCGCCGAGGGCCGCATCCACTTCGGCTCCACCGACCGCCTCCTCTACACCCTGAAGGCCGACGACGGCCGCCTCCGCTGGAAACTCGCCACCGGCGGCGAGATCACCGGCTCCCCGGTCGTCAAGGACGGCGTCGTGTACGCGTGCAGCAAGGACCGCTGCGTGTACGCGCTGGACGCGGAGAAGGGGACGGGGACCGCGCGGACTTCCTGAGCCCGCAAGACCGCGCGCCGGACGTTGCATAGAGTGATCACATGCAACTACGGGGACGCACACTCAAGTTCACGGTCATGGCGGTAGTGGTGGTGCTGTCGCTCACCGGGTTCTCTTCCGGACACAAGAGCAGGGGCAAGAGCAAGAGCGGCGGAGGGGGCGGGGGCTGCAGCAGCTCCAGCCAGCGGCACGACAGCAGCAGCAACAGCAGCAGTGGCAGCGGTGGCTATCGCAACGGCAACTACGGCAACGGCAACTACGGCAGCGGGAGTTCCTCCAGTACCGGCCGTGCCACGACGACGCAGGACGGGACCGTCAAGCTGATCAGCTGCGCGACCGAGGCGACGCCCTACGCGACGGTCGAGATCACCAACCCGAACAAGCGCAAGGCCGGGTTCCAGGCCCGGGTGACCTTCTACGACGCCGACGGCGGCCAGGTCCTCACGGACTCCTCCCGCATCGTGACGGTGCCGGCCAAGGGCAGGGCGACCGCCCGGGTGGAGGTCGAGAAGCGGCTCATCGCCTCCGTCGACCACTGCGAGGCGGATCCGGAGGCCGAGAACCGGGGCTGAGAGCGAGGGCCGAGGTCGAGGGCCGAGACCGAGGTCGAGGGTTGAGGTCGGCAGGAGGGCCGGGCCGTCAGGTCCGGCCCGTCGTTTCGGCCTCGCGGGCCTCAGGCACGTGAGCCCGCACGCCCTTCAGCCCGGCTCAGCCCCGCAGCTCCGTGAGGAACTCGATCAGCGCCGCGTTCACCTCGTTCGGCCGCTCCTGCTGGGTCCAGTGGCCGCAGCCCGGCAGGACGAGGGGCTCGCGGACCAGGTTGGGCATCAACCGCGGGAGCTGCGCGATGAGTTCCGGGGTGCCGGGGAAGGCCGGGACCAGGTCGCGGTCGCCGTACACGTACAGCGCGGGCGGGCTGACGACCGCGCCGTGCCAGGCGGCGGTCAGCTCCCAGTTGCGGTCGAGGTTGCGGTACCAGTTGAGGGCGCCGGTGAAGCCCTTCGCGAAGCTCTCGGCCAGCTCGTCGAGGTCCTGCTCGGTGAGCCAGTCGGCCAGCGCCTCGGGCTCCGGCATGTCCGCGAGCCAGCCCTTCTCCAGGTCGGTCACCAGTGCCTGCTCGTAGCGCCCCTGGCCCGCGCCGTCGCCCGAGGCGCCGTACAGCAGCCTGCGCAGCGCCGAGCGGGGGTCCTTGCCGAACTCGGCGTCGGCGGCCCCCGGCTGGTTGAAGTAGTTCCAGTAGAAGTGCCCCTCGAACCGCTCCCGCATGACCTCCAGCGGCGGTCGCTCGCCCCGGAACGGCGGTGGCACGCTCAGCCCCGCCACGCCGCGCACCACGTCAGGCCGCAGCAGCGCGGTGTGCCAGGCCACCGGCGCGCCCCAGTCGTGGCCCACGACGAAGGCCCGCTCCTCGCCCAGCGCGTGGATCAGACCGACGACGTCCCCGACGAGGTGCAGGATGCTGTACGCGTCCACGTCCTCGGGGTGATCGCTGGCGCCGTATCCGCGCTGGTCGGGTGCGACCACCCGGAATCCGGCGGCGGCCAGCGGACCGAACTGGTGGCGCCAGGAGTGCCAGGACTCGGGGAAGCCGTGCAGCAGCACGACCAGCGGTCCCTCGCCCTCCTCCGCGATGTGCAGTCGGATGCCGTTCACGTCGATCATGCGGTGCTCAACCATGCCCACGAGTATATATCTGCATGACGCATCTAATTGCTACCGCAATCTGAACTCGCGCTGTCGGGTCCGGAACAGTTCGCCCTGCCGCTCGCCCGGCAGGTTCCCGAGCGCCACCAGGTGCGGTGCCTGCGCGTACCCCTGGGCGAGGGATGCCTCCCTCGCGGCCCACAGGGCGCGTACCGTCCCCTGGACGGCCTCGGTGGGATACCCCGCGATGATCGCGGCGGAATCGGTTGCCACTGCCAACGCCCCGCCCGGTTCGGTGAGTTCGGAGACGAACCCGACCTCGTGGGCCCGCCGCGCCGACATCCGCTCGGCCGTCCCCATGAGGGCCGTCCGGGCGGCCTCCCCGTGCGGCATCAGCTGGGCCATGAGGACCGCCTCGTACGCACTGACCATCCCGTACGTGGTGTGCGGATCGAAGAAGGTGGCGGTGGTGTCCGCGATCACGAACTCCGACTCGCCGAGCAGGTAGAAGGCGCCCCCGCAGGCCATCCCGGACACGGCGGCCACGACCGGCTTCCACAGGTCGTTCGCCTTCGGGCCGACCGTGAGCAGCGGATCGTCCTGCATGTACGGCGAGGTCGGCTGCGGCACGACGGCGTCCCGGTCGATGCCCGTGCAGAACGCCCGCTCCCCGGCCCCGGTGAGCACGACGGCCCGCACGGCGTCGTCGAACCTCAACTCCCGCCATACGTCCCGGAGTTCCCCGGCCATGGCGAGGTCGATCGCGTTGAGCCGGTCGGGCCGGTCGAGGGTGACGACGGCGACGCCGGTCTCCTTGTCCTTGTCGGCGCGCACACTCACGGCCGCTCCAGGATCCACTGCGGGAGCCCGGTCGCCCCGTCGTGGGTGAAGCGCACCCGGGCGCCGATGCGGATGCCGTGCGGATCGACGGAGTCGAGCGCCGCGCCGGGCTCGCTCACCAGGTTGCCGACCAGCCGGATGCGGGGTGCCTCCGCCAGCTCCACGACGACGACGTTGTACGGGGCCAGTGCCGCGTACTCCGGCAGCAGGGGTGGGTGCGGGACGACGTACGACCAGATCCGGCCCAGCCCGGACATGGCCTGCCAGGTGCTCGTGAAGGACTGGCAGTGCGGGCAGCAGGGGCGGGGCGGGAAGCGGGGTTCGCCGCAGTCCGCGCAGGCCTGCACGCGCAGTTCGCCCTGGGCGGCGTACTGCCAGAAGGGGGCGCCGTCGGGGTCGGTGACGGGGGTGAGCATGGTGATCAACTCCTGAGCAGCAGCGCCGAAGTGGGGACGCCCTCGCCGGCGGTGACCAGGCAGGTGGTGGCGCCGGGGACCTGCGCGGTGCTGGTGCCGCGCAGTTGCTTCACGCCCTCGTTGATGAGGTTGAAGCCGTGCACGTACGCCTCGGAGAGCCCGCCGCCGCCGGTGTTCAGGGGCAGCCGTCCGCCGATCTCCAGGGCACCGCCCTCGGTGAAGGCGCCGCCCTCGCCGCGGCCGCAGAAGCCGTAGCCCTCCAGGGAGAGCGGGACCAGGGGCGTGAAGGCGTCGTAGATCTGGGCCACGTCGACGTCCTCGGGGGTGAAGTCGGCGTGTTTCCACAGGTGCCGGGCGGCGGTCCAGGCGGGGCCGGTGAGGGGGTCGTCGTTCCAGTAGTTGACCATGCCGTGGTGCTGGGCGGGCAGTCCCTGGGCGGCCGAGTGGACGTGGACGGGCCGGTGCCGGCAGTCCCGGGCCCGCTCGGCGCTGACGACCACACAGGCCAACGCCCCGTCCGTCTCCAGGCAGTTGTCGAAGAGGCAGAGCGGTTCGCTGATCCAGCGGGAGGTCATGTACATCTCGCGGGTGAGGGGACGGTCGTACATGATCGCGGCGGGGTTCTGGTTGGCCCGGTTGCGGCACGCCAGGGCGACGTTGAACAGGTGGTCCCGGGTGGTGCCGTACTCGTGCATGTGGCGGCGCGCGAGCATCGCGATCTCGTCGGCGGGGCGGAGCAGGCCGAAGGGGCGCGTCCACTGGGCGGGCGTGGGGAGTTGGACGCTCGTGTTCCGCCAGGGGCGGGGTCCCGAGCCGCGTTTGCGGGACCGCCACGCGACCCCGACGGTGGCCTGGCCGCTCGTGATGGCGGCGGCGAGATGGGCGATCGTGGCGCACGAACCGCCGCCCCCGAAGCCGACCTTGCTGAAGAAGGTGAGGTCGCCGAAGCCCACCGCCTTGGCGAGCTCCACCTCGTCGGTCTCCTCCATCGTGTAGGAGGCGAGGGCGTCGACCTCGCCGGGCGCGATGCCCGCGTCGTCCAGGGCGGCGAGCACGGCCCTGCAGGCCAGGGTCCGTTCGTCGTCGGGGAGGTGTTTGGCGAAGGGTGTCTGTCCGATGCCGACGATGGCGGTGGCGTCCTTGAGTCCGGCCATGCGCTGTGCACCTCCGCGTGATCCCGGGGCTGCTGACAGGGCGTCAGGCTACAGCTAATCTGACGGTCAGTCAGCTATGCGTTTGGGGGCTGTGATGCGCGAAGACGTGGAGTGGGGCAGCATTCCGGGGCTGGTGAGGTCGGCGGCCGAACGGTACGCGGACGTCGAGGCGGTGGTGGACGGCCGGCACCGGATCTCGTACGCCGAGCTCGGCGCCCGCGTGGAACGCGCCGCGGCGGCCTGTGTCGCGACCGGGGTGGAGGCGGGCGACCGGGTCGCGATCTGGGCGCCCAACTCCCTGGACTGGATCGTCTCCGCGCTGGGCGCGGTCTCCACGGGCGCGGTGCTCGTGCCCCTCAACACCCGCTTCAAGGGCGCCGAGGTGGCGGACGTGCTGGCCCGCAGCCGGGCCCGGCTGCTCTTCGTGACGGGCACCTTCCTCGGCACCTCGTACGTGGCCTCGCTGCGGCGCGCGGCGGGGGAGGGGACCGGCACCGGCCCGCTGCCGGGGCTGCCCGCGCTGGAACAGGTGGTGGTCCTCTCGGACGACGCACCGGCCGACTTCCGCACCTGGAAGGAGTTCCTGGCGAGCGGGGACGGCGTGGGGGAGGGCGAGGTGCGGTCCCGGGCGGCGGCGGTGCTCCCGGAGATGCCCTCCGACCTCGTCTACACGTCCGGGACGACGGGCCGCCCCAAGGGCGCGGTGATCACCCACGCGCAGACCCTGCGGGCATACGAGGTGTGGAGCGACCTGGCGGGCCTGCGACAGGGCGACCGCTACCTCATCGTGAACCCGTTCTTCCACACCTTCGGCTACAAGGCGGGCGTCATCGCGTGCCTGATGCGGGGCGCCACGATGATCCCCCAGCCGGTCTTCGACGTCGGCACGGTCCTCGCGAACATCGCCGCGGAACGCGTCTCGGTCCTCCCCGGCCCGCCGACCCTGCACCAGTCGCTCCTGGACCACCCGGCGCGCGACGCCCACGACCTGTCCGCCCTGCGCCTGGTGGTGACCGGCGCGGCCGTGGTGCCGCTGCGGCTCGTCGAGCGCCTACGCGGAGAACTGGGCGTCGACACGGTCCTGACGGCGTACGGCCTCTCGGAGGCGAGCGGCATCGTCACGATGTGCCGGCGCGGCGACGCCCCGTCGGTGATCGCGTCCACGTCGGGCCGGGCGATACCCGGGACGGAGCTGCGGGTGGTGGACGCGGGCGGCACACCCGTGGAGCCCGGCGTCCCCGGCGAGGTGCTGGTCCGCGGCTTCAACGTCATGCGGGGCTACTACGAGGACACGTCCGCCACCGCGGAGGTCCTCGACCCGGACGGCTGGCTGCGCACGGGAGACGTCGGCGTCCTGGACGCCGACGGCAATCTCCGTATCACCGACCGGCTGAAGGACATGTTCATCGTCGGCGGCTTCAACGCCTACCCGGCGGAGATCGAGCAACTCCTCGGCCTGCACCCCGATGTGGCCGACGTGGCGGTCATCGGCGTCCCGGACCCGCGGCTGGGCGAGGTCGGCAAGGCGTACGTCGTACGTCGGCCGGGGGTGAGTCTCACGGGGGACGACCTGATCGCCTGGGCACGGCGCGAGATGGCCAACTACAAGGTGCCGAGGGCGGTGGAGTTCGTGGGGGAGCTGCCGCGGAACGCGAGCGGGAAGGTGGTGAAGGGGGAGTTGCGGCGGTAGGGGGTGGGGTGACACGCGTCGGCCGCGGCGGCTCCCCCTCCGCGCCACCGCGGCCGATCTCCCCCATGGGTCCCCCGAATTCCCCCTGGGTTCCCCGTGTTTCCCCCGGTTCCCCCGATCCCCGGTTCCCCCGATCCCCGGATCCCCCGTGCTTCCCCCGACCCCCGTGTCCCCCCGTGGGACCGAGGCTCAGGCCTTCTCGTCGGAGATGTGAGTGTCCAGCGGGTTGTAGGTGCCGCCGGAGATGTGGGTGTCGAGCGGCTTGACGTCGTCCAGCTCGGCTTCCTCGCTGGAGATGTGGGTGTCCTCGGGCTTGACCTCGCCCTCTTTCCCGCCGGAGATGTGGGTGTCCTCGGTCTTGATCTTGTCGCTCATGTCGTGATCCCTCTCTTCGGCATTCGTCGCTTCACGAGACCGCCCGTCCGGCAACTCCCCCGAGGGTTGCCGGACGGGCGTCCTGTGGCCGTAGACCGTATCCGTACGACCACCTGCCAAGCCGCCTGCCCCCCGACGCGACGGGTTGGTAACCAAGAGAGTGACGCCTCGCGATAAACGAACGATGAACGCCCCCACCCGGCCTCCCACCTGGGAGATCGGCCGCTTCGGTCAGGCCGCCACCGGGCTGCCCAGCAACCCGCGGACCTCCGCCGCCTCCGCCGAGCCCAGCGTCTCGTAGATGCTCAGGGCCTCGCGCCAGCAGGCCTGTGCGCGGCCGTCCTGGCCGAGCCTGAGCAGCGCCTTGCCCAGCACGGTCAGGACGGTGCCCCGGCGCCACTCGCCGCCGATGCCGCGCAGCGCGATGGCCTGCTCGGCGTGGGCGGCGGCGAGCGTGGCGCGGTCGGCCGCGAGGTGCACCTCGGCCATGCGGAAGTGCGTCACGCCCTCCCACAGCGGCTGCCGGTTCTCCCGGAACCCCGTGAGGGCGGAGGTGAGGTGGGCGAGCGCCTCCTCGTAACGGTCGGCGGCGCTCAGGGCGAGGCCGAGGGCGTACCGGCCGTTGGCCAGTCGCAGGGCCGAGCCGAGACCGTCGTAGATCGCGATGCCCTGCTCGACGAGGGAGATCGCGGAGTCGGTCTTGCCGAGGGCGAGACGGACCCGGGACAGGTTGCACAGGGCGCTGGCCTCACCGGGCGCGTTCGCGTCCGTGCGGAAGTTGTCCAGGGCGATGCGCAGGTAGTTCTCGGCGTCTTCGAGCTGGTTGCGGTAGAAGGCGATGACGCCGCGTTCCAGAGGCGCGTTGCAGTGCGACCAGGGCTCCTCGGCGGAGCTGAGGGACATGGCGGTGCTGGCTTCGGCGCCGGCCTCGTCGAACCGTCCTGCGTACACGTGGACTTGAGCCAGTGTGGTGCGGGCCTGGGCCTCGACCCGGGCGTCGCCGAGTTCGCGGGCGGCGTGGCACAGGGCCGCGGCGGCCCGTTCGTAGGAGAGGGAGCTGGCGCCGGACTCGGAGAGGTCCTTCGCCGACAGCAGCAGACTGGCCGCGCGGCGGAGGGTGGGGGCGCGCAGCGACTGGCGGACGCAGGACAGCAGGCATTCGGCCTCGGTGAACAGCCAGTCCAGGGCCGAGTCCTGGTCCTCGAAGACGAGCCCGGCGTGGGAGGTCGCGGCGATGTGGTCCACCAGGCGGTCGCCCGGCCGCTCGATGGCGTACACCCCGGCGGCCGTCGCCAGGTAGAAGTCCAGCAGCCGGGACATCGCCGCCTCCCGTTCGGAGGGCGGCTGTTCGTCGCGTTCGGCGCACGCACGCGCGTAGAGCCGGACCAGGTCGTGGTAGCGGTAGCGGCCGGGGGCCGCCGATTCCAGCAGGGAGGTGTCGACGAGGGATTCGAGGAGGTCCTCGGTCTCCTCCACCGGCAGGTCCAGTACGGCCGCGGCGGCGGCCAGCGAGAGGTCCGGGCCGTCGGCCAGGCCCAGGAGCCGGAACGCGCGGGCCTGGGCGGGCTCCAACTGGCCGTATCCCAGCTCGAAGGTGGCCTTCACGGCGAGGTCGCCGGCCTGCAGTTCGTCCAGCCGGCGCCGTTCGTCGGCCAGCTTCGCGGCGAGGACGGAGACGGTCCAGGTGCGGCGGGCCGCGAGCCGGGAGGCCGCGATGCGGATCGCCAGCGGGAGGAAGCCGCAGGCCGCCACCACGTCGAGGGCGGCCTGCCGTTCGGAGCCGACCCGCTCGGTGCCGACGATCTTCGTGAACAGGGACAGGGCCTCGTCCGGGGACATCACGTCCAGGTCGACCAGGTGGGCCCCGGCCAGGTCGACCATCCGGACCCGGGAGGTGATCAGGGCCGCGCAGCCCTCGGTGCCCGGCAGCAGGGGCCGTACCTGGGCGGCGTCCCGCGCGTTGTCGAGCAGCACCAGCACGCGGCGGCCGTCCAGGACCGAGCGGAACAGCGCCGCGCGTTCCTCCAGGGAGTCCGGGACGGCGGAGTCGGAGGTGCCGAGGGCCCGCAGGAAGGAGCCGAGGACGGTCTCCGGGTCCGCGGCCCGTGATCCGGCGCCCTGGAGGTCGGCGTACAACTGGCCGTCGGGGAAGGAGCGGCGGGCCTGGTGGGCGACGTGCACGGCGAGCGTGGTCTTGCCGACGCCGCCGATGCCGGCCAGCGCCGAGACCGCCATGACACGGCCCTCGGCGGAGGCCAGCACCTCGCCGAGTTCCGTCACGAAGGCCGAGCGCCCGGTGAAGTCCGGGACGGTCGCGGGGAGTTGGGCCGGGCGGACGGAGACGGACGCGGGCTCCGCCTTCGACGCCGAGGGCTCCGCGAGGCCCGGGTCGGCCTGGAGGATGCGCTGTTGGAGTTCGCGCAGGCCGGGGCGCGGGTCCACGCCCAGTTCGTCGGCGAGGAGCCGGCGCGTGTCGGTGTACACGGCGAGGGCCTCCGCCTGGCGGCCACTGCGGTACAGGGCCAGCATCAGCAGTTCGCGCAGGCGCTCGCGCAGGGGGTGCGCGGCGGTGAGGGCGGTCAGCTCGGACACCGCCTCCGCGTGGCAGCCCTGTTCCAGGTCCATGTCGAGGCGGGTCTCCTGCAGTTGGAGTCGCCACTCCTCCAGCCTGACCCGCTGGGCCTCCGCGTACGGGCCGGGCACCCCGGCCAGTACCTCGCCGTCCCACAGGGCCAGCGCCCGCCCCAGCACCTCCCGTGCGTGGCACAGGTCCCCGGAGTTCTTCGCCTTCTCCGCCTCGGTCGCCAGGTCCTGGGCGACCGACAGGTCCAGGGCGCCGTCGGGCAGCCCCCGGACCGCGTATCCGCCGGACTCGCTGACCAGGACGCCGGGGTCCAGTATCTTCCGCAGCCGCGAGGCGTACGTCCGTACCGCCGCCAGTGCCTGCGAGGGCGGTTCCTCGCCCCACAGGGCGTCGATCAGCTCCGCCGCGGTCGCGGTACGGCCCTCGCGCAGCAACAGGGCGGCCAGCAGGGCGCGTTGCTGGGGTGAGCCGGTGTTCAGCGGTTCCCCGCCGCGCCAGGCGCGCACGGGCCCGAGCACGCCGAAGCGCAGCAGGGCGGC
Source organism: Streptomyces sp. NPDC032822 (assembly GCF_055578825.1). Lineage (NCBI taxonomy): Bacteria > Bacillati > Actinomycetota > Actinomycetes > Kitasatosporales > Streptomycetaceae > Streptomyces > Streptomyces sp. NPDC032822. The sequence goes on along the minus strand of NZ_JBVIOL010000006.1, from coordinate 335,527 downwards.
CTCCACCGTCACCACCGCTTCGGCCGTCACCGTCGTCACCGTCGTCACCGCGGCCTTCGCCACGGAGCCGGGACGCCTCTGCTCCGGCACACGCGGTACCTCCGGCACGCGCGGTACACCGTCCATGGCCGTCGTCCCCCTAGAAGTCCTGAGCAACCCCGCCAGTTTGCCTTGTTCATGGCAGATGCGTCAGCTGTGGAGAGCGCGATCACAGATGGACGCGCGGGATGTCACAAGCCCCTCACGCTCTCTCCCCACCTGCCGGGCACGGGGAAGTCTCCATCGGTCCGGCTTCCGCATAGCTGACGGATCGTCAGATCGGCGCTACCGTCAGCGGCATGGACACCCAGACCCCGCTTCCCCTGATCATCTCCGTCGACGACCACACGGTGGAGCCCCCGACCGTCTGGCAGGACCGGCTCCCGAAGAAGTACCTCGACATCGGGCCCCGCACCGTCCGCGCCCCCCTGCGCGAAATGACCTTCCTGGGCGGCCGGTTCAAGCCCGTGATGGGCCGGCCCGGCGACGACGGCCCCATCGGCGACTGGTGGGTCTACGAGGATCTGCACCGCCCCCTCACCCGCCTCGACACCGCCGTCGGCTACAGCAGGGACGAGATCAAACTGGAGGTCATCACCTACGAGCAGATGCGGCCGGGCTCCTACGACGTCCCGCAGCGCCTCGCCGACATGGACGTCAACCACGTCCAGTCCGCCGTCTGCTTCCCGACCTTCCCGCGCTTCTGCGGCCAGACCTTCACCGAGGCCAAGGACCGCGAACTGGCCCTGCTCTGCGTGCGGGCCTACAACGACTGGATGGTGGAGGAGTGGTGCGGGCCGCAGGCCCGGGGCAGGCTCATCCCGCTCACCCTCATCCCGTTGTGGGACGCCGAATCGGCCGCGGCGGAGGTCCGGCGCAACGCGGCCCGCGGGGTCCGTGCGGTCGCCTTCTCCGAGATACCCCCGCACCTCGGACTGCCCTCCGTGCACACCGACTACTGGGACCCCTTCCTCGCCGCCTGCGACGAGACCGGCACGGTCGTCTCCATGCACATCGGCTCCAGCAGCCGGATGCCGTCCACGTCCGAGGACGCCCCGCCCGCCGTCGGCTCCACCATCACCTTCGCCAACTGCTGCTTCTCGATGGTCGACTGGCTGATGAGCGGCAAGTTCGAACGCTTCCCGAACCTGAAGGTGATGTACGCGGAGGGCCAGATCGGCTGGATCCCCTACATCCTGGAGCGCGCCGACGTGGTGTGGGAGGAGAACCGCGGCTGGGGCGGAGTCGCCGACAAGGTCCACCGCCCGCCGTCCGAACTCTTCACCGAGCACGTCTACGGCTGCTTCTTCGACGACGCCTTCGGGCTCAGGAACCTCGACTCCATCGGCGTCGGCAACGTCCTGTACGAAACCGACTACCCCCACTCCGACTCGACCTGGCCCAAGTCCCGCGAGGTCGGCGAGGCCCAGATGGGCCACCTCGCCCCGGACGTGGTGGAACGGATCGTGCGGGGCAACGCCATCGACCTGCTGGGGCTCACCCCGGACGGCCTGTGGAGCGCGCGGTGACCCTCGCCTACGGCATCCAGCTCCCGGTCCAGTCCCAGTCCACGATCTACGCCGAGCCGTGGGAGGCCGCCGCCGGGCCGGACGACCTCGTCGAGATCGCCCGGACCGCCGACCGGGCCGGGTTCGCGTACATCGCCTGCTGCGACCACGTGGCCATCCCGCGCCGCCTCGCGGACGCGATGAGCACGGTCTGGTACGACCCGGTGGCCACCCTCGCCTTCCTGGCCGCCGCGACCGAGCGGGTACAGTTGCTCAGCCACGTCGCTGTCGTCGGCCTGCGGCACCCGCTCCTCACCGCCAAGCAGTACGCCACCCTCGACCACCTGAGCGGCGGGCGGCTGCTGCTCGGGGTCGGCGCCGGGCATGTGCAGGAGGAGTTCGAGGTGCTCGGCGTCGACTTCCGGCAACGCGGGTCCGTACTCGACGAGTCCGTCGACGCCCTGCGTGAGGCCCTCGGGCCCGAGGAGTTCCCCGAACACCACGGCAAGTTCTACGACTTCCAGGACCTCGGCCAGCGCCCCCGGCCGGCCCAGCCCCGCGTGCCCCTCTGGGTCGGAGGCTCCTCGCCCGCCGCCGTCCGCCGGGCCGCGCTCAAGGGCGACGGCTGGCTGCCGCAGGGCGATCCGCGTGAGCGGCTGCCCGCGCAGATCGCCAGGATCCGCGAGATCCGCGAACAGCACTCCGTCCAGGGGGCGTTCGTCGTCGGCGCCATCGCCGAGCCGCTGTACGTCGGCAGCCCCGCCTGGGATGTCGGCCGCAGGGTCCTCACCGGCCCGCCCGAGAGCCTCGCGGAGTCCCTGCGCGCCTACCGCGCGATGGGCGTCGACCAGATCCAGGTCCGCTTCCGCAGCCGGAGCCGGAGCGAACTCACCGACCAGATGGCCGCGTTCGGCACCGAGGTGGGGCCGCTGTTGCGGGAGTCGTAGGGGGACGGTCGTAGGGCAGCCGTCGCGCGGGCGGTCGCCCAACCTGTCAGACAGCCGGGGTTTCTCTCCTTGAATCTTTGAACATGTCCACGCCGGGTCGCGTATGTACGGACGTACGGACGAGACGGCTCCGGCGGAAGGACCCGTGCAGTGCGATCCTCCGAACAACTCTCCGTCGCCCTGGCCTGCGCCGAGGGCGGCTGGCCGCACGACGACTGGCCGGCCCCGGACGATCCGTACGTGGACCGGGTGCTGCGGGTCCCCCCGCCGTACCGCGGGCTGCGGGAGTGCGCGGCGGACGTCTTCGTGCTGTGCTGCCCGGACCCCTCGGTGTCCTTCCCGGAGTTCCTGGAGGCCCTCGGCACCCGGAACGTCCCGGTGATCGTCGTCAGCCCCCGCCGGGACGTCGACACGGTGATCGAGGTGTTCCGGGGCGGGGCGGGCTATCTCGTCGAGGGCGACTACTGCGGCCACATGCTGTCCTCGGCCGTCATGGCGGCCACCGTCGGGCACACCTACCTCTCGCCGAGCGCGTGTGCGGCCCTGCGCGAGGGGGCCCGGCGGATGCCCACGGCCGGCGACGCCATGGAGCGGCTGCGGGCCCTGCTCTCCCCGCGCGAACAGCAGATCATGGAGCTGCTGTCGACCGGCCTGGGCGCCCAGGAGATCGGGCTGCGGCTGCGGCTGAGCGAGAAGACCGTCCGCAACAACCTCAGCAACATCTACGCCAAGCTGGACGCCCGGGGCGGCACGGACGCGGTCCTGCGCTGGCTGGGAGCCACGCCCGTGCTTCGCACCTGAGAACGGATCGGCTCCCTCATGGAGCCGGTTCCCTTACGGGGGCGGCGTCAGGACGCCGGGATCTCGCCCGCCGGGATTTCCACGTCGGTCACATTGCCGCCGCCCTCACCGAATCCGGGTTCCGCCCGCAGGCTGTTCCCCGAGTTCAGGATTCCGTTCGCCTCCGGAGTCCCGCATTTCACGTTGCGCAGCCACAGCCGGCCGTCCGGCGTTCCGTTCTTCAGGATCTGCGGATAGAAGACGTGCACGGTCGCGGCGCCCTCGCTCGGCGAGAAGAACACCTTCTGGCCGTCCTGCTCCTCCTTGTACGTGGCCTTCAGGAATCCACTGACGTCGGTGCGCTTGGCGGACCACATGAAGAAGGCGATGCTGTCGCTCTGCACGGTGTCCGTGCGGCTGAACGCCAGCCCGGTCGCGGTGTCGTCGCGGGTGATGTTGAATTCCGTCGAATTGAACTTGATGCCGATCTCGAAGAAGGAACTCCCGAGTTTCGTGTCGGCCGCGACGGTGAATCCGTCCTCCAGCTGGATGGTCCGGGTCACCGACGTACTCACGTTGAACGTCTTCGAGGCGGTGCCCGTCGACCCGCAGTTGTCGGTCACCGTGGAGACCCGCTGGTTGGGACCGAGGCTGTCCGCCTTGAACTGGACGTCGACGAACTCGCAGTTCGCCAGTCGGTCGGAGTCCGCCGCGCAGTCGGCGCTCACTTCCGAGGGCGTCGCGGCACCCGCCTGGTTCATCAGCGGAACGGCCACCGCGAGGGCGGCCAGCGGGGCGAGGGCGAGGGTGACGCGCTTCTTCTTGCTGCGGTGGCTTCTGGTGCGGCCGGCACGGCTCATGGGGGGGGTCCTCCGGAGGGGGGAAGGTGCGTGAACGGGCTGGTGGTCGGGGGTCAGCAGTCCTCAAGGACCGGCTTGGCGGTGCCGTCCGCGATCCCGGGAGCACCGGCCGCGCCGGGCAGGATGACGGGGCCCTCGACGACCTCCGGCGCCACGAAGTTCTGCTCGGGGGAGGGGTTCACGGCGAAGCTGCCGGGGTTGGCGTCGACACGCACCCGCCATTCGCCGGTCATCCGCTGCATCTTCGGCGTGAACTCCATGTGGAGCACCTTGCCGACCGGCACGTCGCGCTGTTCCGTGTCGCCCGCCGTCGCCGACTCCACGGTCATGTCGAGGGTGCCCTTGTGCTTGAGCCAGGATCCGCTGAGGAATCCGAAGAGGCCACCGCCGCCGCCCTGTTGGGTCGCCTTGTAGGTGCCCTGTCCCTGCGCCGCGGTCGCCGACCAGGTGAGGGAGACCTTCGCCGGTTCGGTGGCGTTCGGTTCACAGTTGGGGAAATCGATGGACGCCTTCTCGGTGGGGCCGTCGAAGGTCTCGAACTTGGTCTCGACGTAGTCGCAGTTGTCGGCCTCGAAACCGTCCGCGAAGGCGCCCCCGAAGTCCCTCACCGACCGCTGCTTTCCGCTCACCACCGCGGACCTCTCGCACATCCGCATGATCTGGTCCGGTGTCTTCGCGTCGGCCGCGTTCGCCGACGGCAGCATGGCGACGACGGCTCCGCCGGTCGCCAGGGCCGCGCCGATCGCGATGTACCGCACTTTCCTGTTCCGTAGTCTCCTCTTGGCCATGGGGGTGCTCCGTCCTTGGGGGTGGCTTTGCTTTTCCTTGGAGGAGTATTGGGGTTCTTCATGGGTGGACGACAGAGTCAAATATCCCTACTTGCAAGTCACTTGAGGTGTGCTGCCGCAACGCGGAGCAATCCGCAACCGCTATCTGACGTGTCGTCAGATGCGGAGTTACGATGCTGGACACCAGCGGTGCGATGCGAAGGGGTTCGGCATGGGCAAGCTCGACGGGCGGGTCGTCCTGGTCACCGGCGCGGCACGAGGTCAGGGGGAGCAGGAGGCCCGGCTGTTCCGCGCGGAGGGCGCCGAGGTCGTCGTGGCGGACGTCCTCGACGACCAGGGCCAGGACCTCGCCAAGGAACTCGGCGCCCTGTACGTCCATCTCGACGTCAGCCGGGAGGGCGACTGGCGGTCCGCGGTCGACGGCGTCATGGACCGGCACGGCCGGGTCGACGGGCTGGTCAACAATGCCGGCATCCTGCGCTTCAACACCCTCCTCGACACCCCCCTCGACGAGTTCATGCGGATCGTCGAGGTCAACCAGGTCGGCTGCTTCCTCGGCATCAAGACCGTGGCCGCCCGGATGTCCGAAGGGGGCACGATCGTCAACACCGCCTCCTACACCGGCGTGACCGGCATGGCGGCCGTCGGCGCCTACGCGGCCAGCAAGCACGCCATCCTCGGACTCACCCGGGTCGCCGCCCTGGAGCTGGCCGCCCGGAACATCCGGGTCAACGCGATGTGTCCCGGCGCCATCGACACCGCGATGTCCAACCCGGCCCATCTGGACCCGAGCGGGGCGGCGGACACCGAGGAGGCCTCACGCGCCCTCGACCGCTTCTACCGCAAGCTCGTGCCGCTCGGACGGATCGGCCGGCCCGAGGAGGTGGCGCGGCTCGCACTCTTCCTCACCTGCGAGGACTCCTCGTACATCACCGGCCAGCCGTTCGTGATCGACGGGGGCTGGCTGGCGGGCGTCAGTGTCCTGTGACCGGCGTTTCTGATGGAACGTCAGCTATTGACGCTCCCGGTGGCCGGTGGAACAGTCGGACCCATGAATCTGACGATCCGTCAGAAGTGACCGTTCGGAACTATCGGAACTGACCGTGGGGACGGTGAACCTCCTTGGAATTCGGGCTCTTTGTACAGGGATATGTGGGCAAGCGCGCCGAGACCGACCCGCTGGCCGAGCACAAGGCGCTGATGGAGGAGACCGAGTACGTCATCCAGGCGGACAAGTCCGGCTTCAAGTACGCCTGGGCCTCCGAGCACCACTTCCTGGAGGAGTACTCGCACCTCTCCGCCAACGACGTCTTCCTCGGCTACCTCGCGCACGCCACCGAGCGGATCCACCTCGGCTCCGGCATCTTCAACCCGCTCGCCCAGGTCAACCACCCGGTGAAGGTCGCCGAGAAGGTCGCCATGCTCGACCATCTCACCGAGAACCGCTTCGAGTTCGGCAGCGGGCGGGGCGCCGGATCCCACGAGATCCTCGGGTTCATACCGGGCGTGACCGACATGAACTACACCAAGGAGATCTGGGAAGAGACCATCGCCGAGTTCCCCAAGATGTGGCTCCAGGACGAGTACGTCGGGTTCCAGGGCAAGCACTGGCAGCTCCCCCCGAGGAAGATCCTGCCGAAGCCGTACGGGAAGTCCCACCCCGCCATGTGGTACGCCGCCGGCTCGCCGCCCTCGTACGCCATGGCAGCGAAGAAGGGCCTCGGGGTCCTCGGCTTCAGCGTGCAGAAGGTCTCCGACATGGAGTGGGTCCTTGAGCAGTACAAGACCGCGGTCGTGGACGCCGAGCCCATCGGGGACTTCGTCAACGACAACGTGATGGTGACGACGACGGCGATCTGCGCGCCCACGCACGACGAGGCGATCCAGGTCGCCGTGAACGGGGGACTGCACTACCTGCCCTCGCTGGTGTTCCGGTACCACGACACGTTCCCTCGCCCCGAGGGGTTCCCGGTGTGGCCGGAGACGCTGCCCGAGTACAACGCCGAGTTCGTCGAGCTCCTCATCGAGGAGGAGTTGCTGATCTGCGGGGATCCCGACGAGGTGGTCCGGCAGTGCAAGCGGTGGGAGCAGGCCGGGGCGGACCAGTTGAGCTTCGGGTTGCCGGTGGGGGTGCCCAAGGAGGAGACGTTGCAGACGATCCGGTTGATCGGGGAGCACGTGATTCCGAAGATCGACACGGATCCCGTCCACCGGACGTCCCGGTTCCGAGCCGCCACGTAGTCGCCGTCGCGGGGTGCGGGTTCGTCGTGGCTTGTCGCGCCCACGCGGCGGAGCCGCACAGTGACACGGCCCCGCGCCCCTAGGCAGGTGCACCGGGCCGGAGTTCGAGGAGGGAACCCCATGCTTGATCACGTCATCAGAGGCGCGACCGTCGTGGACGGGACCGGCGCGCCCTCGTACACCGCCGACCTCGGCATCCGTGACGGCCGTATCGCCGTCATCGGTACCGTCACCGAGGAGGCCCGCAGCACCGAGGACGCGCACGGCCTCGTCCTCACCCCCGGTTTCGTCGATCCGCACACGCACTACGACGCCCAGCTCTTCTGGGACCCCTACGCGACGCCCTCCCTCAACCACGGGGTGACGACCGTGGCCGCCGGGAACTGCGGATTCACGCTCGCGCCGCTGAACCCGGAGCGCCCCTCGGACGCCGACTACACCCGGCGGATGATGTCGAAGGTGGAGGGGATGTCGCTGGTGGCGTTGGAGGAGGGGGCGCCCTGGAGCTGGAGTTCGTTCGGCGAGTACCTGGACGCGCTGGAGGGACGGATCGCCGTCAACGCGGGCTTCATGGTGGGGCATTGTGCGCTGCGACGGTATGTGATGGGGGCGGAGGCCGTCGGCGGGCAGCCGAGCGAGGAGCAACTCGCCCAGATGCTCCGGCTGTTCCACGAGGCGATGGACGCCGGCGCCTGGGGCTTGTCCACCACCCAGTCGTCCACCCACTCCGACGGCGACGGACAGCCCGTCGCCTCCCGGCACGCGCGCCCCGCCGAACTGCTGGCCCTGTCGAAGGCGGTCGGGGAACACGAGGGCACCCAGATCGAGGCGATCGTCGCGGGCTGCCTCGACCAGTTCAGCGACGCCGAGATCGACCTGTTCGTGGAGATGAGCGCGGCGGCCGGACGCCCCCTGAACTGGAACGTCCTGACCATCGACGCGTCCGTCCCCGAGCGGGTGCCCCGGCAGTTGCTCGCGAGTGAACAGGCGCGCAAGGCGGGCGGCAGGGTGGTGGCGCTGACCATGCCGATCCTCACGCCGATGAACATGTCCCTGGGCACGTTCTGCGCCCTGAACCTCATCCCCGGGTGGGGCCCGATCCTCGGCCTGCCCGTCCCGGAGCGGCTCGCGAAACTGCGCGACCCGGAGGTACGGGCCCAGATGCTGGAGCGGGCCGGCTCCAAGGAGGCGGGCGTCTTCCGGCGGCTGGCCAACTTCGGGCGGTACGTCATCGGCGACACGTACAGCGAGACGAACCGGGGCCTGAGCGGACGGGTCGTGCGGGACATCGCGGCGGAACGCGGACAGGAGCCGTTCGAGTGCCTGGTCGAGATCTGCGCGGCCGACGACCTGCGGACGGTCCTGTGGCCCATGCCCACCGACAACGACCCGGCGTCCTGGGCCCTGCGCGCCGAGACCTGGCAGCACGAGGACGTCCTGCTCGGCGGGTCGGACGCCGGCGCGCACCTGGACCGGATGTGCGGAGCCCCGTACACCACCCGCTTCCTCGGCGACTGTCTGCGCGGGCGGAAGCTGGCCGGTCTGGAGCAGGCCGTGAAGATGCTGACCGACGACCCGGCGCGGCTCTTCGGGCTGCGCGAACGGGGCCGGATCCAGGAGGGCTTCCATGCGGACCTCGTCCTCTTCGACCCGGAGCGGATCGAGGCGGGCACGGCCACCCTGGTGCACGACCTGCCGGGTGACAGCCCCCGCCTGGACTCCAAGGCGATCGGGATCCGGGCCGTGTGGGTCAACGGCGTCGAGGCGATCCGGGACGACGTGGTGAGCGGGGCCGTACCGGGGAAGGTGCTGCGCTCGGGGCAGGACACCCGGACGGTGGCGACCAGGTGACGCGGGAGCGGGCGCCGGAGCGTCAAGTGAGCGAGAGACAAAGGCTGTTCGTCGGAGGGGCGTGGGTCGAACCGGACGGCGGTCACTACGAGGTCGTCGACCCGGCGACCGAGGAGACCGTCGGCCTGGCACCGGAGGCCTCGCGTGATCAGGTGCGCGAGGCCTGCGCCGCGGCCCGCGAGGCCTTCGGGCCGTGGTCGCGTACGGCGCCGGAGGAGCGGGCGGCGATCCTCGGCCGGGCCGCGGACATCATCCGCGACCGCGTCGAGCCGTACACCGTGCTGGCCCGCGCGGAGACCGGCGCGACCACGGCGACCGCGCGGGCCATGCAGGTCGGCGTGGCCGCCGCCCGGTTCCGGCGCTACGCGCGCGTGGAGCCCGCCGAGTGGCCGATCCCGCCGCAGGTCAACGAGGCGGGACCGATGGGCAGGGCGGCGGTGATGGGCGCGCTGGCCGTGCGGCAGCCCGTAGGGGTCGTCACCTGCATCACCTCCTACAACAACCCCTGGGCGAACCCGGCCGGCAAGGTCGCCCCCGCCCTCGCGATGGGCAACACCGTGGTGGTGAAACCCGCCCCGCAGGACCCCCTCTCCGTCTACCGGATGGCCGAGGCGCTGGAGGCGGCCGGAGTGCCGCGCGGCGTCGTGAACGTAGTCTCGGGCCGGTCGGCGGAGGTGGGAGAGGAGTCCGTGGCGTCCCCCGACGTCGACATGGTGAGCTTCACCGGATCGACGACGGTCGGCCAGCGCATCGCCGCCGTCTGCGGCCGGGACATGAAACGCCAGCTGATGGAGCTGGGCGGCAAGGGCACGGCGCTCGTCTTCGACGACGCGGACATCGGCTCCGCGGTGGCCGGCATCGGCACGACCTTCTCCTTCTACAGCGGCCAGATCTGCACGGCACCGACCAGGGTCCTCGCCCAGCGGGGCGTCTACGACCGGCTCGTCGAGCAACTGGCCGGGTACGCCCGCCGGTTGAAGGTGGGCGACCCGGGCGAGCGGGACACGGTCGTCGGCCCGGTCATCTCGGCGGCACACCGGGACCGGGTCGAGTCGTACGTCGAACTAGGCCGGAAGGAAGGCGCGGTGGTGGTGGCGGGCGGCGAACGTCCGCCCCTCGACCGCGGTTTCTATGTCGCCCCCACCCTCCTCGCCGACTGCACCACCGACATGCGGGTGACCCGCGAGGAGATCTTCGGCCCGGTCGTCTCCGTCATCCCCTTCGACGACGAGGAAGAGGGGGTGGAACTCGCCGACGACACCGACTACGGCCTCATCGACTACGTCTGGTCGGCGGACGTGGCCCGCGCCTTCCGGGTGGCGCGTCGACTGCGGGCGGGCGGGGTCGGAGTGAACACCGTCGGACGGAACATGGAGGCGCCGTTCGGCGGGTTCAAACGGAGCGGGGTCGGACGGGACGTGGGGTCGTACGCGCTGCACGCGTACAGCGAGGTGCAGGCGATCGTGTGGCCGGGGTGACGAGGGCGGCCCGCGGCCGGGGGTGAGGACGGCGGACGGTACGGCCGAGGGTGACGGCGAGGGCGAGGGGGGCGGCGGTATCGCCGGAGATGAGGCCGACGTCCCGCCCTCGTGCCGGTCAGCCGTCCAGATCCACCCGTACCGTGAGCAGCCCCGCCCCCATCACCCGCACCGCCGCACTGTTGAGCCGCGGCAGGCCCCGCAGCCGGGCGACCGGGTCGTCGTCGGGGAGCAGATGGGCCGTCCCCTCGTGCCACCGGCCGCGCAGCCGCACCCGGACCCGCGGATCCGCCTTGATGTTCCGCACGTACTGGGACCGCTCGCCGAACTCGGACACCAGCCAGAAGGAGTCCCCCACACGCCGGCCGCCCAGCGGGGTCCGGCGCGGCAGCCCGGAGGTGCGGCCGGTGGTCTCCAGGACGGTGTGGGTGGGGAGGCGGCGCAGGAGCGGGTTGATGGTGCGCTGGAACGCCGTGACCATCCGGTACTTCTGCTCGGAAGGGCGGGACATGGCGGCGGGGCCTCCTGAGTGTGGGAGGTGCTGTGGGGTGGAAGTGCTGTCTCCTCATGGTGCCGCAGTGGGCGGCCCCACGTCCCGGGCGCTCCAGGTCACCCTCGGTACAACGGTGTGCCCCAAAAGGGTGATGCATGCCTTGGACTTCTGCGCACCGTCCTGGCCGGCACCCGGATCTACGGCAGCGGTGACGTCGGCGAGGCCATGGGGATGACGCTCATCCGCCTCCGCCCGGAGGAGGTCTCCCCGGATCCGGGCCTGGAGCCCGAAGAGGAGCAGGCACTCACCGTCCTGCGCGCTCTGACCGACCCCGGCGACGACGAACACCCCTTCCTGGTCGGCTTCCTGATGCGGAGCGACAGCCTGCTGCGCTTGTACGTGCAGTCTCCCGGCGGCGCGGGCGTCATCGGGACCGACATCCGCCTGACCGACGCGTCCACGGCGCTCATCGCCTCGATCCCCGGCCTCATCGAGGAGCGGCAGTACCGCCGGCCCGCCCCGGACGACCCGCACTGCGATCTCCTCGTGGACCTGACCGGCTGGGGCAGGGTTTGACGTCCCGGCCGCCCGCTAGGGAGCGGGCTCGCGCTTCCGGGCGGCGGCGATGACGAGCCCGAGCCCCGCCGCCCCGTACAGCGTGAACAGCGCCCCCTGGCGGTAGAGGCCCTCGCGCTTCAACTCCTGCGCGTATTCCAGCTGTTCGTAGGTGCTCGTGCCGGCCGTGCGGCCTCCGTCGGTGTCGTAGGAGAGCTCGCAGGTGTCGGTCCGGCGCATGGGGCCGGGATGGTCCTCACCGTCCTCCCCCAGCACAAGCCCCGGGCAGTCCGGAATGCCGTACGAGGCCCCGCCCCGCAGCAGACAGAGCGCTCCCCACAGCAGCGGCAGCAGGAACAAGGCGACCAACACGCCCCGGAACCTCACGGATTCAGGTCCCTCGTGGCGGATGCCTTGAGGAGGTCGAGGAGGGTGGCGAAGGCGGCACGGCCGGTGGTGAGGACGGCGCGGGAGGGGTCGGCGCTTTCGGTGAGGTGGACGGTGGTGGGGGTGGATATGTGGACGCAGGCGTCGCCTTCTTGGCAGTAGGACGACTTCTGCCAGAGGGGAGTGGACATCTCGACTCCTTCAGAGGTTCTCGGCGAGAGAACGGATCAGGTCCCGGGAATTCTCCGGGCCGAGGGCCATGGTTGCGACGCTGTCCAGGAGACGCCGGTACCTCTCGGCTCGGAGGGCGTCCGCGTGACCGCGTCCACCGTCACGGGAAGGCAGGACGTCGGCGGTGGGCCCGCCCTCCTTTGTCACGCGAGGGACGCCGGAGCCATGCGTACGGCTGCTTCAATGATGCGCGACGTCGACGCGTCGGAACGCGAGGAACGGGGCTGCGGATGCGGGTCGTGACCTGGAACCTGTGGTGGCGGTTCGGGCCCTGGGAAGCGCGGCAGAAGGCGATCCTCGACGTACTGCGGGGCCTGCGGCCCGATGTCGTCGGGCTCCAGGAGGTGTGGGCCGCGGGCGGGGAGAACCTCGCCGGATGGCTCGCGGACGAACTCGGACTGCACTGGACCTGGGCACCCTCGCACGCCCCCGAGCGCTGGCAGGAGCGCATCGGGGACGACGGCGTCGACATAGGCAACGCGGTGCTGAGCAGATGGCCGGTCGTGGCGAGCGAGGTGCTGCCGTTGCCGGCCCCCGCCGAACTGGACGACGGGCGGCTCGCGTTGTACGCCCGCCTCGGCACGCCCTCCCACGAGATCCCCTTCTTCACCACCCACCTCACCTCACCCCTTCACGCGTCGGACGTCCGCTGCCGCCAGGTCACCGCGCTCGCCGAGTTCGTTGCCCGCCACCACGGCGACACCCCGTTCCCACCCGTCGTCACCGGCGACTTCAACGCCTGGCCGGACTCCGACGAGATCCGCCTCTTCGGCGGCTACCGCACGGCCCCCGCCGTTCCTGGCCAAGTCCTCTTCGACGCCTGGGAGTACGCCGACCCGGCCGCCCCCTCCGCGACCTGGCTCGCCGACAACCCCTATGTCGCGTCCAGCGGTTGGCCGAACGTGCGGATCGACTACGTCCACGTGGGGCGGCCCGGACCCGGCGGGCTCGGCCGGGTGCGGGTGGTGCGGCGGGCGGGCGACGGCCCCGTGGACGGCGTATGGCCCTCGGACCATGCGGCCGTGGTCGCGGACCTCGCCGCCGAGGCGGTCGAGTAGGGGAGCCGGGCGGCGGCCGAGCAGGCACCCGGCAGGCACGTGACCGTTCCCGTCGCGGGGATGCTGTGCGAGGCGTGTGCGAGGCATGTGGTCTCCCGGCGTGTACATGTCCGGACCGTGTTAGCGTCCCGCGGGCATGATCATGTTCAACGCCCCGCAGCGGAGGCCGGGTTGCCGGATTCGGTAGCGCGGGGCCGGAAAACGGGGGAACGGGGCCGGCGATGGCAGGAGTCTTGCGACGGGCGAACGAGTCCGCGACCGAGCGGGCCGAGCGGCTGGCGGGACTGGGCGAACGCATGCTGAAGGCCGGCAGCAAGAACGATCTGCTGGACCTGATCGACCTGGCGTTCTCGGAGCACCCGCCGGAGGGCGAACCGGCCACACTGGAATCGCTGGGCCGGCGGTACCGCGAGCAGCTCGACGAGGTCATGGGCCTGGGCGAACGGGTGGACCGGGTGGCCCGCAAGGGGCTCCCGGAGGTCTGGGTCGGCGACACGAGCGTCCTCGCCCAGGACGCGGTGAGCGCGGTGACGCGGGCGGTGTCGGAGATGGCGGAGGCCTTCGAGGGCGGGTCCCGGGCGCTGATCGTCCTGGCCGACGCGCTCGGCGAGGCCCAGAACCAGGACAGCGAGGGCCGGGGCAAGCTGAAGCAGGCGTTGACGGAGATGGGCGGCGACCGCGAGGGCTTCCTCGACAACCTGCGCGAGAACGACGAGGAGGAGTGGGACCGGAAGAGCGCCGCCCACTTCGCCTCCTACGGCGTCGGCCTGATGCGGAAGGCCGTCCTCGCCGCCGGTGAGGCCCGCCGGGTCGCCGCCCGGGACCTCAACAAGTGGGCCACCGAGGCCCGCGCCGGGAAGCTGGACACCGACGAACTCTCCCCGGTCGACCGGCTGATGCTCGCCGACGCCGGCGGCGTGAACGGCGAGGCCGAGTACAACGAGATCCTCAGCGCCAACGAGCTGGAGCGCTCGGGCCGCGCCCTGGAGAACCTCCCGGAGGACGACCGGGCCCGCATGGAACTGCTCATGGCGGACACCTCCTCCCCGCAGGAGAAGGCGTACCTCATGAAGGCCCTCGCCGCGGGCCGCGGCGTCGACGAGATCGACGAGTTCGCGTACAAGATCCGGGGCAAGGACCCGGCGTGGCTGCAGAGCCACCTCTCGCCGATCACCACCCGGGGCGACAGCCTGGACAACGAGGGCACGAACGCCAACGGGTCCAACGTCAACATCGACGACCAGCTGTTCAACGGCCAGAAATGGGTGCAGGGCGGCGACGGCTCGGAGGGCACCTGCGTGGCCTCCTCCACCGTCACCGCACGCGCCATGGTCGACCCGCTCTACGCCCTCGAACTCACCGGCGGCCCCAGCGGCCAGGAGGACGACCCCGAGGCCTTCAAGCGGCGCCTGGTGGAGGAACAGCACCGGCTGCACACCGAGGGCGACGGCGGCGAGAAGTGGACCGGCATGGGCCCCGAGGGCCAGGAACGCATCGCCGACGACGCCATCGGCGGCGCCACCGGCGACGACTACCGGCGCCACGACATGAACAGCGCCGACGAGCGCAGGCAGGTCCTGGCCGAGGTGGAGAAGGCGGTCGCGGAGGGCAAGCCGGTCCCGGTCGACGTCAAGAGCGACGACGGCGCCCACGCGATGACCATCATCGGCTAGGAGGGCGACATGCTCCAGATCTACAACCCCTGGGGCACCACCACCTGGGTCAGCGAGGACGACTTCGTCAACGGCCACATGGGCAAGGCGTCGAACGGCGAACTCGACGACGCGTACAGCGTGTACGTCCCGGCCTAGGCCCTGCCGGCCCAGGCCCTACGATCAACGGGGGATGACGATGACCACCTCACAGGACACGGCCGCGCCGGACTTCGCCCTGAAGAAGAGCGGCCTCACCGGCCAGGCGAAGGAGCTGAACGGCGCCGGCGACGACGCCGGGAAGATCCGTACCGCGATCGACTCCCGGGCCTGCTACGCGACGGACACCCTGGGCGGCGCCGACTCCGCCGAGGCGTTCAACTCCTACGCCGCGGCCTGGACGGCGGAGGCCCGCACCATCGAGGACGCCCTGCACGAACTCGCCGACAAACTGCGCCTGGCCAAGGGCGCGTACACCGGCAGCGACGTCCTCGTCGAGACCCGGGTCGCGGGCGTGGACGCGGACGACAGCGCCCTGACGACGACGATGCCGACCTTCGCCGAGCGGCCCTCGGTCCTGTCCCAGTACTAGTGCCGAGGGAATGCGCACAGTGAACTCCACCATTCGTACGGCGTCCGTCGCGGTCGCGTTCCTCGCGCTCGCCGCCCTCGTCACGGGGTGCGGGAAGGACACCGCCGACCCGGGTACCGACGAACCCTCCAGCCACCCCACCCAGGACCACAGCATCTCCGCGCAGGTCGGTGAGCGCTTCACCCTCACCGTCGAGGAGAACGCCTCCACCCGCGAGCGCTGGTCCCTGGCCGCCCCCGAGCCCGACACCTCGGTGGTCCGCAGCCGGGGCCACCGGAGCGCGTCGGACTCCGGCGACGAACAGCCGGTGCCCGGCGCGGGCAGCGAACTCACCTTCACCTTCGAGGCCACCGGCAAGGGCAGCACCGAGATCGTGCTGCTGCACTGCACCTTCGCCGCACCCTGCGACGGGGGAGGCGACGGCAACACCCCGGCCACCTCGACCGCTGCCCCTGCCTCCCCTTCCTCTTCTTCCTCCCCTTCCTCCACGGCATCCGCGTCCACCGCCCCGTCCGAGCCCGAGCGGGTCACCTACACCGTCACCGTCAGCTGAGCCGAGGCCCGAGATGAACACGCCCTCCGACGCGTCCCACCCGTCCCACACCGACGACGAACTGGCCGGGTTCGACGTCGACGTCCTGCTGCGTTACGGCCTCACCGCCGACCCCGGCCCCCGCCGCACCGCCCTCTTCGGCGACGGTGCCGCCGCCGCCGCGGTCAGGCTCGACCGGCTCGGCACCCAGCCGCGCTCGGTGGCCTTCCTCGCCGAGGTGGTCCGGGCCGGGGGACTGGCGTACGCCGCCGAGCTGCCCGAGCCGTTGCCGCGCCCCGAGGCGGCCGGGCTCGTCCGCGACTGGCTGGAAACCGCCACGCACCTCGCGGGCGGCGCCCCCGCCGACGAGGCGGCGGCCCGCTGGCTGGGGGCCGTGGCGACGATCATCGAGGTGAAGCACTTGGAGCGGGCACGCACCTCGCGCCCCCCGCGGAACTGACCCGGCCTACGCCCGCCCCAGGAAGATCGGGTTCGTGAACGCCGCCAAGGCCCCCGGCAGCGGCCCCGCCGCCGTCTCGTGCCGCAACTCCGCCCGGACGTACGCCGCGTAGGCAGCCGTCGTACGCCACTCGAAGGTCCCCGCACCCGACACCGGCAGCGGGCCGCCGGTGAACAGGACGCCCTGGTCGGTGACGAGGCGGACCGTGCGGCGCGGGGCGCCGGTGGCCTCGACGCGGATGGTGACCGGGGTGTCGCGGTCGACGTCCAACCGCTCGCCGACGCCCGCGTGTTCGCCGCGCCCACCGGACGCCGTGAAGACGAGGGACACGGTCTTCGACTCGGCGACGTACGAGCGCCCGGCCCGGATGCCCTCCTGGATCGCCTCCCGGGTCAGGTCGTCGGCCAGGACCACCGTCTGGGGGAGCCCGACCGCGTCCGGGTCGCGGTGGGCGTCGCTGCCGCCCATCGCCGGGAGCCAGGTCCGGGCACCGGAGCGCACCCCGGCCACCAGCATCCCGTCCCAGTCCGCCAACGCCACCTCGTCGTCCGGCGTGTACGGCCCGTTCCACACCTCCACCGCGTCCGCCTCGCCGAACCCGAACTTCCAGTTGCAGCCGATGCAGGTGGCGTGCGGGTGGGCCGGGACGACCAGTCCGCCCGCGCGGCGGATCTGCCGGGCGAAGCGGCCGAAGCGGTTGTCGCGGGCCCGGTAGCGCCAGTCGACGAACGTGCCGGGGTCCGTCCCGAGGGCGACCACATGGCCGTTCCTGGTGGTGATCTCCTCGCCGAGCAGCACCAGCAGGTCCTCGCCCGCCACATCGGCCCAATGTGCGTGCGCCGCATGCGTGTTGTGGTCCGAGGAGTTGATGAAGTCCAGGCCGGCCGCGCGGGCCAGCGCCCCGATCTCGGCGGGGGTGCGGCGGCCGTCGGAGTACCAGGAGTGCAGATGGCAGTCCCCGCGGTACCAGGCACGGCCCCGGCCTCTCGCGCGCGGTGGCGGGTACGTCGGCCGGACGACGGCGCCGGGTGCGCCGTAGGTCAGCGTGACCGTGATCTCGTACGACAGTCCCTGCGGGGCGACCGTGTACGGGCCGAGCGCGATGTGCCAGGTGCCCTCCCGCACGGGTCCCGGGAGATAGCCCGGTGTGGCCTCGTCGGCGCGGAGGAAGAACTCGGTGCGGGCGCCTCCCGACCAGCCCCGGAAGCCCTTTCCGCCCAGGTCGGTGCCGTGTTCGTCGAAGATGCCGATGTCGAGGGCGTTGCCGGTGGTGCCGGCCGGGACGGACGGCCGGTCGTAGGTGTACGCGACCCTGATCTCCCGTACCCCGGAAGGGACTTCGACGGGTACGTACACGAAGTCGGGGGAGCCGGTGGGCAGGGTGCCGCGCACCGTCCGCGTCTCCTGGCCGCCGTCCTCGGCGGCGGCGAAGCTCACGCCGGCCGAGGTGAGCGCGGCGGCGGCTCCCGTCACGAAGAGCGCGCGTCTCGCGACGCCGTCGCCGGGGTGGACGTGGTCGTCGTCATGGGCGTCACACATGCCACCACCGTGCCGGACGCGTGTGACCGCCGTGGAAAGAGCGGGGGAATTGGCGCATTCCCTGAACCTGACCGAAGAACCTGACCGAACTGTGCCGACCGGTCGGTATGGACAGATCCGGTGCGGCCCGGTACAGATGGGCCATGCGTATCTCCGTGACGATCTTCCTCACCGACGAGACGATCACCCCGACCCGGCTCGCCCGTGAGCTGGAGCAGCGCGGGTTCGCCGGGCTGTACCTGCCCGAGCACACGCACATCCCCGTCGAGCGGACCACCCCGTACCCGGCCGGAGGCGAGCTGCCGCCCGAGTACGGCCGCACCCTGGACCCCTTCGTGGCGCTCGGCCAGGCCGCCGCGGTCACCGAGCGGCTCGGCCTCGGCACCGGCATCACCCTGGTCGCCCAGCACGACCCCGTCGACCTCGCCAAGCAGATCGCGACGCTGGACCACCTGTCCGGTGGCCGGTTCACCCTCGGCCTCGGCTTCGGCTGGAACGTCGAGGAGGCCGCCGACCACGGCGTCGAGTGGCGTACCCGACGCGAACTGGTCCAGGACCGGATGGCGTTGATGCGCGCCCTGTGGGCGGACGAACCGACCGCGTACGAAGGGGAGTTCGGGAGCGTCCGGGCGAGCTTCGCGTACCCCAAGCCGGTACAGAAGCCGCGCGGCCCGGTGACCGGCCCCCGCACGCTGGTCGGTGGCGCGGCCGGGCCGAAACTGTTCGCACACATCAGCGAGTACGCCGACGGCTGGCTGCCGATCGGCGGACGCGGCCTGACGGAGTCCCTGCCCGTGCTGCGGGCCGCCTGGGCGGACGCGGGCCGCGATCCGGCCGCCCTCCAGTTCGTCCCGTACGCCGTCTTCCCGACCCCCGGCAAACTCGCCCACTACGCCGAGCTGGGCATCGAGGAGGTCGTGGTCCAGCTGCCACCGACGGGGGAGGACGAGGTGCTGCCCTTGCTGGACGAATACGCCCAGTACTCGTAAGCGAGGGGCCACCACCCACCCCAGAGGCGCGGGGCTGTGTCGATCTGCGGCTCCGCCGCGTGGGCGCGACCAGCCACAACAGACCCGCACCCGGTCACGAGCCGCGCCCCTCCCTCACCCCCCGACCCTGCTGAACCAGCGGAGCGCGATCGTATGCTCAAAGGATGACGACCTCCGCGACCTCCGGAACCGGACCCGCCGACCGCCCCGGCCCCACCGAGAACTCCATGCGTCGCGCCCTCAAACGCGCCCGTGACGGCGTCGCCCTCGACGCCTCCGAGGCCGCGGTGCTGCTCCAGGCCCGCGGCGAGGCCCTCGACGACCTCACCGCGTCCGCCGCCCGGGTGCGGGACGCGGGCCTGGAGGCGGCGGGCCGCCCCGGTGTCATCACGTACTCCAAGAGCGTCTTCATCCCCCTCACCCGGCTGTGCCGGGACAAGTGCCACTACTGCACCTTCGTCACCGTCCCCGGCAAGCTGCGCCGGGCCGGCCACGGCATGTTCATGTCCCCGGACGAGGTGCTCGACGTGGCCCGCAAGGGCGCCGCCCTCGGCTGCAAGGAAGCCCTGATCACCCTCGGCGACAAGCCGGAGGACCGGTGGCCCGAGGCGCGCGAGTGGCTCGACGCGCACGGCTACGACGACACCATCGCCTACGTCCGGGCCATCTCCATCCGCATCCTGGAAGAGACGGGCCTGCTGCCCCACCTCAACCCCGGGGTGATGACCTGGACGGACTTCCAGCGTCTCAAGCCCGTCGCGCCCAGCATGGGCATGATGCTGGAGACGACGGCTACCCGGCTCTGGTCCGAGCCCGGCGGCCCCCACCACGGCTCCCCGGACAAGGAACCGGCGGTGCGGCTGCGCGTCCTGGAGGACGCCGGCCGCTCCTCCGTCCCCTTCACGTCCGGCATCCTCATCGGGATCGGCGAGACCTACGAGGAGCGCGCCGACTCCCTCTTCGCGCTGCGGCGCGTGTCGCGGTCGTACCACGGCGTCCAGGAACTGATCATCCAGAACTTCCGCGCCAAGCCGGACACCGCGATGCGCGGCATGCCGGACGCGGAACTGGACGAACTCGTCGCCACCATCGCCGTCGCCCGGCACATCATGGGCCCGGCCGCCTGTCTCCAGGCGCCGCCCAACCTCGTCGACTCGGAGTACGAGCGGCTGATCGGCGCGGGCATCGACGACTGGGGAGGCGTCTCCCCGCTGACCATCGACCACGTCAACCCCGAGCGCCCCTGGCCGCAGATCGAGGAGCTCGCCGCACGCTCCGCGACCGCCGGGTTCGAGCTGAGGGAACGTCTCTGCGTGTACCCGGAGTTCGTCCGGCGCGGCGAACCCTGGCTGGACCCGCGGCTGCGTCCGCACGTCCGCGCGCTGGCCGACCCGGAGACCGGCCTCGCCCTGCCCGACGCGGTCGTCGAGGGCCGCCCGTGGCAGGAGCCGGAGGAGGTCTTCGAGGCGTCCGGTCGCACCGACCTGCACCGCACCATCGACACCGAGGGCCGTACGTCCGACCGCCGCGACGACTTCGACGAGGTCTACGGCGACTGGGGCGCCCTGCGCGAGGCCGCCGCCCCCGGCATGGTCCCGGAGCGCATCGACACCGACGTACGCCAGGCGCTCGCCACGGCGGCCGACGACCCGACCCGCCTCACCGACGCCGAGGCCCTCGCCCTGCTGCACGCGGACGGCCCGGCCCTGGACGCCCTCTGCCGGATCGCCGACGACGTCCGCAGGTCGGTGAACGGCGACGACGTCACGTACATCGTCACGCGGAACATCAACTTCACCAACGTCTGCTACACCGGCTGCCGTTTCTGCGCCTTCGCACAGCGCCGCACCGACGCCGACGCGTACACCCTCTCCCTGGACCAGGTCGCCGACCGTGCCCAACAGGCCTGGGAGGTGGGCGCGGTGGAGGTCTGCATGCAGGGCGGCATCCACCCCGACCTGCCCGGCACGGCGTACTTCGACATAGCCAGGGCGGTGAAGGAACGCGTCCCCGGCATGCACGTCCACGCCTTCTCGCCGATGGAGGTCGTCAACGGCGCGACCCGGACCGGCCTGTCGATCCGCGAGTGGCTGACCGCCGCGAAGGAGGCGGGCCTCGACTCCATCCCGGGCACGGCCGCCGAGATCCTCGACGACGAGGTCCGCTGGATCCTCACCAAGGGCAAACTCCCGACGGCGACCTGGATCGAGGTCGTCTCGACCGCCCACGAACTGGGCATCCGGTCGAGTTCCACGATGATGTACGGCCATGTCGACCAGCCCCGCCACTGGCTCGGCCACCTGCGCACCCTGGCCGGGATCCAGCAACGCACCGGCGGCTTCACGGAGTTCGTCACCCTGCCCTTCATCCACACCAACGCCCCGGTGTACCTGGCGGGTATCGCGCGCCCCGGCCCCACCATGCGGGACAACCGGGCGGTCACGGCGATGGCCCGGCTCCTCCTCCACCCGTGGATCCCCAACATCCAGACCAGCTGGGTGAAACTGGGCACGGAGGGCGCGGCCGAGATGCTCCGCTCCGGCGCGAACGACCTCGGCGGCACTCTGATGGAGGAGACCATCTCCCGTATGGCGGGCTCCTCCTACGGCTCCTACAAGTCCGTCAAGGACCTGATCGAGGTCGCGGAGACGGCGGGCCGCCCGGCCCGCCCGCGCACCACGCTGTACGGCGAGGTGTCCGAGGAACGGCAGCGGGCGGCGACGGCGTCGGACGGCCAACTGCCGGAACTGTTGCCGGTGCTGGACTGAGCGGAACGGGGAGCGGTCCCTCCCTCGCTGTCGACCAGACGTCAACCAGGCGGTAGAAAGAGCCTGTTGGGCGCTTGATCAGATGGCGAGGGGGACGGACCGTGAGCGGCACGACGGCGGCCGACGGGCTGCGCGACAAGGATCTGCCCGTGGTGTTCCGCTCCGCGGACACCGCGTCGCTGACCGGCCAGCGGCGTCACATCCGGGGCACGAAGTGGCGGCTGGTGCTGGCGGTGGGCGCCGCGGTGTGCGGGATCCTGAACCATCAGGCGGCCTTCCTCGCCCTGGTCGCCGTGTTCGTGGCGACGCTCCTCGTGGAGGTCTGGCTGCTGGCCGAGCGCCCCGAGCAGGCCTGGTACGACGGCCGGGCCCTGGCCGAGTCCACGAAGACCCTCGCCTGGCGCTACGCGGTGGGCGGCGCCCCCTTCCCGGCCGACCTGTCCCTGGCCGAGGCCCAGCTCCGCTTCCTCGCGCGGCTGCGCGACCTGCTGCGGGAGGCTCCCGCCACGAGCCTCACCCCGATGGGCTCGGCCGCCGTCACGGACGCGATGAACGACCTGCGCGGCTTGGACTTCGCCGTCCGGAAACAGACGTACATAAAGCACCGGGTCGAGGACCAGCTCCAGTGGTACACGACGAAGGCACAGGCCAACGTCGTCCGGGCGCGGCGCTGGCGGCTGCTGCTCATCGCCGTCGAGGGGCTCGGCCTGACCGCGGCGATCCTGCGGCTCACCGATGTCCTGCACTTCGACCTGGCCGGTGTCCTCGCGGCGGTCCTGGGCGCCGGTTCGGCGTGGTTCGCGGTCCGGCAGTACGAGACGCTGGGCCGCGCCTACACCTTCGCCGCCACCGAGCTGAGCGTCATCCACGACCGGCTGAACCAGACCGACGCCGCCGCCTGGGCCCAGGAGGTCTCGGACGCGGAGGAGGCGATCAGCAGGGAGCACACGATGTGGCGGGCGTCTCGGGGGGCCGGGTGAGGGGATCCGAGGCGGGCGGGCTCACAGTACGATGATCGGACCCCCGATGTGTGGGGTCCTGTAGCTGAGGAGATGCGTGCCCGTGCCTGCCCGACGGCTTCCCTCCTGGGTCTGGGTGACCGGTCTGACGGTGGGTGCGGTCGTGGCGGTCACCGTCCTGACCGTGCAGGCGGACAAGGGCCCGCACCCGGCCGCGAGCGCCGCCCGACCCACCGCCTCGGCGTCGACGGGCGCGCAGCCCACGCCCACGAAGTCCGAGGCACCGGCCGCGGTGCCGGACGGCTCCGGCACCGGTCGGCGCATCGTCTACTCCCTCGGGCAGAAGCGGGTCTGGCTCGTCGACGCGAGCGACGCGGCCCGCCGTACGTTCGCGGTCTGGCAGGGCACCGTCGATCCCGCCGCGGGCACCTACACCGTGGGGACCCGCACGGACGCGACGACGGGTTCCGACGGGGTGCGGATCGAGCACATCGTCTATTTCGCCACCGCGTCAGGCGTCAACATCGCCTTCTCCAGTGCCGTGGACGGCTCCTCGCCGCCCCCGCCGGCCGCGGGCGCCCGCACGGGCGGTATCCGTATGAAGACGGCCGACGGGGACGCGCTGTGGACGTTCGGCGAGACGGGCACGACCGTACGAGTGGTGGAGTAGACGACGATGATCCTGCTGTTCCTGTCCTGCCTTCTCGTGCTCGTCGTCGCAGGTGTCGTCTGTGTCGTGTGGGCGAGCCGCGGCGGCCCGCGCTGGGTGCGGGTGATCGCGACGGTGACGCTCACGGCGGGCGAACTGGTGCGCCGCTCGGGCCGCCGGAACCGGGACTCGGGCCGGTCGCAGGGCGATAGCTAGGACTATTGGGCCTACTGGGCCTGCTGGGCCTGCCGGGCCGCCTGGGACGACCTAGTCGGAGCGGACCGAACCGGCCCCCGCCGGGAGGTGGTTGACGAGCAGGACGACTCCGCTGAACAGGAACGCCCGCGTCGCCGCGTCCAGCCCGTTCCAGTCCCCGGACTGCCACATGGCGAACCACTCGCCGCCGATCGCGATGAACCCGGCCCCGAACAGCAGCATCACCATGAGCAGCCCGTATGTCGAAAACCGCCGGGCCCCGGCGTCGTTCCGCGCCCACAGCCAGGTCCCGTACAGGAGCACCAGCGCGGCGACCGTCTCCCACACGATGATCGCGACGTACGCCGCGTCCTGAAGTCCCTTGCTGGTGACGGCTCTCCACATGAGGTCGTCGTCCTTGAAGGTCGTATCCATGGCGAGCACGTGCTGGACGAACTGCTGGTTCGTACCGAAGTCCGTGATGTTCCCGAAGGCGACGAGCGCCATGTAGAGGGCGACGGTCCCGGTGAGGAGGGTGGCGGCAAGGGTCAGTGCGTTACGTGAGGTTGTTGTGGCCATGGCGGTCATCTTTCCCGCATCCGGCGGACCAGCATGCCTATTGAGCCAGAAGGGCCCCGCCCCACATCCGTGAGGGCACCTGGTACGGCTGATAACTGACCACTTTGGCTCATTCGCGATCATTACTGCTACTCCAGGCATTCCGATCCGCCCCCTGAACACACCGTTCGCGTTCGATTACAGTGCACAACTGTCGTACGTGCGGACGGGTGCCAGAGGGAGGTCTTGGTGGGTGCGACAGCCGGGGCCGTCTGGGGACGTGCCGAGCAGCAGGATTTTCGGGGGCGGGTCCGGGGGACCCTGCTCGGGGTGGCCGTCGGGGACGCGCTGGGCGCGCCCGTGGACGGGCTCGGGCTGGAGGAGATCCGGGAGACGTACGGGGCCGAGGGGCTCGTCGACCTCGGGTTCGGGCACGGGCGCCGCGGTGCCGTCACGCATCTCACGCAGCTCACCCTCTTCAGCGTGGACGGGCTGATACGCGCCCAGGTGCGGCGCGACACCGGCGCCTGGCATCCGCCCACCGATGTGCACCGGGCGTATCTGCGCTGGGCCGCCACCCAGCGCGACTGGGGCCCCGACGAGCGCCGCAAGGACGACGGCTGGCTGGCCCGGGAGGAGTGGCTGTACGCGCGCAGGGACCCGGCCCGCTCCCTGCTCCTCGGCTTCGGGGACGACACCATGGGCACGCTGGACAGGCCCAAGAACCCCGGCGACGCCGGACCCGAGGCCGCCGCCCGGTCCGCGCCCTTCGGGCTGCTCGTGGGCTGGGAGCCGCAACTGGTCGTCCAGCTCGCCGTGGAGTGCGCGGCGCAGAGCCACGGCCACGCCGCCGCCTATCTGTCGGCCGGCGCGTACGCCGTGATCGTGCACGCGCTCGCCCTCGGTGAGAGCCTCGACAGCGGCGTCCAGCGGGCGCTCGCCCTGCTCGCCGCCCGTGCCGGGCACCAGAGCGTGTCGGACGGGCTGCAGCACGCGCTGGGCGCCGTACGGCAGGGCATGCCCACCCCGGCGCGGGTGGGCGAGCTCATGGGCGACGGTTCGGCGGACGGGCTGCTGGCCGCCGCCGTGTACTGCGCGCTGGTGGGGGAGGACGTACGGCACGGGCTGTGTCTGGCGGTCAACCACGACGGGCCCTCGGCCGCCGCCGGCGCCCTGACCGGCGGCCTGCTGGGTGCCCTGCACGGCGAGACGGCCCTCCCGCCGGCCTGGCTGGCCGAGCTGGAGGGCCGTCCCACCCTGCTGGAACTGGCCGACGACTTCGCGATGGAGATGACCCAGGGCCCGGCGCTGCACGGTCCGGCGGGATCCTCCCCGGGCTGGCTGGCCAGATACCCGAGGGCCTGAGGGGACGGCCGCCCGCCCCCTCGGGCGCTCAGTCCTTCGCCATGCGCACCACGTCCTCCGCCGGCCCGGCAGGCGTCGGGATCGCCGCCGCCGCCGAGTCGTCGTCCCCGTCCGTGTTGATCCGCTCGATGATCGCGAGCCGTTCCGGGGTGTCCTCCGGCTTCAGGAAGCCGATCAGGATGTACAGGACGAGGGAGACCGCCAGCGGGATCGACACCTGGTACTGGAGCGGGACCCCGCCGTCGACGTTCCAGTTGATCGGGTAGTTCACCAGCCAGAACGCGAGCAGGCCCATCGACCAGCTGACCAGCGCCGCCGTCGGTCCGGAGCGGCGGAACGGGCGCAGCAGGCCCAGCATCATCGGGATGGCCATCGGGCCCATCAGTCCGGCCACCCACTTGATCACGACCGTGATGATGTCGTTGAACGTGGGGGAGTTGACCTGGGTGGCCGCCGCCATCGACAGGCCGAGGAAGACGACCGTCGTGATCCGGGCGACGCGCAGCCCCTGGCCCTCGTTCCAGGTCCGTGCCCGGCGCCACACCACCGGCGCGCAGTCCCGGGTGAAGACGGCGGCGATGGCGTTGGCGTCGGAGGAGCACATGGCCATGGTGTGCGAGAAGAATCCGACGATGACGAGCCCCAACAGGCCGTGCGGGAGCAGTTGTTCGGTCATCAGGCCGTAGGAGTCGGAACCGTCCGGCTTCTGCGACTCGACCAGCAGCGGTGACATCCACATGGGGAAGAACAGGACGACGGGCCACACCAGCCACAGGATCGCCGACAGCCGCGCGGAGCGCTCGGCCTCCCGCGCGTTGGACGTGGCCATGTAGCGCTGGGCCTGGTTGAGCATGCCGCCGTTGTACTCGAAGAGCTTGATGAAGAGGAAGGCGAGCAGGAAGACCGTGCCGTACGGCCCCACCAGCGGTTCCCCGTGGCCCTGGAGCTCCGGCTCGTCCCAGGCGCCGAAGAAGCCGATGCCCTTGTCGTCGAGTTTGAGCACGACCGCGATGAACATCGCGACACCGGCGAGGAGTTGGATGACGAACTGGCCCAACTCCGTGAGCGCGTCCGCCCACAGGCCGCCGATCGTGCAGTAGACGGCCGTGATGCTGCCGGTGATGAGGATGCCCTGGTTCAGCGAGATGCCGGTGAAGACCGACAACAGGGTCGCGATGGCGGCCCACTTCGCGCCGACGTCCACGATCTTCAGCAGCATGCCGGACCAGGCCAGGGCCTGCTGGGTCTTCAGGTCGTAGCGGTTCTTCAGGTATTCGAGGGGCGAGGCCACATGGAGCCGTGACCGCAGCCGGTTGATGCGCGGGGCGAACAGCTTCGAGCCGATGGCGATGCCGAGCGCGATCGGGAAGGACCAGGTCACGAAGGACGTCACGCCGTAGGTGTAGGCGATGCCCGCGTACCCGGTGAACATGACCGCGCTGTAGCCCGACATGTGGTGGGAGATGCCGGAGAGCCACCAGGGCATCTTGCCGCCGGCGGTGAAGAAGTCGCTGACGTTGTCCACACGCTTGTGCGACCAGATGCCGATCGCGACCATCACACCGAAGTAGCTGATGAGCACGGCCCAGTCGAGACTGTTCATGTGCCCCCTTCCTTCCAGAGTCCGTGGCCCGGGTCAGGCATGTGAACTCTGGATTCGGTGCCATGCCCACGGCAAGCAAGCGGAAGGTCAAGAGGGCGTAAAATTGTTCGGTGAGGTGTCCTCGGTTCATGTACCTGAACCTGAAGGGGTGTCGGGGTGGCCGAAAAGGATCAGGTCAGCGCATCAGCTCCCCGGCGTTGACCAGCAGCGACTGCCCCGTGATCGCCCGCGCCCGGTCCGAGGCGAGGAACACCGCCGCGTCCGCCACATCGCCGTCCGAGGCGAGATCGGGCAGCGCCATCCGCCCGCTCAGCCGCTCCAGCACCTCCGCCTCCGCAACCCCCTCCGTCTCCGCCGTGAACCGCACGTACGCCCGCACCGGCGGCCCCCACATCCAGCCCGGCAGCACGGTGTTGACACGGATCCGGTACGGCCCGAGCTCCCGCGCCAGCGAGTACATCGCGCTCGTCAGCGCCCCCTTCGACGCCGCGTACGCCGCCTGCCGCACCTGCGACGGGGCCGCCACCGCCGACTGCGTCCCGATGAACACCACCGACCCGCCGCGCTCCTTCAACGCCGGCAGGCACGCCCGCGTCATCCGCAGCGACCCCAGCAGGTTCACGTCGATCACCGACTGCCAGGTGGTGAAGTCGGCGTCCTCCAGACCGCCGAAGTAGCTGTCCCAGGCGGCCACATGGACCACCGCGTCGATCCGCCCGAACCGCTCGACCCCCTGCCGGACCAGCGCCTCGCACTGCCCCTCGTCCGTGACATCCGTCGCCCGGTACGCCGTGTGTGCCCCGTCCGGATCGATCTCGGCCGCGCTCTTGGCGAGGTTCTCCTCGGTCCGCGCACCGAGCACCGCGTTCCCGCCGTCCCGTACGACGGCCGCCGCGACCTGATGGCCGAGCCCGGCCCCGACACCCGACACGACGACGGTCCTGCCCGCGAGCAGTGACATGAGAGCCTCCCGACCCTGGCGCATTATCTGACGGAGCGTCAGAGTATGGGCGACCACAGGAGGACGGAAGGGAAGCACCCATGTCCGAGTCCGAGTCCGAGTCCGAGCCCGTGTCCGGGTCCGGGTCCAAGTCCGAGGACACCCGCAGCGAGACCTACGCCGAACTGGCCGCCCTGGGACCGTACGGAGTCCACCCCGGCCACGCGCTGATCACCATGGTCGAACCGCACCCGGGCCACGAGTACGCCTACAACCGCTGGTACGAGGACGACCACTACTACGCCGGCGCGATGGCCATGCCCTGGATGTACGCCGGCCGCCGCTGGGTCGCCACCCGCGACCTGCAACTCCTGCGCCGCCCCGAGAAGTCGGCCGTCGCCGAACCGGTCACCGCCGGCTGTTACCTCTCCACGTACTGGATCACCGACGGCCGCTACGACGACCACATGCGCTGGACCGTCGGCATCAACAAGCGCCTCAACCGGGACGGGCGCGTCTACCGCGACCGCACCCACGTCTTCACGGCCTTCCAGGACCACGAGGCGACCGTCTACCGGGACGGGGCGGCCGGACCGCGCGACTTCCACGCCCTCGACCACCCCTACGCCGGCCTGGTCCTCCAGGTCGTCGACGCCGAATCCGCCGGGCAGCGCGCGCGGTTGCTGGAGTGGCTGCTCTCCCGCCACCTCCCGAAACGGCTGGCGCCCAGGGACAACGTGCCGGCTCCGGCGGCCCTGGTGACCGTCTTCCGCCCGACCCCGCTCCCCGGCGACCGCATGTCGTACGTCAAGCAGGTCGAGGGCGTCGACACCCGCCTGACCCTGCTGTGGTTCCTGGAGAGAGACCCCAGGGAGTGCTGGGACCCGTACTTCACGGGGCTGGAGGAGGCGGTCAAGGAGTCCGGGCTGGGGAGGGTGGAGCTACTGGCACCGTTCGTGCCGACGATTGCGGGGACGGACACCTACGTCGACCGGCTGCGCTGAAGGTTCTTTTCGAGGGCACCCTTTTCTCTGACCGAGTCGGGCAGTGGGTGGGCGCAGGGCCGGGGGGCTAGGGGTGGAGCCCCAGGGGCGCACGGCCCGCTCACGGTCACTTCAACTCGTCCGGACACGGGGTGCCCCGCGGCACGGTGTACGGCGCCGCCAGCCGGTACGTCCCCGCCTTGGGCGCGATCAGCATCGTCCACTTGTCGCCGTCCGCGTCCTCCTCCGTCTCCAACAGGCAGCCGTTGACGTTGTCGTACGCCTTCGGCATGCCGTCGGCGCGGTCCTTGGACGCCTCGGTCTCCTGCGGGGGCTTCAGCTTGTTGCCCTCGGCGTCGACGATGCTCAGCCAGGGCGAGTAGGGGATACGGATGAGGATCCGGCCCGCCTTCTTCACCCGCATCGTCATCTCGCCCTGCGCGGCCCGGTCGACGACCGCGTTCGGCTCGGCGAGCGGCGCCGGGTCGGTCACCTTGAACAACTGCCAGTTGGCGTCGCCCCAGATCTGCTCCAGATAGGGCATGCCCCGCTGGACCAGCTCCCGTTCCCGTTCGCCGCCGTCGCCGTCCGGCTCGTCCTTCGGGAGCACCACGAAGTGCACGGCCCAACGCGCCAGCCAGTCGTGGTAGTTCGCCGAGTTGAGGGTGTCGTCGTAGAAGAGCGGGTTGCGCTCCATGTCGGCCTGGCGGTTCCAGCCGCGGGCCAGGTTGACGTACGGCGCGAGCGCGGACGCCTCGCGGTGCGAGCGGGCCGGGACGACCTCCACCCGGCCCTTCTCGGCGCCGACCTGCTGGAGTTCGTTCACCAGCGGCGCCAGCTCACGCGCCCAGGACGCCGTCGGCGTCGTATGGACGACGTCGTCGACCGACTTGAAACCGATCCACCCGGTGAACCCGACGAAGGCCAGCACGATCGCGTACCACTTGCGGGAGCGCGGCACCGCGAACGGCAGCGCGGCCACCAGCGCCACCCCCGCGAACAGCATCGCCAGACGCGAGATGTTGGAGCCGATCTGCGAGCTGACCAGCCAGACCAGCACGATCCCCAGGGCGTACACCCCGGACGTGATCCGGACCGTCTTCCACTCGCGCGGCACGAGGAAGAGCACCACGAGCGCGGCGGCCAGCGGCAGGACCACCGAACCGATCTTCATCGGCTGGGTGCCGGAGAACGGGAACAGCCAGGCGGACAGCGCGACGACCGCGGTGGGCGCGATACCCAGCGCCCAGGCGCCCGGCCGCCGCTTCTGCAGGAACAGGGCCGCCGCCACCAGCCCCACGAACAGGCCCGCCACCGGCGAGGCCATCGTCGCGAGCGCGGCCAGCGGGGCCGCGCACAGCGCCTTCGCCCAGCGTTTGTAGCGCCAGCGGTGCGGCCAGCAGAACACCACCGCGACCGCGCCCAGCGCGAACATCGTGCCCAGCCCGAACGTCACCCGCCCCGACGCCGCGTTGCACAGGAACGCGAACACGCCCGCGAGCGACGCCCACAGCGGGTTCCGCACCGAGCGGCTGCGGATCAGGACCATGGTCAGCAGCCCGGCCGAGACCGTCCCCGCAATCATCATCGTCGTCCGGACGCCGAGCACCGACATCAGATACGGCGACACCACGCTGTACGACACCGGGTGCATCCCGCCGTACCAGGCCAGGTTGTACGCGGAGTCGGGATGCCGGCCGACGAACTCGGCCCACGCGTCCTGCGCCGCGAGGTCGCCGCCACTGTTGGCGAACGTGAAGAACCAGACGATGTGCAACGCGCCGGACAGCGCGGTGACGGAGAGGACCGGGTGCCGCAGGAGCCGCTCGCGCAGGGCGAGGAAGCCGGTCCCGAACCGCTGCCGGAAAGAGGGTCTACGGCCGTTCCCGTCATCCCCGGTGTCCGGTGCGGGCACCCCTATTCGCGGGCCGGTACCCGGGCCCGGGTCGGTGTCGTCGGCGCGTGTCGGCTCCGCTGTGGCCACCTGAAGGCACTCCCCGTGGTGTCCCGTCTTCTGTTCGCGTCTTCTGTTCGCGTTCTGTTCCCGGCCGCGTCCCGCGAGCGACCTGCCCCGTTTCGCGACGCTAGCACGCACCCCGCCCACCGGGACCTGGCCGGGTTCCGGTGGACGGGGTGTGCGGTGCACTTATGGGCCCGGATCAGCCGAGTCGGGTCAGCTTGTCCGCGTAGGCCGGTTCGACGAGGTCCTCCTGAAGGGCGACCGGCACCTTGACCGAGCCGGTCGTGCCGTCTCCGACGGTGAGCGAGCCGACCTTGGCGCCGGCCTTCGCGGTGTGCGGCAGCTCGTCCGCCGAGAAGGTCAGCTCGACCTTCAGGCCCGACCAGCCGACGGCCGTGACGTCCTTCGTGGCGACGACCGGGGTCTGGCCGCCGAGGCCGTCGTCGACGTACCCGACGACCTCGCCCTTCTTCATGATCGTCGCCGACTTCAGCGCGTCCTGCGCGGCCCGGATCAGCTTGTCGCTGGAGTCGAGGGCCGCACCGAGGATGGTGTTGTCGGCGCCGCCCGCGGGCTGGCGCACGACGGCGCCGATGACCCTGCGCACCTCGCCGTTGACCTCTTTCTTGGCCGCGAAGACGAGGTTGCCGAGAGCGGAGGTGGTGGTGCCGGTCTTGATGCCGACGACGTTGTTGGAGCCGACCAGACGGTTCCAGTTGTCGTGCTTGGTGCCCTTGTAGTCGATGTACGACATCATCGCGGCGACCTCGCGGAAGGCGGGCTCCTCCATCGCCTTCTTGGCCAGCTTCACCTGGTCCACGGCCGTGCTGACGGTCGTGTTGTTCAGCCCCGAGGGGTCGGTGTACGTCGTGTTGCTCATCCCGAGGTCCTTGGCGGCCTCGTTCATCTTCGTGACGAACGCCTTCTCGGACCCCGCGTCCCAACGGGCCAGCAGCCGCGCCACGTTGTTCGCGGACGCGATCAGGATGCTCTCCAGGGCCTCGCGCTGGGAGATCGAGTCGCCGGTGGTCACGTTGACGGTCGACTCCTGACCGGCGTTCGACTGGTCCTCGGCCGTCTGGTCGATCGTGATCTTCGGGCCGTCGGCGCCGCTCTTGAGCTGGTGGTCGCGCAGGATGACGTACGCGGTCATCACCTTGGCGACACTGGCGATCGGCACGGGCTTCTGCCCGCCCGACGAGCCGAACGAGCCGATGCCCTGGACATCCAGCGCGGCCTGTCCGTCGGACGGCCACGGGATGTCGAGCGCGTCGCCCTCGAAGGTGTAGTTGTCGGCGGCGGTGAGCTTCAGTTCGGGGCTCGGCAGCGGACGCACGGCCTGCACGATCGCAAACGCGACCGCGAGCAGCAGCACCAGCGGGGTCCAGATCTTGACCCGCCGCACGATCGTCCGGACCGGCGTCTCCGGAGGCCGCGGGGTGTTCGTCAGCTCCGCCAGCAGGTCGAGCGGCGGCAGCGGTGGCAACGGCTGCTGGGTCGTCCGCTCCGGCCCGACCTGCGGGACGGCGGCGGTGGCATCGGCCGGCTCTGGGCGGCGCACCGCCGGGTCGTCCAACGGCTTCAGCGCGACGAACCTGCTGGTCCGCTCGGCCGGCGCCTCGGGCTTGACCTCGCCCTCGGGGGCCGCCTCGGGCTTCTTGCCGACATCGCCGAGCTTCAGCATGGTCGTCGGCTGGTCCACGGCGGGCGCGGAGGGTCGGGGGGCCTTGAAGACGGCGGTGGGGTGGTCGAGGGCGGGCTCGGAGTCGCCGGAGTCGCCGGGGGCGTCATCGCCTGCGGCGGCTTCAGGGGCCCGCTCGGTGTCGCCGCCGGCTTCCGGCTCGGCGTCCTGAGCGGACTCGCCGGGCTCACCGCCGGGCTCGGCCTCGGCGTCCGAGGCGGGCTCGTCGCCGGTCCCGTCGGTCCCGTCGGTCCCGTCGGTCCCGTCGGTCTCGGCGTCCGCGTCGCCGTCGTCGGTCTCGACCGCCGGTTCGGCTACGTCCGTCCCCGCGTCCGAGTCGTCGGCGGCGGCGGTGTCCTCGGCCTGGCCCTCGGGGGTCTCGCCCTCGGTGTCCGTCTCCTCGTCCGCCGTCGCCACCCACGCGGCCACGGCTTCACGGAGCCGGTCATCACCCGG
Source organism: Streptomyces sp. NPDC032822 (assembly GCF_055578825.1). Classification (NCBI taxonomy): domain Bacteria; kingdom Bacillati; phylum Actinomycetota; class Actinomycetes; order Kitasatosporales; family Streptomycetaceae; genus Streptomyces; species Streptomyces sp. NPDC032822. The sequence continues at coordinate 302,430 of NZ_JBVIOL010000006.1, read as the reverse complement.
CGTACCGGATGCGTCACCACCGTCGGACTCGGACTCGGACTCGGGTTCGGCGTCGGTGTCGGAATCCTCGGTGTCGCCGTTCTCGTCCGGCGCGTCGGCCGCGTCACCCTCCGGCACGGCGGCTTCCTCGGAGTCCTCGGCGGCCTCGCCCGGAGACTCGCCGGTGCCCTCCGAGGTCTCGGTCTCCACCTCTGCGGAGTCGGCCTTCGTGCCCGCCTCCGAGGTGTCGGCCTCCGCTTCCGCAGCGTCGGTACCCGCCTCAGCCTCCGAGGTGTCGGCCTCCGCTTCCGCAGCGTCGGTACCCGCCTCCGCTTCCGCAGCGTCGGTACCCGCCTCCGCTTCCGCAGCGTCGGTACCCGCCTCCGCCTCCGAGGTGTCGGTACCCGCCTCCGCCTCCGAGGTGTCGGTCTCCGTCTCCGCCTCCGAGGTGTCGGTCTCCGCGGCGTCGGTACCCGCCTCCGCGGTGTCGGTCTCCGTTTCCGCCGCGTCGGTCTCCGGCCCGGTGGTGTCTTCCGCGGCCTCCTCGGCCTTCTCCGCCTCCGCGGTGACTTCCCGTACCGAGAACACCCGCGTCGCCGTGTCGACGCCGCCACGGGCCGTGGAGGCCGTGGAGGTCGTGCCGGAGTCGCGGGCCACCGCGAGGCGCGGATCGCGCTTCCCGGAGGGCTCGGGTGACTCCGTCCTCGCCTCGGGAACCGGCCCCGCACTCCCCGACGTCGGTTCTGCCGACGACTCGCGCTGCTTCGACCTGTCGGGGGACTCGCCCGCCACCGATGCCTCCTCCATGCGCCGCACGCGACCCGTGTCCGTGCGCCTATCGAAACCGTGAACCGTCAACGGAACACCGCTCCCCCGCAGTGTCCGAACCATGTACCAGTGTCCTGTGTGTGGGCTTGACCCAAGCGGTAGACGAGAACGACATACCTATCGGTTCCCTCACAAACAGGTCACGCACCCTCGACAGACCATTGTGAGAGGGGTCACCCTGTCATTCATCCACGCGGGGAGGCATGGATGGGCATGAGCCGCAGAACACTTCCGGAGGAGCTTCTGCTTCTGGCGCTGGACCCGACCACGGGTACCACCGCACAGCCGCAGTCGCTCGACCTTGGTCTGGCCGGAGCGCAGCTAGTGGAGCTGGCGCTGGCCGGACGGATAGCCCCAGACGGGGATCGTATCGCCGTGGTGTCCCCACGGCCGACCGGAGATCCGACTTTGGACTGCGCGTTGGAGTTGCTGCGAAGGCGTGGCGCTCCGGTACGTGCGATCCACTGGATTGGCGGGCCGCGTCTAGGGCTGCGCCAGACCTACCTCTCGCATCTGGAACGGTGCGGCATGGTGCATGCCGTGGCGGGTCAGATGTGCGGAGTGCTGCCTACGACTCGCTACCAGGCGAGTCAGACCGAGATCAGCCGGGAGATCAGAGCCCGACTGGACTCCGCGATCCGCACCGGCGTACCGCCGGACCCGCGGACCGCGGCGCTCGCCGCGCTGGCGCACGCGGTCGGCCTCGGCAAGCACCTGTATCCGGGGAACGAGGGACGCTCGTCCCGATCCCGGCTGCGGGACCTGATCAGGCACGACCCCATGGGCGGCCTCGTGGCGCACGCCGTGATGGACGTCCAGAACGGCGCGGCTGCCCAGCCTCGCCGCAACCCGGCACCGACCGGCCGGCAGGCCGCGCCCGGAGCCAGGCCCGCACCGGAGCCCGCCCGCGGCGTTCCGATGCAACCGCACCGTGGATCGATGGCGCGCGTCGTGGCTCACTGAGCCGCGGTCCCACGACAGGCGCCACGGCAGCACGATCCGCACCGAAGGCACGTCGAGCACGTCCGGCATGCCTGGCCTGCCCGGCCGCAACGGGCATGCCGACGCACCACCGAGCACCACACACGCACCACGAGCACCACGAGCACCACGCACCGTCGAGCGCCGCGCCGCAGTCCCAGGACCGGTTCGGGAGCCGCTGGTCCGCGCGGGGCGAGGGAACCGTACGTCTGTACATCGGACGATGTCCCGGTTCCCTCGTCCCGCGCGGCTGTGTGCGGGCCCTGCGCATATCCACCGTTTCCCAGCGGTAGAAAGCCCCTTGGTGGCAGTCTGCTCAACAGCAGATACGCAAAGTGGCAAGTATGAGGCACGCAGCCGGAGGTGCACGTCCCGTGGCGTCCAATGTCAATCCCACTGTCAGGCGACGCCGGTTGGGCCAGGAGTTGCGCCGGCTCCGCGAGCTCAAGGGCATGACGGCCGAAGAGGTCGCCGAGCGACTGCTCGTGTCGCAGTCGAAGATCAGCCGGCTGGAGAACGGCCGGCGCAGTATCAGCCAGCGTGACGTCCGCGATCTGTGCGGGGTGTACGAGGTCGAGGACCAGCGGATCGTCGAGTCACTGATGCAGATGGCCAAGGACTCGCGCCAGCAGGGCTGGTGGCACGCCTTCGGGGACATCCCGTACAGCGTCTACATCGGTCTGGAGACCGACGCGGAGTCGCTGCGGGTCTACGAACCCCAGATCATCACCGGGCTGTTGCAGACCCGGGCCTATGCCGAGGCCATCATCAGGGGCGGTTCGCCGGAGACTTCGGACACCGAGATCGACAAGCGCGCACAGGTCCGGCTGCGGCGGCAGGATCGTATCGTCGCCGAGCGGGACCCGTTGCGGCTCTGGGTCGTCCTGGACGAGGCGTCGCTGCGCAGGGTCATCGGGAGCCGGCTGGTGATGCGGGAGCAACTGGAGTACCTGGCCGAGGCGTCCCAGCGACCCCACATCACGGTGCAGGTGCTGCCGTTCGACGTGGGAGCGCATCCGGGCATCAACGGCCAGTACTCCATCCTGGAGTTCTCCGACGCGGCCGATTCGAGCGTGGTGTACATCGAGGGCGTCACCAGCGATCTCTATCTGGAGAAGGCCCATGATGTGCAGAAGTACACGGTGATGTACGAGCACTTGAGAGCGCAGGCGCTGAACGTGGACCAGTCGCGCCAGCTCATCGAGGACGTGGCCAAGGAGTACGCGCGCTGAGGGAAGGCGGGATCGTACACCTCGGCCGGGTCCCACTGGAAGTATCCCCTGGAATATGCCATCCAGAAGAGTGAACGCCTGCTCCGAAAGAGGAAGACGGCGAGTAGCGTCGATCACGCCAACGATCAGTAAAGGTTGGCGGAAACCGAACTGTGCTACTGCGTAACGGAGTAAAAAATGGCGATTCGCCTGGGATCCGCGGAAACGTGGAGGACGTCCTCCTACACGAACAACAACGGCGCATGCGTGATGGTCAGGTCGACCACCGCGTCGTCGTTGGACGTGGGGGACACGAAGGTCGGCCCCGACGGAGTCAAGGTGAGGTTCCCCGCGGACGCGTGGACCGCTTTCGTATCCTCGGTCAAGGAGTAGGGGAGCGGTCTTTCTGATCCCCTGCTCCCCAGCCGATGCACGACCGACAACTGCACGACCGACAACTGCACAAGCACCACTGAAGAGCCCTCTCGACCAGATCGCCGTCCTTGCCGAGAGGGCTCGGCTTGTGCCCCGAACCGACGGGCGTACGACGTCAGTTCACCGGGAACGCCACATCGCACACCGGGTCCTCGGGGCCTGCCGCGTCCCAGTCGGCGAAGTAGACCTCCCGGCACGGGCCGCCGTACTCCAGCCCCTCCCGCTTCATCCACGCCTCCACCGCCTCGAACGCGGCCAGGATCTGCGGATGCGCGACCTGCGCCTTGGTGATCCGGGTGCGGGCGAGCCGCCGGGCCGGCTCTGTCCGGACCGTGAACTCCCGTCCCCGGCACCGCCCTTGCCCCTGTGCGGCCACCCACGCGCGGGCCGCGGCCTCGTCGGCGACCGGCACGCACGACTCGGCCGGGCCGTCGCTCTCCATCGACACCTCGCGGTGGTAGACGACGAACGGCGGGGCCGTCATGCCACCGCACTCCCGGGACGCCTCCTCCAGCCGCCCCAGCGACGCGCCGATCCAGGCCGGCAGTTCGTCCGCGAGGGTGTGCCGGGTCTCCGTGATCACCACCTGGGCCGGTACGTCCACCGTCTCGACCACGAACTTCCCGTACATCTCGGAGCTCCTCCCCGACAGTCGTCCACGGAGGTACTCGACGAGCGTCCGCTGCCCCGCCACCCGCGTCTCGACGTCCGCCCAGTACGCGGCGAGCCGGTCGGCGCTCCCGGCCCCGTCCGCCGCCCCGACCACCTCGGCGATCCGCGCCAGCGGCATGTCGAGCTGCCGCAGCATCGCCACCAGCCGGGCGCGCTGCACCTGGTCCGCGCGGTAGTAGCGGTAGCCGCTGACCTCGTCGACGTGTGCCGGGGACAGCAGTCCGAGCCGGTCGTACAGCCGCAGGGCCTTGGCCGACAGCCGGGCCCGTGCGGCGAACGCGCCGATGGTGAGCAGATCCACCTCGTCCACCCTGTCATCCTCCGTCACCGGGCGGCTTCCTCCGCCCGGTGACGGGAACGCTCAGCCCTGCCCCAGGGGCAAGGTCAACCGGCCCGCTCAACCGACCGGCTCAACCGGCCAGTTGGGCCTCGATCGCCGACACGACCTCGTCCGACTCCGGCTCGGTCTGCGGCGAGAAACGGCCGACGACCGTGCCGTCGCGGCCGATGAGGAACTTCTCGAAGTTCCAGCGGATGTCGCCGCTGTGGCCCTCGGCGTCGGCGAAGCCCACCAGGCGCTCGTACAGCGGGTGCCGGCCCTCCCCGTTGACCTCGACCTTCTCGGTCAGCGGGAAGCTCACGCCGTACGTCGCCGAGCAGAACTCGGCGATCTCCTCGGCGCTGCCGGGCTCCTGCCCGAGGAACTGGTTGCAGGGCACGCCGAGCACGGTGAGGCCGCGCTCCGCGTACTGCTCCTGGAGCTTCTCCAGGCCCGTGTACTGCGGGGTCAGCCCGCACTTGGAGGCCACGTTCACGACCAGTACCGCCCGGCCGGCGTACTGGGAGAGGTCCGCGGGACCGCCCTTGAGGGCGTTGATCTCGACGTCGAGGGGGGACACACCGTTGCTGTCTACAGTCATGCCTCGGATGCTAACGCCGCGGGGCGAACCCCGGGCCACCGGTGTCCCGCCGGGCAGGCCACCGAGGTCCCGCCGGAGAGCCGTACCCGATCGGTGCCGATCTATACCGATCCATTACGAGCGACACTCTTGACAGTCTGCGTGCTGTTTCGCGACTTTTGATCCTGGGGCAGGGCGCGGAGTGCGCGCGCCGGGGGGACAACGGGGAAAAACAGGGGGGCGGTCGCCCGTGCGAGCCATGAGCGGGACCGGGGCGGACATCACGATCCACAGACCTGAGGAGCTGGGCGCCCAGTTGCGCGCGGCCTGGCACCGGGCGATGGACGAGTCGCCGGACTACGCGAATCCTTTCCTGGCACCGGAGTTCGCGGCCGGGGTCGGCACACACCGCGGCGGGGCGGCCCGGGTGGCCGTGCTGCACGAGCACGGGGAGCCGGTCGGCTTCCTGCCGTACGAGCGGGGCGCCTTCGGTGTCGGCCGGGCCATCGGGCTCGGCCTCTCCGACTGCCAGGCCCTCGTGCACCGCCCCGGCGTCACCTGGGACGCCACGGAACTGCTGCGGGCCTGCGGGCTGTCGGTCCTGGAGTTCGACCACCTCGTGGAGGAGCAGAAGCCCTTCGCCGCCTCCGTGACGGGAAGGTTCGCCTCCCCGGTCATCGACCTCAAGGACGGCGGCGACACCGGCTACCCGCAGTGGCTGCGCGCCGCGTACCCGGGGCTGGCCAAGACGACCCTGAAGAAGGAGCGCCGCCTGAGCCGCAACGTCGGCGAGATGCGGTTCGTCCACGACGAGCGCGACCCGCGGATGCTGCGCCGGCTCATGGAGTGGAAGTCCGCGCAGTACCGCAGGACGGGGCGGATGGACCGGTTCGCGCGGCCCTGGATCGTGGACCTCGTCGACCACCTCTTCCAGGTCCGCGAGGAACACTTCACCGGCGTGCTGTCCGTCGTCTACGCCGGTGACCGGCCGGTGGCCGCACACTTCGGTCCCCGGTCGCGCACGGTGTTCGCGGCCTGGTTCACCGCGTACGACCCCGACTTCCACTACTACTCGCCCGGCCTGATCATGCATCTGCGGATGGCGGAGGCGGCCGGCCGGGACGGCGTGCGGCTCATGGACATGGGGCGCGGCGACAAGGAGTACAAGGACTGGCTCAAGACCCGCGAACTGCGCGTGGGCGAGGGCTTCGCGACCCGGCCCCACCCGGTCGCCGCGGTCCACCGGCTGTGGCGCAGACCGGTCCGCGGCCTGCGCAACACGGTCCTGGCCCACCCCCGCCTCCGGGAACCGGCCGACCGCCTGCTCAAGACGGTCGGCGGCCTGCGCACGTCGTCATTCCGCCCCGGCTCCTGAGCTTCCTCCACCTTTGTTCGACTTCCCGGTCGCCGCATCCGCCTCGGCGGCCCCTTCATCCCCATCCTCCCCTTCATCCCCATCGGCCTTCGCAGTCCTTTCGGCCTGCTCGACTTCCTGAACTTCCTCGGCGATCGACGGAGAGAGGTGACGATGCCGTACGGATCGCGGCTCGCCGCGACGATGACGCGGCGACTCGGACGGGAGTGCGTCTACACGCCCTCGGCACGGCTGGCCCTGTACCTGGCACTGCGGCGCTGGTGCCGGCCCGGCAGCCGGGTACTGATGTCGCCGGTCAACGACGACGTGATCCTCTTCGTCGTCCTCGCGGCCGGGCTGCGCCCGGTGCAGGCCCCGGTGTCGCCCTGGGACGGCAACATCGACCCGGCCGCCGTACCGGAGTCCACCTGGCGCGGGGTGGACGCGGTCCTGACCACCAACCTGTACGGCATCCCGGACCGGGTCGGCGAACTGCGCTCGCGCTGCGACCGGTTGGGCATCCCGCTGATCGAGGACGCGGCCCACGCGATCGGCACGCACGTGGACGGACAGCCCATCGGGACCTTCGGCCGGGCCGCCGCCTTCAGCCTCTCCAAGCATGTGGCGGGGAAGGCGGGCGGCTTCCTCGCGGTGGAGGACGCCCGCACCCGGCGCGAGCTGGAGCTGCTGCGCGACGACCTCCTCGCACCGGGCCGGCTCCGCGCCGACCTGGCCGCGACCCTGCGCCCGCTGGCCCGCTCGGCCGTCCGTAACCTCCACCTGGTCCGCCCGGCCTGGCGCACGATGCAGCGCCTGGGCCTGCTCGAACGCGACACGTTCCGTATGCCCCTGCACGCCTCGCAGTTGTCCGGTGCGGGCCTGCGCGCACCGGACCTGACCGCCTACGAACCCTGGGTCCGCGTCGACCTGCACGACTTCCGCACCCGCCACGGAGCCCTGGTCCGCGCCCAGTTGGGGCTACGGATGGCCCGGCTCGACACCGACCTCACCCACCGCAGGGCGGGCGTCACCCTCCTCACGGGCACCGCCTGGGCCTCGCCCGCGCTGCGCGCCCGTTCCGCCGACGACGGCCCCTACCCGCTCTTCCGCGCCCCGCTCCTGGTCGACGGGCGCGACGCCCTGGTGGAACGCCTCGTGGACCACGGCATCGTCTGCGGCTACCTCTACGACCCACCGCTCGACGACTACGCGGGCGCCGAGTTCGCGGACCCCTCGCCCGACCCGGGGCCCGCCCGCTGGTTCGCCTCCCACGTCCTGCCGGCGGACCCGCTCCTGGCCCGGCAGATCATCCGCGCCCTGACCAAGGAGCGCACGACGACGGCCCCACCGCCCGTGCCGGCCCCGGTCCCGGACACGAGGAGGCCGCCGACGCGAAAATGAGTGGCAGCACGGATGTTCGGGACCCCCTTCGTCCTGCGAGCGTGGAACGACGAGCCGGCCGGCAGCGAGCCGGCCCGGCTCCGGCAGCACCTCGCCCGCACTCCGACGAAGGAGAACCTGTATCCATCCGCGCATTCGCCCGCCGTATGGGAAGACGTTCCGACCTCTCGCGCCCGCGAAGGCGGTGACCCATGGGACACGCTGACACGCTCCTCGCCATGGGCGGCGCCTTCCTGGCCGCCGCGTTCCTGGCCCGCCTCGGCGGCCGGATCGGGCTGCCGACCATCCCGCTGTTCATGCTCGCCGGCATCCTGCTCGGCCCGCACACCCCGGGCTTCGTACTGGTCGAGGACGCGCACGACTTCGAGATGCTCTCCGCGCTCGGGCTGGTGCTGCTGCTGTTCTACCTCGGCCTGGAATTCCACGTCGACGATCTGCGGAAGGGCGGCCGACGGCTCCTCGCAGCCGGCGGCATCTATCTGCTGCTGAACGTCGGCGCGGGCCTGGGCTTCGGGTTCGCCCTGGGCTGGGGCGCCCGCGAGGCGCTGGTGCTGGCCGGTGTCCTCGGGATCTCCTCGTCCGCGATCGTCACCAAGATCCTCATCGACCTGGGCCGTATCGGCCGCCCCGAGACCCGCCTCATCCTCGGTGTCGTCGTGGTGGAGGACATCTTCCTCGCCCTCTATCTCGCCGCCCTCCAGCCCGTCATCGGCGGCGCCCAGGGCACCGTGGACATGCTGGTGCAGGCGGGCAAGGCCTTCGGGTTCCTGCTGGTGCTGGCCGCCGCGGCCCGCTACGGCACCCGGCTGGTCGGGCGCCTGATCGCGGTACGCGACAACGAACTCCTCGTGATCAGCTTCCTCGGCGGGGCCGTCTTCGTCGCCGGTGTCTCGGAGGTCCTCGGGGTCGCCGACGCGATCGGCGCGTTCATGGTCGGCCTGATCCTGGCCGGCACGCCCTCCGGTCCCCGGATCCGCCGGCTCGTGCACCCCCTGCGGGACGCCTTCGCCGCGATCTTCTTCTTCGCCTTCGGACTGGCCATCGACCCCGGTGTCGTCGCCGCCGTCGCCGGACCGGTCGCCGCCGCCGCGGCACTGACCATCGTCATGAACATCATCGCGGGACTGCTCGTCGCCCGCCTGTACCGCTACGGCCCCGAACACGCCGCGGACATCGCCACCACCCTGGTCGCCCGCGGGGAGTTCGCGCTGATCCTGGCCGCCATGGCCACCGCCGCCGGACTGGACGAGCGGCTCGCGCCGTTCATCGCCGGATACGTCCTCGTCCTCGCCGTCCTGGGCCCGGTGGTCGCCGGTCGGGCCCATCTGCTGGCACGCGCGCTGGTCGCCGTGGGAGCACTCCGGCCGGGCCGGGAAAGCCGTAGGCCCGATGCTCCGGCCCTCGATGCTCCGGCCCTCGATGCTCCGGCACTTGAGGCTCCCGGGTCCGACGCTCCGGCACCCGAGACCCTCGCGCCGGAGGCGGCCACGCTCCGTGCCGAGGTCGAGCGACAGCCCAACTAGCCCTCAGGGGACCGGAGTCCGGAGCGGGACGGTCAGGAGTATCTCCGTGCCGCCGTCCGGGCCCGGGCCGACGACGAGGTCGGCGCCGACGAGCAGGGCGCGCTCGCGCATGCCGCGGATACCGGCTCCCTCGGGGGCGTCGCCGATGCCCCGGCCGTCGTCCCGGACGCTCAGTTCCACGCCGGACGGCGAACGGCGCAGGGCGAGCCGGGCGTGCCGGGCGCCGGAGTGGCGGGCCGTGTTGGTGAGCCCTTCCTGCGCCACCCGGTAGAGGACGAGTTCGACATCGCGGCCGATCCCGGGGCCTGCCTCTTGCCCGGTCTCGCGGTCCAGGGGCGGCAGCGCCGCGTCGAGGTGGTGCCGCACCGACAGTCCGGGCTTGGTGAACTCGCCGGTGAGGGCCTTGAGCGCCTTGGCCAGGCCGAGTTCGTCCAGGACGCCGGGGCGCAGCCGGCGGGCGATGCGACGGATCTCGTCCAGACTGCCCCGGGTGGTCTCCTGGACCTGGTGCAGCTCTGCCCGCATGGTGGCCGGTGCCTGGTCCGCGACGCGTTTGAGTTCGAGCAGCACGGCGGTGAGGGTCTGGCCGACCTCGTCGTGGAGTTCCTGCGCGATGCGGTGCCGTTCGGCCTCCTGGGCGGAGAGCGCGCGGGCACTGCTGGTGGCGCGTTCTTCCTCCAGCCGGTCGAGCATGGCGTTGTACGCCGTGATCAGCTCGGCGATCTCCCCGTGGCCGTCGACCGGGAGACGGCGCCCCGGGCGGAGCAGGTCGGTGGTGGTCATGGCCCGGGTGAGGCGTCGCAGCGGGCCGAGTCCCACGCGCAGCAGCAGGGCGTTGGCGCCGAGCATGGCGGCCAGCCCGCCGGTGAGGACCGCGGCCTCGGTGAGCAGCACGGGCGTGGAGACCGTGACCGGGCCCAGCAGCAGGGCGGTGGCCGTGACGAGGACGACGGCGTTCAGCACGAAGATCCGCCAGAACAGGGGCACCGCGCATCGCCTCCTCGACGTGGACCACGGTCCAGGGTGACCGGCGCGGGGCGGGGCGGCCATCCGTGACGGCACCCATCGTTTGTGGGGGTCGGCCGGCAGGAAGAATGCATGGTGGGCCTGATGGCGGGGGCCGCCCGAGGGGCGCAAGGCTGGAGCCCGGTGCGAGAGCCCCGCACTGCCTCGGCGCCGGAGGAGAGAAGCCATGCCCCAGTCCGACGACGAGCGTCTGGTCGCGCTCGAAGCGCGCTTCGAGCGCGACGACCCCCGGTTCGCCCGGGCCATGCGTGCCGGGCGCCCCTCCCGGCCCCGGGAGTACCGGCACACCCGCGCCTGGTGGTCCCTGGCGGTCTCCCTGGCCGTACTGGTCACCGGCGTGGTCGTGGCCGACGGCCTGCTCATCGCCACGGGCCTGGTCCTGGCGGGGATCGCGGCGCAGCTCTTCGACCCGCATCGAGGCCGGGGAAACCGTCGCCCGCCGCGCGGCTGAGCCGGTCCGGGGCGGTCCGGGGGCGTTCGGTTCCTGATCTTCGGTTTTCGATATGCGCTAAACTTCTTTACGGAGTGCTTACGCTCCGGTGAGCGTAAGTGCGCTCAGCCGTGGTTCGGAACCGACGTGAGTGGGGGCGTGACATGGGTCGGGTCATCCGCGTACGCGTCGACAACGCCGCTCGTGACGGCGTTCCTGATACCAGCGGCACCGGCCTGAACCGCCGCCCTCTGCGCTGACGCGCCGCCCGCCGCGCCGCTCACCGCGTTCGGCCCCGCCCGGCCGCGTCCGCGCACACCCGCACTGCCGGTACCGCCGCGCACCCCTTGGGCGGCCGGGCCCGGCCACTTCGGCCGACGCGGCCCACTCGCCACACCCAACTCCCCAGCCGTCCGCGCTCCCTGACGCAGTGACAGGTGTCACGGGGAGGCACCCGACATGGCACAGACGCCGCCGCCGCATCGACCACGGAGGACAGACGCCCGTGCACGACACCACCGCCATGCTCATCGAACTCGGCGCGATCATCCTCGTCCTCGGCCTGCTGGGACGCCTCGCCGGCCGGGTGGGGTTCTCACCCATACCCCTCTACCTGCTGGCCGGCCTCGCCTTCGGCCACGGCGGCATCCTGCCGTTGCAGGCCAGCGAGGACTTCGTGGCCACCGGCGCCGAGATCGGCGTCATCCTGCTGCTCCTCCTGCTCGGCCTGGAGTACAGCGCCTCCGAACTCGTCACCAACCTCAAGAGCCAATTCCCCTCCGGTGTCGTCGACTTCGTCCTCAACGCGGCCCCCGGCGCCGTCATGGCGCTGCTCCTGGGCTGGGGCCCGGTCGCCGCCGTCGCCCTGGCCGGCGTCACCTGGATCTCCTCCTCCGGCGTGATCGCCAAGGTCCTCGGCGACCTGGGCCGGCTCGGCAACCGTGAGACGCCGGTCGTCCTGAGCATCCTGGTCCTCGAAGACCTCTCCATGGCGGTCTACCTGCCGATCCTCACCGCCCTGCTCGCCGGTGTGAGCCTGGCGGGCGGCACCGTCACCCTCCTGATCGCGCTGGGCACCGTCGGCGCCGTCCTCTACGTCGCCCTGCGCCACGGCCGTCTGATCAGCCGCGCGGTCTCCTCGGACAACGCCGAGATGCTGCTGCTGGTCGTCCTCGGCCTCACCCTGCTCGTGGCGGGCCTCGCCCAGCAGCTCCAAGTGTCGGCGGCCGTAGGGGCGTTCCTGGTCGGCATCGCCCTGTCCGGCGAGGTCGCCGAGGGCGCGCACAGTCTGCTGGTCCCGCTGCGGGACCTGTTCGCGGCGGTCTTCTTCGTCTTCTTCGGCCTGCACACCGACCCCGCGGACATCCCGCCCGTCCTGCTTCCCGCCCTCGCGCTGGCCGCCGTCACCACCCTGACGAAGATCGCCACCGGCTACTGGGCCGCCCGGCGGGCCGGGATCTCCGCGAAGGGCCGCTGGCGGGCGGGCGGCACACTGGTCGCGCGGGGCGAGTTCTCCATCGTCATCGCCGGACTCGCCGTCGGCGTCGAACCGCGCATCGGCCCGCTGGCCACCGCCTACGTCCTGATCCTCGTCATCCTCGGCCCGCTCGCCGCCCGCTGGACCGAACCCCTGGCCCGCCTCCTCACCGCCCCGCGCCCCCAGGACACCCCCCTCGACCCGACCACGCCCACCGAGCCCGCGGAGGCCGCGCATGCGAGCCACTGAGGACATGGGGAGAGCGGTGTGCACGGAGGCCGCAGGAGCCGCAGGAACCGCAGAAGTCGTGGATGCCGCAGGAGCCGCGGAAGTCGTAGCGGCCACGGGCGCCTCGGGTGCTCCGGCGATCGGATCGACCGCCTCGGCCGAGCCGTACCTCGACGGGTTCGAGGAGATCCTGGCGGACGCCGCGGCCACCGGCCGCCGGCTGACCCGCGAGGAGATCGAGTCCCGCCGGGCCCTCGGCGCGCGGGCGGCCGAGGCCGGGCACGGCTGGCGCGCCCTCGTCCGCGCCCACCTCGCGGCGGGCCGTTCCGCCCGGCCCCGGTCGGCCGACACGGACAGTGTCCTGGCCGTCGTCGAACAGGCCGTGGACGCCTTCGCCGAGGGCTACGAGCGCGCGCAGCGACTCGTGGTCCGCAAGGAGAACGTCGCCCGCCGGGAGTTCATCGACGACCTGCTGCACGGGCGCGGCGACCCGGGCCAACTCGCCGCCCGCTCCGAACGGTTCGGGCTGCGCCTGTCCCGCGCCCACGCGGTCGCCGTGGCCGAGGGGCCGGTGGAGTACGACGAGAGCGACCCCGTTCCCCGGCAGGTGGCGGGCGAACTGTTCGCCCGCTTCGAGAACCGTCGCATCCTGTTCACCACCAAGGACGGCCGGATGCTGTGCGTCGCCCCCGGAGACCAGGACGACGTCCTCACCCACTTCGCCAAACGCGTCTACGCCGCGACCGGCGGGGCCCAGGTCGCCGTCGGCCGGCCGCGGCCGGGTGCGATCGGCATCGGGCACAGCTACGAGGAAGCCCTCAACGCCCTGGACGTGGCCCAGCGCATGGGCCTCGAAGAGCCGCTGCTGCGCGCCGCCGACCTGCTGGTCTTCCCGGTCCTCGCCCGGGACCGGCAGGCCCTGGTGGACCTGGTGCACAGCTCCCTGGGGCCGCTGGAGCAGGCGCGCGGCGGAGCGCGCCCGCTGCTCGACACCCTCGGCGCGTACTTCGACACCGGCTGCGTGGCCGCCGCCGCGGCCCGCCGGCTGTCGCTCAGCGTCCGCGCGCTCACCTACCGGCTGCAGCGCATCCACACGCTCACCGGCACCGACCCCACCGACCTCGCCCACCGCTACACCCTGCAGACCGCGGTCATCGGCGCCCGCCTGCTCGACTGGCCGACCAGACCCCTGAATTCGGCCGGGCGTTAGGAACCGCCCGCGAACCGGTCGCCGCCGGGTCTCACTCCCGTTCGAGGATCGTCGCCGCCGCCGTGGCCCCCTCCCGGGTGCCGATCACGATCAGGATGTCGCCGCCGGCCAGCCGGAAGTCGGGCTTGGGCGAGGGCACGGCCTCGGCGCGGCGCAGCACCGCCACGATCGACACCCCGGTCTCGGTACGCATCCGCGTCTCGCCGAGCAGCCGCCCGTTCCAGTACGACGTCGCCGACAGCTCGATCCGCTCGGCCACCAGCCCCAGTTCGGTGGTGGACAGCAGGTTCGGGCTGTGGTGCGCCGGCGTCATCGCGTCGACGAGCGTGGCCGCCTCGTCCGCGGACAGCCGCACCGACAGGGCGCAGGCGTCGGGGTCGTCCTCGCGGTAGGCGTTCAGGGTCCGGGCGCCGTCGCGGTGCGCGACCACCGACAGCCGGCGCCGCTCCCGCGTGGTCAGGTCGTAGCGGACCCCGATACCGGGCAACGGCGTACTGCTCAGGCGCGGTGCACCCACGGCTGTCTCCTGTCTGGTCGGGCATCGGCTCGGACCCTGTCGACCCCTGTCGTTGCCACCCTAGGACAAGCTCTGGGCACCGCCTGGAATCGGGCAACGGGAGTGTGGAGGCCTGCGGACGGGTGGGAGAATCCGCGTCCGGGGTCCGTGCCGCCGTGCCGGCCTGGCCCCTTGTGCACGGGGGAGGACGAAGGAGGCGTGCAGCATGATCAGGTGGGTGACTCTCAGGGCCGGCGCCAGACCCGTACCCCGGCCCGTCGACACTCCCTTGGTGTGGGCCACGGCCTTCGCCGGCGCCCTGATCCTGGTCGCGCTGCACAACACGCTGGTGGGCACGGGCCGCCCCGGTCCCGCGCTGGCCGCGCTGTCCCTGCTGGCCGCCCTGCTCGGGGTGTGCGCGCGCTTCACCGCGGCCCCCGGTACGGCCGTGCTGTGCTGGCTGTTCCTCAACGGCTTCGCCATCCCGCCCGCGGGCACCCTCACCTGGGCCGGTCACCGGGACACCTTCTGGCTGGCCTGTCTGTGCGCGGCGGCCCTCCTCGGGACCACCCTGGCCCGGATCGGGCACGCCCGCGCCGCGTACCGCCGGATCGCCGTCCAGGGCTTCACGGCGACGGATCCTGACGACCGCGTCTGACGGATCCGACGCATCCGAGCCATGTTCGGGCCATGTTCGGGCTGTGGCCGTTCGGCACTCCCGCGCAGACTGATGTTGTGCACTTTATTGACGAGAGTCATATAGGCGCCTAGGTTCGCGGTGTCCTTCCCCCGGTCAAGGGAGACCGCGATGCCCCCGTCCCCCGCCGCATCCACGTCACCGTCACCCTCCCCGTCCCCAGACTCCGAACGCACCCGGCAGCTGCGCCGAGTGGCGCTCTCAGGACTGCTCGGCACCGCCGTCGAGTTCTACGACTTCCTCGTGTACGGAACCGTCGCCGCCCTCGTCTTCGGCGAACTGTTCTTCCCCGGCGCCGATCCCGCCGTGGGCACGGTCGCCGCGTTCGGCACCTTCGCCGCCGGCTATGTCGCCCGTCCGCTCGGCGGCATCGTCTTCGGGCACTTCGGTGACCGACTCGGCCGTAAGTCCATGCTGTTGCTCACCATGGGGCTGATGGGCGGCGCCAGTTTCCTCATCGGCCTGCTGCCCACGTACGACACCATCGGTGTGTGGGCGCCCGTCCTGCTGATCACCCTGCGCGTCGTCCAGGGCATCGCCATCGGCGGTGAATGGGGCGGTGCCACCCTGATGGTCGTCGAGCACGCCGGAGAGCGGCGGCGCGGCCTGTGGTCCAGCTTCACGCAGATGGGAGCCCCGCTCGGCTCCCTGCTCTCCTCGGTGGTCGTCACCCTCGTGGTCGCCATGCCCCGCGACGAGTTCGCGGCCTGGGGCTGGCGGGTGCCGTTCCTGCTGAGCTTCCTGCTGCTCGGCGTCGGCCTCTTCGTCCGCCTCAAGGTCGTCGAGAGCCCGCTCTTCGCCGAGGTGAAGAAGGACCGCGCCGAGTCGAGCCTGCCCATCCTCGACGTCCTGCGCCGCCCGCGCCCCCTGCTGCTGGCCTGCGGTGTCGGCATCGGCGCCTTCACCGCCCAGTCCCTGCTGACCAGTTACATGATCGCGTACGCCACCGGCATCGGATACGCCCGCCCGCAGGTGCTCACCGCGCTCACCGTCTCCGCGTGCGTCGCCCTCGTCGTGCTGCCCTGCGCCTCCGCGCTCTCCGACCGGATCGGCCGCCGCCCGGTCGTCCTCGCCGGAGCCCTCGCCTCGGGGGCGCTCGCCTTCCCCGTCCTCGCCCTGGTCGACTCCGGGTCGCCCGGGCTGCTGATCCTCGCCGTCGTCCTCGGCCACGGCATCGCCCAGTCCACGATGTACGGCCCGCTCGGCGCCCTGCTCACCGAGATGTTCGGCACCAAGGTCCGCTACACCGGTGCCTCCCTCGGCTACCAGGGCGCCACCCTCATCGGCGCCGGCTTCTCCCCGATGATCGCCGGCGGCCTGGTGGCCGGCAGCGGGAACGGCACCCCCGTCGCCCTGCTGCTGTGCGGCGGCGCCGCCATCACCGCCGTAACCGTCCTCCTCGTCCGCGAGACCAGCAAGGACTCCCTCACCGAAGCCACCGAACGCCCCGTCACCCCCCACACGGAGGAGATCTCCGCATGACGACCGGCACCCGCACCACCACCCGCACCGCCTGCGTGGCAGCTCTCCTGCTCGCCGCCACCGCCCTGCCCGCCACCGCGGCCACCGCGGCGGACACGAGCCACATCGAGGGCCGACTCCCCTCGGGCGCCACGTACTTGATGGACGTCCCCGCCGACTGGAACGGCACCGTCCTGCTCTTCAGTCACGGCTACCGCCCCGCCGGCGTCCCCAACGACGCCCAGAACGTCACGGACGCCGCCACCAAGACCCTCCTGCTCGACAAGGGCTACGCCCTCATCGGCTCGTCGTACGCCACCAACGGCTGGGCGGTGACGGACGCGGTGCCGGACCAACTCGCCACCCTCTCCGCCTTCAAGGACCGCTTCGGGCCCGCACGGCGCACCATCGCCTGGGGACAGTCGTACGGCGGGCTCGTCACCACCGCCATCGCCGAGCGCGCCGCGCGGCGGATCGACGGCTCCCTCTCCCTGTGTGGCCTCGTCCACGGCGGCGTCGCCAACTGGAACAACACCCTCGACCCGGTCTTCGCCCTCAAGACGCTCCTCGCGCCCGGCTCCGACATCCCACTGGTGAACTTCCCGGACCAGACGGCCGCCACCAACGCGGCGGGCACCCTGACGGCCGCGGTGGACTCGGCGCAGCAGACGGCCGAGGGGCGGGCCCGCATCGCGCTCGCCGCCGCCCTGCACAACATCCCGGGCTGGAACGACCCGTCCCAGCCCCGACCCGCCGAGACCGACTGGGACGCCCAGCAGACCAACCAGTACACGGCCCTCAAGGGCATGGTGCAGCGCCCCGCGTTCAGCTGGAGGCTGGAGGCGGAGACCCGCGCGGGCGGCAACATGTCCTGGAACACCGGCGTCGACTACGCGAGGCTGCTCGGCCGATCCTCCGTCCACAAGGAGGTCACCGAGCTGTACAAGAAGGCCGGCCTGTCCCTGCGCAAGGACCTCGCCACGCTCAACAAGACCCCGCGCATCGGAGCCGACCCGGCCGCCGTCGCCTGGATGAGCCGTACCAGCGCCTTCACCGGCAAGCTGCCCAAGCCGCAGCTCTCCGTCCACACCATCGGCGACGCACTGGTCCCCGTCCAGACGGAGAGCGCCCTGAAGCGGGCCGTCACCGCCGCCGGCTCCGCCGCCTCGCTGCGCCAGGCGTACGTCGACAACGCGGGCCACTGCACCTTCAGCCCCGCCGAACAACTCGCCGCCCTGCACACCCTGGAGGGCCGCCTCACCACCGGCAAGTGGCGGGGCACGGACCCGGCGTCCCTCAACTCCCGTGCCACGGCGGCCGATCCGACCACCCCCGCACGTTACGTGCGGTACCGGCCCGCCCCGTACCCGCGCCCGTACGACCTCGCCCACCCGGCCGACGGCCGCTGACCCCGTACGACCGCCTGCCGCACCGCGCGCGGGCGGTCGTACTCTTGCCACCGTGGAGGACGAAGACATCCAGGACACCTCGGGCGGCGACTCCCCGGACGACGGCCCGCAGTCGCGCCCCCAGTCGCTCATGCTCGCCTTCTTCGGCAACCACGTCCTGGAGGCGGGGCAGCTGTGCGTCTACTCGGGCAGCATCATCGACGTCCTGGGCCGCGCCGGCGTCGGTGAACAGGCCGTGCGCTCCACGCTGACCCGCATGGTCAACCGCGGCCTGCTGCGGCGCCAACGGGAGGGCCGCCGCATGTACTTCGGCCTGACCGAACAGGCGACCCGCGTCCTGCGGGACGGCCGTACCCGCATCTGGCGGGAGGGCGCCGTCAACGACGACTGGGACGGCTCCTGGACACTGCTCGGCTTCTCCCTCCCGGACTCCTGGAAAAGCCGGCGCCACGACCTCCGCTCCCGGCTCACCTGGTCCGGCTTCGGCGCCCTCTACAGCGGACTGTGGATCGCCCCCGGGAACGTCGACGTCTCCGCCACCATCTCGGAACTCGGGCTCACCGCCCACGTCAAGATCTTCCACGCCCAGGCGGACCAGGCCATCGACATCGAGCAGATGATCAGCGACACCTGGGACCTGGAATCCATCGCCGCCCGCTACGTCACCTTCGACAAACGCTGGACCGCCCACCTCGGCGCCGGCTCCGGGGACGACCCCATCGGCACACTGCTGCGCCTGGTCAGCGAGTGGCTCGGAACCATCCGCACGGACCCCAGACTCCCGGCCCGACACCTGCCCCCGGCCTGGCCGGCCCGCCCCGCCCAGGAGACCTTCCGCCGCGTCGCCGACCAGACGGCCAGGCCCGCACAGCAGATGGCCCGGAAGCTGCTGGAGACGACGGAACTCCGCTGAGCCTTCGGGAGTTGAGCCTTCAGGAGCCGGGCCTTCGAAGGGCGCGCGCCGGTGAGCGCCGAGCGTTCGAGAGCCGAGCGCCGGAAAGTCGAGCGCCGGAGAGCCGAGCGCTCAAGCGTGGAGAGCGGGCGCACGGCAAGGCGCGGCGCGCCTGAACGCATCGCGTCTGAGCCCCTCGCGCCTCGGCTCAGCCGCGTTCCGGTCGGCGGGCAGCCGACAGCACCTACCGTCCCGGCCCTCCCCACGCCCACGTCAACGAGGCCGACGACCCGTGGTCGACGGCCGAACCCACTGTCACTGGTCGGAGCCGGTACGCCCCGCGTTGTACCGCTCCCATGCCTGGGAGGGGTCTTGCTCCTCGTCAGGCAGGAAGGCCTCGTTCTCCCCGAAGTCCGGGGCCTGGAAGGGGTTCGTCAGCGGAGGCGGCGAGGCCGCGGTGGCATGACGGGTCGCCCCTTCCGGGGCGGAGAACAGCGAGGTCAGGTCGATGAGAGGTCTCCCATTCGTTACAGGGCCGTGAAAGGACCTGGCGTGCCGTGACCGGGCACAACGGTCCTACAGCTTGCTCATCTTGGAGTACGGGCTCAGGATCCGCTCCTGTGCGGAGCCGAAGTCCACGAGCACGGCGATGCCGTCCTCGATGCCGATCACCCGGCCGAGGCCGTACATGTCGTGTGTGACCTTGTCACCCACCGCGAACTGCTTGGGAGACGGGGCCACCGGGGCTTTGAAGGGGCTGGTTGGCAAATAGCGCTTCGGTGCAGCTGGCTTTGTCATCCCTACCAGTATGGGCCTGCTTCGGCGCTTGCTGAGGCCGTCCGCGTCGGCTGTTCGTCACAGCCCCGGACCACGAGAGCCGCTCCAGCGCGGAAATCCGCCCACGCCTTGCCGCTGACCTGCGGCTTCACGGACCGAGGCGGCGGACACGGCAGCACCGGCCGACCATCCTTATTGACGGCGGCCGACCCCCGTATTCGCCACGGCTGGGGCACGAGGCCGCCGGGAGAGCGGTGATCCGTAGCTCTGCGTGGGTGGACCGGTCGCTGGCGGTCAACCTTTAGGCTGCTCCTTCTGATCGCCTCGCCGGATCAGGGGATCGGGGATCCCCCGAGGGAGGAGATCGGGGATCCTGGGTCGGAAGATCGGGGATCAGGGGGACGGGGATCAGGGGGAACGGGGACCGATGAACACCGACGACGCCACTGCCGTGTTCCGACCGCTCCAGGCGGAGGATCCGCCCCTGGTGGCCGGCTACCGCCTGGCCGCCCGGATCGGCGCGGGCGGCATGGGCCGGGTCTACCTCTCCCACACGCGGGGCGGCCGGCCGGTGGCGATCAAGGTCGTACGCCCGGAACTGGCCGACAACCCGGCCTTCCGGCGACGGTTCCACCGGGAGATCGCGTCGGCCCGGCGGGTCCGGGGCGCGTACACCGCCGAGCTGATCGACGCCGACGCCGACGGCGTACCCCCCTGGCTGGCCACGCTGTACGTACCGGGCCCCTCCCTGGCGGAGGCCGTCCTCCGGGGCGGCCCGCTCCCGATACCGGCCGTGCTGTGGCTGATGGCGGGGGTGGCCGAGGCACTGCAGGCCATCCACGGGGCCGGCATCGTGCACCGGGACCTGAAGCCGTCGAACGTGCTGCTGGCCGCCGACGGCCCACGGGTGATCGACTTCGGCATCTCGCTGGCCGCCGGCATCACCTCGCACACCGCCACGGGCGCCACCATCGGCACCCCCCAGTTCATGGCCCCCGAGCAGGCGTCCGGGGGTGAGGTCACGGCGGCGACCGACATCTTCGCGCTCGGACAGACAGCGGCGTTCGCGGCACTGGGCAGGCCGCTCTACGGCGACGGCGCCTCCGTCAACGTCCTGTACCGGATCGTCCACTCGAAGCCCGACCTGGGCCTCCTCCCCGAGCCGCTCCGCCCGCTGCTCACCCGCTGTCTCGCCGCCGACCCGGCGGAGCGGGCCACCCCGGCGGAGATCGTCGAGTGGTGCCGGCAACGACTGGGCGCGGACGCCGAAGCGGGCGCGGGCCCCGCCGTCTGGCGCGAGGTCACCGGCCCGGAGGTGGTCGTACCCGCCCCGGTCCCCACCCCCACCCCGGTCCACACACTGCCGCGGCAGACGCCGGCGGCGGCACCGGAGAGACGGATCCCGCGGCGCCGCCTCGCTCCGTTGATCACCGCCGCGGTCACGGCGGCCGTACTGCTGCTGACGGGCCTGACCTGGATGGCCGTGAAAACGGCGGACCGGCTCAGCAACCGGTACGAGTCCTCGACAGGCACCCCCGACCCGACGTCGTCCGCACGCTCGTCGGCTTCGTCCCCGGCATCCGATCCGACGACCCCGACGACGGGGCCGGGGCCGGGGTCGGGCGGCGACGAAACCCCCGAGGCGCCGCGAGCCGTCGCGTACCCCTTCCAATGGCTGGACGAGAAGAACTCGCTCGACATCAAGGACCCGGTGGAGCGCAAGGACCGCAAGGGAGACATCCGCTTCGTCTGCACGGACGGCTGCGCACTGGAGAGCGACACCAGCGTGATCCACCTGCTCTACGGCAAACCGGGCGCCACCCTCGCCACCTGCCGGGTGGCCCTGGACGGCGAGAAGACCCGCGACCTCCCCCTCGCCGCGGCGGCGGCCGGCAGCGAGATCTGCGTCCGGCACCCCTCCGGCGACATCGCCCTCCTCGTGATCCAGGCCAAGAACACCGCCCTGCCGAAGAGCGGCTTCAGCTTCGTGACGGCGGACATGACGATCTGGCGGGCGGCCTAGATGCCGGACCTCGACAGGGCGGTGGGCGGCGGCGGAGAGGGGAGGGGAGACCACGTGGCGCGCACGGGCGGCTTCGCCGAGTGGACAAGGCGGTTCGAGGACGCGCGCGAGCACCGGCGTGCCCAGGGTGATCCGGACTGGGGGCGGACCGCGACCCTGCATCCGGCGGTGTGGGCCGGCATCCAGCGCTTCCAGGTCGGCGAGGACGGCGATGGCGCCAACCTCGTCCGCAAGGCGGACCGGGCCGGCGACGCCGACTACGCGCGGGCCGTCCGGCTCTTCGTCGCCGAGGAACAGAACCACGCCCGTCTCCTCGCCCGGCTGCTGGCCGCGGGAGGCATGCCGACGCTGACCGGGCACTGGAGCGACACGGCCTTCGTACGGCTACGGCGTCTCATGGGCCTCCGCGTGGAACTGCTGGTGCTGATGATCGCGGAAGTGGTGGCGCTGCGTTACTACCGGGCCCTGCGCGACGGCACCGACGACCCGCTCACCACGGAGGTGGCGGCGCGGATCCTGTCCGACGAGCAGCGCCACGTCCCGTTCCACTGCGAGCGGCTGCACGCTTCCCTGGCGGAGCTTCCCCGCGCGTCGCGCCGCCCGGTGATGGCCCTGTGGCGACTGCTCCTGCTCGCGGTCTCCCTCGTCGTCGCCGCCGACCACGGTCCGGCCCTGCGCCGACTCGGCATCGGGCGCCCGCGCTTCGTGGCCGATGTCATGCTGTCGTCGCACCCTGTGGTCTCCGCGGTACTGGCCCCTCGCGCGGACGGCACGGACGGCACGGACGGCACGGCGGAACCCGGACCGTGATCCTTCCGTCTCCCTTCGTCGAGCGGGTCGCTGTCGGCGGGGGAGGAGACGGCCTCGACGGGAAGGAGACGAGCGAACCTACCCCGACCCTTTGACTCTGTACCCCGGTACCCCTTGACCCTGTGACCCTTTGATCACTACCTGAGAACCAGAAAATCGGCCGAAATTGAGATACATACCCTCGCGGATCCTCTCGCGAAAAAGACCCGGAACCGCGTCCTCCACGGGGCGCCGACGACGGGCGGGACTCTGGGCCGCGGCGAGTGTCGTGGCCCTCGGATTCCTCATCGCGATGGAGATCGCCGCACGCCACTACGGCCTGCCCGGGCCGATCACCACCCAGCTGCGCGAGGTGCTGTACGCCCCCAAGTCGGGCTTCCTGCTGTACGCCGGCATGGCGTTGATGCTGGTGGTGCTGCCCTGGCGGCAACGGTTCATCGCGGTGGGCGCCGCGATCGGCATCGACATCGCCTTCTTCGTGGTCCGATGGGCGGCCGACGTGAAGACGACCGGCGGCCACCCCTTCGGCAACGGCGCGTTGTGGGTGATCCTGGGCTGTGCGGTCATCGCCGTCACCCGCCGTACCGGCCGGGACCGCGTCCTGCTGCTGAAGGGCGTCGGGCTGGGCCTGCTGCTGGTGGCCGGCCGCAAGACCGGGGACACCTGGCTTCTCATCACCTCCAAGACCCGCCCGACAGTCCTCGACCAGTACCTGGCGGTCGCCGATCACGCCCTGGGCAACCCGTCTTGGCTGGTGGGCCGCATGGTCACGGCCACCGGTTCGATCGGCTTCAACTTCCTCGACATCGTCTACGGCCAGCTCGCCGTGGCCGCGGTCGCCGTCGCGCTGTACCAACTGCGCAACGTGGCGGCCGAACGCCGCTTCCCACGCCATCACCTGGTGCGCACCTTCCTGGTGATCGGCCTCCTCGGACCCACCGTCTACCTGATCTTCCCGGTGGTCGGCCCCGTCTTCGCCTACGGCACCGGCGCCGAGCACTGGGCATCGGTCAGCCTCTGGGCGGAAACGCCGCCCAGCGGGCAATGGGCGGTCGCCAACCTGTGGCCGCAGACGCCACCGCCGATCGGCACCCCCCACCTCATGCCGTTCGACGGGATCACCCCGCGCAACTGCATGCCCAGCCTGCACACGGCATGGGCCACCGCGATCTTCCTGCACTCCCGGAACGGCCCCCGGCTCCTGCGCTTCGCCGGCACGTTCTGGCTGCTGGCCACGCTCACCGCGACACTGGGATTCGGCTACCACTACGGCGTGGACCTCATCGCCGGCGTGGTCTTCACCCTCACCGTCGAGGCAGCCCTGCGCTCCTACGTCCGCGGCTGGGACCGCCCAGGAATCCAGCTGGTCGCCTACGGCACGACCGTCTTCACCACGCTCCTGCTCGCCTACCGCTACCTACCGCTGGACATGGCAAGGCACCCATGGATCGCCGGCCCCCTCCTCATCCTGACGATGACCTCGGTGATCTACGGCTACACAAGAACCATCACCCGCCGAGAACCGAACACCCCACGGACACGCCAACCGGAACCACAGCCTGAACTGGTGTGAACCGTGTTGCGGACAGCGCCGCTCACGGGTCAGGGCGGGGCTCTCGCTGTCCGTGTTCCCGTGGTTCGGCCGCGGAGTCGATGCCGGTGTGGGCGGGGGAGGGACCCGGCTCAGCGCCTCGCCCTCCACGTCCAGGTGCGGCAGGATCCGGTCCGGCCGACGGGGCAGCCACGCCACCTTGCCGCCGAGGAGGGCGAGGACGCCCGGGACGAAGGCCATGCGGACCACGAACGCGTCGAAGAGGACGGCGGTCGCGAGGGGCCGAAGCCGATCATCTCGATCATGGATTCGTCGGCGGTGACGAATCCGGCGAACACGGCGACCATGATGGCCACGGCGGCGGCCACCACCCGGGCGCTGTAGCGGAACCCGTGGTGATCGACTCGCCGGCCCACTGCCCGTGGACGTACGCCTCGCGGATACGGGACATCTGGAAGACCTCGTAGTCCATGGAGAGACCGAAGTCGATGCCCACCAGGAAGATCGGCATCATGCTCATGATCGGCCCGGTGGTCCGGGGCGGGGATCGGCCGATCGGATGCAGTCATTGAGGTCGGGAAAGGACACCGGTGGACCGGCCGCCGCGCGAACCGCACCCAGGCTGACGCTGTCCGAGTCCAGGGTGGCGACTACCGGGCGGGGGAGTACGTAGAACTCCCACTGAGCCGTGTCGAGTGGTTCGTAGACCGCGTGTTCACGGGCAGTCTGGACGGCGAAAACATAGACGTCCGCGTTGTGCGACTTTGCCTCCGAGTAGCCGCCATCGGGTGACCACGTGCGAGCGCGGATCCCACTGAAGCGGATGTGAGACAGCGTGCGCTGCTCCCAGGCTTGCAGGTAGGCACCTGCCTTGACTTCGATGCGCAGTCCGTCGTCGGTTTCGACGTCGTGGCTGGCCCATTCCACACGGGGCTCGTGGGAGCCGACCGCCTGGTGGACCAGGAACTCGGCGAACAGACCGCGTGTGTTGTTCATACGAAGGTCCGGCATGGCGAACTGCCAGAAGTCGACCACGGTTGCGTCCGGGACGCCGATGATTGACTCGTCACCGCGGAGCGGTGGCATGGGCCGTGGGATCAAAGGCAGACGGTCAGGCTGGTTCATGGGCCGCAGTCTGCCCGCGGGGCGTGGGAGCTCGCGCATCTGCTGTCAGCGGGCGGGGCCGCCTTCGTCAGGTCCGGGGTCACCTCTTCGTGGCGACCGCCTGCTCAGCCGCATCCAGCGCCAGAACCCACGGATACTCCTCGGGCTTCCCCCCGCCCGGCTGGTTCGGCTCGAACCCACCCTCTCCGTACAGCACCGTCACGCCCATGGCGCGCAGCTCCTGGACACTCCGCTCGAACTGCCGGTGCTGTACGTAGGCCGCGTTCACGCACGGCATCGCCACGATCGGGATGCCCTTCCCGATGCCTTCCGCCACGACCCCGACCACGAAGTCGTGGGTGAGACCGAGCGCCCAGGAGTTGATGCTGTTGAAGGTGGCCGGCGCGAAGACGATGACGTCCGCCTTCGGCCATACGTCCGGCTCGCCCGGAGCCTTGTACCGCGAGCGCACGGGGTGACCGGTCAACTGCTCCAACTCGCCGAGCCGGTCGCCGAGCCAGTCGGCTGCCGTCGGCGTCAGCCCGAGGCACACGTCGAAGCCGCGCTCCCGAGCGGTCTCGATCACCGTCGTCAGGTCGAAGACCGGGGGCGCCGCCGAGCCGAACAGGTACAGCACACGGGAAGTCGTCATGCCTCGTATCCGATCACACGCAACCACCCCCGAATCCGGTGGAATCGAGGGCGGACGGCTGACCCGTGCGACGGAGTATGAGTACCGTTCCAAGTGGCTGCGAGGAACGAGGAGACCAGGATGCCCAACCTCGACGACGTCCACACGGGTACTCGCATCAAGGAGCAGCGGAGACTGGCCAGGCTCACCCAGCGCCAGATGGCCGACTTGCTTCCCTACTCCTACAGCCTGCTCAACCAGGTGGAATGCGGTGCCCGTCCGGCCACGGCTGACTTCGTGGCCGCGAGCGCCAAGGTCCTCGGGGTCGACGTCACCATCCTCACGGGACAGCCCTACATGACCGAATTGCAGCGAGACCGGCTTGCCGGCCTCGTCCGTCCCATCCGCGAGTCCCTCGACCTGTACGACCTCGGGGTGAACCCGGACCTGCGGGCGCGGCCCGCCGCCGATCTCATCATCGAAGCGGACCGCCTGTGCGAGGAAGTCCGGGCGGCCCATCTACGGAACGCTGCCCGCGCGCTGCCGGCGGCGATCGCCGAACTCACGCACACCGCCTGGTCGTCGCCTTCGACGAAGTTGTGGCAGGCCCTCGCGTCGACCTACCGCACCGCCCACGACATCACCGTCAAGCTCGGCTACTACGACCTGTCCGCCGTCGCCCTGGACCGCATGGCCTGGGCAGCAGAGCGCGCCTCCGATCCCTGTATCGGTGCCGTCCGCCAGTACATGCGCGCGCTCGTCTACTTCCGGGAGGGGGAGTACACGATCGGGCAGCGCCTCCTCGCCTCCGGGCACGGCATCGTCGGCCAGGCCGAGACAACTCGGGAGGCCCTCGCCGTCACCGGGCAACTTCACCTCGGGGCATCCGTCATCTGCGCGCGTGCCGACGACAGGACGGCCGTGGACCGGCACATCGCCGAAGCCCGCGCCATCGCGAAGCGCACCGGCGAGGCCTCCGGCGTGCACTGGCTGTCGTTCGGGCCGGCCAACGTCGCACTGCACCGGATGTCGGCGGCCGTCGAGATGGGCCGGTTCGACGACGCGCTGACGCAGGCCCGGAAGATCTGCCTGCCGAAGTCGCTGCCGACGTCCCGGCGGGCGCACTTCCTGATCGACCGGGCACGCACGGAGATGGAAACCGGGCTCACGGACAAGGCCCTGGAGCATCTGGTCGCCGCCCGGAAGACGGCGCCTGAACAGACCCGCTACCACCCTGGCGCCCGGGAGACGATTCGAGGACTGGTCCACGTCGCGCGCCGGACCCCGGACACGCTGAACCACATGGCTGCCTGGGTCGGCCTGTAGCACGCTCGCGGTGCTCACACATCTGTGAGCGTTGGCCCCCTTGAGCACACCTACGGTCATGTGTGAGACGGATCATCGTGACTGTGGAGGCCTGGTCATGCGCACGAGCAGCGAGGACACAGACACCCGTGAGGCGCTCGCGCTGTTACCCGTCCCCCGCCTCGACGGCCTGTCCGAGCAGCAGAAGCGCGGCAACGCCTGCGTATGGGACGGCACCCCCCTCACGCCCGCGACGGCCGTCGACCTCGGACGCCGCCCCATGCGCCCCGGCGGGCACTGCGAGTGGTTCCCCCGCGGCTGCCGCCGCTGTATCGGCGAGCACGCCCGCCAGGCCCTCCAGGACCACGTCCCGTACTGCGAGCGGTGCGTCGACGACGCGTCCGGCTGCGACACCCGGATGGCGCTGGAGCGGCTCACCTGGAAGGGACGCCGATGACCGCCAAAACCCTGTCCCCGGCAGAGGAGGCGTTCGTCGCCCTCTCCGAGCACTGCGTTGCCTGCCCCGGGTGCCGACCGGATCCGGACCGCCCAGAGGAGTCCCGCGGGTGCTCGGCAGCGGCTGGCTTGTACCGGACGTGGCGGGATCTTTGGGCTGTGGAGGTCCGCTCATGATCTGCGCGCGCTGCGATCTCACCATCCGGCGGGACGAGCCGACGACGCCCATCGACTCCGGCTCGCCGACCGGGCCCGGCACGACCGTCTACGTCCATACGATCCTGTGCCGCAGGCCCCCGACCCAGACCTCTCCCGTGTCTGCCCGCGCGGCGATACGAGAGGGATGACGGCCGGCCCTTCAGCGGACGAGGCCGGCGGGGAGGACGTCCAGGACACGGGCAACGCAGATCAGGTGGATGCACTCGATGCCCTCGCCGGCCTCGATGCGCTGGATCGTCGACCGGCTTGGATCAGCTTTCTCTGCGAGCTGCTCTTGGGTGAGATTGGCGTACTCGCGGGGCCTCGCGCCCTGGCGCTGACATGACGTGAGAAAGACCCGGGCCCTCCCTGAGCTGGGAGGTCCGGGAGTCTAAAGACTTGTTCGAGCGACCCTTGTGGAGTCCTCAGCCCCTGGCACCGGTAGATATCAGGCTGTCAGGGGCTGATCGTGTGGGATAGAAACGGTCCCATGGACGCCGTAGCGCTTGAACAGCTGTTGGACGAGGCCTTCGATCACGCCGTCGTCCACCATGGATACACCAGCTACATGCGCGACTACGAGGTCATCGTCTACGTGACGGCGGATCCCCGCACCGATGTCGAGCCGGCGTATCTGCGGTATCTCTTCCGGTACTGCGTTGAGGCCCGGTGCGAATCGTCCGTGCTGCCGGAGACCTGGCGTGTCTCTTTGGACGACCGCCTCATCGACCATGAGACGGGCATCGACCTCGACGGCTACGTCTGGGGTGTGAAGTGGCATTCCTTGTACCCAGGTGCGAAGGTCCTCCCGCCGTCGGAAGCGACCCGTCGTTGGGCGCAAGCCGTGGGGATCGACTTCCATGAGGTTCGCATCGAGACCAACGCGCACCGCCTCACCCTGCTCTTTTCGGACCTGCAGGTCAGCGAGGTGCCGGACGGGTACGTGCCCTTTCCCACGGAGTAGCGGGTATCCCTTCCGCCCTGACGAGCTGCCGAGTGGACGTAGTGGCACGTGTGTGGCACGGCCTCGAACACGACGAAGGGCCAGCCTGGGAGGAAACCCTCCTGAGCTGGCCCTTTTGCTGTGCCCCCGGCAGGATTCGAACCTGCGACACCCGCTTTAGGAGAGCGGTGCTCTATCCCCTGAGCTACGAAGGCGACGGCGCCCAGTGTAGCGGGTGGGGTCGGGGCTTCAGTGGTGGGCGGGTGGAGGGGTGCGGAGGTGAGGGGGAAGATGGAGGGGTTGACCTGAAGTTTGGTTGAGGTTTTACGGTCTGCGGCATGAGCCAGACCGCGCCGCGCACGGCGCCACTCCTGTCATCGTCCCCGCTCCCGGCTTCGTCCCCGGGCTCGCCGCCCGCCCCGTCCCCGGACTTGCCGTCGCCCTCGTCCCCGCTTCCGCCCTCGTCCCCGGACTTGTCACCGGCCTCATCTCCGGCCTCGTCTCAGGCTTCAGCCCCGCCCCCGCCGCTCAAGATCGGCGTCCTCATCGCCAGCACCCGCACCGGTCGTTTCGCCGACAAGGTTGCTCCCTGGTTTGTCGGTGAGGTGCGGAAGCGGGGGGACATGGAGGTCGATGTGATCGATCTGGCCGAACCGGATCTCGTGGAAGAGCTCAAGTTGTCCTTTGAGCGGTCCGCCGACGCCTCGGGGCTTGCCCGGCGGATCGGGGCGGTGGACGGGGTGGTTGTGGTCACGCCGGAGTACAACCACGGGTATCCGGCCTCCCTCAAGCTCGCGATCGACTACGTGTACAGCGAGTGGCGGGCCAAGCCGGTCGGGTTCGTGTCGTACGGCGGGATGGCCGGTGGGCAGCGGGCCGTGGAGCAGTTGCGGCAGGTCTTCGCCGAACTGCACGCGGTCACGCTGCGGGACACCGTCAGTTTTCACCTGGCCTGGGAGCGGTTCGGCGAGGACGGGCGGCCGTACGACGAGGAGGGGACCGCCAAGGCCGCCGCCGTGCTGTTGGACCAGTTCGCCTGGTGGGGGCTGACCCTTCGGGAGGGGCGGGCCGCCCGGCCCTACGACGGCTGAGCCGGGCCGGGAGGAGGCAGGGCCGGGGTGGAATGGGGTGGGTTATGAACCGGGGTGGAGTGGAGTGGGGTGGGTTGAGTTGGGTTGAGTTGGGTTGAGTTGGGTTGAGTTGGGTTACGACAGGGGGACCCTTGTGAATCGGCCCGCCACTCCCAGGTCCCTCTCGATCCGGTCCGCCGTCGTCCTCAACTCCGGCAGGATGTCCCGGACCGTCTCCTCCGCCGTGTGCCGTGCCGCGTGCAGTGCCACGTTCGCCGCCGCGACCGTCCTGCCCGTGCGGTCGCGGATCGGGACGGCGATGGAGCGCAGGCCCTTCTCCAACTCCTCGTCCACCAAGGCGTAGTTGGGTGCGATTCCGGTGCCGGTGCCGGTGCCGGTCAAGGTGTCGGCACCGGTCCCCGTCCCGGTGTCGGCCAGGAGGATCCTGCCCAGGGCCGTCGCCGTCGCCGGCAGGCGGGTGCCGAGGGTGATGTCCGCGCTCAGTACGCGGCTCGCGTTGGCCCGTGCCGTGTACTGGATCTCCTCGCCGGACGACGTCAGGACCGCCAGTGACGCGGACTCGTGGACCCGGGCCGACAGGTCCTCCAGGTGGGGGGCCGCGATGCGGGAGAGGGACGTACGGGAGAGGGGTGGGAAGCCGAGGGACAGGACGCGGGGGGTCGGCCTGAACGTGCGTTCCGTGCTGCCCGTCGTCACCAGGCCCAGGTGCTCGTACGTGATCAGCGCCCGCCGGGCCGTCGCCCGTGCCAGGCCCGTCGCCTTCGCCACGTCCGTGAGGGTCAGCTCCGCGCGGCCCTCGTCGAAGGCCGTCAGGACGGTGAGGCCGCGGGCCAGGGACTCGATGAAGTCCCTGCCCAGTTCGTGCTTCGACGCCCCGGTCCAGGCCGCCAGGCCGGATACCGGAGCCGGCCCGGGGCCTCCCACCCCGGCCGGTGCCCGTTCCCCTTCGTGCTCCCGCCCCCGTTCCTGTTCGCGCGCTCGTTCCATCTCCGCCACCGCCCCCCGCAGCCGCGGCAGCAGCGTCTCCCGCAGGTCCGTCGCCGAGTGGCGGCTCGTGTGGCTCACCACGCTCGCCACGCAGGCGATCCGGCCGGTGCGGGGATCCCGTACCGGGACCGAGACCGCCACCAGCCCCGGTTCGATCAACTGGTCGTCCAGCGCCCAGCCGTCCTCCCGCGCCCGTGCCACCGCCGACTCGAACTCCTCGTCCGCGCGGGGGAGTTCACGCGGTGGTACGGCCGGGAAGCCGTGGTCCTCCGGGTCCGCCGTCCGGCGCGCACGCCAGTCCTGCCAGTCGGCCCGCGTCCACTCGGTGGCGAACAGGGGGCCCGGCGCGGTGCGTTCGGCCGGGAGCAGGTCGCCGATGCGGAAGCTGAGGGACATCGCGCGGCGGCGGGTGGCCTGGTGGATGAAGCGGATGCCGTCACGGTCGCCGACCGCGAGGGACACCGACTCGTCCAACTCGTCGGCGAGGGCGTCCGCGTGGGCGCCCAGCAGGGCCGGCAGACGCAGGGCGGCCAGGTAGGCGTTGCCCAACTCCATGAGGCGGGGGGCGAGGACGACGTCCCGGCCGTCGAGGCGGACGTAGCCCATGCGCGCGAGGGTGGAGGTGATCCGGTCGACCGTGGAACGGGCGAGGCCGGTGGCCCGTTCCAGCCCGCTCGCGCTCATGGTCCCGCCCGCCTCGGTCAGCCGCCGCAGCACGCCGACCCCGCGGATCAGCGGGGCGACCGCCTCGGCGGGCACGGCGGGGGAGGAAGGCGCGGAGGCGGAGGCTGGGGAGGAGGAGGGGGAGTCGGCCGGTGGCGCGGCGTCCCGGGTCGTCTCGGCGGGCATCGGTTCTCCGGTACGGCGGTCAGGGCAGCCCCACGGTATCCGCGCCCGCGCCGGCCCGCGCGCCGCTCCCACCCCGCCCGTGCCTGCCCGCGCCCTTCTCCCTCACCGTGCGCACCTGCCGGACCCTGCCTGCCGCTGCCTGCCTCTCTCCCGCCTACCCTCGGCTGACCCGCACCCGGTAGTCCCCCGTGACCTCCGCTCCCGTCACCGCGATCCGCAGTCCCCGTTTCACGTCCCGGAACTCCTCGCCGGGAATGAACGGGGCGTCGGAGAGTTCCGCGTGGACGTTCGGGCTGCGGGTGCAGCCGCCGCTGTTGCGGCGCGAGTCGTAGACGGTGACCGGGCCCTGGCCGGTGTCGACGTCGGCGTCGACCTTGTAGATGAGGACGCCGGGGCGGCACACGGTCTCGTCGTTGCCCTCGCGGGTGCGCAGTTCGACGGCGTACCCGGTGCGGCGGTCGATGGGGACGAAGACGAGTTTCGTGCCGCCGGAACGGGCCAGCGGGGTCAGGGTGAACTCCGTGGTGCCCGGCGCCGTCGCGCAGTTCACCTGTGCCGCGTCGAGCCAGCCCAGCTTCCACTTGTGCCAGCCGAGGAAGTCGTTGTTGGCCCCCCAGTCCTCGCTCATGATGTCCCAGTGGCCGACCGCGCCCCCGCCCTCCTGGGTGTAGAGGTCGGGCAGGCCGAAGACGTGGCCGTTCTCGTGGGGGAGGACGCGGTAGCCGGTCTGGTCGTAGGAGCCGGAGCCGTCGTCCTGGCGGGAGTAGACGAAGGAGGCGTTGGCGACGGGGACGCCGTCCGCCATCGGGGCCTCGGGGTTGCCGGCGAAGGTCACGGACAGGACCGTGTCGAGGGCGGAGGGGCCCGCGTTCGGGGTGACCAGCACGTTGAGGAAGTCGTACGAGCGGAAGTCCACCTTGGGGTCGGCCGCGGCCACGATGTCCTGGACGAGTCTGCGGTAGCCGGGATCGAAGGGGGCGCCGCGCTCTATGCCGTAGGCGCGGAAGGGCTTCGGCATGCGCAGCCAGCCGGGGATCGGGGTCTCGGGGAGGTAGTCGAGACGGCCGTAGGAGCTGGTGCGGAACCAGTCCTGGGTCTGGGGGAAGAACTCCCGGAAGCGGCTCTGCGCGCTGCCCGAGCCGGGTGCGTCGGAGAAGTCGACCATCAGGGTGAGGGCGCGGACGGTGCCGGTGGAGCGGGAGTAGCCGCCGGGCGTGGGGACGCCCTCGGACATCTGGACCGTGGGGCCGCCGCTGATCATGCAGGGGCCGTACGTGGAGGCGCGGGCCAGGGCGATCGGCCCGGCGCCCGCCGTCGTGGTGCTCCGCGTGAGGTGGCCCGTGCCGGCCGAGGTGCTGACCGCCAGGGTCAGTACGGTCACGGAGGCGAGGGTGGCCACGCGGCGCGGGCGTATCCGACGGCTCGGCTGCATGCATGGCCCCTTCGGTCCGCGGCAGCCGCCGTTCTGACGGTCTGCGTCCTTTCGATCACCCTGTGGTGAGGAGTTCGAGGGCGCGCGCTGGAGGAGCCCGAACGTGGCTCTCCCGTGGGGGAGGGGTGTACAGGAGGCGGAGAGGTGTTGTGACTCAGGTCACAGAAGATCGGCTCGGGTGGGGGAAATAACCGGGGACCACTTCCCCGTTTAGACCTGATGTCCGAGCGAAACGGGGAGAGCCTCCCCGGATCGCAGACATCGACGGGACAGCGATCGCACACCGGATCGTCCCTCGATGTCACACCATCAGCCTCAGGAGTGTGCCGTGGAGACCGCGACCCCCGTTCAGCACAAGGTGCCCCGGCCGCGCGCCGACGCCCTGCGCAACCGGGAGCGGATCGTCGTCGCCGCCCGGGAGATGTTCGTCGAGCACGGCCCGGACGTGCCGCTCGACGAGATCGCCCGCCGGGCCGGCGTCGGCAACGCCACGGTGTACCGCAACTTCCCGGACCGCGACGCGCTGGTCCGTGAGGTCGTCTGCTCGGTCATGGACCGCACCTCGGAGGCGGCCGAGCGGGCGCTGACGGAGACCGGTGACGCGTTCGAGGCGCTGGCGCGCTTCGTGCACATCTCCGCCGACGAGCGGATCAGCGCACTGTGCCCGATGGTCTCCAGCACCTTCGACAAGCACCACCCCGACCTGGAAGCGGCGCGCGAGCGGGTCGAGGAACTGGTCGAGCGGCTCATGGACCGGGCGAAGGCGGCCGGTCGACTCCGCTCCGACGTGGGCGTCGGTGACGTGATGATCACCGTGGCCCAGCTCAGCCGGCCGCCGGCCGGCACGGCCTGCTTCAGCGTCGACCGCTTCGTCCACCGCCATCTGCAGCTGTTCCTGGACGGACTGCGGGCCCCGGCCCGCTCCACCCTCCCGGGCACGCCCGTGACCATGGAGGACCTCCGCCAGGCCTGATCCGACCTGAACCGATCCGACCTGAACCGATCCGACCCGAACTGATCCGACCCGATCCGACCGATCAGTTCGGCTCGCCACAGCGGTCTTATCCACGCAGGGCGACCTGCCGGCCTTCCGCTCCCGAGCACACCCTTTCCGTCCCCGAAGACATCCTTTTTCCGTCACGAAGTCCCGAAGTGGGTACCTCCATGTCTGAAACAGCCGTCAAGGCTCCCGGCATCCCTGATGCCAACCGCTGGAAGGCGCTGACGTTCATCGCGCTCGCCCAGCTGATGGTCGTCCTCGACGCGACCATCGTGAACATCGCCCTGCCGTCCGCACAGCAGGACCTGGGCATATCCGACGGCAACCGGCAGTGGGTCATCACGGCCTACGCCCTCGCCTTCGGCGGCCTGCTGCTCTTCGGTGGGCGCATCGCCGACCTGTGGGGCCGCAAGCGCACCTTCGTCGCCGGTCTGATCGGCTTCGCCGGCGCCTCCGCGCTCGGCGGCGCGGCCACCAACGAGGCGATGATGCTCGGCGCCCGCGCCCTCCAGGGTGCGTTCGGCGCACTGCTCGCGCCCGCCGCGCTCTCCCTGCTCGCCGTGATGTTCACGGAGCCCAAGGAGCGCGCCAAGGCGTTCGGCATCTACGGTGCGATCGCCGGTGGCGGCGGCGCCGTGGGCTTCATCCTCGGCGGCGTCCTCACCGAGTACATGGACTGGCGCTGGACGTTCTTCGTCAACATCCCGTTCGCGATCATCGCGGCGGCCGGCGCGTACTTCGTCATCCGTGAGCCGGCCGGCGGCCGCAACCGCTCGCCGCTCGACATCCCCGGCGTCGTCCTGTCCGTCCTCGGCCTGGTCACGCTCGTCTACGCCTTCACCCGCGCCGAGTCCGACGGCTGGGGCGACTCCGTGACGATCGGCCTGTTCGTGGCCTCCGCCGTGCTGCTGGCCGCGTTCGCGGTCACCGAGTCCAAGGTCAAGGCCCCGCTGCTGCCCCTGCGCGTCATCACCGAGCGCAACCGCGGCGGCGTCTACCTCTCGCTCGGCCTCGCGATCATCGCGATGTTCGGCCTGTTCCTCTTCCTGACCTACTACCTGCAGATCGTGAAGGGCTACTCGCCGGTCAAGACCGGCTTCTCGTTCCTGCCGATGATCGCGGGCATGATGGTCGGCTCCACGCAGATCGGCACCCGCCTGATGACCCGGGTCGCGCCGCGCCTGCTGATGGGCCCGGGCTTCCTGGTCGCCGCGATCGGCATGCTGTTCCTGACCCAGCTGGAGATCGGCTCCTCGTACTCCGCCGTGATCCTGCCGGGCATGGTGCTGCTCGGTCTCGGCATGGGTACGGCGTTCATGCCCGCCATGTCGCTGGCCACGTTCGGCATCGAGCCGCGTGACGCCGGTGTCGCCTCCGCGATGGTCAACACCTCGCAGCAGGTGGGCGGCGCGATCGGTACGGCCCTGCTGAACACGATCGCCGCCTCGGCGACGACCTCGTACATCAAGGACCACATCGGCGGCGCCGGTTCCCAGGCCCAGCAGCAGCTGGTCCAGCTGGAGGGCCAGGTGCACGGCTACACCAACGCGATCTGGTTCGCCGTGGGCATCCTCCTGCTCGCCGCGACGGTCGCCGTGACCTTCATCAACACCGGCCGCCCGGACACCACCACGGTGGCCGGCTCCGGAGAGGGCGCCGAGGAGGAGCTGAAGGTGCCGGTGGTCGCGCACTGACGGCGACCGCGCGGCCGTACGCGCTGATCACGACCATCCGGTCGTACCCCTTCGGATCACGCACCATCCGTACGTACGGGGAAGGGGACGCCCCGTACGTACGCCCCGCAGGACCTGCCCCGGCCGCCGCTCAGCGGAGCCAGGGCAGGTCCGCACCCGCTTCGTTCGGCTGAAGTCCCTCGGCGACGATCTCCATGATCTCGCCGAGGGACTTCTGCTGTTCCGGGGTGAGCCGGTCGAACATGGCGGCGCGGACGACCGCCACATGGCCCGGCGCGGCCTCCTCCAGCATCTCCAGGCCCCGCTCCGTCACGACGGCGAACTGGCCGCGCTTGTCGGAGGGGCAGTCCTCGCGCCGCACCCAGCCGTTTCTCTCCAGCCGGGCCACGGCGTGCGAGAGGCGGGAGCGGGTGATCTTCGCGTGCATGGCCAGCTCGGTCATGCGCAGCCGCCGCTGCGGGGACTCGGCGAGCTTCACCAGGAGGCCGTAGTAGACGTGGGGCATGCCGGCGTCGCGTTGGAGCTGGCGGTCCATGTGGTCTTCGAGGAGGGTCGTGGCGTGCACATAGGCACGCCAGACACGCTGCTCCTCGTCGTTGAGCCAGCGAGGCTCCTCAGCGCGCGCGGATGCGGATGCCGTGTTCATGTACTCCACTGTACGAGAACGCTCCTTGAATATTAAACAAGTGCGGCGTAGACTTTCGAACCGAAGCTTTAAATTTGAAGCAAATGGAGCTTCGGGTCAGACGAAGCCCACACCGAGCTCGACGCACCACCCCCCGGAGGAGTCGCCGCCATGTCCGCCGCCGCGCAGGAGCGCATGCCCACCCTGTACCTCAGTCACGGCGCCCCGCCCCTGGCGGACGACCCGATCTGGCCCGGCGAACTCGCCGCCTGGTCCGCCGGCCTGCCGCGGCCCAAGGCGATCCTCATGGTCTCCGCCCACTGGGAGGAGGCCCCGCTCGCCCTCGGCGCCGTCGACCCCGTCCCGCTCGTCTACGACTTCTGGGGCTTCCCCGAGCACTACTACCAGGTGACGTACGAGGCTCCCGGCGCCCCCGAACTCGCCGAGTCCGTACGCAAGTTGCTGCGCGCGCCCGGCACGCCCGTCCAGGACATCCCGGACCGCGGCCTCGACCACGGCGCCTACGTCCCGCTCGTCGAGATGTTCCCCGAGGCCGACATACCGGTCCTCCAGATCTCCATGCCGACCCTCGACCCGGTCCGCCTCATGGAGATCGGCCGCAAGCTCGCGCCGCTGCGCGAGGAGGGCGTCCTGATCGTCGGCTCCGGCTTCTTCACCCACAACCTGGCCGCGCTGCGGCACACCGGCCCCGGCGTGCCCACCTGGTCGTCCGAGTTCGACGACTGGGGCCGCCACGCCCTGGAGACCCGCGACTGGGACGCCCTGCTGGACTTCCTGCACAAGGCCCCGGCCGGCCGGTACGCCCACCCGCGCACCGAGCACTTCGCCCCGCTGTTCGTCACCATGGGCGCCGCGGACATGGTCGGCGAACTGGACGCGCAGAAGTCGGTGATCGACGGGTTCTGGATGGGCATGGCCAAGCGGTCGGTGCAGTTCGGCTGAGCCCCCGGGTCCCCGGCGGCCCTCTCGGGGTCACCACTCCCTTTCGGGGTCACAGCTCCTTCTCGTACCAGGCCACATCCCAGTAGCGGCCGAACTTCCTGCCCACTTCCCGGTACGTCCCGACGTGCCGGAACCCGAAGTGCTCGTGCAGCCGCGTCGACGCCTCGTTGGGCTGGGCGATGCCCGCGTAGGCGCGGTGCACGTCCTCCTTCGCCAGTGCCTCGAAGAGGGCCTCGTAGAGGAGCGTGCCGACACCGCGGCGGCCGGCGTCCGGGGCCAGGTAGACCGTGACCTCCACCGAGGTCGTGTACGCGGGCTTCGGCCGGAACGCGCTGGATGTGGCGTAGCCGAGGATCCGCTGTGAGGTTCCTGGGGATGCGCTCTCCGTGGCAACCATCAGCCGGTGCGGGCCGTCTACAGGGTGGGAGAGCAGCCACGGGCGGCGCTCCTCCGCAGTGAAGACGGCCGTGTCGAATGTGATGGGCGTCTCACGAACGTAGTGGTTGTAGATGTCGGTGAGAGTCCCGAGATCGCTGTCGACTCCCGGCCTGACCTGCACTTCTGTACGTTCCGACGACATCCGTCCTCCTGGTGTGGCCGCGCAGGATACTGCATGATCAGAAAAATACAGGGGTGCGTTGGGAATTCTGTCCGGATTCCAGTCGTTGTTTCCATCGGATGCAGGGCACCCGAGGAGAGTGCCGAGCGTCCTTAGGACCACCCGCTGACCACACATCGCAAGGGAGCACGCATGGCAACCCGTGCCGTCGCCCGTCGTCAGTCCGCCACCGGCCGGACCGGCGCGGCAAGCAGTGTTCGCACCCATGGCGGCGAGATCGCCGACCGCGACCTGGTCGGCATGTATCTCGACGAGATCGCGCGCACACCGTTGCTCGACGCCGCCAAGGAGGTCGAGCTGTCCCAGATCATCGAGGCGGGCGTCTTCGCCCAGCGGCTCCTGGACGGATACGAGGAGTCGCCGGCGGAAGCCAGCCGCGAGGAGCTGCAGACCCTGGTCGACGAGAGCGAGCGGGCCAAGGAGATCTTCATCCGCTCCAACCTCCGCCTGGTCGTCGCCGTGGCCCGCCGCTACCCCCGCAGCGGTCTCCCGCTCCTCGACCTGATCCAGGAGGGCAACGCCGGCCTGGTGCGCGCGGTCGAGAAGTTCGACTACCGCAAGGGATTCAAGTTCTCGACGTACGCGACCTGGTGGATCCGGCAGGCCATCACCCGCTCCATCGCGGACCAGTCGCGCACCATCCGCCTCCCCGTCCACCTGGTCGAGGAGCTGGGCCGGATCCGCCGTGTGCAGCGCGAGTTCAACCGCGAGCACGGCCGTGACCCGGAGCCCGCGGAGATCGCCGCCGAGCTCGACTCGAACCCGGACCGTGTGACGGACGTCCTGGACTGGGCCCGCGACCCGGTCTCCCTGAACATGCCGGTGGACGACGCGGGCGAGACCCAGTTCGGCGACCTCCTGGAGGACGCCTCCGCGGTCTCTCCGGAGCAGTCCGTCCTGACCCTGCTGCGCAGTGAGGAACTCGACGACCTCATCGGCCGCCTCGACCAGCGCACGGCCTCCATCATCAAGATGCGCTACGGCATCGAGGACGGCCGGGAACGCACGCTGACCGAGGTCGGCAAGGAGCACGGCCTGACGCGCGAGCGGATCCGCCAGATCGAGAAGCACGCACTGCTGGAGCTGAAGAAGCTGGCGCGGGACACCGGGTTCGACGCGGCCGCGTGACCCGCCTCGCGCGGACGCGGCGCCGGGCGGCGTGCGACCGCCCGGGGCCGCGTACGCCGGGTGGCGAAAGACCGCGCAAACATGGCGTTGTAACGCCGCTTCAACCTGCGGGGTCCAGGGAACAAGACTTCAGGGCCCAGGAGTTCGAGCGGGCGGGGCGGCTTCCCCGCCGTCGCCGGAGTCCGTGTCCCCGCGCCTCTCCGAACCGACCCGCCGAGGCCGGCCAGGCAAGGCCGACCCACCCGAGCCACCGACCTGGCCGACCCATCGAGCCAAGTCCCGACGCACATCCCCCCGGCGCCGGGACTTTCCCCGAGCCGGACTTCGGCGCCCTCCCCCCGGGCGCCGGGGTCCGGCTCCTTTTTCTGCCGGGCAGGGCGAAACGGCGGGCCACCCCGTACCTGAACCCCGGGGTGGCCCACCGGATGGCAGATTGTGTCACATGGGCATAGCCTGCCGAATGTGAGCAGCCCCACCCACCCCTCGCCTGCGGCGACGCCCCTCTCCCTCACCGAGCGACGCAAGGCAGCGACCCGTATGGAGATCGCCCGAGCGGCCGCCCGTCTCTTCGTGAAGCACGGGCTGCGGGCCACCCGCGCCGAGGACATCGCGCAGGCCGCCGGGGTCGCCCCGCGCACCTTCTACCGGTACTTCGCCACGAAGGAGGAGGCCGTCGCCCCGCTCTACGCGGCGGGCGCCCAGCTCTGGGCGGAGGCCGTGCGCGAGGCCCCGGCCGAACTGTCCCTGCCGCAGGCCCTCGAACACGCCGTCCGCCACACGCTGGTGCCGGGCGCCGGAATCTCCGCCGCGAACTGGGAGTGGGTCCGCACCCTGATCCGCCTGGCGGAGAGCGGCCCCGGACTGCGGCAGGTGTGGGCGGAGGTGTGCCAGGCGGGGGAGCGGACGCTGGCGGAGGTCCTGGCGGAGCGGATGGAACGACGCTCGGGCCTCGCTCAGGGTGACGACAACGTTGCCGGGAGCTCCGTTTCCCGGAGCCCGGGTCCCGGTTCCGGGGGTTCCGGTTCCGGGAGTCCCCGTCCAGGTGGTTCCAGTTCTGGTTCCGGTTCCGGTGTCGGGAGTTCCGCCGCCCGCCCCGACCCGCGTTTCACCGCCGCGGTGGCGAGTGCCGCCGTCCGTACCGCGATCGAGGCGTGGGTGTCGGGCGACGCCCCCGCCGCCGGACCCGAGGGCCCGGCGGCACTGGCGTTGCGTAATCTCGCGGCGCTGCGGGAGTTCCCGTGGGAGAGGTCGACGTAGCGCCGGGGAGGCTGGGGAGCGGGCGGCGACGACCGAGTACCCGGGGTTCGGTGTGCTGCCGGGGGTGGTTGTCGGCGAGGGCTCCGGCGGACGATCCGGCCGGCGCGGCCGAACCGGTCCGGGCGGCCCGCTGGTCGGCCTGGGGCCGGGTGAGCCGCGTGCGGGGCAGGCCGGATGCCCCGTCGGCGGGGTGGGCGGGGCCACGTCAGTCCGGTGTCGGCGCCGCCCCTGCCCGCACCAACCGCCCGCCCAACTCCCGTACACACCGCGCCAGTTCGACGGGCTCCTGCACGGTGAAGTCGAAGCCCAGCGTCGCCAGCCGCATGGCCAGCCACTCCACGGACCCGGCCGAACCCCGCAACCGGCAACGCCCCTCGTCCACCGGCTCGGGCGTTCCGAGCCACGCCGGGATCCGCGCCGCGACGGTCTCGGCGGGGGCGTCGAGGGTCACGGCGAAGTCGTACGTCTCCTGTTGGCGGTGGATCGATCGCCGCAGGTACTCCGCCGCGCTCCCCGTCGGCAGCTCGCGCGGGGTGAAGCGCGCCCCGGTCGCGAAGGGGTCGCCGACCCGGTCGACGCGGAAGGTACGCCAGTCGTCGCGATCGAGGTCGTACGCGACGAGGTACCAGCGCTGCCCGGTGGACACCAGCCGGTACGGCTCGACCACGCGCCGCGAGTCCACCCCGTCCTTCGCGCGGTAGGCGAACCGCAGCCGCTCCCGCCCGGCCACCGTGGAGGCCATCACGGTCAGCGTCTCGGGCGCGATACTCGCGCCGTCGCCGCTGGTCAGCGGGGTGGTCGCGGCCTGGAGGGTGGCGACGCGATGGCGCAGCCGGGAGGGCAGCACCTGTTCGAGCTTGGCCAGCGCGCGTACGGACGCCTCGTCCACGCCCTCGACCGCGTGCCCGGCGCCGGCCCGCAGCCCGACCGCGATGGCCACCGCCTCCTCGTCGTCGAGGACGAGCGGCGGCATGGCCTTGCCGGCGACGAGCCGGTAGCCGCCGTCGGTGCCCATGGTCGCCTGCACGGGATAGCCGAGCTCGCGCAGCCGGTCGATGTCCCGCCGGACCGTACGGCGGGACACCCCGAGGCGGTCGGAGAGCTCGCCGCCGGGCCATTCGCGGGGTGTCTGGAGGAGGGAGAGGAGTTGGAGGAGCCGGGCCGGAGTGTCCGTCGTCATGTATCCGAGGATGCCGTAGAAGTAGGACACGATCTGACCTAGTGGGGTCATAGGTTGTGGGACATGACCTCCACCGAGCCACGTTCCACCACCCTCAGTGCGCAGCCCGGAGCTGCCGACCGGCGTCGCTGGTTCGCCCTCGCGATCGTGATGACCGCGGCCTTCATGGACCTCGTCGACGTCACGATCGTCAACATCGCCATCCCGTCCATCCAGGCGGACGCGGGAGCCTCCTTCAGCCAGATCCAGTGGATCACCGCGGGATACGCACTGGCCTTCGCCGCCGGCCTGATCACCGGTGGACGGCTCGGCGACATCCACGGCCGCAAGCGGCTCTTCCTGATCGGCATCGGCGGCTTCACCCTCGCCTCCGCGCTGTGCGGCTTCGCCGCCGATCCGGAGATGCTGGTCGCCTCCCGCATCCTCCAGGGCGGCATGGCGGCGCTGATGGTGCCCCAGGTCCTGTCGATCGTGCACGCCACCTTCCCGGCGCACGAGCGGGGCAAGGTCTTCGGGCTGTTCGGCGCGGTCGTCGGACTCGGCGCGGTCTCCGGTCCGCTGCTGGGCGCCCTGCTCACCGAGTGGAACCTCTTCGGGCTCGAATGGCGGCCCATCTTCCTCATCAACCTGCCGGTCGGTATCGCGGGCCTGATCCTCGGCAGCCGCTTCATCACCGAGTCCAAGGCGCCGAAGGCCCTGAAGCTGGACCTGGTGGGTGTCGCGCTGGTGATCCTCGGCCTGATGATGCTGATCTACCCGCTCACCCGCGGCGAGGAGCTGGGCTGGCCGCTGTGGGGGTACGTCTCGATGGCCGGCTCGCTCGTGGTGCTGGCCGCGCTGGTGGCGTACGAGCGACGCAAGACGGCACGCGACGGCTCCCCGCTGATCGAGCTGTCCCTGTTCCGGGTGAAGAGCTTCGCCGCCGGT
The DNA here is from genome assembly GCF_055578825.1 of Streptomyces sp. NPDC032822. Classification (NCBI taxonomy): domain Bacteria; kingdom Bacillati; phylum Actinomycetota; class Actinomycetes; order Kitasatosporales; family Streptomycetaceae; genus Streptomyces; species Streptomyces sp. NPDC032822. The sequence continues at coordinate 260,270 of NZ_JBVIOL010000006.1, read as the reverse complement.
ATCGCCGTGCAGACCGTCTTCGGCGTCGGCCTGGGCATCTTCTTCCTGGTGTGGACCCTGTACATGCAGACGGGGCTCGGCTGGAGCCCGCTGCGGGCCGGCCTGACCGGCGTCCCGTTCTCGATCGCCGTGTCGCTGGCGGCCGGCCTGTCCGTGCAGCAGCTCGTCCCGCGCTTCGGCCGCAAGGTGCTGCAGGCGGGCGCGCTGGTGATGGGGCTCGGTGTCCTGATCTACCTCTGGGAGTCCGAGCGGTACGGCCTGGGCATCGCGTCCTGGCAGATGGCGCTGCCGCTGATCGTGATGGGCGTCGGCATGGGCCTGATCGTCGCCCCGCTGACCGACGCGGTGCTGTCGGAGGTGCCGCGCGAGCACGCCGGCTCCGCGTCCGGGCTCATCAACACCGTGCAGCAGATGGGCAACGCGCTGGGGCTCGGCCTGGTCTCCGTGGTCTTCTTCGGTGTGATCGCCGACGACCTGCGGCCGACACAGGTGCGCCCGGCCTTCGTGCACGGCTTCCAGAACGCGCTGTGGTGGGTGGCCGCGGTGATGGGCGTCATCTTCCTGCTGATGTTCGCGCTGCCGAAGCGGCCCGCGCAGCACGTGGAGGGGGCGGGGCCGGAGCTCGGGGCGGTGGAGAAGACGCCTGAGCTCGTGTCCTGAGGGGCGATGAGCGCGGCGGAGAAGGAGGGCCCGGCACCTGGGGAGGTGCCGGGCCTTCCGGCGTACCCGGACCTGATCGGAAGTCCGTTCATGCCCGAATCAAGTCCGAACCTGTTTACTTTCTGGAAATCCGGGCGTAGCCTCCCTGCGAAACCACAATTTCGGGCACGGATCGGAGGCGAACGGCTATGTACGCACCGGAGCGACAGCAGGAGATCCTCCGGCTCGCCCGTGACGGCGGCCGGGTGGACGTGGTGTCGCTGGCCGAGGAGTTCCAGGTCACCGCGGAGACGATCCGCCGGGACCTGAAGGCCCTCGACCGCGCCGGCCTCCTGCGGCGCGTGCACGGCGGGGCCATCCCGGCCGGACGCCTCGGCTTCGAGCCGGACCTCGCCGAACGCGAGACGACGGCCGCCGACGAGAAGGACCACATCGCCAAGGCGGCCCTCGCGGAACTGCCGGCCGAGGGCACGATGGTCCTCGACGCCGGTACCACCGTGGCCCGCCTGGCCGGCGCGATCCCCCTGGAGGCGACGCTCACCGTCGTCACCCACTCCCTGCCGATCGCCGCCCGCCTCGCGGACCACCCCGGCATCCAGCTCCACCTGGTCGGAGGGCGTGTACGGCACCGTACGCGCGCCGCCGTGGACGCCTGGGCGCTGCGGGCCTACGGCGAGATCCGGGCCGACGTCCTCTTTGTGGCGGCCAACGGCTTCTCGGCCGATCATGGCCTGACCACCCCCGACCTCGCCGAGGCCGCGGTGAAGCGCGCGGCGATGGCCGCGGCCCGCCGCGTGGTGCTGCTCGCCGACTCCTCCAAGCACGGCCAGGAGCACTTCGCCCGCTTCGGCGACCTGAGCGACGTGGACCTGCTGATCACCGACAGCGGGCTGAGCCCCGAAGACGTCGCCGCGATCGAGCGCGGCGGCACCGAAGTGCTGTGTGTGTAGAGCGGCACGGAAGTGCTGTGTGTTGAGAAACGAGTACGCATGATCCTCACCGTCACCCCGAACCCGTCCCTGGACCGTACGTACGAGATCCCCTCGCTCGACCGCGGCGAGGTCATCCGCGCCACCGGCGAGCGCATGGACCCGGGCGGCAAGGGCGTGAACGTCTCGCGTGCCGTCTCGGCCGCCGGCCGGCGCACGGTCGCGGTGCTGCCGCTGGGCGGGGCGCCGGGCGCGCTCGTCGCCGACCTGCTCGACGCGCAGGGCATCGAGGTCGCGCCGGTGCCGGTCGCCGGGGCCACCCGCTCGAACATCGCGCTCGCGGAGTCCGACGGCGTCCTCACGAAGATCAACGCGCCGGGCCCGGAACTGTCGGTGGAGGAGCGGGAACTGCTCCTGGAGACGGTCCGCACCCAGTCGCGGGACGCGGACTGGATCGCCTGCTGCGGAAGCCTGCCGCGCGGACTCGCCCCGTCCTGGTACGCGGCGCTCGTCGCCCGGGCGCACGCCGCCGGCAAGCGCATCGCGCTGGACACCTCGGGCCCCGCGCTCCTGGAGGCGCTGCGCGAGCGGCCCGACGTGGTGAAGCCGAACGCCGAGGAACTCGCGGAAGCCGTCGGGCGCCCCCTGGCCACGGTGGGCGACGCGGTGAAGGCGGCCGAGGAACTGCGGGAACGCGGCGCCGGTGCCGTCCTCGCGAGCCTGGGCGCCGACGGGCAGCTCCTCGTGAACGACGCGGGCGCCTGGTTCGGCAGCGCGCGCGTGGCCGCCGTACGCAGCAATGTGGGAGCGGGCGACTCCTCCCTCGCCGGTTTCCTCATCGCAGGTGGCGGCGGCCCCGAGGCGCTCGCCTCCGCGGTCGCCCACGGCGCGGCGGCCGTACAGCTGCCCGGCAGCGTGATGCCGACCCCGGCCGACCTGGACCCGGCGGCGGTGACGGTCACGGCGCAGGTGCCGGTGGACCGCGTACTGAAGGAGCCGGTGTCATGAACGTCCCTACGGCCACGACGACGGCGACCGCGGTCCTGACCACGGCCCCGGCGACCACCGCACCGGCCACCCGACCGGACCCCGTCCGGCGCGACTCCCCGTTACTCGCCACCCGCCGCCCCACCGGCCCCACCACCCGTCACACCCGCCCCAAAGTCCCCCACTGCATCCCCGTCCCCCTGTGCGCCCACCTCACCACTCCCCGGGCGATACGCGTGCGAAGGAGCCCGCGATGAGCGACATGATCACCGCGGATCTGGTCGATCTCGACCTGTCCGCCGACACCAAGGAAGCGGCGGCGCGTGCCCTCGCCGAGCGCATGGTCGCCCTGGGCCGGGTGACCGACCTGGAGGGCTTCCTCGCCGACGTGGCCGCCCGCGAGGCGCAGATGCCGACCGGCCTCGACGGCGGCATCGGCATCCCGCACTGCCGGAGCGAGCACGTCACCGAGCCGACCCTCGGCTTCGGGCGCAGCGCCGCCGGAATCGACTTCGGCGCGCCGGACGGCCCGGCCGACCTGATCTTCCTGATCGCCGCCCCCGCGGGCGCCGACGACGCCCACCTCACGATCCTGTCCTCGCTCGCCCGGCAGCTGATGAACACCGAGTTCACCGACGCGCTGCGCGCGGTCGGCGACGCGGCGGACGCGGCGGCGCTGATCCGCGGGGACGAGGCGCCGGCCGCGGACGCCGGTTCCGAAGACTCCGCTGTGGCGTCGGCGGCGGCCTCCGCCGACGCCACAGCGGGCAGCGACGAGGACGCGCCCCAGGGCACGACAGAGGGCACGACAGAGGGCACGGCCGAGGGGGAGGGCGCCACGGAGCGGCCCTTCCGGATCGTCGCCGTCACCTCCTGTCCCACCGGCATCGCCCACACCTACATGGCGGCCGAGTCGCTGGAGAACGCGGGCCGTGAGGCGGGCGTCGAACTCGTCGTCGAGCCGCAGGGCTCGGCCGGCTTCACCCGGCTCGACCCGGCGGTCATCGCGGCGGCGGACGGCGTGATCTTCGCCCACGACGTGCCCGTACGGGAGAAGGACCGCTTCGCCGGGAAGCCGACCGTCGACGTCGGCGTCAAGGCCGGCATCAACAAGCCCGCCGAGCTCATCGCCGACGTGCGCGGCAAGGCCGCGCGCGGCGAGGTCACGGCGGACGCCAGGGGCGGCACCCCCGTCGAGCGCGCCGGTGAGTCCGACGACGGCTACGGCACCAAGCTCCGCAAGTGGCTGATGACCGGCGTCAGTTACATGGTCCCGTTCGTCGCCGCGGGCGGTCTGCTGCTCGCCCTCGGCTTCGCGATCGGCGGCTGGGAGATCAACAAGGCGCCCTCGGTCATGGAGCACTTCTCCTGGACCCAGGTCGACAGCTGGGGCGCGCTGCTCTTCCAGATCGGCGGGGTGGCCTTCGGCTTCCTCATCCCGGTGCTCGCCGGTTACATCGCCTACGGCATGGCGGACCGCCCCGGCCTCGTCCCCGGCTTCGTCGGCGGCATGATCGCCTCGAACATCGCGGCCGGCTTCCTCGGCGGTCTGGTCGCGGGTCTGCTCGCGGGCGGCATCGTCCTGTCGATCCAGCGGATCAAGATCCCGCCGGTGCTGCGCGGCATCATGCCGGTCGTGGTGATCCCGCTGATCTCCTCGCTGATCGTCGGCTTCCTGATGTTCGTCGTGGTCGGCAAGCCCATCGCCGAGGCCCAGAAGGGCATGACGGACTGGCTCTCCGGTCTCTCCGGCACCAACGCGGTCCTGCTCGGCATCCTGCTCGGCCTGATGATGTGCTTCGACCTCGGCGGCCCGGTCAACAAGGTCGCGTACGCCTTCGCCACGGCGGGCATCGCCGTCCAGGACCCCAGCGACTCCGCGATGAAGGTCATGGCCGCCGTGATGGCCGCGGGCATGGTCCCGCCGCTGGGCATGGCGCTCGCGACCACCCTCCGCAAGAAGCTCTTCACCCCGACCGAACGCGAGAACGGCAAGGCCGCCTGGGTCCTGGGCGCCTCCTTCATCTCCGAGGGCGCGATCCCGTTCGCCGCCGCCGACCCGCTGCGGGTCATCCCGGCCTCGATGGCGGGCGGCGCGGTCACCGGTGCCCTGTCGATGGCCTTCGGAGCCACCCTGCGCGCGCCGCACGGCGGCATCTTCGTGGTCCCGCTGATCGGCAACCCGTTCCTCTACCTGATCGCCGTCGCGGCGGGTGTGTGCGTCACGACGGTCCTGGTCGTCGTACTCAAGAGCATGCGCAAGCAGCCCCCGGGCGCGGTGCCCGCGGAAGCGGCACCGGGCGCCCCGGCGGCGACGGAGAAGAAGGAGCCGGTCGCGGCCTAGCCCTTTGGGCGACCGTGCGTTGTTCACGGCAGATGCGAGATACGTCACGGTCCGGGGCTTCGGTCCCGGACCGTGGTGTCTACTGGACCGCATGCCTGAGCATGTCTCGGTCTACCAGCTGCTTGGTATGACCTTCCTCGTTCTGGTGGCCGTCTCCTGGGCGGTCGGCCTGGTCCTCATGCTGCGCCGCGGTCGCATCGAGGCCGCCCTGTGGCGCGCCCAGGGACTGCCCGTGTTCCCGCACCAGCAGGTCGGCCCGCAACGGGAGTCCGTCGAGCTGACCCCGGCGGAGGCGGACGAGTTCGCGGTCCTGGTACGACGGCTCAGCGCCGACCGCTGACCCGGGGACCCGCACCGGGCCGCCGCACACCGGCCGCGCACCCCGCTCAGGAGACCTGCGCCGCCCGCCGCTCCATCGCGTCCCGGGCCGCGTCCTCGCTCACGTACACCTCGCACATGTGCCGCCCGTCCGGCGTCGCCGTGTGCTCGACCTCCCAGAGGGAGATCTCCTCGCCGTCCCGCAGCAGGAACGCGTGCTCGTAGAGCGAGAAGCACAGCCCGGCACGGCCCGCTCGGCACGGACGGCCGAAAGCCTGCGTGATCTGGTGCGCGAACGCCGTGGTCAGCAGGAGCGTGGAGGTCGCCGCGTCCGGCCGGTCCGCGTTCTCCGCCCGGCGCAGCAGCCGGCGCGCGTGGTCCGCCGAGTCGTCGGGCACATACGCGTGGCGCGGCGCGGGGATCGGCGACAGCTGCACGGTCACCGGCAGCTCGAAGTCCGGGGTGTCCACGGGCAGCGGCAGTCTCGCCGTGGCCGCCCGCAGCTCCTCCTCGTCGACGTACACCTCGTGCTGCGGGATGCTGCCCGGCGCGGTGTTGTGGACGAGCTCCCACAGAGTGAGGGCCGAGCCGTCGACGAGCAGCCAGGTGTGCCGATACGTCTCGCGGTGCAGCCCCGCGCTGTGGTGCGCGGAGTGCAGTGAACTGTCGTGCGCCAGCGCGCAGTCCAGTCGCCGTATCGTCTCGTCCGGCAGCTCGAAGGAGTTCAGGGCACGGCCGAGGAGTCGCGCGAGGTGCTCCTCCGGAGACTCGGGCGACTCGGGTTGTTCGTACGCTGCCGTCTCGTACGGAACGCTCAAGGTTTCTCCCGGCGTTGCTGCATGTCACCTTGTGGGTGCATACCGTAGCCCCTCGGTCGGACATCATGTCCGGGAACCGAGAAAACGTGCGTCCGTAAAACGCACGGGCCGCGGGGAAAGTTCCCACGCGGCCCGCTGATCCGTCAAAAACCGCCGGTCAGAAGCTACTTGAGGTACGGGGTCGCGCTCAGACGGCGCTGCCCGCGAGCCACTGGCTCCACGACGTGTTCCAGTCGCTGAACCCGTTCTCCGGCGACACCGACTTGTCGGGCGAGTTCTTGACGATCACGACGTCCCCGATCATTGAGTTGTCGTAGAACCACTTGGACGGCGTGTCGCCCTGGCCGCCCTTCACGTCCTGGAGGCCGACACAGCCGTGGCTGGTGCCCTGGTTGCCGAAGGGCGGGTTGGCCTTGTTGTACCAGTAGTTGCCGTGGATGAAGGTCCCCGACGTGGTCAGCCGCATCGCGTTCGGGACGTCCTTGATGTCGTACGCGTTCTTCAGGCCGACCGTCCGGCTGTCCATCCGCAGCTTCTTGAACTTCTCGGAGATCACCATCTGTCCGTTGTACGTGGTGAACTCCGCGCTGCCCGCCGAGATCGGCACCGACTTGAGGGTCCTGCCGTCCCGCACGACCGTCATGGTCTGCGTGTTCACGTCGACCGTGGAGACCTGCGAGCGGCCGATCGTGAAGTCGACCGTCTTCTTCTGCACCCCGTGGACGCCGTTCGCGCCCTCGACTCCGTCCAGGTCGATCTTCATCGTGACCTTGGAGCCGGCCTTCCAGTACTCCTCGGGCCGGAAGTCGAGCCGCTGCTCCCCGAACCAGTGCCCGACCACCTGCTGGCCGCTGTTCGTCGACACCGTGATGTGCGACTGCACGGCCTTCTTGTCGGTGATCGCCTTGTCGAAGGTGAACGACACGGGCATCCCGACGCCGACCGTCGTTCCCTCGTCCGGTGTGTACGTCCCGATGAAGCTGTTCGCCGGGCTGACGGTGGTGAAGACCGACTTGGCGGCCTTCGCCCGTCCGTCCGCATCCTTCGCGGTCGCCGATATCTCGTACTTCGTCCCCCGCTCCAGCCGCTCCTTCGGCTTCCAGCTGCCGCCGTCGGCGGATATCGCCCCCGGTACGGCCGCCCCCGCGCCGGCCTCCTTCATCGTCACGTCGGTCAGCTTCCCGTCGCTGACGCGCACGCCGGTGCTGTTGATCGACGCACCGGTCGAGCCGTTCCGCGCCGAGATGACGATCTTCGCCGCCGAGGTCTGTGCGGTCTCCCCGCCCTTCTTGTCGTCGTCGTTCCTGGCATTGGCGCTTCCACCGCACGCGGTGAGGGTGAGGGCGCCGACCATCAGGGCGGCACATGCCCCGAGTGCGCGCCGCGCTGCGTTGTCCGGCGTTTTCACGATCTACTCCCGTTTCCAGATGGTGTGTGCGATCCGCTCCAGTGCGTGGAGAAAGAGGGGAGCGGCCGGTGGTCGGGTTCCCAACCAGCGCGGTGAACGCCATCACGTGACAGAACCGGGACACATTTCTCCCTGTGGTTCCTCGGGCCTACCCGTACAACTCCTCGTACGACGGCCACGCCCCGCCCGGCCCGGCCACCGGCCCGGCGGCACGCACGGCTCGCACGATCGCCCGGGTCACGACGTCCGCGCCGGCCGCGAGGATCTCGTTCAGCGCGAGGGGATGCCCGGTGTCCAGCGGACGGCCTCCGGTGGCCAGCGCGAACACCGTGTCCCCGTCGTTGAGGAGATGCACCGGCCGCACAGCGCGCGCGATGCCGTCGTGCGCCGTACCGGCCACCTTCTGCGCCTGCGCCTTCGTCAGGTCCGCGTCGGTGGCGACCACCGCGAGGGTGGTGTTGAGCAGGGGAGGCGTGTTCTTCGCCGCGGTCTCGGCCAGACGCCGGCCCGCGGCCTCGTGGACGCCCGCCTCCGGGTACCGCACGCGCCCCTGGAACAACTCCCCGTACAGCACCCCCGTCTCCGGATCGACCGCGGATCCCGCCGCGTTGGCCACCACCAGCGCGGCCACCGTGATCCCCGAGTCGAGCACGATGCTCGCGGAACCCACGCCGCCCTTCAGCCGGCCGACCACGGCGCCGGTCCCCGCGCCCACGCTGCCCTGCCGCACGGGTGCTCCGGGTTCGTCCGCTGCGGCCGCCTCGACGGCGGCCAGGCCGGTGGCCGCGTCCGGCCTGGCCCGGAAGTCGCCGCCGCGCCCCAGATCGAAGAGGCAGGCCGCGGGCACCACCGGCACGACATGGGTCGGATCCGCCCCCACCCGCACCCCGCGCCCGCGCTCCTCCAGCCAGGCCATCACCCCGGTCGTCGCGTCGAGTCCGTACGCGCTGCCGCCGGTCAGCACGATCGCCTCGACCTTCTGCACCACGTTGCGCGGGTCGAGGGCGTCGGTCTCCTTGGTGCCGGGGCCGCCGCCCCGCACGTCCACCGCGGCCACGGCGCCGCCCTCCGGGGCGAGCACGACCGTGGTGCCGGTGAGCCAACCGTCACCGACGCGTGTCGCGTGCCCCACGCGCAGCCCGGAGACGTCCGTCAATGCATCGACTGTCATGGGACAAGTCTCGTCCAGGCGCCGCCCCCACCCCGGGACGTCAGGAGGCCGGTGCCTCCGGTCCGCTCTCCCCGGCGACCGTGCACACCGTCGGCGTGGTGCCGACCGCCAGCGCGGCCACCGTCACGACACCGGCCGGTGAGCACCGCCGGTCGCCCAGGAAGGTGCGGCAGATGACCGGCGGCGCGGTGGCCGGCGGGACCAGTGGCAGGCCGGGGCTCACCTCGGACACCGGACACCGGACAGCGCGCCGGTTCTCCTGTGAGGGGATTCACAGCGCGTCGGGGGTCCTCAGCTCCGGGGCCGTACCCTGGACGCATGACCACCGCCCCCGATGCCCCCGAGCCGCGCGCGCCGAAGCCCGCGCTGATCTTCGACGATCCGCTGGACCAGCAGTCCTCGGACGACACCGACCGCGGGTGGGGCGAGCGGCCCGGCACGGACAGCGCGTCCGACCTCAGGCGCTTCCTCGACGAGAAGCCGCCCCACCACCTGTGAGCCGGGCGGGTCGCCCCGTGCGCCGGGCGGTCCGTCATGTGCGCCGAGCGGGTCGCCCTGTGCGCCGGGCAGGGCACGAGTAGGGCGTCGGGCGGGTCGTCGCCCGCCCGGTCGTCCCCCGCTACTGCTCGTCGTGGCCCGAGCCGCGCTGCCGCTGTTGGGCGACCACCGCGTCGCGGATCTCCTTGAGCACCTCCAGCTCGCTGACCTCGATCACCTCGTGCGTGCCCTCCTTCGCCTTCCTGCGGGCTTCCACCCGGGCCAGGTACTTGGCCATCGGCAGCACCATCAGGAAGTACACGACAGCCGCCGTGATCACGAAGCTCAGCGTCGCGCCGAGGACCGAACCCCACAGGAGCCGGATGCCCTCGTCGCCCTGGCAGTTGTCGCTCAGGCATGAGCTGTAGCTGTCGAGGTTCTTGGTGCCGATCGCCCCGACCAGCGGGTTGATGAGCCCCTTCACCACCGAGTTGACGATGTTGGTGAAGGCGGCGCCGATGACCACGGCCACGGCCAGATCGACAACATTCCCGCGCGTCAGGAAGGCCTTGAAGCCCTCCCAGACACTCGGCTTCTTCTCGCTCACCTGGGGAACTCTCCTCGTACGAACGGGTGGTGGAACAAACAGCTCCGCAACTTACGTCAAGGTGCGGCGACCTTGTCCAATTGGGTAGCTCGAACGAGGGACTTGACGAAGGCTTTGAGGAGAGGGTCGACAAGGTGCCTGTCGGCCGGTCGCGCCCGATGTGCGGCCCATGGTTCAGCACAGCGTCACCGCCAGCCGTGCCGTCGCGCTCGCCCCGGCGAGGCTCGCCGCGGTGGAGCGCGGCACCGCGAGCACGACCAGCGCCCCTTCCTCCGTCGCTCCGTCCAACGGCTCCGGCACCTTGGTGACCCGAGCGCCGCGCGCGACCACCCGCGCGGCACCGCCCGTCGCCGTCTCCTCGGCGGCGATGACGTCCACCCGGTCGCCGGGCCGCAGCAGCCGGACCGTGGCCCCGTCGGCGATCCGTACCGGCGCCGTCACGGTCCGGACGGCACGGTGTTCCCGTACGGGAGCCGCCGCAGGAGGCCCGCCGGTCCGTTCCGTGTCCTGCGGGCCCGCCGCCACCAGCGCCGCCGCGGTGACGGCGAGGCCGACCGCCACGGCCCGCCTGCGGTGCCGAACCAGCCGCTGCAACCGGCAACGGACACCGCGGATCCGCACAGGGGCGAAGTGCGGCACCTCACAGGTCGGGGGAGCGTCCGTGCCGGGTGGGCGCGGCGGAGGAGAAGGAAGGGGAGGGAAGGCGGAGAGGGCGGAGAGGGGGGAGAGGGGGGAGAGAGGGGAGAGCGCGGAGAGGGGAGCGGGAGAAGGGGCGAAGGGCACGGGAACCACCACCTGCGACGAGGGATCGGCTTGCGATGCCACGATGACGCTTCGCGCCGATTCCCGCCGAGGCCGGTGGACTACTGGCGGGTTGTGGACAACTCCCTCACCCGAAGGGGAAGTTTCACACCTTCGCCTCCGCCTTCGCCTCCGCCTTCACCTCCGGCCTTGTCCACCGGCCGTCTACGGCAGCGCGAACCCAGGATCCATCCCGCCCAGCGCGTTCGTGCACAGGCAGTTCCGCTCCTCGGTCGCGGGCAGCGCGGACACCGCGTCGAACAGCACGCCCCGCAGCCGGTCGACGTTCGCCGCGAACACCCGCAGCACCTCGTCGTGCGAGACGCCCTCACCGGTCTCGGCGCCGGCGTCGAGGTCCGTGACCAGGGTCAACGAGCTGTAGCAGAGTTCGAGTTCACGGGCGAGCGCGGCCTCGGGGTGGCCGGTCATGCCCACCACCGACCAGCCCTGCGCCTGGTGCCACAGCGACTCGGCGCGGGTCGAGAAGCGCGGCCCCTCGATCACCACCAGCGTGCCGCCGTCCACCGGCTCCCAGTCCTGTCCGCGGGCCGCCTTCAGAGAAGCCGCGCGGCCGACGGGGCAGTAGGGGTCGGCCAGGGACACGTGCACCACGTGGGGCACCGTGCCGTCGGGCAGCGGCAGCCCGTCGAAGTACGTTCCGGCGCGGGACTTCGTCCGGTCGACCAGCTGGTCCGGGACCAGCAGTGTGCCCGGACCGTACTCGGGGCGCAGACCGCCCACCGCGCACGGGCCGAGGACCTGGCGCACTCCGACGGACCGGAGCGCCCACAGGTTGGCGCGGTAGTTGATGCGGTGCGGCGGCAGATGGTGGCCGCGTCCGTGCCGGGGCAGGAAGGCGACCCGCCGGCCGGCGATCTCGCCGAGGAAGAGGGAGTCGCTGGGCGGCCCGTAGGGGGTGTCCACCCGGAGCTCGGTCACGTCGTCGAGGAACGAGTAGAAGCCGGAGCCGCCGATTACGCCGATCTCTGCGTTCGCCATGACCAGCACAGTAACCGGCGCCGCGCAGGGCCGGAGCACGGGCTCCGAAACAGTGCCGACCCGGGTCCGGACAGAACGAGAACCCCGCCGTCCCGGGACGGCGGGGTTCTCGTGAGTACGCCTGGTGCGGCCTTACGCGGCCGAGCTGTTGCTGGACGAGGAGCCCGAACTCGACGACTTCGACTTCGAGTCCGAGGACGTCGAGGGCGACTTCGTGTCCGAACCGGACTTGGAGTCCGAGGACGTCGACGACTTCGCGGACGCCGGCGAGCTGCTCGACGAGGAGCCGCGGCTGTCGTTGCGGTAGAAGCCGGAGCCCTTGAAGACAATGCCGACTGCGGAGAACACCTTCTTCAGGCGGCCGGCGCAGTTGGGGCACTCGGTCAGGGCGTCGTCGGTGAACTTCTGCACCGCCTCAAGGCCCTCGCCGCACTCGGTGCACTGATACTGGTAGGTCGGCACTGTGTCTTCCTCCTGGCACTCTCACTCAATGAGTGCTAACGAGCGTCCATAGTGACCTATTCCCGAGGATCAGTCCACTGCCACCGGCGCGCGGTGACCGACGCCACGTGCGACCGTGCGGCTCTGCGGCCGTGTCGCCAGGTGGGAGCGCAGCGCCAGCAGGGTCGCCAGGGCCAGCAGTGTGCCACCCATCGGCACCAGGAACCCGGCACCCTCGCGGAAGCCGTCCTCCAGTTGTCCGGCGACCGTGACGGCGGCGGCCTGTCCGAGGGCGACCGCGCCGGTCAGCCAGGTGAAGGCCTCGGTGCGGGCCCCGGCCGGGACCAGGCCCTCGACCAGGGTGTAGCCCGTGATCAGGGCGGGGGCGATGCACATGCCGACGAGCAGGCCGAGGCCGGCCAGGACGAGCACCGAGTGGGCGGCCCACAGGCCGGACGCGGTCAGCGCGAGGGCGGCGTACCCGACGACCAGGCGCCGCTGCGGGGAGACCTTCCACACGAGGGCGCCGCAGACCAGGCCGGAGAGCATGTTGCCCGCGGCGAAGGTGCCGTAGAGGACGCCGTTGAGGCCCGGTTCGCCGATCGACTCGCTGAACGCGGCCAGCGAGACCTGCATGCCGCCGAAGACGGAGCCGATGCCGAGGAAGGCCACGATCAGGACGCGCACCCCGGGGATGCGGAGTGCGGAACCGTGCTCCACGCGCGCGTGCCCGGCCGCGGTGACCGGCGGCTGGGTGCTCTTCTGCGCGGCGAACAGCAGACCGCCGAGCAGGGTCAGGGACGCCTCGGTCACCAGGCCCGCGGCCGGGTCGACGGCCGTGCACAGGGCGGTGGCGAGCAGCGGGCCGAGGACGAAGGTCAGCTCGTCGGTGACGGACTCGAACGCGGCCGCGGTGGGCATGAGGGGCGAGTCCTTGAGCTTCACGCCCCAGCGGGCGCGCACCATGGGGCCGATCTGGGGCTGCGAGGCGCCGGTGGGCACGGCCGCCACGAGCAGCGCCCACAGAGGCGCGTGGGCCAGCGCGAGCGCGGTCAGGGACAGGCCCGACACGGCGTGCACGAGGACCCCGGGGACCAGTACCGCCCGCTGCCCGTAGCGGTCGGCCAGCCGGCCGCTGTAGGGCGCGAACAGGGCCATGGAGACACCGGTGACGGCCGCGGCGGCGCCGGCCGCCGCGTACGAGCCGGTGGTGTGCTGCACCAGCAGCACGATGGAGACGGTGAGCATCCCGAACGGCTGGCGGGCAGCGAAGCCGGGGAGCAGGAACGTCCAGGCGCCGCGCGTGCGCAGCAGTTGCCCGTAGCCGGGACGGGAGGTGACCGTGGATGCCACGGCCCGTGCCTTTCTGCCGCCTGGTAGCGCGACCCCCTTGTCGGGCGGGAGCACCGAGAGCTGTCCTCTTGCGCGGACTGCGGTAGGTACCGGCGCCCACTGCGGGGCGTCCCGGCCGCCATACGGTCGCGCCAGCACTGCGTCAGGCAGAGTTGGTTCGATCGGAATGCGCCTTCATCGTACAGGGATCAAGGCCGGGCAGGCCTGTGAAAGTGAGCACCATGGGGCCACCGGCCTGCGATCGACAGTGGTGTGAACTGTGCGAAACATGCCCTTAACGGTGCTGGTCGGTGCCGTCCGTGCCCAGCCAGCCGGCCAGCTTGCCGCCCCGGCCCACCGCGCGTAGCCGCTTCTCCGCCGCGTCCCGGACCGGGTCGGTGGCGACCACGAGGAGTTCGTCGCCCCGGCGCAGCACCGTCGTCGGCAGCGGGACGAACGATTCTCCGTCGCGCACGACCAGGGTGACCGCGGCCCCGGCCGGCAGGCGCAGCTCGTTGACCTCGACGCCGTGCATCTTCGACCCGTCGGGGATCGCGACGGACAGCAGGTGTCCGCGCAGCCGCTCCAGGGGGGCCGACTCGATGCCGAGGTCGGCGGCCTCGGCGTCGCCGCCCAGGCGGAGCTTGCGGGCGAGCCACGGCAGGGTCGGTCCCTGCACCAGGGTGTAGACGACGACCAGAACGAAGACGATGTTGAAGATCCGGCGGCTGGAATCGACGCCCTGCACCATGGGGATCGTCGCGAGAATGATGGGGACGGCGCCGCGCAGCCCGGCCCAGGACATGAGCGTCTGCTCCTGCCAGGGCACCCGGAGCGGCGTCAGGCACACCACCACGCTCAGCGGGCGGGCCACCATCGTCAGCACCAGCCCGATGGCGAGCGCGGGCAGGATGTCGTCGCCCAGTTCGTGCGGTGTGACCAGCAGGCCGAGCAGGACGAACATGCCGATCTGGGCGATCCAGCCGAGCCCGTCGGCGAACCCGCGGGTGGCGGGCCAGTGCGGCAGTTTCGCGTTGCCCATCACCATCGAGGCGAGATAGACGGCGAGGAAGCCGCTGCCGTGTGCCTGTGCGCCCGCCGCGTACGCCGTGACCGCGATGGCCATGACGGCGATCGGGTAGAGGCCGGAGGCGGGCAGCGCCACGTGCCTCAGGCCCCAGGAGCCCAGCCAGCCCACCGCGATGCCGATGGCGGCGCCGATGGCCAGTTCCAGCGCTATCTCGGCGAGCAGCAGGTACCAGTGCTCGATCGGGCCCGCGGTGGAGAAAGAGACCACCAGGATGACCACGGGGGCGTCGTTGAAGCCGGACTCGGCTTCCAGCGTGCCCGTCACGCGCGCGGGGAGGGGGATCTTCCGCAGTACCGAGAAGACCGCCGCGGCGTCCGTGGAGGACACCACCGCCCCGACGATGAGCGCCTGGCGCCACTCCAGGTCGATCAGGTAGTGCGCGGCCGTGGCCGTGACCCCCACGCTCACCGCGACGCCCACCAGCGCCAGCGCCGAGGCGGCCGGCAGGGCGGGCTTGATCTCCTTCCACTTCGTGCCGAGGCCACCCTCGGCCAGGATCACGACGAGGGCCGCGTATCCGATGACCTGGGTGAGTTCCGCGCTGTCGAAGTGGATGTCGCCGATGCCGTCCTGGCCCATGGCGACGCCGATCCCCAGGTACACGAGCAGGCTGGGGAGCCCGCTGCGCGAGGAGATCCGGACCGCTGCGACGGCGACGAGCAGGACGAGCGAGCAGACGAGCAGGAGCTGGTTGAGATGGTGGACAGTCAGCGGCCGTTCCCTTCCCTGGCTCACGCGCTTCACGCGCGCGGGAGCTCACGTACATAGGACACGAAGTGGCGGTTCTCCGCACCCAACTACTTCGTTACCTTACCTAACTCTTGACGATTTCTTGACGCTTCCCGGTCGGTGATCGAACGTGGGTCCGCCCGCGTTCCCGACTCCGCGTCAAGGGGCGCCGGGCCCTGCGCCTATGGTTGCTCCAACGCTCAGTCAAAAGCACAGCCCGCCCTGCCGCTCGCGTTAGGACAGCAAGGACAGCGATGCCCCCCAACACCACCGCCTCATCGGGTCAGCAGCCCGGCAAGTCCGGCAGGAAAAAGGGGCGCAAAGCCCGTCTGTTCGTCCTTTTCCTGGTATTGGCGATCATCGGGGGCGTCGCCTACGGGGCGTACTGGTCCATCAGCACCGTCCGCGCCTCGTTCCCGCAGACCTCGGGTGAGATCACCCTCGACGGCCTGTCCGGGCCCGTCGACGTGAAGCGCGACAGCTACGGCATCCCCCAGGTCTACGCCTCCTCCGACGCCGACCTGTTCATGGCGCAGGGCTACGTCCAGGCGCAGGACCGGTTCTACGAGATGGACGTGCGCCGGCACATGACCTCCGGGCGTCTGTCGGAGATGTTCGGCGCGAGCCAGGTCAAGACCGACGAGTTCCTGCGCACGCTCGGCTGGGACCGCGTCGCGCAGGAGGAGTACGACAAGACGCTGTCGGCCTCCACCAAGAAGTATCTCCAGGCCTACGCCAAGGGGGTCAACGCCTACCTCCAGGGCAAGGACGGCAAGGAGATCTCCCTGGAGTACGCGGCCCTCGGCTTCGAGAACGACTACAAGCCGTCGAAGTGGACCCCGGTCGACTCGGTCGCCTGGCTCAAGGCCATGGCCTGGGACCTGCGCGGCAACATGAAGGACGAGATCGACCGCGCCCTGATGACCAGCCGTCTGGGCCCCCAGCAGATCGCCGACCTGTACCCCGACTACCCGTACAGCCGGAACCAGACGATCGTCCAGCAGGGCCAGTACGACGAGCTCACCAAGACCTTCGACGGCGGTGACGGCACGTCCGGCGGCGGCACGTCGGCAAGCGGCTCCAGCGGCACGAACGGCACCGGGACGGGCTCCTCGTCCTCCGCGGCCGGTTCCGCCCTGGAGGGCCAGCTCTCGGGCCTCCAGGACGTCCTGGAGAACGTCCCCACGGCCGTCGGCGTGAACGGCAACGGCATCGGCTCCAACTCGTGGGTCGTGGCCGGGAAGTACACCATCACCGGCAAGCCGCTCATGGCGAACGACCCGCACCTGTCGGCCTCGCTGCCGTCCGTCTGGTACCAGATGGGCCTGCACTGCCGCACGGTCTCCGCGCAGTGCCAGTACGACGTCACCGGCTACACCTTCGCGGGCATGCCCGGCGTGGTCATCGGCCACAACCAGACCATCTCCTGGGGCATGACCAACTCCGGTGTCGACGTCACCGACCTCTACCTGGAGAAGCTCTCCGGGGACGGCTACCTCTACGACGGCAAGGTGAAGCCCTTCACCACGCGCGAGGAGACCATCAAGGTCGCCGGCGGCGAACCCAAGAAGATCGTCGTCCGGGAGACCAACAACGGACCGCTGCTGTCCGACCGCAACGACGAACTGGTGAAGGTCGGCAAGAAGGCCGAGGTCGACACCGCCGCCCCGGACCGCGGCGACGGCTACGGAATCGCCCTGCGCTGGACCGCGCTGGACCCGGGCACCTCCATGGACGCTGTCTTCGCGATGGGCCGGGCGGCCGACTGGAGCGACTTCCGCGCCGCCGCCGCCCTGTTCGACGTGCCCTCGCAGAACCTCGTCTACGCCGACACCGACAACCACATCGGCTACACCCTGCCCGGCAGGATCCCCACGCGTGCGCAGGGCGTCGACGGCTCCATCCCGTCGCCCGGCTGGGACTCCAAGTACGAGTGGACCGGCTACATCAAGCAGGACGAGCTGCCCTACGAGTACGACCCGACGCGCGGCTACATCGTCACCGCCAACCAGGCCGTCGTCGACGAGGACGACTACCCCTACACGCTCACCACGGACTGGGGCTACGGCACCCGCAGCCAGCGGATCACCGACCTGATCGAGTCGAAGATCAAGGGCGGCGGCAAGATCTCCACCGACGACATGCGGCAGATGCAGCTGGACAACAGCAGCGAGATCGCCAAGCTGCTGGTGCCCAAGCTGCTGAAGATCAACCTCGACGACCCCGACGTCCGCGAGGCACAGGAGCTGCTGGAGGGCTGGGACTACACCCAGGACGCCGACTCGGCGGCGGCCGCCTACTTCAACTCGGTCTGGCGCAACATCCTCAAGCTCGCCTTCGGCAACAAGCTGCCCAAGGAGCTGCGGGTCGAGGGCCAGTGCCTGTGGGTCGACCCGGTCAACACCACCGGGCCCGTCGACGACACCGGCAAGGTGCGCGAGTGCGGCCAGCGCGACGCCGACCAGGCGCAGCCCGACGGCGGCGACCGCTGGTTCGAGGTGGTCCGCAACCTCATGAACGACGAGAACAGCGACTGGTGGACGACGCCGGACTCGGGCAACCGCCTCGGTGCCGTCAAGAACCGCGACAAGCTGTTCGACCGCGCCATGGTCGACGCCCGCTGGGAGCTGACCGCCAAGCTCGGCAAGGACATCGACACCTGGAGCTGGGGCCGGCTGCACCGCCTGTTCCTGAAGAACCAGACGATGGGTCTCGAAGGCCCCGCCGTCCTGCAGTACATGCTCAACCGCGGCCCCTGGAAGCTCGGCGGCGGCGAGGCGGCGGTCAACGCGACCGGCTGGAACGCGGCCGGCGGCTACGGCGTCGTCTGGGTGCCGTCGATGCGCATGGTGGTCAACCTCGCCGACCTCGACAAGTCGAAGTGGATCAACCTCACCGGCGCCTCCGGGCACGCCTACAGCGCGCACTACGTCGACCAGACGAGCAAGTGGGTCAAGGGCGAACTGCTGGACTGGTCCTTCTCGGCGAAGGCGGTCGACGACAGCACGAGCGACACGCTCGAACTGAAGCCGAGCGGCTGACGGAACCCTTCGGACCGGCCCTCCACGCGAGCGTGGAGGGCCGGTCCGCGTTCAGGGGCCGGTGGGGAAGCGGCGCACGCCCGACGGCGTCACCACCGCGTGCACCGGCCGGTCGTGCGCCTCGGCGGGCACGTGCTCCACGACCTCGGAGCCGTACAGCAGCACCACCAGCGCGGGACGCGCGTCGGCGCGCTCCAGCCGGGCGAGCACCCGGTCGTAGGACCCTCCGCCGCGCCCCAGCCGCAGCCCGCGCCCGTCGACCGCCAGACCGGGCAGCAGCACCACGTCGGCGGCGGTCACGGCGTCCGGGCCCAGCCGCGGGCCGGACGGCTCGAAGAGGTCCATTCTCCCGCCGTGCCGGACCCGGGCGAGGGAGCCCGCACCCGTGTAGGCGCCCCAGTCCAGGTCGTTGTCGGGCAGCAGCACCGGGAGCAGGACCCGCACGCCCCGCGCGCGGAGCGCGTCCAGCAGCGCGAGCGTCCCGGGTTCGCCGCCCACGGAGACGTACGCCGCCACCGTGCGCGCGGCCGCCAACTCGGGCAGCCCGAGCGCCCGCACGGCCAGCGCGGCGGCGGAATCCCGCACGTCATCGGCCGTCAACGTGTTCCTCACCGCGAGGATCCCTCGTCGCAACATGCGCTTGTCAGGCTCGGCCGGACGTTCCGTGTGACCCAATGATTGCTCCCGTACCCCTTCAATGCGCTCATATGAGAGCCAATTAACCGGAGCCACAGATTCACTGCAAAGGCACCGGATAAGGTTGCGGACATGACTCAGTCACACCCTCGGATCAGCAAGGCTGTCATCCCGGCAGCAGGCCTGGGCACCCGGTTCCTGCCCGCCACCAAGGCCACTCCCAAGGAGATGCTGCCGGTCGTCGACAAGCCGGCGATCCAGTATGTGGTCGAGGAAGCCGCCTCCGCGGGTCTCGATGACGTCCTCATGATCACGGGACGCAACAAGCGCCCCCTGGAGGACCACTTCGACCGCAACTACGAGCTGGAGTCGGCCCTTCAGAAGAAGGGTGACGCCGGCCGGCTCGCGAAGGTGCAGGAGTCAAGCGACCTCGCCACCATGCACTACGTCCGCCAGGGCGACCCCAGGGGCCTCGGCCACGCCGTCCTGTGCGCCGCCCCGCACGTCGGCCACGAGCCCTTCGCCGTCCTCCTCGGTGACGACCTGATCGACCCGCGCGACCCCCTGCTCAAGCGGATGGTCGAGGTCCAGGAACAGCACGGCGGCAGCGTCATCGCCCTCATGGAGGTCGCCCCCGAGCAGATCCACCTCTACGGCTGCGCGGCCGTCGAGGCCACCGATGACGGCGACGTCGTCAGGGTGACCGGCCTGGTCGAGAAGCCCGAACCGGCGGACGCCCCCTCCCACTACGCCGTCATCGGCCGCTACGTCCTCGACCCGCACATCTTCGACATACTCCGCCAGACCGAGCCCGGCCGCGGCGGCGAGATCCAGCTCACCGACGCCCTCCAGCAGCTCGCCACCGACGAGAAGATCGGCGGCCCCGTGCACGGCGTCGTCTTCAAGGGCCGCCGCTATGACACCGGCGACCGCGGCGACTACCTGCGTGCCATTGTCAGACTCGCATGCGAACGTGAAGACCTGGGCCCGGACTTCCGGACCTGGCTTCGCAGTTACGTAGCCGAGGAGATGTAACAACGTTGAGCAGCGCCGCGTCCCGCACCGCCGGCCACGACCAGTTGTGGTCGGTGGACGAGCACCTGGAGGACATCCTCGCGACCGTCCGCCCCCTCGAACCCATCGAGCTGCAGCTCCTCGACGCCCAGGGCTGCGTCCTGGTCGAGGACGTCATGGTGCCGGTGTCCCTGCCGCCGTTCGACAACAGCTCCATGGACGGGTACGCGGTGCGGGTCGCCGATGTCGCGGGCGCGAGCGAGGAGTTCCCCGCGGTGCTGGACGTCGTCGGGGACGTCGCGGCGGGCCAGGCCGAGCTGCTCCATGTGGGGCCCGGCCAGGCCGCCCGCATCATGACCGGCGCCCCGCTGCCGCCCGGCGCCGAGGCGGTCGTCCCCGTGGAGTGGACCGACGGCGGCCTCGGTGAGGGCCCCGTGACCGGGATGCTCGCCCGCGCGCTGGCCCCCGAGGGCGCCGAGGGCCATGTGCACGTCTACCGCCCGGCCGAGGCCCGCGCCCATGTGCGCGCCAAGGGCAGTGACGTACGGGCCGGGGACCGGGCGCTGGAGGCGGGCACCGTCCTCGGCCCGCCGCAGATCGGACTGCTCGCCGCGATCGGCCGCGGTTCGGTACGGGTGCGCCCGCGCCCGCGCGTGGTCGTCATGTCCACCGGCAGCGAACTCGTCCAGCCCGGCGAGGAACTCGGCAGCGGCCAGATCCACGACTCCAACAGCTTCGCCCTCACCGCCGCCGCCGTCGACGCCGGTGCCATCGCCTACCGGGTGGGCGCGGTCGCCGACGACGCCGAGACACTGCGCTCCACCATCGAGGACCAGCTCGTCCGCGCCGACCTCATGGTCACCACGGGCGGGGTGAGCGTCGGGGCGTACGACGTCGTCAAGGAGGCGCTGTCGTACGTCGGCGACGAGGACGAGGCGGGCAGCGGCATCGAGTTCCGCAAGCTCGCCATGCAGCCCGGCAAGCCCCAGGGCTTCGGCACCATCGGCCCCGACCACACCCCGCTGCTGGCCCTGCCCGGCAACCCGGTGTCGTCGTACGTCTCCTTCGAACTGTTCGTCCGGCCCGCGATCCGCGCCCTGATGGGCCTCGACGAGATCCACCGGCCGCGGACCCGCGCGACCCTCACCACCCACAAGGCGCTGACCTCACCGAAGGGCCGCAGACAGTTCCTGCGCGGGACGTACGCCGACGGCGCGGTGACCCCCGTCGGCGGCGCCGGATCCCACCTGGTCGCGGCCCTCGCGCACGCGGACTCGCTGATCGTGGTCCCCGAGGACGTGGAGTCCGTGCCGCCCGGCACCGAGGTCGAGGTCGTCCTGCTCGGCTGAGCGGCCCTGGTTGGCGGTACCGTGTCGCGCACAGCAGGCCCGCGTGCCGTACCGCGCCGGGCTCGGACCGGGAGCGCCACAGAGCATGAGCACGCAGGACCGACTGACCCACATCGACGACGCGGGCGCGGCCCGCATGGTCGACGTATCCGAGAAGGACGTGACCGCGCGCACCGCCACCGCCAGCGGGCGCGTCCTCGTCTCGCCCCGCGTGATCGAGCTGCTGCGGGGCGAGGGCGTCCCCAAGGGCGACGCC
The DNA here is from genome assembly GCF_055578825.1 of Streptomyces sp. NPDC032822. NCBI lineage: Bacteria > Bacillati > Actinomycetota > Actinomycetes > Kitasatosporales > Streptomycetaceae > Streptomyces > Streptomyces sp. NPDC032822. Next base: position 238,863 of record NZ_JBVIOL010000006.1, on the reverse strand, counting down.
CTGGCCACCGCACGGATCGCGGGCATCATGGGGGCCAAACGCACCCCCGACCTCATCCCGCTGTGTCACCCCTTGTCGGTGTCCGGTGTGAAACTGGACCTGAGGGTCGCGGACGACGCCGTGGAGATCCTGGCCACGGTGAGGACGACGGACCGTACGGGCGTCGAGATGGAGGCGCTCACCGCGGTCTCCGTCGCCGCGCTCACCGTGATCGACATGGTCAAGGCGGTCGACAAGGGAGCGGTCATCACGGATGTGAGGGTCAAGGCCAAGGCAGGCGGCAAGTCGGGCGACTGGAGCCGGGCATGACGTATCGCGCACTGGTGGTGACCGCCTCCAACCGCGCGGCCGCCGGGGTCTACGAGGACAAGGGCGGCCCGCTGATCGCCGACGGCCTCAGGGGCTTCGGCTTCGCGGTCGACGGACCCCGGGTCGTCCCCGACGGCGAGCCCGTGGCGGACGCTCTGCGCGCGGGCGCCGACGCCGGGTACGACGTGATCGTCACCACCGGCGGCACCGGCATCTCGCCCACCGACCGCACCCCCGAGGCGACCCGCGAGGTCATCGACCACGAGGTGCCGGGCATCGCGGAGGCCATCAGGGCCTTCGGGCGGGAGAAGGTGCCGACGGCGGCGCTCTCCCGGGGCCTGGCCGGGGTGGCGGGGCGGACCCTGATCGTCAATCTGCCGGGGTCCACCGGCGGGGTGAAGGACGGACTGGCCGTCCTGGAGCCCCTGTTGACGCATGCTGTCGACCAGCTCCGCGGCGGGGACCACCCCAGACCCGCGGCCACCGGCGGGGGTGCGAACTGAACGCCCCGTCCTGGCCCGTCGTACTGGCGGACGGCGATGTCGTCCTGCGGCCGATAAAGATGCGCGACCAGCGGCCCTGGCGCGAGGTCAACCGGCGCAACCGGGACTGGCTGCGGCCCTGGGAGGCGACGATCCCGCCGCCCACGCCCAGCGGGCCGATCGCGCACCGGCCGACCTACCGGCAGATGGTCCGCCATCTGCGGGCCGAGGCGAACGCGGGCCGGATGCTGCCGTTCGTCATCGAGTACCAGGGGCGGCTGGTCGGGCAGCTGACGGTCGCCGGGATCACCTGGGGCTCGATGTGCTCGGGGCACGTCGGCTACTGGGTGGACGAGTCGGTGGCCGGCCGCGGAGTGATGCCGACGGCCGTGGGGCTCGTCGTGGACCACTGTTTCCGGACCGTCGGTCTGCACCGCATCGAGGTCTGTATTCGCCCCGAGAACCGGCCCAGCCGCCGGGTCGTGGAGAAACTCGGATTCCGCGACGAGGGCCTGAGGCCGCGCTATCTCCACATCGACGGCGCCTGGCGCGACCATCTCGTCTTCGCGCTCACCGCGGAAGAGGTTCCCGACGGGTTGCTGCGGCGTTGGCAGCGGTCGCGCTCGCGGAACACGTCGTCGGACACGTCCTCGGCACCAGGAGGCTCGCCGTCTCCGGGAAATTGAATATACGTTCGAAAATGATCGGCCGATGATCGCCTGAGGGCATTAAATTCACTACCTCGGCGGCCTGTTGATCGCATCGATCACAAAAAAAGCTCGAAATATCAGCCAGATCGTGCGACACACCGACTCAATTGGCAGATGGCCTCACGCAAACCCCTCTACCGTGTGAGGCGTGAGCAGCAGCGGCCTCATCTACGCAGTCATTGTCGGGGCCTGGGCCGCCTACTTGGTGCCGATGTGGCTCCGTAGGCAGGACGAGCTGAACGAGGCCCGTCCGACGGAACGCTTCAGCACCGCCATCCGGCTCCTGTCCGGACGGGCGGGTATGGAGCGCCGATACGCCAAGGACCTGCGGGCGCGCTCCGCCGACGAGGAGGAGCCCAGCGCCGTGGACCCGGGCACGGTCACCGATTCGGTGGACGTCCGGGCCTTCGCCATGCCTCCGGCCCGTCCGCAGGCCAGGGCCGCGGTCCAGGCACAGGCGCCCGCGCGGTCGGACCAGGCCCAGGAACACGATCACGATCAGAGTCGCGAGCGGCATCGCGAACAGGGCCACGGGCACACCCGCGACCAGGTGCGCGAACCGGCCCGTGACGCCGGCCGCGAGCCGGGGCGGGACAAGGGGCGTGAACCGGCGCGGGAGTCGGCGCGTGAGCCCGCGCGCGAAGAGGCGAGTGCCTCGGCGCGCACCTCGGGCAGCGCGCCCGCGCGCAAGCGGGCACCGGTCGCCCGGCGCACGCCCGCCGAGGAAGCGGCCGCGGCGCGCGCCCGGCGCGTGAAGGTACTCGCGCGCCGTCGGCGTACCACGGTCATGCTCTTCGTCGCCTTCTCGCTCGGCGCGGTCGTCGCCGCGGTCGGCGGGCTCGCCTTCCTGTGGGCGCCCGGCGTGCCCGCCGTACTGCTGAGCGGGTACATCGCGTACCTGCGCGCCCAGGAACGCCGGCGTTTCGCCTACCAGATGGACCGGCGTCGCGCCGAGGTCGCCGCCCAGCGACTGCGCGAGCGGTCCCGTCAGCCGCGCCGCCGGGCCTCCGTGACCGCGGCCGCCGACGCCGACGAACCGGACGAGGGACCGGAGCCGGTGACGGACCCCGGGCTGTCGGCGCTGGCCGCGGACCGGCGTGCGCTCGTCGAGCAGACCGACCACGCCGAGTGGGTGGACCAGCAGCGCGAGCGGCAGCAGCGGCCGGCCCACGGCGACAGCTGGGACCCGGTACCGGTGCCGCTGCCGACGTACGTCACCGCGCCGGTCGCTCCGCGGGCCACCTCCGACGTGGACCTCGGGGCACCGGACGCCTGGAGCTCGGCACGATCCAGTGCCGCGACGCCCGAGCAGGAGGCGCGGGACGACGACGCGGAGGAGCAGGGCGACGCCGCCGACGCGGAGGACAAGCCGGCGACAGAGGGTCGCCGCGGCGGCCGTCGCCGCGCCGCCTCCGCCCGCCGCGCCCGTGAGCGGGGCCGTACACCCCTGTTCGACCAGTACGAGGAAGGCGACCGGCCGCGGGCCGCGAACGAGTGACCGGCACCCCTCGCGGGGGCCCCTGAGCAGCCGGGAACGGATTTCCAAGCACCCGGATCGGGATGCTAGAGTTTCACTCGTTGCAAGGGCCTGTGGCGCAGTCTGGTAGCGCACCTCGTTCGCATCGAGGGGGTCTGGGGTTCAAATCCCCACAGGTCCACCGCAGCTCAAAGCCCCCATCAGGGAAACCTGGTGGGGGCTTTCGCACGCCGTCGCAGGGTCAGGGCCGCCGTGGGCAGGGCGGTGGCGACGGCGAGGAGGGCGCAGGCCGTGGTGGTCGTGGTGAGGGCCGGCCAGGGGAGCCGGATCGGTGTCCCGGCGGACAGGAGACCCAGGGCGGCCTGTATGCCCAGGAGATTGACGGTCGTCACCAGGAGGCCCAGCAGGGCGCCGGCGGCGACCGCGGTCAGGGCTTCCGCGGTGATCACGCGCAGCGCCTGTGCGGGGGTGGCGCCCGTCAGGCGGAGCGTCGCCAGGTCCTGTCGCCGGTCGGAGGCCGCCATGACGAGGGTGTTGGCGACGGAGATGCCGGTGTAGAGGAGGGCGATGCCGAGGACGAGGAGAAAGCCGAGGCGCGTGGTGCGGTCGAGGCCGGGGGAGACGGACCGCAGCCACTCCTCCCTGGTGAGGACCTGTGCGGCGCCACCGGCGCGCAGCCCCCGCTCCACCGACCTCGCGTCGGTGCCTGGTGCCAGGGTGATGTCGGCCCGGTCGGGCACGGCGTGCGGGGCGTTGGCCGGGGTGACGTAGGCGCCGTTGTCGCCGGTGCCCGTCGCCATGACGGCGGCGACGCGGAGCGAGACGCGGGTGCCGTCGCCGAGCCAGACGGTGAGCTGGTCGCCGACCGTGTGCCGGGCCCACTCCTCGTTGACGACGATCGAGTGGTCGTCGAGGTCGGTCAGACGGCCGGACGTCACGGGAAGGCGGGCCGTCGCTGCCAGGGCCTTCGGGTCGGCCGCGCGGGCCTCGGAGCGGACGAGGGCCACGCCGTCCTCCAGGACATGGACGGCGGTGGCCGCGCTCGGGGAGACCTCGGCGATGCCCGGCACCGCGCGCAGGCGGCGGACGGTGTCCGGGGTGAGGCCGTCGGGGGCCGAGACGACGAAGTCCGCCGTGGTGCGCTGCCGTAGCTCCGCCGCCCCGGCCCGGTTCAGGGTCGCGGTGGTGCCCAGCAGGGAGCCGGCCAGGGCGACCGTGACCAGGACGGGGGCCGCGACGGCGGCGGTACGGCGGACGCCGGTGGCGGTGTTCTCGCGGACCAGCAGGCCGCAGGCGCCGGGGAGCCGGGACGGAAGCCAGGTGATCAGACGGGTCACCGGGCGGACCAGGACCGGGGAGAGCAGGGCGACCGCGGTGATCAGGAGCATGGGACGGCTGACGTACGTCTCGCGGTGCAGCAGGTCGCCCGGGTCGGTCAGCAGCGACACGGTGAGCGTCACGGCGGCGGCCAGGAGGAGGGCGGTGCCGGTCAGGCCGCGGGACCAGGTCATCGTGCCGGTGTCCACGGACGCCTGCCGCAGGGCCTCGGCCGGGGTGGTCCGGCCTGCTCGCCAGGACGCGGTCAGCACTCCGCACAGGGCGACCGACAGCCCCGTCCAGAAGGCGAGATGGTACGGCCAGAGAGGGGAGCCGATGGTGAACCAGGGCGGGGCCAGACCCTCGGCCACGACCCGGTCGGCCAGGTGCGGGGCGGCGTACGCGCCGAGCGCGCAGCCCGTCGCGGAGGCGAGGACGCCGAGCAGCAGCGCCTCCGCCACCACCATGCGGCGCAACTGGCCCGGGGTCGCTCCCGCGGTGCGCAGCAGCCCGAACTCCCGCTGCCGCTGCGCCACAGCGAACGCGAACGTGGACGCCACGACGAACACCGACACGAAGGCGGCGACCCCGCCCGCCGTGCCGAACAGGGCGTTCAGCGCGGTCAGCGCCTCCCGGTCCCGGTCGGGGTCGGGGTCCGCGAGGCGGCGCGCGTCACCGGTGAGGACCCGCACCCCGGGAGCCGCCCGACGCACCGCCCCCGCCTCCGCGTCCACCACCAACTGCGTGCTCACCGGCGCCCGTCGGGCCGCCGCCGCGTCCGGGTAGAACAGGGCGTTCTCGAAGCCGAGACCGGGCAGGGCGCCCACCACGCGGACGGTGCCGTGCGGGGTCGGGAGCCGTGCGCCCACCGTCGTCCAGGTGCCCGTCGCGACCACCTCGTCGGCGGCGCGCGGGGCACGGCCCGTCACCGGTGCGTACGGGGCGAACGCGGCCGTCGACCAGGGATGGCCGACCAGGTCGGCGGGTCCGCCCGGGGTGCGTACCGGGAACGTGCGGTCCTCGACGACCGTTCCGAGGGCGCGGAGTTCGGCGACCACGGCGGCCGGGACCGGGCGCGGGTGCGCCAGCCGCCCGGTACGGACGCCGTGCGAGGTCGGGACGCGCAGGGTGTCCTCGCCCCGCACCACGACCGGGGCCGCCGCGAACCGCTCCGGCCGCCGCTCGGGGGCGTCGGAGGAGGCGGCCAGGGCGAGGCCCATGACCGTGAGCAGGGTGACGCCGAGGGACAGCGCCACGAACGTGCCGATGAAGGCGGACCGGCGGGTGCGCAGGGTCCCCAGCGCGATGCTCAGCACGGCACGGCCTCCAGTGTCGTCAGGCGGGCCGCGATCTCGCCGGCCGGCGCCGCGCCCAACTCCCCGTGCACCCGCCCGTCGACGAGGAACACGACCCGGTCCGCGTACGAGGCGGCCACCGGGTCGTGGGTCACCATCACCACCGTGCCGCCCTCGGCGTCGACCACGGCCCGCAGCAGTGTCAGCACCTCGCGGCCGGTCCGGGAGTCCAGCGCCCCGGTCGGCTCGTCGCCGAACAGCACCTCGGGGCGGGTGATCAGCGCGCGGGCGAGGGCGACACGCTGCTGCTGGCCGCCGGAGAGCTGGGAGGGCCGGTGTCCGGCCCGGTCGGCGAGACCGACCCGGTCCAGCGCCTCCCGTACCCGCGCCCTCGGCGGACGCCGCCCGGCCAGGCGCAGCGGCAGGGCGACGTTCTGGGCGGCGGTGAGGGACGGCAGCAGGTTGAACGCCTGGAAGACGAAGCCGATGCGCTCGCGGCGCAGCAGGGTCAGCCTCCGTTCGCCGAGCGTCGTGAGCTCGGTTCCGCCGAGCCGTACCGAACCCGAGGTGGGCCGGTCCAGACCGGCCGCGCAGTGCAGCAGGGTCGACTTGCCCGAGCCGGAGGGGCCCATGACGGCGGTGAACGTGCCGGCGGGCAGGGCGAGCGAGACGTCGTCGAGCGCGGCCACCCTGCCGCCTCCCGTCCCGAACGTCCTGCTCACGGCCCGTAGTTCGATCGCGTGGCTACTCATCTCGGCCTGTACTCCCCCTGGTTCGACGGCGAGGGGGCCAGCCAACCGCGCGACCCCGTGCCGGATCACTGCGGCAGGGGCGAGACCTGGGGTAGGGCCAGGCATACCGCCGGGCCTCCGCCCAGCCCCATGGCCCCGCCCGGGCCCGGCTTCTACGGTGATCTCCATGAGCGTGTGGCAGGCCCTCGGCGGCCGTGGGTACTTGGCGTCCTCGTGGCCCTGGCGGGCCCTCGTCCACCTGGGCGGCGGGGCGCTGCTCGGGCCGGTGGTCCTCGTCGCGATCCTCGGCGGGACCGTCGTCGGCGGCGCTCTCTCCGTCGTCCTGCTGGGGCTGCCCCTGCTGGTGCTCACCGCGATGGCCGGGGCACCCGTGGCCGCCGTGGAGCGGTGGCGGCTGCGGCTGCTCGGAGCGGCGCCACGGGGCGGCAACGGCCGTCGGGTTCCCGACCGGCCGGGTCTGCGGGCCTGGCTGTCGACACGGCTGCGGTCCACGGCGACCTGGCGGGAGCTGGCGTACGCCGTGCTGTTCGGGTGTGTGCTGTGGCCGCTCGACGCGCTGGCCGTCGCCTTCGCGGCCGGGCTGCCGCTGACGATGGCGGCCACACCGGTGCTGCTGGCCGTCGACGGCGAGGCCAAGGTGGCCAAGGTGTGGACCGTCGACACCTGGCCGGGGGCCCTGGCCGCCGCCGTGCTCGGGCTGGTCCTGCTGGCGGCCGGCGCCTATCTGCTGGGTGTACTCGCCGGTGCCCGCGCCGAGTTGACCCGGGCGCTGCTCACCGGCAAGGACCGGGTCACCGAACTCGTGCGCTCACGGGTGCGGTTGGTGGACGCCTTCGAGGCGGAGCGGCGTCGGATCGAGCGGGATCTGCACGACGGCGCCCAACAGCGGCTCGTCGCGCTCACCATGGCCCTCGGCCTCGCCCGGCTGGACGCCCCGCCCGACAGCGCGCTCGCCGGTCAACTCGCCAAGGCGCACGAGGAGGCCGGGCAGGCCCTCGCCGAACTGCGCGAACTCATCCACGGCATCCACCCCAAGGTCCTCACCGACTACGGCCTCGAAGCCGCTGTCTGCGACGCCGCCGACCGCAGCCCGGTCCCCGTGGACGTGGACCTGGAACTGCCCGAGCGGCTGCCCCGACCGGTCGAGTCCGCCGCGTACTTCGTGGTCCGCGAGGCCCTGGCGAACGTCGCCCGGCACAGCGGGGCACGCCGGGCCGTCGTCGGCGGCGGCCACCGGGACGGCCGGCTCACCCTCCACATCCGCGACGACGGACGCGGCGGCGCCGACGGCGCGCGCGGCACCGGGCTCACCGGTCTCGCCGACCGGGTGTCGGTCCTCGATGGCAGACTCACCCTGTCCAGCCCGCCGGGCGGACCGACCCTGCTGCGTGTGGAGATCCCTTGCCGGCCGACGCCCCCGACCGACCCCTGCGGATAGTCCTCGCCGAGGACAGTGTGCTGCTGCGCGAGGGCATCGCCGGGCTGCTGAACCGGTTCGGGCACGAGGTGCTCGCCGCCGTCGGCGACGCGGACGCCCTCCTCGCGGCGGTCGCCGGGCACGGGCCGGACGTCGACGTGGTCGTGACGGACGTACGGATGCCGCCCGGCTTCCAGGACGAGGGGCTGCACGCGGCCGTCCGGCTGCGCGAGCAACGGCCGGGGCTGCCGGTGCTGGTGCTCAGCCAGTACGTGCAACGGGCGTACGCCGCCGAGCTCCTCGACTCCGGGGACGGCACCGGCGTCGGCTATCTGCTCAAGGACCGGGTGGGCCAGGTCGAGGAGTTCGTGGCCGCGCTGCGGGAGGTCGCGCGGGGCGGCACGGTCGTCGACCCCGAGGTCGTACGGCAACTCCTGCGCAGGCGACGGGATCCGCTCGCCCGGCTCACCCCGCGCGAGCGGGAGGTGCTGGCGCTGATCGCGGAGGGGAAGTCGAACGGGGCGATCGCGCGGGCGCTGGTGGTGTCGGAGGCGGCCGTCGGCAAGCACATCGGCGGCATCCTCACCAAGCTGGACCTGCCACCGGCGGACGACGTCCACCGGCGGGTGCTGGCGGTGCTGGCGTACCTCAGGAGCTGAGCGGCAGCGGCGCTCGCGGCGGCTTCCGCGTGCCGTGGCCCTCGCCTACAGCGGCTTGGCGAAGCAGCGGCTCGACTCGTAGTGCCGGTAGTAGCCGAACTTGCCGCACGGCTCGTATCCGCTGGACGTGTACAACCCGATGGCCTCCGGCTGTTCGGTGCCGGTCTCCAGGACCATGCGTCTGCGGCCGGCCGCGCGGGCGTCCTCCTCCAGGGCGGTGAGGATGCGGCGGGCCAGGCCCCGGCCGCGCATCGCGTCTAGGACGTACATCCGCTTCAGCTCGGCGTCCCCGTCGATGTTGCCCTCGTCGTTGGTGTCCTGGGCGCGCCAGCCGCCCGTGGCGACGGGGGCGCCGGTCTCGTCGTACGCGATCAGGTACACGCCGTTCGGCGGGTCGAAGTCCGAGGCGTCCAGGGTCGTGGCGTCGCCGCCGTCGCCGTAGCGGACGTGGTACTCGGCCTGGACCTGGTCGTTGAGCTTGACGGCGTCGGGGTGGTCGAAGGAAACGCGACGGACATCCATGCCATGTACCGTATATCAATTCATTTCGGGGGAGGGGTCGGCCCGGTGAACGGCAGCCGGTCCGGTCCCGGTCCCGGCGAGGCGGGGCTCGGTCCAGTGTGCCGGTATCGTGCCCGGGTGCTGACTGTGACCTCTGTGAATGTGAACGGGTTGCGTGCCGCCGCGAAGAAGGGCTTCGTGGAGTGGCTCGCCGAGACCTCCGCCGACGTGCTCTGCCTCCAGGAGGTGCGCGCGGAGCCGCAGCAGCTGCCGGAGCATGTCCGTACGCCGGACGGCTGGCACGTCGTCCACGCGCCCGCCGCCGCGAAGGGCCGGGCCGGCGTCTCCCTCTACACCCGCCGCGAGCCCGACCGGGTCCGGGTCGGCTTCGGCTCGGCCGAGTTCGACGGCAGCGGACGCTATGTCGAGGCCGACCTGCCCGGCGTCACCGTCGCCTCCCTCTACCTGCCCTCCGGCGAGGTCGGCACCGAGCGCCAGGACGAGAAGGTCCGCTTCATGGGCGAGTTCCTCGCCCACCTCAAGGAACTGCGCGAGCGAGCCGCCGCCGACGGCCGCGAGGTCCTGGTCTGCGGCGACTGGAACATCGCCCACCAGCAGGCCGACCTGAAGAACTGGCGGGGCAACCAGAAGAACTCCGGATTCCTGCCGGAGGAACGGGAGTGGCTGACCCGCGTCTTCGACCCGGCGGACGGCGGCTACGTCGACGTCGTCCGGGCGCTGCACCCGGACGTCGAGGGACCGTACTCGTGGTGGTCGTACCGGGGGCGGGCCTTCGACAACGATTCAGGATGGCGGATCGACTACCAGGTGGCGACGCCGGGCCTCGCCGTCCAGGCGGTCAAGGGGTACGTGGAGCGCGCGGCCACGCATGCCGAGCGCTGGTCCGACCATGCGCCGGTCACCGTCGCCTACGACCGCTAGGAGCGCTTGCGCAGCTGCCGGTCCAGTGCCAGTGACAGTTCCGCCTCCACCACGCTGCGGGCCAGGGGGCGCAGGCGCTGGAGGTCCGTTTCGGGGCCGTGGCGGAGGATCAGGGTGGTGAAGAGTTCGGCGAGGGCGTCGGCGTGTTCGCGGACGCGGGCGCCGGCGGTGAGGACCTCGGCGAGCGGGATGCCCTCCTGGACCAGGGTGGAGGAGACGTCCAGGAGGCGGCGGCTGATGTGGACGATCTCGTCGCCGTCGGTGCCGAGGTAGCCGAGATCCAGGGCGGCGGCGAGGTTCTCGGGGGTGACCTGGCCCTCGAAGCGGGCGGCGAGCTCCTCGGGGGTGAGGCGGACCGGCTCCTCCTCGGTGGGGGTGTCGACGCCCAGGAGTTCGCCGACGTCGCGGCCGTGGTCGAAGGCCTCCGCGAGTTCCGCGATGCCGTTCAGGGTGTGGCCGCGGTCCAGGAGTGCGGAGATGGTGCGCAGCCGTGCCAGATGGCTGTCGTCGTACCAGGCGATACGGCCCTCGCGGCGCGGTGGGTGGATCAGTTTGCGCTCGCGGTAGAAGCGCAGGGTGCGCACCGTGATCCCGGCCTCCCCGGCCAGCTCCTCCATGCGGTATTCACGCGTGTCTGCCACGCCCGCACCCTACGACGTACTCCCGGTAACTTTCCCTGCCCGACCCCTACCCATGAGTAGAGACCTGTTCTACGCTCCGATTGCGCCAGTGTTCACTGGCGCGGTTGGTGGGGAACAGGGTTCACAGGGTTCGATTCGACGCGTGGAGGCTTCGGGATGGCCGAGCAGGAACATGTGCGGGTGGCGGTGATCGGGTCGGGGTTCGGCGGGCTGGGAGCCGCCGTACGGCTGCGGCGGGAGGGTGTCACGGACTTCGTCGTCCTGGAACGGGCCGACAGCGTCGGCGGCACCTGGCGGGACAACACCTATCCGGGGTGCGCCTGTGACGTGCCGTCCCACCTGTACTCGTTCTCCTTCGCGCCCAACCCCGACTGGCCGCGCACCTTCTCCGGGCAGCAGCACATCCGCGCCTACCTGGAACATGTCGCCGACGTCTTCCGGCTCCGCCCGCACATCCGCCTGAACTCCGAGGTCAAGACGATGACCTGGAACGCGGAGCGGCTGTGCTGGGACATCGAGACGGCCTCCGGTTCGCTCTCCGCGGACCTCGTCGTCTCCGCCACCGGGCCGCTGTCCGATCCGAAGACGCCGGACATCCCGGGCCTGGACACCTTCCCCGGCAAGGTCTTCCACTCGGCCCGCTGGGACCACGACTACGACCTGCGCGGCAAGCGGGTCGCGATGGTCGGGACCGGCGCGTCCGCCATCCAGATCGTGCCCGCCGTCCAGCCCCTCGTGGACCGGCTCACCCTCTTCCAGCGCACCCCGCCCTGGGTGATGCCCCGCATGGACCGGGCGATCACCCCGGGCGAACGCGCCCTGCACCGGGCACTGCCCCTCACCGCCCGAATGCGGCGCGGACTCCTTTGGGGCATCAGGGAGTTGCAGGTCCAGGCGTTCACCAAGCGCCCCAATGAGCTGGGCATGGTGGAGCAGTTGGCCAAGCGGAACATGGGCCGCGCCATCAAGGACCCGGCGCTGCGCGCCAGACTCACCCCCGACTACCGCATCGGCTGCAAGCGGATCCTGCTGTCCAGCACCTACTATCCGGCGCTGGCGGAGCCGAACGTCGACGTCGTCGCGAGCGGGCTGAGCGAGGTTCGCGGCTCGACGGTCGTGGCCGCCGACGGCACCGAGGCCGAGGTCGACGCGATCGTCTTCGGCACCGGCTTCCACGTCACGGACATGCCGATCGCCGACCGGGTGATCGGCGCGGACGGACGGACCCTCGCCGAGTCCTGGAAGGACGGGATGGAGGCCCTGCGCGGAGCCTCCGCCGCCGGATTCCCCAACTGGATGACGATCATCGGGCCCAACACCGGCCTCGGCAACTCCTCGATGATCCTGATGATCGAGTCCCAGCTCAACTATCTCGCCGACTACGTACGGCAGTTGGGCGTACTCGGCGGCCGGGTCGCCCTCGACGCCCGCCCCGAGGCCGTCCGCGGCTGGAACCACCTGGTGCAGGAGCGGATGAAGCGCACGGTGTGGAACACCGGCGGCTGCGACAGCTGGTACCTGGACGCCAACGGCCGCAACACCACCGTCTGGCCGGGGACCACGAGCGAGTTCCGGCGGGTGACACGGCGGGTGGACCTGAGCGAGTACGAGGTGCTGCGGGCACCGGCCGTGCGGAAGGCCGAGGCCGGCGCATGAGCCGTCTCCTGCACGTCTCCTCGGGGCCCTACGCCCCGCCCGTCCCCGCCCGCGAACTCACCGCGGTCTCCGCCGACGGCGCCCGGCTGCACGTCGAGGTGCACGGCCCCGAGGACGCGCCCGCCGTGGTCCTCGCCCACGGCTGGACCTGCTCGACGGCCTTCTGGGCCGCGCAGATACGCGAGTTGGCCGCCGATCACCGGGTCGTCGCCTACGACCAGCGCGGCCACGGACGCAGCCCGGCACACGCCGTCTGCGGTACGGACGCCCTCGCCGACGACCTCGAAGCCGTACTGGAGGCGACCCTCGCGCCCGGGGAGAAGGCCGTGATCGCCGGTCACTCGATGGGCGGGATGACGGTGCTGGCCGCGGCCGGGCGGGCCGGGGCGCGCGGTTTCCGGGACCACGCGGCGGCCGTACTGCTGTGCAGCACGGGGTCGTCCCGGCTGGTCGCCGAGTCGCTGGTGATACCGATCCGGGCCGGCCGGCTGCGGACCTCGCTGACCCGGCGGCTCCTCGGCTCGCGCGCCCCGCTCGGGCCGGTCACGCCGCTCGCCCGGCGGATCCTCAGGTACGGGACGATGGGCGCCGGTTCGGCCCCGCACATGGTCGAGGCCTGCGCCAGGATCGTGCACGCCTGTCCGCGCAAGGTGCGGCACGCCTGGTCGGAGGTGCTCGGGCTGCTCGATCTCGACCGCGGGGTGGGGGAGTTGGCCGTGCCGACCGCGGTGATCGTAGGCTCCGCCGACCGGCTCACGCCTCCGGTGCAGTCCCGTGCCCTGGTCGCCGCGCTGCCCGACTGCCTGGGCCTCACCGAACTGCCCGGCATCGGCCACATGACTCCCGTCGAGGCGCCCGAGGCCGTCACCGGGAAGATACGCGAACTCGTCACCACCTACGTCCACACAGGTCAGGTCGCAGGTCAGGTCGTCGTCGACGTCAAGGAGGACGTATGAGCAGGGTGAGCCTCGAAGGTCAGGTCGCGGTGGTCACCGGGGCCGCGCGGGGCGTGGGGGAGCTGCTGGCCCGCAAGCTGTCCGCGCGCGGCGCGAAGGTGGCGCTGGTCGGGCTGGAGCCGGACGCGCTCAAGCAGGTCGCCGAGCGGCTGCACGGCGACCACGCCTACTGGTACGCCGACGTCACCGACCACGAGGCGATGGCCCGGGTCGCCGAGGAGGTCAAGGAACGGTTCGGGAAGGTCGACATCGTCGTCGCCAACGCCGGTGTCGCCACCGGCGGGCCCTTCGTCGACTCCGACCCGGTGGCCTGGCGGCGGGTGATCGAGGTCAACCTGATCGGATCGGCGGTCACCGCGCGGGCCTTCCTGCCGGTGCTGATGGAGAGCCGGGGCTATCTGCTCCAGATCGCCTCCCTCGCCGCGATCACTCCGGCGCCGATGATGACGGCGTACTGCGCGTCCAAGTCGGGCGTCGAGGCGTACGCCCACAGCCTGCGCGGCGAGGTCGGCCACAAGGGCGTGCGGGTGGGCGTCGGTTACCTGTCGTGGACCGACACCGACATGGTGCGGGGCGCCGACCAGGACGACGTGATGCGGGAGTTGCGGCAGCGGCTGCCCTGGCCGTCGAACAAGACGTATCCGCTGGGTCCCGCGGTGGACCGGCTCGTGGCCGGGATCGAGCGCCGGTCGAGTCATGTCTACGGGCAGTGGTGGCTGCGCGGGATGCAGGGGGTGCGCGGGTATCTGCCCGCGGTCATCGGGACGGTCGGGCAGCGGGAGATGCGACGGTTCGGAACCCGGCTGGAGGGCATGCGGTCAGGGCTCGTCGGTGCAGGTGGGGCGGCTGACGAGGAGGCGCGCGCTACGCACCGTGACTGATCGACATGCGCGCGGTGACCGCCCGTGTGAATCTGGTCGAGGCCCCGCTGCGGGGCCCACAGATCCCCCTCACCCTCCATGGGAGTGAACCCACATGGGTATGAAGGACAAGTTCCAGGACAAGTCGGAGCAGTGGCAGGAGCAGGCCAAGCAGAAGGCTCAGCAGGGCCGGGAGCAGGGCCAGGAGCGTTCGCCGGAGCGTGGTGCGCAGGAGCGCGGCGAGCGCGGTCCTGAGCGGGGCCAGGAGCGCAGCCCCGAGCGGGGTCGGCAGGGTGAGGGCATGCCGTCCCGCGACGAGGAGTCGGAGCGGATGCGGCGTGAGCAGGACGACCGGCTGTCGCAGGACTACGACGCCTGACGCCGCGGTTTGACGTGGGGTGCCCTTCGATCTCGGAGGGCGCCCCACGTTGTTTTTTTGCGTGCGTTGTCGGGTGCGGGCCCGGTGGGGGCCGGTCGCGCCCGCGCGGCGGAGCCGCACGTCGATACAGCCCCGCGCCCCTGGGTGAGCTGCCCCGAGGCCCCTCAGGAGCGCGGCGGGAGTGGTGGCCTTGATCTGTTCGGGGTGTCCGTGTGGTCCGGGGGAGTTGCCGGGGGGGTGGATTCGAGGAGCTCCAGGGCCAGTCGGACCGCGTCGTCGAGTTGGGCGTGTCGGCCTTCCGCCCAGTCGAGGGGGGTGCGCAGGACCTCCAGGTCGGGGACGACGCCGTGGTTCTCCACGGACCAGCCGTAGGCGTCGAACCAGGCCGCGTTCATCGGCACGGTGATCACCGTGCCGTCGCCCAGGCGGTGGCGGCCGGTCATGCCGACGACTCCGCCCCAGGTGCGCTGGCCGACGACCGGGCCGAGCCCCAGCAGTTTGAAGGCGGCCGTGATCATGTCGCCGTCCGAGGAGGTCGCCTCGTCGGCGAGGGCGACGACCGGGCCGCGGGGGGCGTTGGAGGCGTACGACACCGGCTGGGCGTCGCGGGTCAGGTCCCAGCCCAGGATCCGGCGGGTCAGTTTCTCCACGACGAGTTCGCTGATGTGGCCGCCGGCGTTGCCGCGCACGTCCACGAGGAGCGCGGGCCGGGACACCTCCATGCGCAGGTCGCGGTTGAACTGGGCCCAGCCGGAGCCGCCCATGTCGGGGATGTGTAGATAGCCGCAGCGACCGTCGCTCAACTCCCTTACTACGGCCCGGCGTTTGGCCACCCAGTCCTGGTAGCGCAGCGGGCGTTCGTCGAGGAGGGGGACGACCGCCACGCGCCGGGCCCGGCCCTCGCCCCCGGCGGGGGTGAAGGTCAGCTCGACCGTGGTGCCGCCCGCTCCGGCCAGCAACGGGTAGGGGCCGGTCGCCGGATCGACGGGGCGGCCGTCGACGTGGGTGAGCACCGCGCCCTCCCGGATGCCGGTGCCGGCCAGCGGGGAACGCGCCTTGGAGTCGGAGGAGTCGCCGGGCAGGATCCGCCGGACCGTCCAACCGTCGTCCCGGCGGACGAAGTTGGCGCCGAGCAGCCCTTGCCGGCGCTGGTAGTGCGGAGGGCCCTCGTTGCGGCGGGCGGCGGTGACGTAGGCGTGCGAGGTGCCCAGTTCGCCGAGGACCTCGCGGAGCAGGTCGGCGAACTCGTCGGGCGACGCGACCCGTTCGACCAGGGGGCGGTACTGGTCGAGCACCGCGTCCCAGTCGATGCCGCACATGCCGGGGTCCCAGAAGTAGTCGCGGATGAGCCGGCCGGCCTCCTCGTAGGACTGGCGCCACTCGGCGGGCGGGTCGACCTCGTGGAGGATGCGGCGGGCGTCGATCCAGACCGTCGAGTCGCCGTCGCCCATCTCGTTCGACGGCACCGCGCGCAGCTCGCCCTCGTCGACGACGACCAGCCGGGTGCCGTCGCCGCTGACCGCGAACCAGTCGAGGTGGTCGACGAGTTCGGACTTCTTCGCCTTGGTGATGTTGAAGAACTCCAGGGTCGGCCGGCCGCTGGTGTCGTCGGGGTTGGCGAACGTCTCGCCGAGCGCTCCCGAGATCGGCCAGCGCAGCCAGACCAGTCCGCCGCCCGCGACCGGGTACAGCGCCGAGTACTTGGAGGCGGTGACCGGGAACGGGGTCACCCGGCTCTCCAGCCCCTCGGCCTCGACGGTCACCGTGCCGTCGCCGCCCTCGTCCTCCACCGGGTCCAGCCCTCCGGCGGCCGGCCGGCCCTCCGGGGTGAGGGCGAAGGGGGAGGGGGTCGCGGAGGAGAGGGGGACCAGGTAGGGACGGCAGCCGAGCGGGAAGGACAGGTCGCCGGTGTGCACGTCGTAGACGGGGTCGAAGCCGCGCCAGGAGAGGAAGGCGAGATAGCGGCCGTCCCGGGTGAAGACCGGGTTCTCGTCCTCGAAGCGGCCGTTGGTGACGTCGACGATCAGCCGGTCCTTGATACGGGCCATCTTGATCTGCCGCAGTGACCGGCCGATCCCGGGGTGCGACCAGGTCAGCCACGCCCCGTCCGGGGAGAAGGCGAGGTCGCGCACCGGCCCGTTGACGGAGCGGATCAGCTCGGTCACCTCGCCGCCCGACTCCTCGCCGCCCGACTCCTCGCCGCCCGACTCCTCGCCGCCCGACTCCTCGGTGCCCGCGGCGCCGGGCACGGTGAGGAGGAGGACCCGTCCGTCGTGCGCGGCGATGGCGAGGCGCCCGCCCGCCGGGTCGGAGACCAGTTCCAGCACCCGCCCCAGCTCGCCCGAGGCCAGCCGCCGCGGCGCACGGTCGCCGGTCGCCCTCGGCAGGGAGGCGATCTCGACCGCGTCCTCGCCCTCCGCGTCCGTCACGTACGCGACCTGGCCGGCCTGGCCGAGCATCTCCGGGAGCCGGACCCGTACGCCCGGGGTGTCGGTGAGGGTGCGGGCGGGTCCGTCGCGGTGGGTCAGCCAGTACAGGCTGCCGCGGACGACGACCGCGCTCGCGCGGCCCGTCTCGTCGACCGAGATGCCGTCCACGTGCTGGGTGGCGGGAACCTGGTAGGTACGGCGTCCCGCGCGCGGTCCGCTCAGCCGGACGTCGAGCCGGCGGGGCACCGAGTCGGCGGCGAGGTCGTCGACGATCCACAGGTCGCCGGCGCACTGGTACACCACCCGGGTGCCGTCGCTCGCCGCGTGCCGGGCGTAGAAGGCGTCGTGGTCGGTGTGGCGGCGCAGGTCGGAGCCGTCGTGGGCGCACGAGTAGAGGTTGCCGATGCCCTCGTGGTCGGAGAGGAAGGCGATCCGGCCGCCGACGAACATGGGGGAGTGGAGGTGGCCGTTGAGATCCGGGAGGACGCGCTCGCCGTGCAGCCAGAGGCGGCCCGTGGCGCCGCCCCGGTAGCGCTTCCAGGCGGCCGGTTCGTGCGGCGGGGTGCCGGTGAGGAGCAGGGTCCTGCGCTCGCCGTCGAGGTCGGCGACCTGGAGGTCGGAGACCGGGCCCCAGGGCAGTTTGCGGCCGGGGTCGCCGTCGGGGCGGACCTTGTACGCCCAGGTGAAGTACGAGAAGGGCTCGCCGTGGGAGGCGACGGCGAGGACGGCGCTCCTGCCCTCCCGGTCGGGGGGTGTCCAGCCGCAGACCTGGGTGTCGGCCGACCCCCAGTGGGTGAGCTGCCGCCCCGGGCCGCCCTCCACCGGCACGAGGTGGATCTCCGGGACCAGGCTGCGCCAGCTCGTGTACGCGAGGTGGCGGCCGTCGGGCGAGAAGCGCGGGTGGCCGACCTTGGTGCGGTCGACGGTGAGCCGCCAGGCTCGGCCCGGACCGTCGAGGGGGGCCAGCCAGAGGTCGTCCTCGGCCACGAAGCACAGCAGTTCGCCGCTCAGATGCGGAAGGCGCAGATAGCTCACCTCCCCATGCTTTTCCGGGGGATGGACCCGGGCAACTTATGAAAAATCCCGGCGAGTCCACGGCGGGTGACCCGCAACACGAACGAAACAGTTTCGTTTCGCTTAAGAGTGCGCTACATTCGTCCTTGTACGAAACCGTGTCGTTCGGAGCCGGAGAAGGTGGGAACCATGACTGAGATCGCAACGGCGCGGCGCAGTCGGATCACCCCCGAGCGCGAGGCCGAGCTGTACGGCGCCGTGCTCGAACTGCTCCGGGAGGTCGGCTACGACGCCCTCACCATGGACGCCGTGGCAGCCAGGACCCGATCCAGCAAGGCGACCCTCTACCGCCAGTGGGGCGGCAAGCCCGAACTGGTGGTCAAGGCCGTGCGGCACAGCAAGCCCGGCGGCTCCCTCGCGAACATCGACACCGGATCGCTGAGGGGCGACCTGCACGCCCTCACCCTGCGGTCGGACGACTGCGACATGGAACAGAACTCCGCGCTGATGCGAGGCCTGGCCATGGCGGTCCACGACAGCCCGGACCTCCTGAAGGCGTTCAAGGAACACCTCATCGAGCCCGAGTTCGCGGAGTTCCAACGGGTGCTGAAGCGGGCGGTCGACCGGGGCGAGGTCCCTCCGGACAACCCGGCGGCCCAGTACATGATGCACATGATGATCGGCGCGTTCGCCGCCCGCACGCTGCTCGACGAGCAGCCGCCGACGCAGGCGTTCCTGCTGTCGTACATCGACGCCGTGGTCCTCCCCGCCCTCGGCGCACCCGCCACCTGAGACCTGCCTCCGCGCAGCACCCGCAGTACCCCCGGTATGCGCGGCCCCGGCAGCCCAAGTAGCCGTAGTACCCCCCAGAACCCGTAGCCAGCGCCTGACGTCACCGCTCAAGTCGTCGGGTCGATCACCCCTGCCACCCACCGGGTTGATCACCCCTGCCCACAGGGCCTGTGTCGGAACCTCGGCCCTACACCACACGACCTGACCGGGAGTACGCCCACGTGGCCACGTTCCTCTACAAACTCGGCCGGCTCGCCTTCAGGCGACGGCATCTCGTCGCCCTCCTCTGGGTGGCCCTGCTGACGCTCGCGGGCGTCGGTGCGGCCAGCGCGCCCGCCGCCGGATCCACCTCCTTCTCCATCCCCGGCACCGAGGCGCAGAAGGCCTTCGACCTGCTGGAACAGCGCTTCCCCGGGGCCAGCGCCGACGGCGGGACCGGGCGCATGGTCTTCAAGGCGCCCGAGGGCCAGAAGATGACGGACGCCGCCCACAAGGCGACCGTCGAGAAGACCGTCAGGGAACTGGGCGACGGCTCCGAGGTCGTCTCGGTCACCGACCCGTTCACGACGAACGCCGTCAGCAAGGACGGCACGGTCGCCTACCTGTCGGTCAAGTACGACACCCCCGGCATGGAGCTGAAGGAGTCCACCAGGGATGCCCTGGAGGCGGCCGGGGAGCAGGCCCGGGACACCGGGCTGACCGTCGACGTCGGAGGCGACGCGCTCCAGGCCGCGGCCGAGCCGGGCGCGATCGGTGAGGTCATCGGCCTCGCCATCGCCGCGGTCGTCCTCGTCATCACCCTGGGCTCGCTGGTCGCGGCCGGGCTGCCGCTGCTGACGGCGATCATCGGCGTCGGTATCGGTGTCTCCACCATCACCGCCCTCGCCAAGGCGCTCGACCTCGGCGACACCACCTCCACCCTCGCGCTGATGATCGGCCTCGCGGTCGGCATCGACTACGCGCTGTTCATCGTCTCCCGCTACCGGGGCGAGCTGGCCGCGGGCCGGGACCGCGAGGACGCGGCAGGCCGAGCCACCGGAACCGCCGGCTCGGCGGTGGTCTTCGCGGGCCTCACGGTCGTCATCGCCCTGGCGGGCCTCTCGGTCGTCGGCGTCCCGATGCTGACCAAGATGGGCCTCGCCGCCGCGGGCACGGTCGTCATCTCCGTCCTCATCGCGCTGACCATGATCCCCGCGCTCCTCGGCTACGCCGGCCGGAGGATCCGCCCGGCGGGCGAGAAGAAGCGCCGGAAGCCCGCGGCCGACACCTCCGACCGGCCGGCCAGGCCCGGTATGGGTACCCGCTGGGCGAGCTTCGTCATCCGCCGTCCGGCCGCCGTGCTGCTGCTCGGCGTGGTCGGCCTCGGGGCGATAGCCGTCCCGGCCACCCAGCTCGAACTGGGCCTTCCCGACGACGGCGCCCAGCCGACGTCCACCACCCAGCGCCGCGCCTACGACCTGCTGTCGGAGGGCTTCGGCCCCGGCTTCAACGGCCCCCTGATGATCGTCGTCGACGCCAAGGACAGCGCCGACCCCAAGGGCGCGGCCACCGCGGTGACCGACGGGATCAAGGGTCTCAAGGACGTCGCGACGGTGACCCCGGCGGCGTTCAACAAGGCCGGCGACACCGCGACGATCACCGTGATCCCCGGCTCCAAGCCGTCCTCGACCCAGACCGAGGACCTGGTCCACGCCATCCGTGACCAGGGCGCCGACGTCACGGCCGACACCGACGCGAGGGTCCTGGTCACCGGCACCACCGCGATGAACATCGACTTCTCGCAGAAGCTCAACGACGCCCTGATCCCGTATCTGGGCCTGGTGGTGGGCCTCGCCTTCCTCCTCCTGATCGTCGTCTTCCGCTCGATCCTGGTCCCGCTGAAGGCCGCCCTCGGCTTCCTGCTCAGCGTGCTCGCCGCGCTCGGCGCCGTCGTCGCGGTCTTCCAGTGGGGCTGGCTCGCCGGCCTGATCGGCGTTGAGGAGACCGGCCCGATCATGTCGATGATGCCGATCTTCATGGTGGGCGTGGTCTTCGGTCTCGCGATGGACTACGAGGTGTTCCTCGTGACCCGGATGCGGGAGGCGTACGTGCACGGCGAGAGCCCGACCCAGGCCATCGTGACCGGGTTCCGGCACAGTGCCCGGGTCGTGGCCGCCGCCGCGGTCATCATGATGGCCGTCTTCGGCGGCTTCATCAGCTCCGGCGAGTCGATGATCAAGATGATCGGCTTCGGCCTCGCCATCGCCGTCTTCTTCGACGCGTTCGTCGTCCGCATGGCCATCGTCCCGGCGGTCCTGGCCCTGCTCGGCGACAAGGCCTGGTGGCTGCCGAAGTGGCTGGACCGGGCCCTGCCGAACGTGGACGTCGAGGGCGAGGGACTGCGCGCACTGGACGAGAGCAACACGGATCCGGACGCGGAGAAGGAGCTGGTACGCGCCTGACACGCAGCGTTTTTGCGGTCTGACCGGCCGGTGAGGGTCCCGTGCGAACGGGGCGCCCTCACCGGCCTTCCTCGTCCTCGCCCAACGGGGTGTCGAGCAGTGCGGTCAGTGTGCGCTTCAGATCGTCGGTGCGCGGGTCGTCCAGTCCGCCGAGCGGGGTGAGCAGCCGGTCGAGCAGCACCTGGACGGCCTCGATGGCCGGCCGCACCGCCGCCCGCCCCTCATCGGTCAGGGCCGGCCGGACGACCCGGGTGTCCTCGGTGTCCCGGGTCCGGCGGACCAGCCCCGCCGACTCCAGGGAACGGGCCAGCTTCGAGACGTACAGCGGCTCCAGCCCCGTGTGGTCGGCCAGCTCCCGCTGACTCGGCTGCCGGCCCGACCGCTCCAGCCCGCTCAGCGAGGCCAGCAGGACGTACTGCGCGTGGGTCAGGTTCAGGGGGGCGAGGGCCTGGTCGACGGCGGTACGCCACTTGTTGGCGAGCCGCCAGACGAGGTAGCCGGGCGTGGGGGAGAGGGCCTTCGGTACGAGGGCTGCCGGTGCGGGTTCCTTCGGTACGTCGCTCACGCCGGATACGGTACATGGCTACTGTCTCAGGTCCGGTCGGTCGGCCGCCCGAGGTAGGCGACGCCCGGATCGGCGCCGGCCACCTCGATCTCGACGAAGCCGAGACGGTCGTAGAAGGCCCGGGCGAGGGTGTTCGCGGTGCCCATGCAGAGGTGCACGGCCGGTACACCCCTGTGGTGCAGCGCGTCGAGGAAGGTCTCCATCAGGGCCCGCCCGTATCCCCGCCCCTGCCACTCCGGGAGCAGGTCGATGTGGAGATGCGCCGGGTGGGCGGCGACCTCCGGCACGAGCATGCGCTCCGGGTGATGGAGCAGCGGGGCGATCTCCTCGTCCGGCGTGCGCGGCGGGCCACTCGGCTCCGGGTACCGCTCGGCCACCGACGGCAGCCACTTCGCCCGGAAGTCCTCGACGAAACGGACCGTGTCCGCGGTACCCAGGACATACCCGACGGCCCGCCCCCGCCCGTCGTCCAGCACGAACGCCAGCTCCGGTGCCAGCTCCACGTACGGCGCCGCGAAGATCGCCGGGAAGACGGTGGGGTCGGCGTAGTGCGGGCGGCTGTCCCGGCCGACGTGTGCGGTACGGATGCAGATGTCGTCGACGGCCTCGCGGTCGGCGGGGCGGTAGGGGCGGACGGAGGGCGCGGGCGCGGGTACGGATGCCGAAGTCATCGTCGTACCCTGCTCGGCCGGGAGCGCTCCCGCAAGGAGCCGTCCAGCTCCGCCCGGGCCGTTCTACGGGGGCGCGGGCCCGGGGTGACGCCCCGGCGGCCTGCGAGGCTCCTCACCCCGGCGTCCCGCCCGCCCCCTGGGCCGCTTTCCTCAGTGGCGTCTCCGGCGGACGGTCACCGCGCTCAGCGCCTGCATGGCCGCGCGCTCCACACGGGCGAGGTCGGTGAGGGTGGTGCCCGCCCGGGCGAGGTGTGCGGGGTCGCCTGATGCACCGGCCTCGCTGATCAGGGCCGCGACCTCCGTCCACAGGGTGGCCGCCTCGGTGTACAGGCGGTGGCCGGTGCGCAGGTCGTCGCTGTCGATCTGCTGGGCACATTCGGCGAGGAAGTCGCGGTAGAGGTTGCGGAACAGAGCGCCGCCGGTGCCCGCCTTCTCCATGAGGAGGGCGGCCTGCGTCAGGTCGCGCCGCGGGTCGTCGGTGCGCCGGAGCCAGGTGGGGACCAGCTTGCCCGCCTTCTCGATACCGCGGTGGCCGAGGTTGGCGATCGGCGGGTGGAGGAAGGCGTCGGCGCACGCGGTGATGGCGGGGACGATCCAGGTGTGCGGGGCGGGCGGGTCGCTCGGCGCGGTGAGGGTGAAGGACCGGTGCCTGGCGGTCATCGGGCCACGTGCCGCCCTGGCCTCGGCGAGGCCGGCCAGGCCGGTGGAGACCGCTCCGCCCTGCTGGTCGGTGTCCACCAGGAAGGCGTCGTGGTCGTCGTAGCCGTACAGGGCGACGACATGGCCGCCGAAGTGCACCTTCGTGGCGAAGTAGTCCAGGTGGTAGCTGTCGAGCTGCAGTCCGACGGGGTGCCCGGCGTCGACGGCGGCCACCACGTTCTCCCATGCCCTGCGCGGCGAGGTGGTCTCCCGGACCTGGAGTTCCAGGCCGAGTCCGGTGGCCAGGTTCCGGGTGAGTTCGAACGGCCTGACCCGCCCCCCGAGGAAGGGAAAGGCCATGTTCTTGCTGTCCCAGTAGATGAAGGACAGGCCGGAGCCGAGGCCGAAGAGCATGGGCTCGGACAGGTCGAGTCCCTGGTGCCGCAGCAGCACCCCCAAAGTCGACGTCTCGCAGTGCCGCGTACCCCGGGCATCGATGCCGATCACCGTGCTCATGGTTTCCTCCCGCTTCGTATGCTCCCCGACGACACCCTGCGGGACACACCGCCGCCCAGGCCTTGAAACGGGGTCGCATGCCTTGTACACGCACCGCTAGCGTGCGGGTATGACGACAGCGGCAACTGATGACAGCCAGGACTCCGGAGCCCACCCCCGTTTCGCCGAAGCCCTGCGCGAGCTGGGGCTTCAGCATCTGGAGGTCCGCCGCTTCCCGGACTCCGCCCGTACGGCCGTCGAGGCCGCCGCGGCGATCGGCTGCGAGCTGAGCGAGATCTGCAAGTCGCTGATCTTCGCGGCGGACGGGGTGCCGGTGCTGGTACTGATGGACGGCGCCTCCCGGGTGGACCTGGAACTGGTCCGGGAGGCGCTCGGCGCGGACAAGGTGACGCGGGCCAGGGCGGACCTCGTACGGGAGACGACCGGGTACGCCATCGGGGGAGTGCCGCCCTTCGGGCACCGGAGCCGGACCCGGGTGCTCGCCGACCGGTCGCTGCTCGGCCACGACACCGTCTGGGCCGCCGCGGGCAACCCGCACGCCGTCTTCCCCATGCCGCCCAAGGACCTGGTGGCGCACGCCGGGGCCACTGTGGTGGACGTGCGCGAGCGCACCCCGTGACCCCGCTGGTCACCTCGGCCGTGCTGCTGGCCGCGGTCACCCACGCCAGTTGGAACGCCATCGCCCACAAGATCACCGACAAGCTGGTCGGGTTCACGCTGATCGCGGGCGGCGGGTCGCTGATCGGGCTGGCGATGATGCCGTTCGTGCCGGTTCCGGCAGCGAAGGCGTGGCCGTATCTGGTCGTCTCGGCGGTCATCCACCTCGTGTACTACGTGCTGCTGATGAAGTCCTTCCGGCTGGGCGACTTCGGGCAGGCCTACCCGATCGCCCGCGGCACCGCGCCCCTGGTGGTCACCCTGCTCGCCGCGCTCTTCGCGCACGAGGTGCCGGACGGGTGGGCGGCGGCCGGCATCGTGCTGTCCTGCGCGGGGCTGACCGGCGTCGCCGTGTGGGGGCTGCGCGGGCGCCGGCCCAACTGGGCCGCCATCGGGGCCGCGCTGGCGACCGGGCTGGCCATCGCCGCGTACACCGTCGTCGACGGTCTGGGCGTCCGCGCCTCCGGGTCCGCCCTCGGGTACATCGCCTGGCTGATGGCCATCGAAGGGCTCGCGATCCCGGCGTACGCGCTCTACCGCTGGCGTGGGCGGTTCGTCCCGCTGCTCCGCCCGTACGCGGGGGTCGGGCTGCTGGGCGCGGCCCTCTCCGTGGCGGCGTACGGGCTCGTCCTGTGGGCGCAGACCAAGGCCGAACTCGCCCCCATCGCCGCCCTGCGCGAGTCGTCGATCATCGTCGGCGCGGCGATCGGGGCGGTGTTCTTCAAGGAGAAGTTCGGGGCGCCCCGCATCGCCGCGGCGGGCCTGCTGGTGGTGGGGATCGGGCTGATGCTGCACGCCGGTTAGGGGCCGCCACCGGTACGTGGCCGCCGGGCTGCCGCCGGTACATGGGCGACGGGCCGGACGGATCCCGGCCGCCCCGTCCCCGTACGTCGTCCGTGCCGCCGGTGCGGGCTTCCGGCGACGGGCCGGAGTCCGCCCTCGTCGGTGACGTCCGCGACGGCGGCCTTGTCCCACCTTGCGCCACCTTGGTCACCGTGTGCCCGGATCCGGGTTCGCGGCTGTCGCGCCACCGGGTCGGCGGGCTCCTCCTCCACGGTCGGCCGCGGCCGGCGCAGGGTCAGGGTGCCGAAGGCGCCCGCGCGGTGACACGCCGGCCCGACGGTCGGCGTCTCGCTCCAGGTGCGCCTCGCCCCACGGCTACGGCGCCATGGCTACGACGGCTGCGCCCATGGCGCTACGGCCCTACGACTCCCCGGACCGCCCGCACCAGCGCCTGCGCCCGCGGATCCGCCGTCACCGTCTTGCGGAAGCCGTTGGTGACATAGCCGAGGGCGATGCCGGTCTCCGGGTCGGCGAAGCCGAGGGAGCCGCCACGGCCGGGATGGCCGAAGGAGCCCGGGCCGAGGAACGGTGACGCGCTGCCGTGCAGCATGTAGCCGAGTCCGAAACGGGTGTTGACGACGAGAACGCGGTCCGGTCCCGCCGACTCCTCGGCGCGCGCGGCCTCCATGGTGTCCGGGGTGAACAGCCGTGGCGCGCCGTCGACCTCGCCGATCAGCGCCGCGTAGAAGCGGGCGAGCCCGTCGGCGGTCGCGATGCCGTTGGTGGCGGGCAGGGCGGCGGCCCGGTACTCCGGGGCGTTCTGGTCGGGGAAGGGAGTGACCGCGGCGAAGGCGCGGCGGGTCAGCGAGTCCGGATCGTCGTAGGCCTCGGTGACCGCCCGCTTCGGGCGGACGCGCAGGGCCGCCCCGGAGTCGGGCGCGGGCGTCTCGACCCGGCCCACCCGGCCGGTGCGGCCCGCCCGCTCCTCCGCCTCCGGCAGCCCCAGCCACACGTCGGCGCCGAGCGGTCCGGCGATCTCGGCCGCGATCCACTCGCCGGCCCACCGCCCGGTCACCCGCCGCACCAGCTCGTCCAGCATCCAGCCGTAGGTCAGCGCGTGGTAGCCGTGGTCGGTGCCGGGCTCCCAGACGGGGGCCTGCGCGGCGACCGCCTCGGCGCCCCGGCGCGGGTCCAGCGCCTCGTCCGGGGTGAGCGGACGGTCCAGGACCGGCAGCCCCGACCGGTGGTTCAGCACGTGCCGGACCAGCACCCTCTCCTTGCCGCGCGCCTTGAACTCCGGCCAGTACTCGCCCACCGGCGCGTCCAGGTCCAGCAGCCCGCGCTGGTGCAGCAGCAGGGGTACGGCGGCGGCGACGCCCTTGGTCGCCGAGCGCACGATCTGCGCGGTGCCGCGCCGCCAGGGCTCGGTCCCGTCGATGTCCCGGGTGCCGGCCCACAGGTCGACGACCCGGTGGCCGTCCCGGTACACGGCGACCGCGGCGCCCCGGTCCCCGAGCGTCTCGAAGTTCGCCGCGAACGCGTCCCTGACCGGCTCGAAGCCCTCGGCGACCGTGCCGTTCACATCCACGTCCGTACTCCCTGCCCTGGTGACCTCGGTGCCTGTTCCCTCTCAGCCAAGCAGGATCGTCACGTCGATGTTCCCGCGGGTCGCGTTCGAGTACGGGCAGACCTGGTGGGCCGCGTCCACCAGCTTCGCCGCGATGTCCGCGTCCAGGACCGGGAGCGAGACGCTGAGGGCGACCGCGAGGCCGTAGCCGCGGTGCTGGTTGGGGCCGATGCCGACCTTCGCGGCGACCGTGGAGCCGGTCAGGTCGAAGCCGGAGCGGCGGCCGACCAGCACCAGCGCGTTGTGGAAGCAGGAGCTGTAGCCGGCCGCGAACAGCTGCTCCGGGTTGGTGCCGTTGCCGTCCCCGCCGAGCGCCGGCGGCATCGCGACCCTCAGCTCGATCTGGCCGTCCTGGCTGGTGACATAGCCGTCCCGGCCGCCGTGCGCGGTGGCCTCGGCGACATACACGATCTTCGACGGCCGGCTGTCGAGGTGGGTGTCGACGCGGGTGTCGTCGGTCATGGCTGGTCTCCCCCCAGAACAAGTGCACGCACATACATCGTGCACAAGGTACTGGCCGGTAGGGAGGCCTCGGTTACCAGGGGTCGGCGACCGGGGGTAACCCGAGCTCAGCGGGCACGTGCCGGGGGCATCCCGGCTGCTCCGCCCGTCCCGGCCCGCTCACCCGGCCCGGCCTTCTCGCTCTTCTCGCTCTTCTCGGTCTTCTCGGTCTTCTCGACGAGTCGCCACAGCTCCGCGCGCAACCGCGCGACCTCCGCACCGTCCAGCTCCGTCGCCGTCCGCAGGGCTCCGGGGACGCGGGCCGCGCGCTCCTTGAGTTGCTCGCCGCGGCCCGTGCACGCGATCAGTACCGAGCGCTCGTCGTCCACCGCACGCTCCCGGCGCACCAGACCCGCGCTCTCCAGCCGCTTGAGCAACGGCGACACCGTGCCGTAGTCCAGCCGCAGCGCCCCGGCCAGCTCCTTGACGGTGATCTCGCCGCGCTCCCACAGCACCAGCAGCACCAGATACTGCGGGTAGGTGAGGCCGAGGTCCTCCAGGAGCGGCCGGTACGCGGCCGTCACCGCACGCTGGGCGGCGTACAGCGCGAAGCACAACTGCTCGTCGAGGAGCAGCGACCCGGCGTCCTCTTGGTTCGTCACGCGCCCATTGTCACGGACGGCCGTCGGACGCCGGCACGGAACGCGGATCGAAACCGAACGGCAACTCCAGCCGGTGGGCGCGCATCAGCTCGTCGTCGGCGAGCAGCTCCCCGGTCTTCCCATCGGCGGCGATCGTGCCGTCGCTCAGGACCAGCGCGCGCGGGCACAGCTCCAGGGCGTACGGCAGGTCGTGCGTGACCATCAGGACGGTCACGTCCAACGACCGCAGGATGTCCGCCAGTTCACGGCGGGAGGCGGGGTCGAGGTTGGAGGAGGGCTCGTCGAGGACGAGGATCTCCGGCTCCATCGCGAGGACGGTCGCGACGGCGACCCGGCGCCGCTGCCCGAAGGAGAGGTGGTGCGGGGGCCGGTCGGCGAAGTCCTCCATGCCGACCCGCTCCAGGGCCGTCCGTACCCGTTCCTCCAGCGCGGGCCCCCGCAGTCCGGCCGCCGCCGGGCCGAACGCCACGTCCTCGCGCACGGACGGCATGAACAGCTGGTCGTCCGGGTCCTGGAAGACGATGCCGACCTTGCGCCGGATCTCGGCCATGTGCTCTCTGCCGACGGGCAGTCCGGCCACCTTCACCGTGCCGGTGCCGCCGCTCAGGATGCCGTTCAGGTGCAGTACCAGGGTCGTCTTGCCGGCGCCGTTCGGCCCGAGCAGCGCGACCCGCTCGCCGCGCCCCACGGCGAAGTCCACGCCGAACAGCGCCTGGTGTCCGTCGGGATAGGCGAAGGCGAGGCCGGAGACCTCAAGAGAAGCGGTCACAGGGTCCATCCCAGCAGACATACGACGAGGGCGGCGAACGGGAGGGCCAGTGCGTACGTCCACTGCGCCCGGGACGCGGTCACCTCGTCGATGACCGGCATCGACCCGGCGTACCCGCGGCTGACCATGGCCAGGTGCACCCGCTCGCCGCGTTCGTAGGAGCGGATGAACAGCGCCCCGGCGGACTTCGCGAGGACGCCCCAGTGCTTGAGGCCGCTCGCCTCGAAGCCGCGCGACTCCCGGGCGATCCGCATCCGCCGCATCTCGTCGGTGATGACGTCGCCGTACCGGATCATGAAGGAGGCGATCTGCACGAGCAGCGGCGGCAGCCTCAGCCGTTGCAGGCCGAGGAGCAGTTCGCGCAGCTCGGTGGTGGAGGCCAGGAGCACGGACGCGGCGACACCCAGGGTGCCCTTGGCGAGCACGTTCCAGGCGCCCCACAGGCCGCTGACGCTCAGCTGGAGGCCGAGGAACTCGACCCGCTCGCCCTCCGCGACGAACGGCATCAGCACCGCGAAGGCGACGAACGGCACCTCGATCAGCAGCCGCTTGAGCAGGAAGCCGGCCGGCACCCGGGCCGCGTACGCGACGCCGGCCAGGAGCACGGCGTACAGGCCGAACGCCCACATCGCCTCCCGCGGGGTCGACACCACGACCACCACGAAGCCGAAGGTCGCCGCGAGTTTCGTGTGCGGCGGCAGACCGTGCACGGGCGAGTGTCCGTGCCGGTAGAGCCGGTGCGCGTGCCCTGCCCCCATGTCAGGCGCTGCTGGTGCTCACGGGGGAGACGTCCGCGTCGCCGCGCCGCCTGCGCACCGCCCAGAACACCGCGCTGCCCGCGACGATCGTGACACCGACGCCGATCACCCCGGCGAGACCGCCGGACAGCCGGGCGTCCTCGACGTCCTTGACGCCGTAGTCGGCGAGCGGGGAGTCCGCGTTCGCGTGCTCCTCGGCCTTCGCGTCGATGCCCTTGTCGGCGGCGACCTTCTCCAGCCCGTCCGGGTTCGCGGAGGCGTAGAAGCTGACGACCCCGGCGAGCACGAGGGAGGTGACCAGGCCGGCGGCCCACACCTTGCGGTGCGAGCGGGCGGCCACGGGGACCGGTTCCGCGGCGGGTACGTCGACCAGCTCGCCGTTGACCCGCAGCTTCAGCCGCTGCTGGAGGCCGCGGGCGCCGTACACGAGGTCCGGGCGCACCGCGACGACGGCGCCGACGGTCAGCGCGGTGATCGCGGCCTCACCGATCCCGATCAGCACGTGCACGCCGATCATGGCGGTGGCGACCTTGCCGATGGAGATGTCGGTGGTGCCGCCGAGCCAGTAGAGGAAGGTGAAGGCGAGGGCCGCGGCCGGCACCGAGAGCAGCGCGGCGACGAAGGAGGCCACGGTGATCGAGCGCCGCTTGCGGGGCAGCACCTTCACCAGCCCGCGGAAGACGGCGTAGGCGACGACCGTGGTGACGACCGCCATGTCGGTGATGTTCACGCCGAGCGCGGTGAGGCCGCCGTCGGCGAACAGAATGCCCTGCATGAGCAGGACCACGGACACACAGAGGACCCCTGTGTAGGGGCCGACGAGTATCGCGGCGAGCGCGCCGCCGAGAAGATGTCCGCTTGTTCCCGCCGCGACGGGGAAGTTGAGCATCTGTACGGCGAAGATGAACGCCGCCACCAGGCCGGCCAGCGGCGCGGTGCGTTCGTCCAGCTCACGGCGGGCGCCACGCAGGCTCACGGCTACGGCAGCCACGGCTACCGCTCCGGTCGCGACCGAGACAGGGGCGTTGATGAATCCGTCAGGCACATGCACCGTTCGATGATAGTGGCTTAATGCGAACCACTCGCAAGAGAGATAGGTAACGAACAGCCACAGGCAAGCCGTCCGGCCCGGCGGCGGAATCCGGGAAATATGCGACGCTGGAGAGGGAATGGACGCACAGCTTCCGCACAGGTTACGCAGCGTGAGAGGCCCGTCACGATGTCTGTAGTCGAACAGTACGCACGAGCCCATATCGTTTCGGACGTGGACATCGTGGAGGACGAGGCGGTCCCGGTGACCCTGCGCTACGACCCCGAGAGCGACCCGCGCTCGGTACGGGTCGGGCTGCCCGGCACCCACGAGTGGACCTTCTCGCGCGCCCTGCTCGAACAGGGCCTGCGCGCCCCGGCCGGCAGCGGCGAGGTCCGCGTCTGGCCCTGCGGGCGGGTACAGGCCGTGGTCGAGTTCCATGACGCGCAGGGCGTCTCGGTGGTGCAGTTCGAGACGAAGGCGCTGCTCAGATTCCTGCGGCGGACCTACCTGGCGACCCCGGCGACACCCTCGCCGACTCCGCTCCGGAGTTCAGCCGCCCGCCTTCAGCAGTGACGCCACGATCGGGCCCGCGGTGTCGCCGCCGTGGCCGCCCTGCTGGACCACGCCCGCGGCCGCGAGGTCGCCCCGGTACGCGGTGAACCAGCCGTTCGGCTTCTTCTGGCCGTCGACCTCCGCCGAACCGGTCTTCGCCCCCACGTTGCCGCCGACCCCGGACATCGCCTCGGCCGCCGTACCGTAGGCCGCCGTGTACGACATCAGCTCCCGCAGCTGGGAGAGGGTGCCCGCGGACAGCGAGCGCGAGGCCGTCGCCAGGGTGCGGTCGTCGACCGTCGGTGACACCAGGTAGGGCTGCTTGAAGGTGCCGGACTGGATGGTCGCCGACACCGACGCCATGTTCAGCGGGTTCATCCGGACCCCGCCCTGTCCGATGAGCGAAGCCGCCATCTGGGCCGCGCTCTGCACCGGCACCGAGCCGTCGAAGGTCGGCACACCGATCGCCCAGTTGTTCATGGACAGACCGAAGACCTGCTGGGCCTGCTTGGTCAGGTCGTCGTTCTCCAGCTCGGGCGCCTGGCTGATGAAGGCCGTGTTGCAGGAGCGGGCGAAGCTCGCCTTGAACGTGCCGCCCTTGATCTGGAACTTGTCGTCGTTCTGGAACTTCCAGCCGCCGTACGTGAAGTACTTCGGGCAGGGGTGCGCCTTGTCCGCGGACGCCAGGTCCTTCTCGATCAGCAGCGAGGAGGTGATGACCTTCATCGTGGAGCCGGGGGCCAGGGAGCCCTGGAACGCGGTGTTGAAGCCGTGGCCGGCGTTGGCCGCGGCGAGGATCTCGCCGGTCGACGGACGCAGCACCACGACCGAGGACCGCGCCTTCTTCGCGACCTGCGCCTCCGCCGCCGCCTGGAGTGTCGGGCTCAGTGTCGTCTTCACCGTGCCGGGCGTGCCCTTGCTCAGCTCCAGCAGGGTCTTGTCGGACGACTCCGCGTTTTTCGCCGACGCCGACGACTTGCCGCGGATCACCCGCAGCTCGATGCCCGCCTTGCCGCCGGCCGTCTTGCCGTACTTCTCGCGCAGCCCGTCCAGGACCGTCCCCAGCGAGGGGTACTTCGCCTCCGTGATCTCGCCGCCGTCCCGGTCGACCGCCTCGATCGGCGGGGTCCCGGACGCGCCGGTGACCAGGGTGTCGCCGTCCTGGAGATCGGGGTGCACGACCGCGGAGTCCCAGTCGACCTGCGGCTTCCCGGTGTCGGCGGCGCGGACCACGGTGAGCGCGCTGTCGTAGGCGAGCGGCTTCTCGGTGCCCTTGTAGGACACCCTGCCCTTCACGGAGAAGGGCACCTTGTCGCCGGTGCGGGCACCCGCGGTGAGCGTGACGCCCTTGATGTGGGCGTCCTTGGTGTAGCCGGTCAGCAGGGTGGTGGCCGACTTCGCGTCGTCCGTGGCGGCGGCGGCCGCGGCCACCTTGCCCTGCTGCCAGGCCGTGAGAAACGTCCTGGCGGCGGTGGTGACCTCGGTCGCCGAGAGCGGGCCGGACGGGATGTTCTTGGCCTTCTGGTCGGAGGCCGACGTCCCGGTCCGGTCGTCGCCCGACGTACCGCCGCCGTACAGCGCGTAGGCGCCGAAGCCGACTCCGCCGACGACGACGGCGATCATCCCGCCGATCACGGCGGGCTTGGTCTTCCGCCGCTCGGTGACGCGCCTTCTGTTACCCACAGCTCCCGATCCTCCGCACGATCCCCAGGGTCCCCGTTGCCCTCGACCATCCCAACGATGGCAACAGCCTAGAGTCCCGTCCTGCGCGGGTGACTTCAGCCGGCAGCTCGTAGCACAGCTGCGACAATCGGCCCGGCCGCGTCGCCGCCGTGTCCGCCCTCCTCGGTCATCGCCGCCGCCGCCACGTCGTTGCGGAATCCGGTGAACCAGCTGTTGGACACGGCCTGTCCGTCGACCTCCGCCGAGCCGGTCTTCGCGCCGATGTCCCCGCCGAGCCCGGACATCGCGTTCACCGCGGTGCCCTGGGTCGCGGTCAGCCGCATCATCTGCTTGAGCTGGGACGCGGTGGCGGCCGGCAGCCCCTTCGCGGTGGCCAGTCGGCGGCCGTCGAGTTCCGGCGACACCAGGTAGGGCTGGCGGAAGTCACCGGTGATCGCCGTCGCCGTCACCGAGGCCATGTTCAGCGGGCTCATCTGGACCTGGCCCTGGCCGATCGCGTTGGCGGCACGGTCCGGGCCGCCGGAGGCGGGGACGCTGCCGTCGAAGGAGACGATGCCGGTCTTCCAGTCGTCCCGGCCGAGCCCGAACCGGGTCTGGGCCTCCGTGGTCAGCGACTCGTCGGTGAGCGGCTTCTCGTCGATCAGCTTGATGAAGGCGGTGTTGCAGGACCGCAGGAAGCTGTTGGCGAGCGTGGCGCCCTCGTTGGCCTTCATCCCGGTGAGGTTCTTGAAGGTCTGGCTCTGCCATACGGCGGTGTCCGTGCAGGGCGCCGGGCCGTTCATCGAGGTCACACCGTTGTCGATGAGCATCGCGGCGGTGATGATCTTCATGGTGGAGCCGGGTGCCACCCGCCCCTCGAAGGCCGCGTTGAAGGCGTCCTCGCGGTGGTTCGCCACCGCCAGCACCTCGCCGGTGCCGGTCTTCACGGCGACGACCGACGACTGGTCGTACTCCGTGACCGCCTTCTCGGCCGCCGCCTGGGCGCTCGCGCTGATCGTGGTCCGCAGCCTGCCGGGCTCGCCCTCGGTGAGGGTCAGCAGCGGGGTGTCGGCGGCGTTCTCGTCGGCGTGCCTGATCACCAGCTCGACCCCCGGGGTGCCGCCGGCCTTGTCGCCGTACTTCCCGCGCAGCGCGTCCAGGACCGGCCCCAGCGACGGGTACTTCTTCTCCGTCAGCACGACCCCGTTCCGGTCCACGGCCTCGATCGGCGGGTTCGCCGACTCCCCGGTGACCAGGGTGTCGTCCCGCTTCAGCTCGGGGTGGACCACGGACGGCTGCCAGTCGACCAACGCCCGCCCGGTGGTGACCCCGCGCACCACGGTCAGCTCGCTCTTGTACGTCAGCGGCTTCGACTTCCCGTCGTACGCCACCTTCGCCTTCACCGTGTACGGCACGGTGGCGCCGGACGCCCTGCCGGGGGTGATCCGCACGTCCGCGATGTGCGCGGCGTCACCGTAGGCCGTGAACAGCGGCGCGGCGGCGGTGTCGTTGTTGGTGTAGCCCGCCGCCTTCGTGGCGTCGCCCTTCTCCCAGGCCTCGAAGAACCCGGCACTGGTCTTCTCGACCTCGTCCGCGCTCGGCGGCCCGCTCTTCACCGGCGCCGGCCCGGCCGACCCCGTCCCGCCGTCCCCGTTCATCGCGGACACCAGGTTGTACGCCCCGTATCCCGCCCCGCCCACCATCACGGCGAACACACCGCCGACGACGGCGGCCTTGACCCCCCTGCCCATCGGGCACTCCCTCCCCGTTGCACCTTCCACGCATCTTCTGAACGCGTTCAGAAAGGCTGACCACGGATCGCACTCTATGCGCAAGCCGTGGCGGGTGTAACGGATGTTTCCCTTTTGTTGGGCGAACCTGTGCGGATCCGTGCTCGGGTATCGCGGCCGTGCGCCGATGAGTACGGGTACTCATGCCGGCCTTCCCCCCACGCCCCAAGCTGGTCCCACAAGCCGAAGACGGCCGACCGAGGCCCACCCGGGCCGACCAAGGGGGAGTCCACCGTGCGCAAGAACATCCTGAGCCTCGCACTCGCCGCCACGAGCGCCGCCGTGCTGCTGACCGGCTGCTCGATGTCGCTGGACGAGGCGAGCTGCGGCGGCGGCGAATACGGCGCCATGACCGTCGGGGGCACCGGCAGCGCCTGCGTCCCCGACGGCGAGAACCCGCCCAAGGGCTACGTCCGTTACCCGGAGGGCAAGGAGCCGGAGAAGGTCGGCGACAAGTGGGACGTGTACTGGCAGACCCACAGCGTGGACAAGAACGGGAAGATCATCGAGGTCTCCGAGTAGGTGGACGGACCCCGGGTGGATGTGCGCAAGTAGGGGCGTGGCGGCCCGCGTCGGTCCTAGCCTCGTCGGAAGAGGCGGCGAGACGGCGCGGCGCAGGCACGGGGGAGTCCCAGGTGGCACGTGACGGGGATGAAGCCGCGGGCGGGACGCGGGTGTTCGTCTCGCACGCGGGGGCGGATCTCGCGTGGGCGGAATGGGTGGCCTGGCAGTTGCAGGACGCCGGGTACGAGGTCGAGTTGGACGCCTGGCACTGGGGTGCCGGGGAGGACTTCGTCCAGAACATGGACCGGGCGCTCGCCGCGGGGCCGATGGTGGCGCTGTTCTCGGCCGCGTACTTCGACCCCGAGCGGTGGACCACGCAGGAGTGGACGGCGAAGCTGGCCGGCCGGGAGAAGCTGATCCCGGTCCGGATCGAGGACTGTGCCGTGCGGCCGATGCTACGGGCGTTGATCGCGCCGGCGCTGTTCGGGCTGGGGGAGGCGAAGGCGCGGGAAGTGCTGCTCGCCGCGGTCCGGGGACCTGCGGGGCCTCCGCCGGTGAGCCCGGGTTTTCCGGGGTCCCCGGGTTCTCCGGGAGTGGGTGGCGCGGGCCGACTGCGGAGCGTGGGGGCGACCGGGCCCCGGCTGCCGGGGACGTTGCCGCGGGTGTGGAACGTACCGGCCCGCAATGCCGGATTCGTGGGCCGCGCCGCACTGTTGGTGGAGGTCCGCTCCCGGCTGGCGGGTGGACACACGGTGGCGGTGGTGGCGCTGGACGGCCGTGGCGGGGTGGGCAAGACCCAACTGGCCGCCGAGTACGCCCACCGCTTCTGCGGGGAGTACGAACTGGTGTGGTGGGTGCGGGCGGAGGACCCCGCGCTGATTCCCGGGCAGTTGGCGCTGCTGGCCGTGGAGACCGGGGCCGCGCAGCCGGCGACTCCGCCTGAGGAGGCGGTACAGGCGCTGTGGGGGGAGTTGCGGTCGCGGGCGCGCTGGCTGGTCGTCTTCGACAACGCGGAGGACCCGGCGGCACTGGCGGACTTCGTGCCGTCGGGGTCGGGGCACGTGCTGATCACGTCCCGCAATCCGGACTGGCATGGCGTGGCCTCGCCGCTGGACGTCGATGTGCTGGCGCGGCGGGAGTCGGTGGGTCTGCTGCGCGCTCGGACACCGTGGCTGTCGGAGGCGGACGCGGGACGACTGGCGGAGGCGTTGGACGATCTGCCGCTGGCCCTGGTGCAGGCGGCCGCGGTGCTGACGACTACGTCCGTGGACGAGTACCTGGACCTGTTGGCCGACAGCGCGGGCGAGGTCACCGATGAGGGCAGGCCCCGGGACTACCGGTGGTCGCTGGCCGCGCAGATCCGGCTGAGCATGGAGCGGCTGCGGGCGCAGGACCCGGAGGCGGCCGATCTGATGAACGCGTGTGCGCTGCTGGCGCCGGAACCGTTCGCTCTGCATGCCTGTACTGGGCGGGCAGTTGATGAGACGTCATCGGCGGGCCGGGTGGTGACCGACCGACGCACGAGGAGCCGTGTCCTGTCGGCGCTGCACCAGCATGGACTGGCCCGGGTGGCGGGCGGCAGCCTGCAACTGCACCGCCTCACGCAGGCCGTCCTCAAGGACCAGCTTTCGCCGGAGGAGCGTGCCACGGCGGCACGCAACGCCAGCCTCCTTCTGGCTGCGGCATACCCTGGCGACGCGCGGGAGCTTGCTTCCTGGCCTCGCTGGCCCGACCTGCTGCCCCATGTGCTGGCGATCGACGCGACCGACCTGGTCACCGGCGCCGCCCGATACGCGGCATGCGAAGCGTGCCTCTACCTCGTGGACCGTGGAAGTGCCCCAGCGGTCCTTGCCCGTCTGGAAGACCTCCACCAAGTCTGGGTCGACCTGCTGGGTTCTGAGCACAGGCATGCCTGGTGGGCCGTCAACTACCTGGCCCTGGCTGCCGCTGCGGTCGGTGACCCCGACCGTGCCTACGCGCTGCACCGTGACCTGTTCGACCTGCAGCGGCAAGTACTGGGGGAGGATGCCAACTTCACCCTGCGCACTGCGTCCAACCTTGCGGTCCAGTTGGTGGCTCTGGGGAGGGTGGAGGAGGCGCGGGAGTTGGCTCAGGACACGTTGAATCGTCGGCGGCGTGTGTTGGGTGAGGACCACCCGGACGTCCTGCGCACTGCGTCCAACCTTGCGGTCCAGTGGGGGGTTCTGGGGAGGGTGGAGGAGGCGCGGGAGTTGGGTGAGGACACGCTGAATCGGCAGCGGCAGGTGCAGGGTGAAGACCACCCGGAAACCCTGGTATCTGCGTCCAATCTTTCGGTCCGGTTGGCGGAGTTGGGGCGGGTGGAGGAGGCGCGGGAGTTGGCCGAGGACACGTTGAATCGTCGGCGGCGTGTGTTGGGTGAGGACCACCCGAACGTCCTGCGCACTGCGTCCAACCTTGCGGTCCAGTTGGTGGCTCTGGGGCGAGTGGAGGAGGCGCGGGAGTTGGCCGAGGACACGCTGCAACGGCGGCAGCGGGTACTGGGTAGCAACCACCCTGACTCGCTGCACACAGCGGCGTTCCTCCGCAGCCTTCCCCAGCCGGAGAGTGACTGACCCGCACCAAGCGCCCGGCGTCAGGCCATCCGCCCCATCACCCCCTACCGCCCCCCTACACCCACGTATCCAGCCACATCCGAGCCCGCCAGTCGTCTATCGGCAGGCTCGTCCCCGTGTAGATCGGCCAGAAGTACACGAAGTTCCAGGCGATCAAAAGGACCAGGACGCCCGCGCCCGTGGCGCCGGCGACGCGGCGGGTGTCGGTGGAGCCCGGGGGGCCGATGATCGCGCCCAGGAGCATGGCTACCGCCAGGCAGAGGAAGGGGACGAAGACGATCGTGTAGAAGAAGAAGATCGTGCGGTCCTGGTAGAGGAACCAGGGGAGATAGCCGGCGACGATGCCGCAGGCGATGGCGCCGGCCCGCCAGTCGCGGCGGAAGAACCAGCGCCACAGGACGTAGAGGACGGCGAAGCAGCCCACCCACCACAGGAGGGGCGTGCCGAGCGCCAGTACCTCGCGGGCGCACTTCCCGCCGGCGTCGACGGGGCAGCCGTCCTTGCCGGGGGTCGGCGATTCGTAGAAGTACGAGACCGGGCGGCCGGTGACGATCCAGCTCCACGGGTTGGACTGGTACGGGTGGGGCGAGGAGAGGTTGATGTTGAACTTGTAGACCTCGTGCTCGTAGTGCCACAGGCTGAGCCACCAGTCCGGGAAGAGCCAGGACCAGCTGCTGGTCCGGCCGTCGGCGGTCGCCCAGTCGCGGTAGTAGCCGCCGGTGCCGTTCGTCGCGGAGAGGATCCAGCCCGTCCAGGACAGGATGTAGGTGGCGATCGCGACCGGCACGGTGGCGAGGAAGGCGAGGCCGAGGTCCCGCTTGAGCACCGCCGTGTACGGGCGGCCCGCGCCCGCGACCTTGCGGGACCCGACGTCCCAGAGCACCGCCAGTACACAGAACGCGGCGAGGACGTACAGGCCGTTCCACTTGGTGCCGATGGCCAGGCCGAGCATGAGGCCCGCCAGCCAGCGCCAGGGGCGCAGGCCGAAGCGGGTGGTCTCCGCGATGTGCGCGTCGGGGCGGACCCGGCCGTCGGCGTCCGCCGGGAGTGCCGCCGCGAGTTTCTCGCGGGCCCGGTCGCGGTCGATCACCAGGCAGCCGAACGCGGCCAGCACGAAGAACATCAGGACGCCGTCGAGCAGCGAGGTGCGGGCCATCACGAAGGCCAGGCCGTCCACCGCCATCAGGGCGCCGGCCAGGCAGCCGAGGAACGTGGAGCGGAAGACGCGGCGGCCGATCCGGCACAGCATGAGGATGGAGAGGGTGCCGAGCAGGGCGGTCATGAACCGCCAGCCGAACGGGTTGAACCCGAAGAGCAGTTCGCCGAGCCCGATCATGTACTTGCCGACCGGCGGATGCACGACGTACGCCGCGTCCGTCGGGATCGGGACGTTCCCGTTGTTCGACAGGATCAGGTCGTTGACGTTCTTGTCCCAGTTGACCTCGAAGCCGCGGTGGACGAGCGCCCACGCGTCCTTCGCGTAGTACGTCTCGTCGAATATCACCGCCTTCGGGTTGCCCAGGTTCCAGAACCGCAGGATGCCCGCGAACAGCGTCACCAGCAGCGGACCGCCCCAGGCGGACCAGCGGGTGATCCGCCCGGCGAACTCCTTCGACACCCCGAGGACCTGCCACAACCGAGGGCTGGGCTCGACAAACGGCGGCACGAGGCGGTCACGGACATCGCTTCCGGGGCCCGCCGCATAGCCGAAACGGCGTAGCCGCTGCTGCCACGACGGCCGCTGGTCCTGAAGGGCCTGCTCCTGCCGGGTGTCCATGGAGGACGCGGTACTGGTCACCGCGCCATCGTAGGGAACCGCGCTGTGTGAGTCCCGTGCTTGGGGGTCAGAGGTCCGGATGCGTTCGGATTCGGTGGCCCCTGGGAGGATGGGGGACGTGACTGCCACGCCCGGAACCCTGGTCCTCGCCGGAACGCCCATCGGCGACATCTCCGACGCCCCGCCCCGGCTCGCCGAGGAGCTGGCCGGAGCCGACGTCGTCGCCGCCGAGGACACCCGGCGGCTGCGCCGGCTCACCCAGGCACTGGGGGTGACGCCGAAGGGGAGGGTCGTCTCCTACTTCGAGGGCAACGAGGCCGCCCGGACCCCCGAGCTGGTCGAGGCGCTGCTCGGCGGCTCGCGTGTGCTGCTCGTCACGGACGCCGGGATGCCGTCCGTGTCCGACCCCGGGTACCGGCTGGTGGCCGCCGCCGTCGAGAAGGACGTCAAGGTCACCGCCGTACCCGGGCCGTCCGCCGTGCTCACCGCACTCGCGCTGTCCGGGCTGCCCGTCGACCGGTTCTGCTTCGAGGGTTTCCTGCCGCGCAAGGCGGGCGAACGGCTGTCCCGGCTGCGGGAGGTCGGCCAGGAGCGGCGGACCCTGGTGTACTTCGAGGCCCCGCACCGGCTCGACGACACCCTCGCCGCGATGGCCGAGGTCTTCGGCGCCGACCGGCGGGCCGCCGTCTGCCGGGAGCTGACCAAGACGTACGAGGAGGTCAAGCGGGGCGGGCTCGGCGAGCTGGCCGCGTGGGCGGCGGAGGGCGTGCGCGGGGAGATCACCGTCGTGGTGGAGGGGGCGCCGGAGCGCGGTCCCGAGGAGCTCGACGCCGGGGAACTCGTGCGGCGGGTGCGGGTGCGCGAGGAGGCGGGGGAGCGTCGCAAGGAGGCGATCGCCGCGGTGGCGGCCGAGGCGGGACTGCCCAAGCGGCAGGTGTTCGACGCGGTGGTGGCGGCCAAGAACGCGGGGGCGGGGGCCGGGCTGCCGCTCACACCGGGGGCGTGAGCGGCACCACCCGGGGGCGTAAACCAGGGCGCACGGCCTGTTGCATGCGCCCGGCGTATGCATCCTGTGAGCGGGCGCACATGCCTCCTGAGCAGGGCGTATCTCCTCTGAGCGAGCGCCCCATGCGCGCGCAAAGGGCGGGCCTGAAAAGCAAAGCCGGGAGCGGGTCAACAGGGCGGTTTGGCAAGGAACGCCCAAATCGCCGCCAACACTCGACAGGCTTGATGCGCTCACGCCGGTGGAGGCGTCCACTGGGTCGAGGGACTCATTCCGTCCCCTCGATCCAGCGGACATCAGGAGCTGGCATGAGTGAGATCGCCGTCGTCCACGAGTCGTATTCCTTCGCCTGCATGCGCTGCGGGCACGGGTGGGAGCAGTCGTACGAGATAGAGCACCACGTGGACGCCGATGGCCGCGAGTTCGTGCAGTACGTGGTCGCCGGCCGGGTCGTGCCCTCGCCGCTCTCCAGGCCCACCTGCCAGAACTGCGACAACCACGTCGTCCGGATCATGCGGCCGGGACGGGTCGAGTCGGCCCGTAACGCGGTGCACGGGCAGCGCCGCACGCCGACCGCCGTACCGGCGCAGGCGGCGGCCGCCGAGGGCGGGCACCCGGAGGGGGAGCACCACCACTGGCACCTGTCCGACCTCCTGCACCCGTTCCAGCGCAAGGCGAGCTGAGCCGAGCGCCGGCCGAGGAGGCGTGCCCCTTTCGTAGGATCGGGGCATGCCTTCGAACGCCGACAAGAACGCCGACCGCAACGCCGGGAAGAACGCCGCTCCGCCGCTCCCGGAGCCCCTCCGGGTGCCCGTCGCCGATTCCCACACCCACCTCGACATGCAGTCGGGGACCGTGGCGGAGGCGCTCGCGAAAGCCGCCTCGGTGGGGGTGACCACGGTCGTCCAGGTCGGCTGCGACCTCAAGGGCTCGCGGTGGGCGGCCGAGACGGCCGCGCGGTACGAGGCCGTCCACGCGACTGTCGCCCTGCACCCCAACGAGGCCCCGCGGATCGTCCACGGCGACCCCGACGGCTGGTCCCGGCAGGGGGCGCGCACCCCGGGCGGGGACGCCGGGCTCGACGAGGCGCTCGCCGAGATCGACCAGTTGGCCGGACTTCCCCAGGTCAAGGGCGTCGGCGAGACGGGACTCGACTACTTCCGCACCGGCCCCGAGGGCAAGGAGGCGCAGGAGAGGTCCTTCCGCGCCCACATCGAGATCGCCAAGCGGCACGGCAAGGCCCTGGTCATCCACGACCGCGACGCCCACGCCGACGTCCTGCGCGTGCTGAAGGAGGAGGGCGCCCCCGAGCGCACCGTCTTCCACTGCTACTCCGGCGACGCCGAGATGGCGGAGATCTGCGCCCGCGCCGGGTACTTCATGTCCTTCGCCGGCAACGTCACCTTCAAGAACGCCCAGAACCTGCGCGACGCCGTGGCCGTCGCCCCGCCGGAGCTGCTCCTGGTGGAGACGGACGCGCCCTTCCTGACGCCGGCTCCGTACCGCGGACGGCCCAACGCCCCGTATCTCATTCCGGTCACGGTGCGGGCGATGGCCGCCGTGCGCGACATGGACGAGGACGCGCTGGCGTCGGCACTCGCGGCCAACACGGCACGCGCGTTCGGCTGTTGACCCTCCGCCGTTTCGTTATCGATCCACCCGAACACAACTCTGGGTAGCCGAGTCGCTTTGGAGAGTGACGGTCGCTCCGCTAGGTTCTGGGAGCCCGATCCGGACCCCGATGGACCCCTCCGGCCCCCTGGAGTGTGTCGGCGTGAGCAACGCGCAGTATCAGACGTACGAGACGTACGGCCCGAACCCGCCGTACGGCGAGCCGTACCCCGATGTGCACAGCGCTCCGACGCTGGCCTACGGCGTGTACGCGGCGCCGGAGACGTACGACGACACGTACCGGCCCGCCTACGAGGCGCCCGAACCCGGACTGCCGCGGCAGACCGCGCCACCCCAGCCGCAGCCCCAACCCCGGCCCGGTTCCGAGCCCGTGGCGTACGACGGGCCGACCGGGCGGGCCGCCCGCCGCCGCCGTGCCCGGTACACGGAACGCTCCGACGGCACCATGCGCCGCCTGTTGCCCCAGGCGCTGGTCGTCGCGTTCCTCGCCGGCGGCACCACCGCGTTCGTCGCCGAGGACAAGGCGATCGAGCTGAGCGTCGACGGCCACCCGCGCACCCTGCACACCTTCGCGGACGACGTCACCGAACTCCTCGCCGAGGAGGGCGTTCGGGTCGGGGCGCACGACGTGGTCGCGCCCGGCCCCGGCGAGGAACTCGCCAGCGGCGACGAGGTCGCGGTGCGGTACGGGCGCCCCGTCCGGCTCACCCTCGACGGCCTGCAGCGTGAGGTGTGGACGACGGCACGGACGGTGGACGAGGCGCTCCAGCAGCTCGGGGTGCGTGCGGAGGGCGCGTACATGTCCGTATCGCGCTCCCGGCCCATCGGCCGCGAGGGACTCGCGCTGGACGTGCGGACCGAGCGCACGGTGACCGTCATGGCGGACGGCCGGGCCCGCACGATCCGCACCAACGCGGCGACCGTGCGCGAGGCCGTCGACGCGGCCGGGATCACCCTGCACGGGCAGGACACCACGTCCGTCGCGGCGGACAGCTTCCCGCGCGACGGACAGACCGTGACCGTGCTGAGGATCACCGGCACCAAGGAGGTCCGCGAGGAGCCGATCCCCTTCGAGGTGGAGCGGACCGAGGACCCCTCCCTGTTCCGGGGCACGGAGGTCGTCGAGCGGGCCGGGCAGCCGGGGCTGCGGCGGATCACGTACACCCTGCGGACCGTCAACGGGGTGAAGCAGAGACCGCGGCGGACCCGGACCGAGGTGGTGCGGGAGCCGCGCGCGCAGGTGGTCAAGGTGGGCACGAAACCGATGCCGTCGTCCGTGCAGGGCGCCGACCACCTCGACTGGCAGTCCCTCGCGACCTGCGAGTCCGGTGGCCGGCCGAGCGCGACCGACCCTTCCGGGACGTACGGTGGGCTCTACCAGTTCGACACCCGGACCTGGCAGAGCCTCGGCGGCTCGGGCCGCCCGCAGGACGCGCCCGCGGCGGAGCAGACGTTCCGGGCGAAGAAGCTGTACGTGAGCCGGGGGGCCAGCCCCTGGCCGCACTGCGGGGCGCGGCTGCACGGGTGAGGCCGGCCCGGCCGGGCCCCGTACTCTTGTGCCGTGACCAGCCCCGCCCCGAGCCCCACCCCAGACGCCCTCCTCGGCCCCGCCGACGTCCGTGAACTCGCGGCCGCCCTCGGTGTGCGTCCCACCAAGCAGCGCGGCCAGAACTTCGTGATCGACGCGAACACGGTCCGCCGGATCGTCCGCACCGCCGGAGTCCGCCCCGACGACACGGTGGTCGAGGTGGGACCCGGACTCGGCTCGCTCACGCTCGCCCTGCTGGAGGTCGCCGACCGGGTCACGGCCGTCGAGATCGACGACGTCCTCGCGGGGGCGCTGCCCGCGACCGTCGCGGCCCGGCTGCCGGGGCGGGCCGACCGGTTCGCGCTGGTCCACTCCGACGCGATGCAGGTCCGGGAGCTGCCCGGTCCGGCGCCGACCGCGCTGGTCGCGAACCTGCCGTACAACG
Organism: Streptomyces sp. NPDC032822; assembly: GCF_055578825.1. Lineage (NCBI taxonomy): Bacteria > Bacillati > Actinomycetota > Actinomycetes > Kitasatosporales > Streptomycetaceae > Streptomyces > Streptomyces sp. NPDC032822. Next base: position 195,226 of record NZ_JBVIOL010000006.1, on the reverse strand, counting down.
TGGCCGTACCGGTCCTGCTGCACATGCTCGAAACCTTCCCGAGCATCGAGCGCACCCTCGTGATGGTGCAGGCGGAGGTCGCCGACCGGCTCGCCGCCCCGCCCGGTTCGAAGGTGTACGGCGTGCCCTCGGTCAAGGCCAACTGGTACGCCGAGGTCAAGCGGGCCGGTTCCATCGGCCGTACCGTCTTCTGGCCCGCACCGAACGTCGACAGCGGGCTGGTCGCGCTGACGCGGCGGGCCGAGCCGCCGAAGACCACCGCCACCCGGCGTGAGGTCTTCGCCGTCGTGGACGCCGCGTTCGCGCAGCGCCGCAAGACCCTGCGGGCCGCGCTCGCCGGCTGGGCCGGGTCGGCGGCGGCGGCCGAAGCGGCCCTCGTCGCGGCCGGTGTCTCGCCGCAGGCGCGCGGGGAGTCGCTGACGGTGGAGGAGTTCGCGCGGATCGCCGAGAACCGTGTCACCGAGAAGGCCGACCACGCCGACCGCGCCGACCAGGCCCACAACGACACGGAGCAGGCCGAGCAGTGAGCGTCACCGTGCGGGTTCCCGCCAAGGTCAATGTGCAGCTCGCGGTCGGCGCCGCCCGCCCCGACGGCTTCCACGACCTGGCCAACGTCTTCCTGGCGGTCGGCCTCTACGACGAGGTCACCGTGACCCCGGCCGACGCACTGCGCGTGACCTGCGCGGGGCCGGACGCCGGCCAGGTGCCGCTGGACCGCACGAACCTGGCCGCGCGGGCGGCCCTCGCCCTCGCGCGGCGCCGCGGCCTCGATGCCGCCGTGCATCTCCACATCACCAAGGACATCCCCGTGGCGGGCGGCATGGCCGGCGGCAGCGCGGACGGCGCGGGCGCCCTGCTCGCGTGCGACGCACTGTGGGGCACGAACGCCTCCCGCGAGGAACTCCTCGACATCTGCGCCGAGTTGGGCAGTGACGTGCCGTTCAGCCTGGTGGGTGGGGCGGCGCTCGGTACCGGGCGGGGGGAGCGGCTTGAGCCGCTGGAGGTCGGCGGGACCTTCTCCTGGGTGTTCGCGATGGCGGAGCGCGGGCTGTCGACCCCGGCCGTCTTCCGTGAGTTCGACCGGCTGACTCAGGGGCTGGACGTGCCCGAGCCGGTCGCCTCCGGGCCGTTGCTCGCCGCGCTCGCCAAGGGCGACCCGCACGCGCTCGCCGCGGCCGTCTCCAACGACCTTCAGCCCGCCGCCCTTTCGCTCTTCCCGGAACTCGCCGGCACCCTGGCCGCAGGCCGCGCCGCGGGTGCTCTCGCGGCGCTCGTCTCGGGCTCCGGTCCGACCACGGCGTTCCTGGCGTCTGACGCCGAGTCGGCGGTGAAGGTGGCGCGGGCGCTGCGGACCTCGGGCACCTGCCGTGCGGTGCGGGTGGCCGCGGGGCCGGCACCGGGCGCCACCGTGATCTAGCCTGCGCGTCGGCATGTCGGCCTCATGTGTCCGACGCGCACAGGGAAGTCGCGATTTCTTCGGGCCCGTGAGGCCGCCGACAGGGCCGCCACCGCCCTGACGGCTGCCACCACCCCGACGGCCGGCATCAACGCCTCCGGCTCGGACGCCGCACTCCTCGGAACCGGCCTGCCCCGACGCGTCGACCGGCTGGAGGCCGACAGGACGGCCCTCACGGCCCTGCGCGACCGGGGACGGTCTCGAAGCGGCCGGCGCCCACGTCGTCGCACACCGCCTGCTCGGCGTTCATCGAGCACGGCTTCTCGGTCGCCGGTGCGCTCACCGGCGACCAGAGCACCGACGCCGCCTCCGAGGCCCGTGTGGTGCTCGGACTGGCCCGGGCGCGCGAGGCGGTGGCCCGGGAACAGGCGCTGCTGGGCGCCGCCGGCGCGGGCGGGACGCTGACCGGGTAGGGGGCGGGGGAGACGCGGCGCGAAAGGGTGACGGCCCGCCCGGCTACTCTGGAAGGTCGATCGTCCCCCTTGTCAGGAGAGAAATGGCCGTCAACCTGGTCAATGTCGAGAACGTCAGCAAGGTGTACGGCACTCGTGCCCTCCTCGACGGCGTGTCCCTCGGCGTCTCCGAAGGGGACCGCATCGGTGTCGTCGGCCGCAACGGTGACGGAAAGACGACCCTGATCCGGTTGCTGGCCAAGCTGGAGGAGGCCGACACCGGCCGCGTCACACACTCCGGCGGGCTGCGGCTCGGCGTACTCACCCAGCACGACTCCCTCGACCCCACGGCCACCGTCCGGCACGAGGTCATCCGGGACATGGCCGACCACGAGTGGGCCGGCAACGCCAAGGTCAGGGACGTCCTCACCGGCCTGTTCGGCGGCCTCGACCTGCCCGGCTTCCCGCAGGGACTCGACACCGTCATCGCCCCCCTCTCCGGCGGTGAGCGCCGCCGCATCGCGCTCGCCAAGCTGCTCATCGAGGAACAGGACCTGGTCGTCCTGGACGAGCCCACCAACCACCTCGACGTGGAGGGCATCTCCTGGCTCGCCCAGCACCTGCGCGAGCGGCGCTCCGGCCTCGTCTGCGTGACCCACGACCGGTGGTTCCTGGACCAGGTCTGCACCCGGATGTGGGACGTGCAGAAGGGCGATGTCTACGAGTACGAGGGCGGCTACTCCGACTACGTCTTCGCCCGTGCCGAGCGCGAGCGCATCGCCGCCACCGAGGAGACCAAGCGGCAGAACCTGGTCCGCAAGGAGCTGGCCTGGCTGCGCCGCGGCGCCCCCGCCCGCACCTCCAAGCCGCGCTTCCGCGTCGAGGCCGCCAACGAGCTGATCGCGGACGTGCCGCCGCCGCGCGACACCAGCGAGCTGATGAAGTTCGCCTCGACCCGGCTCGGCAAGACCGTCTTCGACCTGGAGGACGTCACCGTCCAGGCCGGTCCCAAGGTGCTGCTCAAGCATGTGACCTGGCAGCTCGGCCCGGGCGACCGCGTCGGTCTGGTCGGGGTGAACGGCGCCGGCAAGACCTCCCTGCTGAAGGCCATGGCCGAGGCCGCGCGCACCGGCGGCGAGACCCAGCCGGTCGGCGGCCGGGTCGCCGTGGGCCGGACCGTCAAGCTCGCCTACCTCTCCCAGGAGGTCGCCGAACTCAAGCCGACCCTCAGGGTGCTGGAGGCCGTGCAGCAGGTCCGGGAGCGCGTCGACCTCGGCAAGGGACGCGAGATGACCGCCGGGCAGCTGTGCGAGACGTTCGGCTTCAACAAGGAGAAGCAGTGGACGCCGGTGGGAGACCTGTCGGGTGGTGAGCGCCGCAGGCTCCAGCTCCTGCGCCTCCTCATGGACGAGCCCAACGTCCTCTTCCTCGACGAGCCCACCAACGACCTCGACATCGAGACACTGACCCAGCTGGAGGACGTCCTCGACAGCTGGCCCGGCTCGATGGTCGTCATCTCCCACGACCGGTTCTTCGTCGAGCGCACCACCGACCGGGTCTTCGCCCTCCTCGGCGACGCCACCCTGCGGATGCTGCCGCGCGGCATCGACGAGTACCTGGAGCGGCGCCGCCGCATGGAGCAGTCCGCCAACACCTCCGCCGCCCCCGCACCGGCCGCTTCCCAGAAGGCCGCCCCGGCGGTCAGCGCCGCCGACCAGCGCGCCGCCAAGAAGGAACTCCAGAAGATCGAGCGCCAGCTCGACAAGGTCTCCGAGAAGGAGGCCAAGCTGCACGCCCGGATCGCGGAGAACGCCACCGACTTCGCGAAGGTGGCGGAACTCGATGCCGAGCTGCGCGACTTGGCCGGCGAGCGCGACGACCTCGAACTGCGATGGCTGGAACTCGCCGAGGACGCGTGAAGGGTGCGTGAAGGCGCATAACGGGGGCATCACGGGCCGGTCCTCCCTTGGGAACAGGGGAAGAACCGGCCCGGTGCGTTGTCGGTCCCGGGTGATAGAAAGAGCCGTCTGAGAACATTCTTAGCTTTCTGAGTACGGCAACGGGGCCGCCACGAGCCTTGAGCCGTGGCTAAAAATCAGTGACTGAACGGGGGAACGCGCTGATGACTCAGCCGCCCAACCAGCCGCCGCAGGGTGGCTTCGGCGCGCCGCAGGACCAGCCATCACCATCACAGGGCGGCGGCTTCGGAGCCCCACCGCCACCGCAGGGGCCACCGCAGACGCCCCCGCCACCCCAGGCTCCGCCGACCGGTGCGCCACAGCCCGGTTACGGCTATCCGCAACAGCAGCCTCCGCAGCCCGGACCCGGGCCCTACGGCCAGCAGCCCGGTCCCTACGGCCAGCAGCAGGGACCGTACGGCTATCCCCAGCAGCCGGGGCCGTACACCCAGCAGCAGGGGTACGGCTATCCGCCGCAGCCCCAGTTCCCGGGCGCGCCCGGCACCCCGCCGCCCGGCTCCGGCAGCCCCTTCAAGGGCAGGACGGCCGTCATCATCGGCGCCGCGGTGGCCGCGCTGCTCGTCATCGGCGGGACCGTGTTCGCGGTCACCAACGGTGGCGACGACGACAAGAAGCCCGCCGCGGAGAAGAGCGACGACTCCAAGCCCACCGCCTCCGACTCCCCGGTCAACCCCGGTGACGGCAGCGGTGCCGGCGGCGCCGACCCGGAGAACCTCAACGAGGGCCGCAAGGCCGGCGAGGCCAAGATCCTCTGGTACAAGGAGGCACCCGACGCCCCCGGCGACGGGGCCGACGCCCCCGGTATGTGGATCACCGACAAGACCGCGGTGAAGGCGGCGTACAAGCAGCTCGTCGCCTACAACGTCGGCGACGGCGCCCCCACCTGGGACACGGTCGCCTTCGACCAGAAGATCTGCGCGGTCACCCCGCAGAAGACGTCCGACGACAAGATCGTCGTCGCGTACATGAACGGCACCAGCGACCGCGCCGAGTGCAACCAGCTCCAGGAGATCGACCTCGACACCGGCGCGAAGGGCTGGACCGCGGAGGTCGCGGACGGCGCGCTGTTCGACAGCACCGCCTCCATCGAACTCTCCGTCACCGGCACCACCCTGATGGTGGGCCGCTCCCAGTCCGGCACCGCGTACGACGTGCGCACCGGCAAGAAGCTCTTCGACAAGAAGAAGTACGGGAACGCCTGCTTCCCGACCGCGTTCGCGGGCGGCGCCCGGCTGATCGCCGTCGCGTCCTGCGACGCGAGCCGGACGACCGAGCACGACGAGGTGCAGGAGCTGGATCCCGCGACCGGCAAGGCCAAGTGGACCCAGAAGTTCGACAAGGGCTGGACCGTCGAGCACGTCTACTCCCTGGACCCGCTGGTCGTCTACAGCACCAACGACGACAAGAAGTCGTGGAACATCTCCGCGATCACCGCCACCGGCAAGTTCCGCTCGCAGGTCGCCTTCGACGAGGACTTCGCCCCCGAGTGCGGCTGGGGCTTCCTCGGCGGTGACCTCCAGGCCTGCCAGGGCGTGGCCGCCGACGCCGACACGCTCTACCTGCCCACCGAGGCGAGCACGGGGGCCAACGAGATCGTCGCGATCAACCTCGCCACCGGCAAGGAGAAGTGGCGCGTCAAGTCCCCGGTGGCCGAGTCGATGGTGCCGCTGAAGGTCGAGGACGGCAAACTCGTCGCCTATGTGCAGCCGTCGTACGACGCGGGCGGCCGGGTCGTGTCGATCCCGACGACCGGCTCCGGGCACACACCGACGACGCTGCTGCAGATGCCCGAGGGCACCGCGGAGATCGAGCGGGGCTTCTACTCGAAGGACATCGACTGGGTCGACGGGCGGTTCTACATCTCGACCACGCGTCTGGCCGGCGACACCGACAAGAAGGAGAAGTTGATGCTCGCCTACGGCAAGTGACGCTTCGCCCCGTGCGCCCGCTGCTTCTCGCCGTCCCCGCCGTCTCCGTCGTCCCCGCCGCACCCGCCGACTTCGCCTTCGAGGTACTCACGTCATGACCCAGCCGCCCCCTCCGCCTCCCCACCAGCCCCCGCAGCAGCCCGGTTTCGGTCCGCCTGAGCCGCAGGACCAGCCGCCGCAGGCGGCGTCCGACCCCCGCGCGCCGAAGACCCCCGAGGCCCCGCAGCAGCCCCCGGCACCTCCGCAGGGCCAGCCGCAGCCGGGCTACGGCTACCCGCAGCCGCCCCAGCCGCCGCAGACCCCTCCGGGCTACGGCTACCCGCAGGCGGGGGCACCCCAGGCGCCCCAGCCCCCGCAGCCCCAGCCCCCGGCCGGCTACGGCTACCCGGGCCAGCAGCCCAACGCGTACGGCCAGCAACCCCCGCCCTACGGTCAGCAGCCGAACCCGTACGGCGGGCAGCAGCCGCCCGGCTACGGCTACCCGCAGGGGACCATGCCGCTGCACCCGCAGCCCGGCCAGGCCCCCGGCGGCGGGAAGAAGGTCAACGCGCAGCTGGCCATCATCGTCGCGGCCGTCGTCGCGATCGCCCTGATCATCGGCGGCGGCGTCTGGTACGCGTCCTCCTCCGGCGACAAGGACGACAAGAAGAACGACACCGCGAGCTCCAGCGGCACCACCGGCGGCACCGACGACAAGGACGGCGGCACCGGCGGCACCGACACGGACACCGGCGGCGGCACGGGCACCTCCACCACCCCGGTCGAGAAGGTGCCCGGCAACCCCGCCTCCAAGGTCCTCTTCCAGGTCCCCGCGCCCGAGGTCGGCAAGGACAGCACCGTCTCCACGGCCGGCTCCTGGCTCACCGACAAGGTGTACGCCAAGAGCGGCGTCGCCGAGATCGTCGGCTACGACCCCGACAAGGGCACCGAGCTGTGGACGATCAAGCTCCCCGGCCCGGTGTGCCAGGGCAGCAACCACGTCACCGCCGACGGCCGCACCGCGGTCATCTACCAGCCCAAGATGCCGACCAAGGCCGAGCCCTCGCACGGCTGCAGCCAGATCGCGGCCCTCGACCTCGCCGCCGGCAAGAAGCTGTGGACGAAGACCGCCAACTCCGGTGACCAGGCGATCAGCTTCAACAACGTCACCGTCAGCTCGGGCACCGTCGCCGTCGGCAGCACCAGCGGCGGCGCCGCCTTCGACCTCGGCACCGGCAAGCAGCTGTGGGCCCCGAAGCCCACCGACACCTGCTACGACGCCGGGTACGGCGGCGGCGCGAAGCTGGTCGCGGTGCGGCGCTGCGGTTCCTACGACGCGCCCCAGCTGCACATCCAGACCCTCGACCCGAAGTCCGGGAAGGTCGCCTCCGACTACAAGATGGCGACGGGCATCAGCTACGCCAGCGTCGTGTCGACCGACCCGCTGGTCGTGGCCGCCGACATCGGCGAGGCCGCGAAGGACGGCAGCGGCATCTCGGACTTCTTCTCCATCGACAGCAAGACCGGCAAGCTGCGCACCCGTATCTCCGCGCCCAGCGACCAGTACGCGGCCAGCTGCGACGGCATCACCAAGATCGAGGAGTGCCACCAGATCGCGGTCGGCAACGACCGGCTCTACCTGCCGACCGAGGAGCACGACGGGTCCGGCGACTTCTCGCAGACCAACGAGATCGTCGCGCTCGACCTCGCCACCGGCAAGCAGACCGGCCAGCGCGCCGACGCCGGCGAGGACTACACGATCTCCCCGGTGCGCATGGACGGCACCAACCTGATCGCGTACAAGCGCCCGCCGTACGACAAGGGCGGGCAGATCGTCAGCATCGACGGCAGCTCCTTCAAGGAGACCAAGCTGCTGGAGAACCCGGCCACCGAGTCGGTACGGGACGTGGAGACCGGCATGACGCCGGACTACTCCGAATACCTGTACTCACAGGGCCACCTGTACATGTCCGCGATCTTCGCCAGTTCCCTGTCGAGCGGGGACAAGGAGTACCTGGTGATCGCGTTCGGCGCGAACTGACCGGTCCGAACGGCCCGTCGACACGGCCCCGCCCCTGCTCAGGGGCGGGGCCGTGCGCGTACCGCTCATCACCCTCGAATGCGAGGAAAACCAGAAATTCCGTCGATCCGGGGCACTTCTCTCCCGGTAGGGGAAGCGCAACGTCGAACAAGCGTGTAGCTTCCGGGGGCATGAAGGGCGGGGGGAGCCGGGAGGGGGCTCCTGTCCGTGCGGACCAGTGGGCATCCATAGTGGGGCATCCACACGCGGATCCATTGGGGGACTGGGGGGTTGCTCGATGGGAGTGCGGCTGATGGTGGTCGACGACCACCGACTGCTGGCCGAGGCGCTGGCCTCGGCACTGAAACTGAGGGGGCACCGAGTGCTCGCCGCGGCGGCACCGGCCGCGGGCGCGGCGGAACTGGTCATCAGCCGGGCGCCGGAAGTGTGCCTGCTCGGCACCGCGACACCGGCGGAGCCAGGCATGTTCGACCCGGTGATCAGGATCAAGCGGGAGCGCCCGCAGGTGGCCGTGCTGGTCCTCGGACCGGTGCCCAGCCCACGCGGGATCGCGGCGGCCTTCGCGGCCGGCGCCTCCGGCTACGTACGGCATGACGAGCGGATCGAGGGGGTCGAGCGCGCGATCATGAAGGCCCGGGCGGGTGAGGCGGCGGTGGCGCCGCAACTGCTCCAGGGCGCGTTCAGTGAACTGCTCAACCCGGTGGCCCAACCCGACGACGAAGGTCAGCGTCTCCTCCAGATGCTGACCCCCCGAGAGGTCGAGGTCCTGGTCCGCGTCGCCGACGGCGAGGACACCCGCCTCATCGCGGCCGGCATGGGCATCGCCCCGTCCACCGCACGCACCCACGTCCAGCGGGTCCTGATGAAACTGGGAGTCGGCTCCCGCCTCGAAGCGGCGGCCCTGGCCGCCCGAACGGGCCTGCTGGACCGCGCGGGCCCGGTACCGCACGCACCGCCGGAGGCGGGGGCGGGGTTCTAGCGAGTCGAGTACGGGCGGGGCGTGGTGGACACCACGCCCCGCCCCTTTGGCGAGGCGGGCGGAGCGTTCACGGTCGCGTCCCGCACGATCGGCCGGTACCCCCTGACCGGAACGGCCCGCCCCCGTGGAACGGGCCGCGGTCGCCATGACCGTCCGCCGCGCCGGCGGCCCTGCGGGCGCGGCCGTCGGGCGGTCCGTTTCCGGTGCCCCCGCGGAGGACCGCGGCACCGAGGACGCCCTTCTGGTGGCCGTCGCCGTAGCGGGATCCACATTGACGACCAATGGTGAGTTGTGTTTCGATGTGTTTGGTTCTGTTTGATGAGTGAGTGGCTCGAATAGGGAGTCCGCAGTGAAGAAGACCTCGACCCGACTGGCCGACGGTCGCGAGTTGATCTACTACGACCTGCGGGACGACACCGTGCGCGACGCGGTCGACCGGCGACCGCTGGACCCGACCGTCACCACCTCCGAGGTCCGCCGGGACCCCCTGCTCGGTGACGCGGTCGCCATCGCCTCGCACCGCCAGGGCCGCACCTACCACCCGCCGGCCGACGAGTGCCCGCTGTGCCCGTCGCAGGGCGACCGGCTGAGCGAGATCCCGGACTCGTCGTACGACGTCGCGGTCTTCGAGAACCGTTTCCCCTCGCTGGCCGGCGACTCCGGCCGCTGCGAGGTCGTCTGCTTCACCTCCGACCACAACGCGTCCTTCGCGGACCTCACCGAGGAGCAGGCGCGGCTCGTCCTGGACGCGTGGACGGACCGGACCTCGGAGCTGTCGCATCTGCCCTCCGTGGAGCAGGTGTTCTGCTTCGAGAACCGCGGCGCCGAGATCGGCGTGACCCTGGGCCACCCGCACGGCCAGATCTACGCCTACCCCTTCACCACCCCGCGCACCTCCCTGATGCTGCGGTCGGCCGCGGCCCACAAGGAGGCGACCGGCGGGGAGAACCTCTTCGACGCCGTCCTGGAGCGCGAACTCGCCGGCGAGCGGATCGTCCTGGAGAGCGAGTACTGGGTCGCCTTCGTGCCGTACGCCGCGCACTGGCCGTACGAGGTGCACCTCTACCCCAGGCGCCGGGTGCCGGACCTGCTCGGGCTCGACGAGGAGACGCGCACAGAGTTCCCCAAGGTCTATCTGGAACTCTTGAAGCGCTTCGACCGGATCTTCGGTGACGACGAGCCCTCGACGCCGTACATCGCCGCCTGGCACCAGGCGCCGTTCGGCGCGCTGGAGGAGTTCGACGGCGTCAGCCGTGACGACTTCGCGCTGCACCTGGAGCTTTTCACCATCCGTCGTACGTCCGGCAAGCTGAAGTTCCTCGCGGGATCCGAGTCCGGCATGAACGTGTTCATCAACGACATCCGGCCGGAGGCCGCGGCACAGCGACTGCGAGAGGTAGCGAGTTCATGAGCGGTAAGTACCTGGTCACGGGCGGCGCGGGGTACGTCGGCAGTGTCGTCGCCCGGCACCTGCTGGAGGCGGGGCACGAGGTCGTCGTCCTCGACAACCTCTCCACCGGCTTCCGCGAGGGCGTGCCGGCGGGCGCGGCCTTCGTCGAGGGCGACATCCGGGACGCCGCGAAGTGGCTGGACTCCTCCTTCGACGCGGTGCTGCACTTCGCCGCCTCCTCGCAGGTCGGCGAGTCGGTGGTGAAGCCCGAGAAGTACTGGGACAACAACGTCGGCGGCACCATGGCCCTGCTCGGCGCCATGCGCGGGGCCGGTGTGCGCAAGCTGGTGTTCTCCTCCACGGCCGCCACCTACGGCGAGCCCACCGAGGTCCCGATCGTCGAGTCGGCGCAGACCCGGCCGACGAATCCGTACGGTGCCACGAAGCTCGCCGTCGACCACATGATCACCGGCGAGGCCGCGGCCCACGGACTGGGCGCGGTGTCGCTGCGCTACTTCAACGTGGCGGGCGCGTACGGCGAATCCGGTGAGCGCCACGACCCCGAGTCGCACCTGATCCCGCTGGTGCTCCAGGTCGCGCAGGGCAGGCGGGACGCGATCTCCGTCTACGGCGACGACTACCCGACGCCGGACGGCACCTGTGTGCGCGACTACATCCACGTGGCGGACCTGGCCGAGGCCCACCTCCTCGCGGTCGAGGCGGCCACCCCCGGCGAGCACCTGATCTGCAACCTGGGCAACGGCAACGGCTTCTCGGTCCGCGAGGTCATCGAGACCGTCCGCCGGGTCACCGGCCACCCGATCCCCGAGATCGTGGCCCCGCGCCGCGGCGGCGACCCCGCGGTTCTGGTGGCGTCGGCCGCCACCGCCCGCGAGAAGCTGGGCTGGAACCCGTCCCGCGCGGACCTCGCGGGGATCGTCGCGGACGCGTGGGACTTCGCGCAGCGGCGCGGGCACTAGGCCCTGTCGTCACGGCAGGGCCCAGGCCCCTGTCGCCAACCGGCCGCAACCAGTACTTACGGAAAGATCAGAGGGCAGGGCATGAGCGAGGCTGTCGCAGGGGCTGTCGCCGAGCGGTTCGAGGAGCTGTACGGGGCGGTTCCGGAGGGGGTGTGGGCGGCTCCGGGCCGGGTCAACCTCATCGGTGAGCACACCGACTACAACGACGGCTTCGTGATGCCGTTCGCCCTGCCGCACATCGCCGTCGCCGCGGTGTCCCGGCGCGAGGACGGCGTACTGCGCCTGCACTCGGAGGACATCGAGGCCGGTGTCGTCGAACTGCGGCTCGACGACCTGGTCCCGGAGTCGGACCGGAACTGGACGGCGTATCCGGCGGGTGTGGTCTGGGCGCTGCGCGAGGCCGGCCACCCGGTCGCCGGCGCGGACGTCCACCTGACCTCGACGGTGCCGTCCGGCGCGGGCCTGTCCTCGTCGGCCGCCCTGGAGGTCGTGGTCGCGCTGGCCCTGAACGACCTGTACGAACTGGGTCTCAAGGGCTGGCAGTTGGCCCGCCTGTGCCAGCGCGCGGAGAACGTCTACGTCGGCGCCCCCACCGGGATCATGGACCAGACCGCGTCCGCCTGCTGCGAGGCCGGCCACGCCCTGTTCCTCGACACCCGCGACCTCTCCCAGAAGCAGATCCCCTTCGACCTGGCCGCCGAGGGCATGCGCCTGCTGGTCGTGGACACCCAGGTCAAGCACGCCCACAGCGACGGCGAGTACGGCAAGCGCCGGGCCGGCTGCGAGAAGGGCGCGGCCCTGCTAGGCGTCGACGCCCTGCGGGACGTGCCGTACGACGGACTCGACGCGGCCCTCGACCGGCTCGGCGACGAGGAGGAGGTGCGCCGACTGGTCCGCCATGTCGTCACCGAGGACGAGCGGGTCGAGCGGGTCGTGGCCCTCCTGGAGTCGGGCGACACCCGCGCGATCGGTCCGGTGCTCATCGAGGGTCACGCCTCGCTGCGCGACGACTTCCGCATCTCCTGCCCCGAGTTGGACCTGGTCGTCGACACCGCGCTCGCGGCGGGCGCGCTCGGTGCCCGGATGACCGGCGGCGGCTTCGGCGGCTCGGCGATCGTGCTGGCGGAGGCCGCCGACGTCGACACCGTCACCAAGGCCGTCCAAGAGGCTTTCGCCGCCGCGGACTTCACCGCGCCGCGGGTGTTCGAGGCGGTCCCGGCGGCGGGCGCGCGACGCCTGGCCTGACCCCCCGCCCGACCCGTCTTCGGCCCCTGTTCCGGAGGCATCGGCCCCGTGCTCACGACCGAGCACGGGGCTGACCTTTGTTCAAGTAGCGCCCGGAAGATCACAGTGGACGCGTGGTGTTTGTAAAGGTCCTCAAACGACCGCTCTGGTACGCCTGTTGCCTCTGTTACCACTGATACGATCAACGCACTTTTCAGTAGGCTGACGGCGCGTCATGTACGTGTTCGGGGGACAGTCTCTAGGGCCCCATCGCGAAGGAGTGGCTGTTGCTCCGGCCCTCGACGCGAGGCGACTTGAAGAGAGTCTCATGACGTCATTCATCCAGGATCCGTTGTTGTGGATCCTGCTCATCGTGGTCATCGCCGCGGCTTTCGCGGTGATGCGCGCACGGAGAACCAACATGGCTCTCCGTCGCAACAACGACAGCCTGCAGAGCAACCTGGTGGCCGCGCAGGGCCAACTGCGCCAGGTGCAGACGGGCTACGACACCCTCACCAACCGGCACGCGGAGGACCTCGCCGAGGTCCGGGCGGACGCGGAGTCGGACACCAAGGCCGTCCTCAAGTCGGCGATGGGCACCCTGCAGTCCCTCGCCGAGGAACAGCAGGTGCTGCTCGACAACCTCCAGAAGGAGTACGGCGACGACACCGGTGTGCTGGCCGACCTGATGCTCATCGATCACACGAGCAGCCAGTTCAGCCGTCGCACCAAGGGCATCTCCGTACTGTGCGGCGGATGGCTCGGGCGGCGCGAGGAGAGCGCCTCCGTGTTCGACGTCGCCCGCAGCGCCCAGGGCCGGATCAAGGACTTCAACCGGGTCCGGGTCAACGCCCAGGTCAACATCTCCATCACCGGCAAGGCCGTGGAACCGGTCGCCGTCGTGCTCGCCGAGCTCCTGGACAACGCGACCAAGTACAGCGCGCCCCAGTCGCCGGTGGAGATCAACATCCAGTCCGTCCCCACCGGGGTGTGTCTGGTCGTCGACGACGCCGGTGTGGGCATGAGCCAGGAGACCAAGGTCCGGGCGGCGGCCCTGCTGTCGCCCGACAGCGTCGTCGACATCACCGGCCTCGGCGACCCGCCCAGGTTCGGCTTCGCCGTCTGCGGGATGCTCGCCGCCCGCTACGGCTTCTCGGTGTCCGTCGACTCGGTCTCCCCCTACGGCGGAGTGCGCGCCGTGATCCGTGTGCCGGAGGCCCTCTTGACCGCTGACGCCCCCCAGCCGACCGCCTCGCAGGACGACCGCGCGTTCGAGGGCGAGCAGCCCGCGCGGCCCCGTGTCGCGGTGCCCGCCGCCGGACCGACGCTCGTCGTCGGCACCACCCAGGGCGGTCTGCCTCGGCGCCGGCGGCGCAACAGGCCTGTCTCGGTCGTCCCCCAGCCCGACCAGGCGGCACCCGCCCGGTCGGCCTCCGAAGGGGACAACCCCAGCGAAGTGACGGCTTCACGTATCGGTGCGTTCGCCCGCGGAACGCACCTCGGCCGGGTCTCGAACAACACGGAAGGATCCCAGAACCAGTGAATCCCGACCTGTCGTGGGTGCTGAACGGTGTGCTGGAGGTGCGGGGGGCCCGCCACGCGATCCTCGTCTCCGCGGACGGCCTGCTCATGCAGCGCTCCGACGACATCGGCCGTGACGAAGCGGAGAAGAACGCGGCCGCGATGAGTTCCATCCAGTCCCTGTGCCGGGCCGTGTCCGGCTTCGTGGACGGGGGACAGGGGGCCTGGAAGCAGACGCTCGTCGAGTACGACGGCGGCTGGATCTTCCTCGTCGCCGCGGGCAGCGGAGCCTATCTGGCCGTGTCGGCAGCGCTGGACGTCGACATGGAGGCCATGTCCTTCCGGATGCAGAAGACGGTGAGCGCGCTCCGCGAGGCGATGAGCGCGGCGCCTCGACTGAACGCGGGTGCCGACGCATGAACGGCCCCGGCGAGGAAGCGTCGGTCACCAGCGACTTCGTCCGTTCCTACGTCATCACCGGCGGGCGGCGACTGCCGTCGGCGGACGACCTGGCGCTGCACACCCTGGTCACCCTGGCCCCGGACCGTGAGATGCCGTTGGGGGCGGGTCCCGAGGTCCGGGCCATCTGGGAGCTGTGCGGGGGCGGCTACCTGTCCGTGGCGGAGGTGGCCGGCCATCTGGAACTGCCGGTGGGAGTGGCCCGGCTGCTGCTGACCGATTTATTCGAACAGGGGCACTTCCTGCGCCGTTCCGCCCCGGCCCGCGCCAACCTCGCTGACCGAGAGACCCTCGAGAAGGTTCTGCATGGACTCGAATCCCTCATCGTCTGAGACGACCGCGAGGTCCAAGACGCCCGCGAACGGCACGATCTATGTCTCCGACGCGGTGACCACCGCTGCGAAGATCCTGGTCGTGGGTCACTTCGCGGTGGGCAAGACGACCCTGATCGGCTCGCTGTCGGAGATCACTCCGCTGCGCACCGAGGAGAAGATGACACAGGCGTCCCTGCACGTGGACGACCTGCGTGGCGTACCGGACAAGGCGACCACCACCGTGGCCCTGGACTTCGGACGTCTGACGCTGTCCGAGGAACTCGTGCTCTACCTGTTCGGCACGCCCGGGCAGCAGCGCTTCATGCAGCTGTGGGAGGACATGGCCCGCGGTGCGCTCGGCGCACTGCTGCTGGTCGATCCCGCCCGGCTGGAGGAGACGTTCCCCGTCATCGACCTGATCGACGAGTACGGGCTCGAGTACGCCATCGCCGTCAACAGCTTCGACGCGCGGCAGCAGTTCGACGAGGAGGAGATCCGCGAGGCTCTCGACCTGCTGCCGGACACGCCTGTCATCTACTGCGACGCCCGCGACCAGCGGTCGTCCGCCAACGCGCTGATCGCCCTGGTCCGCCACCTGCTCGATCGCGCGGCCTGATCCACTCCCTCCCCGGCCGGCCCGCTGGGCCAGGCTCGCAAAGGACACCCCCGTGGACACTCACCACTCGCCCGCCGCCCCCGCGGGCGCCAGATGCCCCATGTTCGACGGCACCTTCACCGCCGACCCGCAGCAGATCTACGAGTCCGTCCGGGCCCACGGCCCGGCCGGCCCCGTGGAACTCGCCCCCGGCGTGGACGCCACCCTGGTCGTCGAACACGAGACGGCCCTCAGGGTGCTGCAGAACCCCTCGCTGTTCGCCCGCGACTCCCGCCGCTGGAAGGCACTGAACGAGGGTCAGGTCCCCCTCGACAGCCCCGTCCTGGCGATGATGGCCTACCGGCCCAACTGCCTGTTCACCGACGGTGCCGTGCACCTGAGGCTGCGCCAGGCGGTCACCGCGAGCTTCGACCGGCTCAACATGACGCGGCTGCGCCGTGACGTCGAGTCGATCGCCGACTTCCTCATCGACCAGTTCAGCGAGCGTGGCCGCGCCGACCTGATCAACGACTACGCCAAGATGCTGCCGCTGCTGCTGTTCAACAAGCTGTTCGGCTGCCCCGCGGACATCGGCGACTCCCTCACCGGCTCGCTGGGCGCCTTCTTCGACGGCATCGACGTGCAGCGTGCCAACGAGGAACTCACCGTGAGCCTGATGGAGTTGATCTCCATCAAGCGCCGCAACCCCGCCGACGACGTCACCTCCTGGCTCGTCCAGCACCCCGCCGGCCTCACCGACGAGGAGCTCAAGGACCAGCTCATCATCATGATGGGCGCCGGTTTCGAGCCCCAGCGCAACCTCATCGGCCACGTCCTGCACCTGCTCCTGTCGGAGGAGGGCGCGGGCGGCTCCGGCATGCTGATCGAGGAGGCCATCGACCACGTCCTGTGGAACAACCCGCCCATCGCCAACTACGCCACGCACTTCCCGGCGCGGGACGTCGACCTCGGCGGGCTGATCGTCGAGGCGAACTCGCCGGTCGTGATCAGCTTCGCCGGCGCCAACAGCGACCCCGCCCTCAAGGAGGCCCGCGAGTCCCGCAACAAGGGCGCGCACCTGGCGTGGGGGGCGGGCCCGCACGCCTGCCCGGCCAAGGACCCGGCCCTGGTCATCACCATCGCCGCGATCGAGCGGCTCCTCAACGCGCTGCCCGACCTCACGCCGACGGTGCCGGACGAGGAACTGCAGTGGCGGCCGGGACCGTTCCAGCACGCGCTGGCCGCGCTGCCCGTCCGGTTCAGCCCGACCCCGGCCACCCGCACGGTGTCGGCCCTGCAGAGCGCGGCGCCGCCGCCGGTGGCCGAGCAGCCGGGCGCGCCGGTGGCCGGTGCCGAGCCGGTACGGCCGGGGCAGCCGGCGCAGAAGAGGGGCTTCTGGAGCACCCTGGTCGACCTCTTCCGGGTCTGAGACCCCCTCGGTCCCCGCGGGGACCGGGACGTCGGCCGCGGACACCGCCCGTGGTGCTCAGCCCCAGCGTTTGACGAGTGTGTACTCCGTGATCCCCGGCGGGTAGTCGGGGATCACGCACACCACCTCGTATCCCTGCTTCTGGTAGAACCTCGGCGCCTGGAAGTCCCAGGTCTCCAGGCGGGCGGCCGCACAGCCCCGCTCGCGGCGGGCCGTGCGCTCCGCCTGCGCGAGGATCCGGGAGCCCAGACCCGCGCCGCGGTGCCGGCTGTCGACCCAGAGCTGGTTCACGTGGAGCCAGCCCGCCCAGGTGTGTCCGACCAGGCCGCCGGCCAGCCGGTCCGCCTCGTCCAGGATCCAGACGTGCAGCGGGAACTCGCGTGCGCCGGGGGTGCCGCGCAGGGCGCGCAGTACGGGGGAGGCCGCCGTGTTCGTCTCCCGCAGCCGGGTCCGGAGAAGATCGCGCCGTTCCTTGTCGACTTCTGTCTCCATACGAAACATGCGGCTCACCATAAACGCGTCGGACAGCCAGTTCTGCAAATTACCTTCCGCTCCTGCCACCCGGCCGTACCCTGATGAACAGCACCGGTGGGGGCCGGTGCTGATCAGGGGGCGAGACAGTCGGGTACGACGCCCGAACAGGGGGTAGCGGTTCCGCACGGCGGCGGCTGTGCGGTGACGGATGCCTCAGGGTGTCGTACCCGCGCACACGTCTTCGTTCTCCGGACCTTGAGGTATCCCCTGCTCTTTCAAGGAGCTTGGGGAAGGGGGTTTCGTGGTTCGCATCCGAGTCCTGGTGGTCGACGACCATCGCATTTTCGCCGAGTCACTCGCCGCGGCACTGGCGGCCGAGCCCGACGTGGACGTCTCCGCGGCCGGCAGCGGTCCCGCCGCGCTGCGCAGTCTGGAGCGCGCGGCTGCCGAGGGGCGCCGTTTCGACGTGCTGCTCGTCGATGCCGACCTGGGCTGCAACGTGCCGGGGGTCCGGTCCGCGGCGCCGGTTCAGGAGGTGGGCGAGGACGGCCTCGTCGACGGCATCTCGCTGGTCGTCGGCGTCCGTGCCGGGCAGCCGACCGTCCGTATCGTCGTGCTCGCCGAGAAGGACGACTCGCGGCGGGCCGCGCTCGCCCTGCAGGCGGGTGCCTCCGGGTGGGTCGCCAAGGACTGCTCGCTGTCCCGGCTGCTCACCGTCATACGGGGGGTCCTGCGCGACGAGACGCATCTGCCGCCCGCCCTGCTCACCGGCGTACTGCGGGAGTTGACGGCCGCGCGCAAGCACCGCACCGAGAGCGAGCAGCTGGTCGAGTCCCTCACGCCGAGGGAGCGGGAGGTGCTGCGCTGCATGGTCGCGGGCCTGGGCCGCAAGGCCGTCGCCGAGCGGCTGTTCCTCTCCCCGCACACCGTCCGCACCCATATGCAGAACGTCCTCGGCAAGCTCGGGGTGCACTCCACCCTGGCCGCGGTCGCGCTGGCCCGGCGGGCGGGGGTGGGTCCGGTCGACCTGGGGCCCACCGGGCGGATCGTGCCGGAGGAAAGTAGCAGCGCCTGACCGATGCCGGTGAGCGGGGTGTGGTGCGTGCAGCTGCAAGGCGGAGGAGGGAGTCGGCGACCGACGACAACGCGGTAGATGTGCGTGCCACACCCCGCGTCTCGGCACGATCCGCCCGGTAGGCCCTCAGCCGGGGATGTTGTCGAACGGGGCGGTCAGCTGGCGTAGCAGGCCGGCGAGTTCGCCGCGCTGGGCGCGGGAGAGTTCCGCGAGGATCGCGCGCTCCTGCTCCAGCAGTCCGGCCAGGGCCTGGTCCGCGCGGTCCTGGCCCTCGTCGGTGAGCCGCACCAGCACGCCGCGCCGGTCGCTGGGGTCGGGCAGCCGCTCGACCAGGCCCTTCTTGGTCAGGCGGTCGATGCGGTTCGTCATCGTGCCCGAGGTGACCAGGGTCTGGGTCAGCAACTGTCCCGGTGAGAGCTGGTACGGCGTTCCCGCGCGCCTCAGCGCGGTCAGCACGTCGAACTCCCAGGGCTCCAGGCTGTGCTCGGAGAAGGCCAGCCGACGGGCCCGGTCCAGGTGCCGCGCCAGTCTGCTCACCCGGCTGAGTACCTCAAGCGGTTCCACGTCGAGGTCCGGGCGCTCCCGGCGCCATGCTGATACCAGCCGATCGACCTCGTCCTCCATGACGATCAGTGTAGTGGTTGTGTCGATGTGGAGTCTCTTGACATCAAGTCTCTTGACATCAAGAGAAACCCTTGGGGAAGGTGGCCTCCATGACGACTCCCACCTGGGACCCCGCCCAGTACCTGCGCCACGCCGACCACCGGGCCCGCCCGTTCGTCGACCTCCTCGCCCGGATCCCCGAACTCCCCGGGGCCGCACCGCGCATCGCCGACCTGGGCTGCGGCCCCGGGAACGTCACGGTTCTCCTCGCGGACCGCTGGCCCACCGCCCACATCACCGGCTACGACAGTTCCGCCGAGATGCTCGCCACGGCACGGGCGGCCCACGGCGGTGAACGCCTCGACTTCGCCCACGCCGACGTACGCACCTGGGCGCCCGCGCGGCCGTACGACCTCATCGTCAGCAACGCCACCCTCCAGTGGGTGCCGGGGCATGTGGAGCGGTTCGCGGACTGGGTGGCGGGCCTCGCCCCGGGCGGCACCCTCGCCTTCCAGGTCCCCGGCAACTTCGACGCCCCCAGCCACCGGCTGATGCGCGAACTCGCCCACTCCGCCCGCTGGAAGGCCCGCCTGGGCGACACCCTGCGCCACGCCGACGCGGTCCTCGCGCCCACCGCCTACCTGGAGGAACTGGCCGGCCTCGGCTGCTCGGTGGACGCCTGGGAGACGACGTACGTCCATCTGCTGACCGGCGAGGACCCGGTGCTCGACTGGGTGAAGGGGACGGGTCTGCGCCCGGTCCTCACCACCCTCGCCGACGACCCGGAAGCCTCCCGGGCCTTCGTCGCGGAATACCGGGCCGCCCTGCGCGAGGCCTACCCGCCCGGCCCTCACGGAACGCCGTTCCCCTTCCGCCGCATCTTCACGACGGCCCGGAAGCGGACTCGGTGACCACCACCGCGGACCGTGTCCGGCCGGCCGCACTTCGTCGAGGGGGGCGGGCGGCGTCCCGGTGGGTGTGCCGGGGCCCCGTGCGCGGTGGCCGGTCCCGGGTCGGCTCTGTCGGGGTCAGCTCTTCCGGCGTCCTATCAGGTGCGGCTTGGCCTCCATCCCGTCGAGCCCGTGCCACGCCAGGTTCACCAGATGGGAAGCGACCTCGGACTTCTTCGGGCGGCGGACGTCCAGCCACCACTGGCCGGTGAGGGCGACCATGCCGACCAGGGCCTGGGCGTAGAGCGGGGCCAGCTTGGGGTCGAAGCCGCGGCTCTTGAACTCGCGGCCCAGGATGTCCTCCACCTGGGTGGCGATGTCCGAGATCAGCGAGGCGAAGGAGCCCGTGGACTGGGGGATGGGGGAGTCGCGGACCAGGATGCGGAAGCCGTCCGTGTACTCCTCGATGTAGTCGAGGAGCGCGAACGCGGCCTGTTCGCACAGTTCACGAGGGTGGCCCGCCGTGAGGGAGCTGGTCACCATGTCGAGGAGACGGCGCATCTCACGGTCCACGACCACCGCGTACAGGCCCTCCTTGCCGCCGAAGTGCTCGTAGACCACCGGCTTGGACACCCCGGCCTTGGCCGCGATCTCCTCCACCGACGTGCCCTCGAACCCCTTCGCCGCGAAGAGGGTGCGACCGATCTCCAGCAGTTGCTGGCGACGCTCCGCACCGGTCATCCGGGTGCGACGCGTACGCCGCGGCTTCTCATTGCTCGGGGTGCTGCTGGAGTCGGTCGCCACGGCGTCAATCATGCCGCCTCGGCCGTCGCCCTCTTGCGCCCGGAACCGCCCGCACCGGTGTCGCGACGGGAATCGATACGCGAGCGTGACGGCCAGCGCACGTCATAGGCCCAGCCGAGCAGCTCGAACCAGCGGATGAACCGGGCCGAGGAGTCCAGCTGGCCCCGCTCCACCCCGTGCCGCGCGGACGTCGGCTCGGCGTGGTGCAGGTTGTGCCAGGACTCGCCGCACGACAGGACCGCCAGCCACCACACGTTGCCGGAACGGTCGCGTGACTTGAAGGGGCGCTTGCCGACCGCGTGGCAGATCGAGTTGATCGACCAGGTCACGTGGTGGAGGAGGGCCACCCGCACCAGGGAACCCCAGAAGAACGCCGTGAACGCGCCCCACCAGGACATCGTCACCAGCCCGCCGATCAGCGGCGGCAGCGCCAGCGACAGCATCGCCCAGAGGATGAACTGGCGGGAGACCGCCCGGATCGCCCCGTCCCTGATCAGGTCCGGCGCGTACTTCTCCTGCGGTGTCTGCTCCTCGTCGAACATCCACCCGATGTGCGCCCACCACAGGCCCTTCATCAGGGCCGGCACGGTCTCGCCGAAACGCCACGGCGAGTGCGGGTCGCCCTCCGCGTCGGAGAACTTGTGGTGCTTGCGGTGGTCGGCCACCCAGCGCACCAGCGGCCCCTCGACCGCCATCGACCCCATGATCGCCAGCGCGATCCGCAGGGGCCGCTTCGCCTTGAAGGAGCCGTGGGTGAAGTAGCGGTGGAAGCCGATCGTGATGCCGTGGCAGCCCAGGTAGTAGAAGAAGACCAGCAGGCCGAGGTCCAGCCAGCTCACGCCCCAGCCCCACGCCAGTGGCACCGCCGCCAGCACCGCGAGGAACGGGACGGTGATGAAGAGCAGCAGCGTGATCTGCTCGATCGAACGCTTCTGCTCGCCACCCAGGGTGGCGGAGGGCGTGGGGGTGTCGTCGGCCGCCTGGGAAGGGTCTTCGATCACGTCGGAGCTTGAGGTCATGCGTATCCCCTGGGGGGTGTGGGATTCGGGGCGGGGCGCCGGGTACCGGAACGCGTCGGGTGATCCATGCTTCCTACGGTTCCGTAACCTACGGCGTCGTAAGTATGGCAGCGCGATGCCCGACGGCAAGAGCCCGACAGCCTGCGCCTTGGCGTGGACACCTATCCTTGTGTCGTCGGACAGCGCGGTCCGTTCTGATCTCTTCCCGGCTGTCCGGCCTCGCATGCGGCAGCGCCGCCCGAGGCCGCCCGCCGGGTTCCCCTCCCGGACGAGCTTCAACACTGCAAGGAGCCGCACCTGTGAGCAGTGCCGACGACCTGACTACGAGCACCACGTCGACCAGTAGTGAGCTGCGCGCCGACATCAGGCGACTGGGTGATCTCCTCGGCGAGACCCTCGTGCGCCAGGAGGGCCCGGAGCTGCTCGAACTGGTCGAGAAGGTCCGCCGCCTGACCCGCGAGGACGGCGAGGCCGCCGCCGAACTGCTGCGCGGCACCGAACTGCAGACCGCCGCCAAGCTGGTCCGCGCCTTCTCCACCTACTTCCACCTGGCCAACGTCACCGAGCAGGTGCACCGCGGCCGCGAGCTGCGTGCCAGGCGGGCCGCCGAGGGCAGCCTCCTCGCCCGTACGGCGGACCGTCTCAAGGACGCCGACCCGGAGCACCTGCGCCAGACGGTCGCCAACCTGAACGTGCGCCCGGTGTTCACGGCCCACCCCACGGAAGCCGCCCGCCGGTCGGTCCTCAACAAGCTCCGGCGCATCGCCGCGCTCCTGGAGACCCCGGTCATCGAGGCCGACCGCCGCCGCTGCGACACCCGTCTGGCCGAGAACATCGACCTGGTGTGGCAGACCGACGAGCTGCGCGTGGTCCGCCCGGAGCCCGCGGACGAGGCCCGCAACGCCATCTACTACCTGGACGAGCTGCACGCGGGTGCGGTGGGAGACGTCCTGGAGGACCTCACCGCCGAGCTGGACCGGGTCGGCGTCAAGCTCCCCGACGACACCCGCCCCCTCACCTTCGGCACCTGGATCGGCGGCGACCGCGACGGCAACCCGAACGTGACCCCGCAGGTCACCTGGGACGTCCTGATCCTCCAGCACGAGCACGGCATCAACGACGCCCTGGAGATGATCGACGAGCTGCGCGGCTTCCTGTCGAACTCCATCCGCTACACCGGCGCCACCGACGAGCTCCTGGACTCCCTCGGCACCGACCTGGAGCGCCTCCCGGAGATCAGCCCCCGCTACAAGCGGCTGAACGCCGAGGAGCCCTACCGTCTCAAGGCCACCTGTATCCGGCAGAAGCTGGAGAACACCAAGACGCGCCTGGCCAGGGGCATCCCGCACGAGGAGGGCCGCGACTACCTCGGCACCGCCGAGCTGCTGCACGACCTCACCCTGATCCAGACCTCGCTGCGCGCCCACCGCGGCGGCCTCTTCGCCGACGGCCGCATGGACCGTACGATCCGCACGCTCGGCGCGTTCGGCCTCCAGCTGGCCACCATGGACGTACGGGAACACGCGGACGCCCACCACCACGCCCTCGGCCAGCTCTTCGACCGGCTCGGCGAGGAGTCCTGGCGGTACGCCGACATGCCCCGCGAGTACCGCGGCAAGCTCCTCGCGAAGGAACTGCGCTCACGCAGGCCGCTCGGCCCGACGCCGGCTCCGGTGGACGCGGCCGGCGAGAAGACCCTCGGCGTCTTCCAGACCGTGAAGCGGGCCCTGGAGGTCTTCGGGCCCGAGGTCATCGAGTCGTACATCATCTCGATGTGCCAGGGCGCCGACGACGTGTTCGCCGCCGCCGTCCTCGCCCGCGAGGCGGGCCTGCTCGACCTGCACGCCGGCTGGGCGAAGGTCGGTATCGTGCCGCTCCTGGAGACGACCGACGAGCTCAAGGCCGCGGACACGATCCTGGAGGACATGCTCTCCGACCCCTCCTACCGGCGTCTGGTGGCGCTGCGCGGAGATGTCCAGGAGGTCATGCTCGGCTACTCCGACTCCTCGAAGTTCGGCGGCATCACCACATCGCAGTGGGAGATCCACCGCGCCCAGCGGCGGCTGCGTGACGTGGCCCACCGGTACGGCGTGCGGCTGCGGCTGTTCCACGGCCGGGGCGGCACGGTCGGCCGTGGCGGCGGCCCCTCGCACGACGCGATCCTCGCCCAGCCGTGGGGGACGCTGGAGGGCGAGATCAAGGTGACCGAGCAGGGCGAGGTCATCTCCGACAAGTACCTCGTGCCGTCCCTGGCCCGGGAGAACCTGGAACTGACCGTCGCGGCCACCCTCCAGGCGTCCGCCCTGCACACCGCGCCCCGCCAGTCGGACGAGGCCCTGGCGCGCTGGGACGCGGCGATGGACCTGGTGTCCGACGCCGCCCACACCGCCTACCGCGGCCTCGTCGAGGACCCGGACCTGCCCGCGTACTTCTTCGCGGCCACCCCGGTCGACCAGCTCGCCGACCTGCACCTGGGCTCACGGCCGTCCCGGCGGCCCGACTCCGGCGCCGGCCTCGACGGACTGCGGGCCATCCCATGGGTGTTCGGCTGGACCCAGTCCCGGCAGATCGTGCCCGGCTGGTTCGGCGTCGGCTCCGGCCTCAAGGCACTCAGGGAAGCGGGCCTGGACACCGTCCTGGACGAGATGCACGAGCAGTGGCACTTCTTCCGCAACTTCGTCTCCAACGTCGAGATGACCCTCGCCAAGACGGATCTGCGGATCGCCGCCCACTACGTCGACACCCTCGTCCCCGACGACCTGAAGCATGTCTTCGAGACGATCCGGGCCGAGCACGAACTGACCGTGCGCGAGGTCCTGAAGGTGACCGGCGAGAGGGAACTCCTGGACGCCACCCCGGTGCTGAGGCAGACCTTCAGCATCCGTGACGCCTACCTGGACCCGATCTCCTACCTCCAGGTCACCCTCCTCAAGCGGCAGCGCGACGCGGCGGCGGCGGGCGACCGGCCCGACCCGCTGCTCTCCCGTGCCCTGCTGCTGACCGTGAACGGCGTCGCCGCCGGCCTGCGCAACACCGGCTGACGACACCCCGTACCCACGGCGGTGCCCCCGAGCCTTCATGGCGGCTCGGGGGCACCGCCGTACGCGCGAGGTATCAGATCGCCAGGAACGTGGCCGTGAGCAGTGCGACCCCCGACCCGGCCAGCACCCACGCGAGGCGGGTCCGGCGCAGTCCGCCCGCGACCACGACCGAGGCCAGCAGCAGCGCGCCGCCCATCGGGACCCAGGCGTAGAGGACGCCGGCGGGCCCCGAGCGGACCACGTCGTCGCTGCCGGGCTTCACGACGACGGTGTACGTCCGGCCCTTGCGCACGGCGACCGTGTGCTCGATGACCACGCTCGCCCGGGGGGTCGACCCCATCGACGCCGGTGTGTAGGGACCCGTGCAGGTCTCCTCGCCGCACCGCGTCACCTCGATCGTGCCGCGCTCCCGGCCCTTGGTGAGCATCACGTGCTGGGCCGTCCCCCAGGAACCCCACACACCGGCGATCAGGATCAGCGCCGCGACCGTACCCATCGCCGCGAGTCGCCCGAACCGCAGGGCGGTGACGGAGGCCTGGCGGGAGGGGGAGGGTGTGGCAGGCATGGCGGGGATCATTGGCCATGCCCGGACGGGCAGTCAACTCGGCCGGGGCCGGCGGCCCGACAAGTCAGGAGTTGTAGGTGCTTTGCGCCCGCTCCAGGCCCTCGATCACCAGGGCCTCGGCCGCGTCGGCCGCCCGGTCCACGAAGTAGCCGAGCTCCTTGCGCTCCGCCGACGAGAAGTCCTTCAGCACGAAGTCCGCGACCTGCATCCGCCCCGGCGGCCGGCCGATGCCGAACCGCACCCGGTGGTAGTCCGGGCCCATCGCCTTCGTCATCGACTTCAGCCCGTTGTGCCCGTTGTCCCCGCCGCCGAGCTTGAGCCGCAGCACGCCGTGGTCGATGTCCAGTTCGTCGTGGACGGCCACGACGTTCGCCAACGGCACCTTGTAGAACTCGCGCAGCGCGTTCACCGGCCCGCCCGACAGGTTCATGTACGACATCGGCTTGGCCAGGATCACCCGCCGGTTGGCGGGACCGGGCGGCCCGATCCGCCCCTCGATGACCTGCGCCTGCGCCTTCCCGGCCCGCTTGAACCGGCCCCCGATCCGCTCCGCGAGCAGGTCGGCGACCATGAAGCCGACGTTGTGCCGGTTGTTCGCGTACTCGGGCCCCGGATTGCCCAGCCCCACGATCAGCCAGGGCGCGTTGGCGTCGGTCGTCACGTCCATCTCTCCTTGATACGCGATCCCTTGAAACGCGATCCTCTGAAACGCGGTGCCTCGATACGCGCCGGCCGCCGCCCCCGGAGGGAGCGGCGGCCGGCGACGGGTGTTCCGGGGCGGATCAGGCCTCGGTGGCCTCGGCGTCGTCCGCCGGGGCCTCCTCCGCCTGGGCGGCCAGGACCTGGAGGACGACCGCGTCCTCGTCGGTCACCAGCGTGGTGCCCTCGGGCAGCGGGATGTCCTTGGCGAGGATGGAGGCACCGGCCTCCAGGCCCGCGATGGAGACGGTGACCGACTCCGGGATGTGCGTGGCCTCGGCCTCGACGTTCAGCGTGCTCAGCACGTGCTCGAGCAGGTAGGCGCCCGGCGCGAGCTCGCCCTCGGTGTGGACGTAGACCTCGACGTTGACCTTCTCGCCGCGCGTCACCAGAAGCAGGTCGACGTGCTCCAGGAAGCCCTTGATGGCGTCACGCTGGACGGCCTTCGGGATCGCCAGCTGGGTCTTGCCCTCGATGTCCAGGGTGAGCAGGACGTTCGGGGTGCGCAGGGCGAGCTGCAGCTCGTGGCCCGGCAGCGTGATGTGGACCGGCTCGGCACCGTGACCGTAGACAACGGCGGGAACCTTGCTGTCACGGCGGATACGGCGGGCCGCACCCTTGCCGAACTCGGTGCGGGTCTCGGCGGCGAGCTTGACGTCAGCCATGGTCACTCCTCGTAGAACAGGTGGGGATGGGGGTCCCCCCGCTCGAGCGAAGTCGAGAGTGGGGGAGGTCACCCGGCCGAACATCGGCCTGCTACGAAGAGCGCGTCGATAACGGACCGCCGTAACCGCTGGACAACGCGGTACGGCCTCCCTCGCCGAGCAACTGTGACAGCTTACGGGGCGGGGAGGCCGTACCAGAAATCGATCTACGAACCGATCAGGGGAGCGGGGTCTACTGCTCGTCGAAGAGGCTCGTCACCGAGCCGTCCTCGAAGACCTCGCGGACCGCGCTCGCGATCGTCGGCGCGATCGACAGCACCGTGATCTTGTCCAGGTCGGCGCCCAGTTCACCCGGCGTCGGCAGGGTGTCCGTGAACACGAACTCGCTCACCCGGGAGTTCTTCAGCCGGTCCGCGGCGGGGCCGGAGAGCACGCCGTGCGTCGCGGTGACGATGACGTCCTCGGCGCCGTGCGCGAACAGGGCGTCCGCGGCGGCGCAGATGGTGCCACCGGTGTCGATCATGTCGTCGACGAGCACGCACACGCGGCCCTTGACCTCACCCACGACCTCGTGGACGGTCACCTGGTTCGCCACGTCCTTGTCGCGCCGCTTGTGCACGATGGCGAGCGGCGCGCCGAGCCGGTCGCACCAGCGGTCGGCGACCCGCACGCGGCCGGCGTCCGGGGAGACGACCGTCAGCTTGTTCTTGTCGACCTTCTTGCCCACGTAGTCCGCGAGCAGCGGAAGGGCGAAGAGATGGTCGACCGGGCCGTCGAAGAAGCCCTGGATCTGGTCCGTGTGCAGGTCGACGGTCAGGATGCGGTGGGCACCGGCCGTCTTCATGAGGTCCGCGATCAGACGCGCCGAGATCGGTTCACGCCCGCGGTGCTTCTTGTCCTGGCGCGCGTAACCGTAGAACGGCACGATGACGGTGATGGAGCGGGCCGACGCGCGCTTCAGCGCGTCGATCATGATCAGCTGCTCCATGATCCACTGGTTGATCGGAGCCGTGTGGCTCTGGATCACGAAGCAGTCCGCGCCGCGAGCGGACTCCTGGTAGCGCACGTAGATCTCGCCGTTGGCGAAGTCGAAGGCCTTCGTCGGTACGACCCCGACACCCAGCTGCTGGGCGACCTCCTCGGCAAGCTCGGGGTGGGCGCGGCCGGAGAAGAACATCATCTTCTTCTCGCCGGTCGTCTTGATCCCGGTCACAGCACTGTCTCCTCAGAGGTTCATCAACTGGGTGAGCACTTATCACGGTACGCCGTGTTTGACGCACCCGTTTCCGGTCAGCCTTCGCTGTCGCCCTCCCGGGAGGCGGCCTCGGCGGCCTTGGCCGCCGCGCTCCCCGGACGCTTGCGGGCCACCCAACCCTCGATATTCCGCTGCTGGCCCCGGGCCACGGCCAGCGAACCGGGCGGCACGTCCTTGGTGATCACGGACCCGGCGGCGGTGTACGCGCCGTCCCCGACCGTGACGGGTGCCACAAACATGTTGTCGGAACCCGTCTTGCAGTGCGACCCCACGGTGGTGTGGTGCTTGGCTTCGCCGTCGTAGTTCACGAAGACGCTGGCGGCACCGATGTTGGTGAACTCGCCGATGGTGGCGTCCCCCACGTAGGACAGGTGCGGGATCTTGGTGCCCTCGCCGACGGAGGCGTTCTTCGTCTCGACGTACGTGCCCACCTTGGACTTGGGGCCCAGGCGCGTGCCGGGCCGCAGATAGGCGTACGGCCCCACGGTCGCCCCCGGACCGACCTCCGCGCCGTCGGCGACGGTGTTGTCGACCCGCGCCCCGGCGCCCACCAGGGTGTTCGTGAGGCGGCTGCCCGGGCCGACCTCGGCGCCCTCGCCGAGGTGCGTGGTGCCGTGCAGCTGGGTGCCGGGGTGGACGATCGCGTCCTGCTCGAACGTGACGGTGACGTCGATCCAGGTGGTGGCCGGATCGATCACGGTCACGCCGGCCAGCATCGCGCCGGTCAGCAGACGGTCGTTGAGGATCCGCCGGGCCTCGGAGAGCTGCACCCGGTTGTTGATGCCCGCGATCTCGCGGTGGTCCCCGGCGACGCAGGCGCCGACCCGGTGCCCCGCCTCGCGCAGGATCCCGAGGACGTCGGTGAGGTACTCCTCGCCCTGCGAGTTGTCGGTGCGGACCTTGCCGAGCGCGTCGGCGAGCAGCTGCCCGTCGAAGGCGAACACCCCGGAGTTGATCTCCCGGATGACCCGCTGCGACTCGCTCGCGTCCTTGTGCTCGACGATCGCGGTGACGGCACCGGAGGCGCCGTCGCGCACGATGCGGCCGTAGCCGGTGGCGTCCGGGACCTCGGCGGTCAGCACGGTGACCGCGTTGCCGTCGGAGGAGTGGGTGGCGGCGAGTTGGCGCAGCGTCGCGCCGGTGAGCAGCGGGGTGTCGCCGCACACGACGACGACGGTGCCGTCGACCGGCCCGCCCAACTCCTCAAGGCCCATCCGGACGGCGTGCCCGGTGCCGTTCTGCTGGGCCTGCACCGCCGTACGCACCGCGGTGTCGGTCTCCGCGAGGTGCGCGGTGACCTTCTCGCGGGCGTGGCCCACGACGACGACGAGGTTCTCGGGCTGCAACTCGCGCGCGGCGGCCAGCACATGGCCCACCAGGGGCCGGCCACAGATCTCGTGCAGAACCTTGGGTGTGGCCGACTTCATACGGGTGCCCTCACCCGCTGCGAGAACGACGACGGCTGCCGGGCGAATGGCGCTCACGGAGTTGCCCTTCGGCTGTGGAGGGGGAGGGTCGGACATCCGCAGGATACCGGGGCGTTTCGTGAGAGACATGAGAGTGGGCCCTGACAGTGCTGTCACTGGTCAGGGCCCGTATCGACGCGTTGCTCCCCCGCCAGGACTCGAACCCGGACAGATGGCACCAAAAGCCACAGTGCTGCCAATTACACCACGGGGGATCACACTCGGCCGAACCGGACAATCGGTTGGATCTCCGGGACGGCCCCCAACACTATGCCGTACCGAGTGGCCTCGATGCGACGGTCTTACTCCTCCGGGGCGGTGGTGAGGTGGCGGTTTCGTTGTCGCGCGGTCACGCAGTGTGGTGTAGGCCAGTCGCGGAAACTCACCGGAAAAGGGGCACCCGGCGCCCGTAGGCTGGAGGCATGACCACGACGGGGGAAGACCACGCGACGGCCTGGGGAGGGCCGTGGTGGTGGACCAGGTGGCGCGGCGCGGTACTGGACATGAGTCTGGCCGTGGCGTCCGCGGTGGAGTGTGCGGTGGAGGGGATCCCGTTCGCGCAGGACGCGGGGATCCCGATCGGCGCGGGAGTGGTGTTCGGGCTGCTGGCCGGCGCGGTGCTGGTGCTGCGGCGCCGGTGGCCGATCGCCGTGGTGCTGGTGTCGATCGCGATCACACCCGCCCAGATGGGCTTCCTGATGGGCATCGTCGGCCTGTACACGCTGGCCGCGTCCGAACTGCCGCGCCGGATCATCGGCTCGCTGGCGGGGATGCAGCTGGTGGGCACGCTGATCGTGACGTTCGTGCGGGTGCGCCAGGACATGTCCCGGGGCGACCTGACCCTCGGGGACTGGTTCGTCCCGTTCGCGGCGATCACCACGTCGTTGGGGCTGACCGCGCCGCCGTTGCTGCTCGGCCTGTACGTGGGGGCGCGGCGGCGGCTGATGGAGAGCCTGCGGGAGCGCGCGGACAGCCTGGAGCGGGAACTCCAGCTGCTGGCCGAGCGGGCCGAGGAACGCGCGGAGTGGGCACGCAACGAGGAACGGACCCGGATCGCCCGGGAGATGCACGACGTCGTGGCCCATCGGGTGAGCCTGATGGTCGTCCACGCCGCCGCCCTGCAGGCCGTGGCCCGCAAGGATCCGGAGAAGGCGGTCAAGAACGCCGCGCTCGTCGGGGACATGGGCCGGCAGGCGCTGACCGAACTGCGGGAGATGCTCGGGGTGCTGCGGACCGGCACCGCCGGGACGGCCGTGCGGCGGGAAGGGGTGCCGCTGGCCGCGGTCGGCGCCGCCGCGGCCGCCGCGGCCTCCAGGGTCGCCGACGACGAGGCCGCGGCCGAGGGGCCGTGTCTGTCGGATCTGGACGTGCTGGTGGGGCAGTCGGCGGCGGCGGGGATGGTGGTCGACCTCTCGGTGGAGGGGGACACGCGGACCTACGTGGCGGAGATCGAGCAGACGGCGTTCCGGGTGGTGCAGGAGGCGCTGACCAACGTCCACAAGCACGCGGCCGGGGCGAAGACCTACGTACGGCTCGCGCACCGGGTGTCGGAGATCGCGATGCAGGTGGAGAACGAGCCGCCGCCGGAACTGCCCTCGGACTCCTCGGCCCGGCTGCCGTCCGGCGGCAACGGGCTGGTGGGCATGCGGGAGCGGGTCGTCGCGCTGGGCGGGGTGTTCGTGTCGGGGCCGACGGACGCGGGCGGCTTCCGGGTGTCCGCGGTGATTCCGGCGTCGTAGCGACGCCGGTCGCGCCGCCGCGGCCCCGCCTTCGGTCTCGTCGGCGACGCCGCCCGGGCGGGGGGTCGCGGCGGCTCAACCCGCCGTCAGGCGGGGCGGTTCGATGCCGGAGACGAGGGCGGCGAGGGCCTGGTCGAGATCGGGGCCGAGGTACCAGTCGCCGGTGTGGTCGAGGGCGTAGATCCGGCCTTCGGAGTCGATGGCGAGGATGGCCCGTGTGTCGGTCTCGGTACCCAGTGGGCAGACCTCGGTGTCCAGGGCGCGGCCGAGGTCGCCGAGCGTGCGGGCCATGTGCAGGCCGTGCAGCGGGTCGAGGTGCAGATCGGCCGGGGCGAGCCGCCGGCCGGGTCCGGCGGGGGAGATGTGGAGGCCGCCGAACTCCGCCCAGGCCTCGACGGCGGCGGGGAAGACGGCGTGCCGGTGTCCGGCCGGTGAGGCGTGCTCGCGCAGGGCGTCGGCCCAGATCTCGGCCTGCTTTATGTCCCAGCGCCCGGGTTGCCAGCCGGCGGCGCGCAGCGCGGCGTCGACGGCTACGGGGAAGCGGGTGGTGGAGGTGCGGTCCTGGTGCATCTGCCCTTGGTTCGTCGGCGTCGTCGGGAGCGGAGGGGCGGCGGGGGCGGAAGGGTCGGAAGGCATGGAAGGGGCGGCGGGATCGGCAGGGTCGTCTCTGGGCGCGGGCCGGTGTCGTGGAGAGGTACGTGGCGGGTGCCGACAGGACTCAGTCGTCGGTCGTCGTGGGGTCGACGACACGGACGCCGAAGTGGGCGCTGAGGGCGGCGCAGGCGCGGCACGGGGCGGCGAAGCTGCCGTGCAGGGGATCGCCGTCCTCGCGGATCCGGCGGGCGGTGAGCTTGGCCTGCTTGAGGGCCTTGCGCGCCTCTCCGTTGGTCATCGGTCTGCGCGCGGCGCGTTTGCTGCGGGCCTCGTCGACGGCGGCGAGGTGGCGGGAGATCAGTATGGTCTCGGCGCAGCGGCCCGTGAAACGGTCCCGCCCGGCGCTGGGGAGTGTGTCGAGGAACTCCTGGACCAGCGGGTGCAGGGCGGGTGGCTGGTCGCCGCGGGCGGCGGTGCCGGTGAGGGTGGCACCCCGCACGGAGAGGGCGGCGGCGACGGTCGGGAGTATGCCGTCACGGCGGTGGCGCAGGGTGGGGGTGCGCGGCGTCTCGGTACTGCTCCAGCCGATCCGGGGATCACCGGACGGACCGGTGGGAGAGCCCCCGTGCGGACCCGCCTGACGGGCGGCCCGGGAATCGCCGGACGTGCCCGGTCGTGGCCCCGGGTGTGGTCCTGCCTGTGTCGCGTTCATGATCGTCATCCCCTCCCGAGCATCCCCCCGGCTGACACAGACTGCCAAATGGCGTGGCTGGTGCGGAAGCTGGGGCGGTACGACACGCCCGGGTTTGGGCGGGCTGTCACGAGAGGGTGACGGCAGGTCACCGAAGCGGAGGGGTGCTGACCGGTGCCCGGTGACCGCTCTCGCCGTACCGCATAGGCTGTCGGCACCGCGATCCACGCGGTCAGTGCGTGGAGACGGACGAGACAGTCGATACGGGGCGTAGTGACCGAACGTGGTCGCCGCGAGCCGTACCAGAGTGCCGCAGGGGGCAACCGCCATGACGACAGGTCGGCTCGGGCTGGGGGCACCTCCCGGCCGCCAGGCCGGAGGACACCCCGCGCCGCCGAACGCGGCGTACGCCGGGCAGGTCGTGCATTTCCCGGATCCGGTGCGTGCGGCCCGCTACCCCAGAGGGGTGCGGATGGACGAGAACGGCTACCCCGTCCTCACGCCCTACGCGCGCGCGGCCGCGGAGATCGCCGACCCCCCGGAGGGCTTCGGCGTCGACGAGCTGCGCCTGACGGACTACGTGTCGGCGAACGCGGCGCTGGCGGCCTCGGGGCACGAGCTGTGGGCCACCGTGCCCGCGGTGGCCACCCCGCACGGCTGGACCTGGCATCACGCCGCGGGCTCCCGCCGCCTCGAACTGGTCCCGGTCGACGTGAAGGCGCTGCTGCGGCATCACGGCGGCATCGCGACGGCGGCGGTGGACCACGACAAGCGGGG
Source organism: Streptomyces sp. NPDC032822 (assembly GCF_055578825.1). Taxonomy (NCBI): domain Bacteria; kingdom Bacillati; phylum Actinomycetota; class Actinomycetes; order Kitasatosporales; family Streptomycetaceae; genus Streptomyces; species Streptomyces sp. NPDC032822. The sequence continues at coordinate 162,203 of NZ_JBVIOL010000006.1, read as the reverse complement.
CACACGCCCCCTCCAGGAGACGCGTCCCGCGCACTTCGGCCTGCCCAAGTCGGGCGTCGCGGTGACCGAGTCGCAGGTGCTGGGCGTCGAGGAGGACCTCGGGTACCGGCTGCCGGGCGCGTACCGGTCGTTCCTGAAGGCGGCGGGCGGATCCGCGCCGGTGGGCGCCGCCCTGGACGCCGAGCTGGGCCTGCTGGTCGACCAGCCGTTCTTCACCGTCCGGGACGAGGCGGCGGTCAACGACCTCGTGTACGTCAACAAGTGCCTGCGCGACCACCTGACCAAGGACTACCTGGGTGTCGGGTTCGTTCAGGGCGGTCTGCTGGCCGTGAAGGTGAAGGGCGAAGGGATCGGCTCGGTGTGGTTCTGCGCGTACGACGACGCGCGTGACGTCGATCCGGCATGGGCGCCGGCGGACCGCGTGGCGCGGCTGCTGCTGCCGTGCGGCGACGACTTCGACGCGTTCCTGTCGCGGCTCGCGGGCAACCCGCCGGAGCTGGAGACCGTGGCGAACCTGATGGTGGACGGCGGGTTCGCCCGTCCCGTCCCCGTCCCGGCCGTGGGGGAGTGAGCAACGCGATGGTGACCTTCGCACAGGCGCAGGAGCGCGCCGAGGAGTGGATCAACGGCGACGTGCCCTCGTACCAGCACCGTGAGGTGCGGGTACGGGAGTTCGACCTCGGGTTCGTGGTCTGGCCCGAGGACCGCGCGGACGGGCCGCGTTCGGACGGCGGCGGTCAGCGGCTGGTCATCGCCCGGGACAGCGGGGAGGCCACGCTGTGGCCCGCGCTGCCCGTGGGCGAGGTGATCCGCCGCTACGAGGAGGAGTACGGCCGTCAGGACGCCGTGGCCGACGCGGTACCGGCGCCCGCGGCCCGCGTCGACCTCAACCAGACGTCGTTCCTGCTGAGCCCGCCCGAGTGGTTGCAGGAGGCGGCGGACAAGCTGGGGATTCCGGACCGTCGGGGGGCGGGGGCGAGCGCGGGTCCGGGCACCTCCGGTGCCTCCGGTTCCGGTGGGGCGTCCGCGGGCGGGGCTTCCCTTCCCGAGACGCAGGCCGGGGCGCCGGGTGCGCCCGCCGTGCCCGTCGGGGCCACGCCCTGGGCCGGGACCGACACCAACGCGGATCCCGGCGAGGACCGTTCCGTTCCGCTGCCCGCGACGGTGTTCTCGCCGCCGCTGAGCGGTACCGAGGACGAGAACGTGCCGCCCACCGCGCCGCCGGACGCCAAGACGGCGCTGATCTCGGGCGGCAGCGGGCTTCCGCGCACGGCGGTCGCGCCGGCACTCGACGATCCGAACACGCCGGGTGGACGGGGCGGACCGGGCGCGCCGGGTGGCCAGAGCGGCCAGAGCGGTCACCCTGGCCAGGGTGGTACGCCTCCGCAGCCGTCGACGTACGGCTATCCGCAGGGTGCGGGTGCGCCGGGTACGCCACCTCCGGGCACGCCGCCTCCCGGTGCTCCCGCGCCGGGTGCGATGCCGTCGCCTTCGTCGGCATCACCGTCGCCGCCGCCTCCGTCGTACGGCTATCCGCAGGGGGCCGCCGGTGCGCCGGGCGGGCCGTCGCAGGCGCCGGACGCCCGGGACATCGCCGACGCCGCGACCAGCAAGGCGGCGCCTCCGCCGCGTCGCGCCGGGTCCAACCCGCCGCCTCCGCCGGGCGCTCCGGGAACGCCGGGTGCGCGTCCGGGCGGTACGCCGCCCCCGCCGGCCGGCGGGTACGTGCCGACGCAGATGGTGTCGGCGCTCGGCCCCGAGGGGCCCGGTGCCGGATCCGGCACCCCGCAGGGTCCCGGTGCGCCGACACCCCCGGGCCCGCCCGGCGGTACGCCTCCGGGCGGAGTCCACCACGCCGCGACGATGCTGGCCGACCCGGGACGGATGGGCGCCGGTCCGGGCGGGCCGCAGCCACCCGGTGCGCCGAACCCGCCGGGTGCGCCGAAGCCGCCCGGTACCCCGGGTGCGCCGCAGGCGCCTGGTGCGCCGAACCCGCCCGGTGCTCCGAACCCGCCTGGTGCTCCGGGTGGTTCTGCAGGCGGTCGGGGCGGTGCCGTGCACCATGCGGAGACCATGCTGGCCGGACCTCCGGTGGGCGGGCCCCCGATGGGTGGACCCGGCGCGCCCCCGCCACCGCAGGCGCCCGGTATGCCCGGCTTCCCGGGTGCCCCCGGAATGCCTCCCGGCGCGGCTCCCGGTGCTCCCCCCGGTGCTCCGCAGCAGATGCCGCCCGGGGCGATGCCTCCGCCCGGGGGCATGCCGCACGGCGCGATGCCGCCCCCCGGGCAGCCCGGGCCCGGGCAGGCGCCGTCGTACGGGTATCCGCAGCAGCAGGGCCAGCCGACGGTCGGACCCGGCTATCAGGCCGTACTCCGCTACCGTGCGCCGGACGGCTCCGAGCAGCAGCTGATCCGGCGTTCGGCGCCGGGGACACCGCACCCGGAGTGGCAGATCTTCCACGAGCTGCGCGGGATGAACGTGCCGTCGAACCAGGTGCTGGAGCTGCACACGGAGTTGGAGTCGTGCGAGCTGCCGGGCGCGTACTGCGCGCGGATGATCCGGGAGCAGTGGCCGCAGGCACGGATCACGAGCATCGCGCCGTACGGCACGGACCACGCGAGCCGACAGCAGGGCATGCAGCAACTCATCGAGCACCAGGGCGAGTTGCACCAGGTCGCCGACGGTCCCGCCCGGCCGGCCCCGGTCCGGGCGCCGTTGTCGCAGGTGCCGCCCACGCCGCCGATTCCGCCGGAGGGCGTGGCGCAGGAGCTGGCCGGGGCGTTCGGGCCGGGCGTCTTCCGGTTCGAGCAGGCCGCCGTGTCCCGGCAGGGGGTGCCGCCGGTCGTGGCGCACTCGCTGGTGGTGGCGGGGCTGCCGCTGGACATGGGCCCCTTCTTCTGGGCGCAGGCCCAGCCGGGCCGGCCGGTGCCGACGCTGGCCGAGCTGGCGGCCGAGCGCGGGGTGCAGGCCGCCCCGGACGCGGGCTCCTACCTGGTGATGGGCACCGACTTCGGCCGGGCGATCTGTGTGCAGTACGGCACGGCGAACATCGTGGCCGTGCCCGTGGAGGCGGGGCCGGGCGGTGCGTCCGTACCGCCGCAGTTCGTGAATACGGGACTGCCCGAGCTGCAGCGCTGCCTGGCGCTGCTCGGCCGGATGTGGCGGCTCAGGTTCGGGCTGAACCAGGAGCAGGCGGGCCGCTGGACCGTCGACTTCCAGGCCCAGCTGGCCGCGCTCGACCCGGCGGCGCTCGGTTCGCCGGAGAGCTGGTGGTCGGTGCTGCTGGAGCAGATGTGGGACGGACTGCTGTGACCCTCGATCACTGAGGGCGTGCGCCGCCCGTAACCGGCGTGCGGAGTGTCGCGTTATGAACACTTCCGTCCGATACATCAAGATGCATGCGAAATCATCATTTCGCATGCATCTTGTTCTGTTCGGCGGAGAGGGGTTCACGGATGAGCGGCGCGTCGGTTCCGTCACCAGGATTCATGGCCGTACGGGGGCGCGGCTATCGCCCCGACCAGGTCGACGCGTACGCCGGAGCCCTCTCGCGGCACCGCGACGCCGCCTGGGAGCGCGCCGCTCGTCTCACCGTGCTGGCCAGGGAGATGGAGGCGGACGCGGCACGGCTGCGGGAGATCGTGGAGACGCTCGCCCCGCAGACGTACGACACGCTCGGGGAGCGCGCCCGACGCCTCTTCGAGCTGGGCCGCGAGGAGGGCGACGCCGTACGGGAGGGCGCCGGGCAGGAGGCGCATCGCCTGGTGGAGGAGGCGCGGGCGGGCGCGGACGGCGTACGCGAGACCGCGCAGGCGCACGCCGACGCCGTACGCGCCGAGGCCGAAGAACGTGCCCGGGACCGTCTGCTCGCCGCCCGCGCCGAGGCCGACGAACTGCGCATCGGCGCCCGGCGCGAGGTGAAGGAGGGCCGTGGTGAGGCCCTGGCGGCCCTGCGCGAGGTCCGCGAACGCACCACCGGCATCCTCGCCGAACAGACCAAGGAGCACGCCGGGCGCTGGGCCGAGGCCGACACGGAGGCCGAACAACGGGCCGCCGCACTGGACGCCCGGAACGCCGAACGGATCGCGCTGGCCGAGGCCGCGCTGTCCGAGGCGCAGCAGGCCTTCGCCGACTCGGAGCACTCGGCACGGCGGATGGAGGAGGAGGCCCGGGTGCGATCGGCCGAACTGGTCGCGGAGGCACGGGCCCGGGAGGACCGCATCGCCCGCGACACGGAACGGGTCCTCCGCGAACACGGCGAGACCTGGGACGACGTCCAGTCCCAGATGGACCACGTACGGAACAGCCTGGCGGCGCTCACGGGGCGGGCGGCTACGGAGTAGGCGGAGTAGGCGGTGCGATGTCCTCGGGGCGGCGAACTTTGACCGGATCCGCGTTGCGGCTGCAACCGGCCGATTGATACAGATGATCGAGTCGGTGGTGGGTGGGAGTGGCGGGGGTGTGGGGCGGGGTGCTCGATCCGGGGGAGATACCGCAGTTCACGGGTGATCTGGACCGGCTGGAGACGGATTGCGCGGATCTGAAGGGGGACGCGGGGCGTGTCCGCAGGACGGGTGAGGCTGTCGATTCGCAGTTCCAGGGTCTGTCGGCGTACTACACGGCTCCGGAGGCGGAGAAGCTCTTCGCGACGACGAAGCCGGTCAGGGACCGCGCGGACACGTTCGGGGACGATCTGGAGACGGTGTCCGGGGCGCTGTCGACGTACGCCACCGAAATCCGTCCCCTGGTGGGCAAGCTGAAGCAGTTGAAGGTGGATGCCGCCTCGTTCGTGTCGTCGGTCAGGGACGACGACGAGTGGGAGTACGACGAGGGCAAGGTCGGCAAGCACAACCGGATCCGGGACGAGATCACCGCGACGGTGGCGGCGTTCTGGGCGGCGGAACGCACCTGCCACAACAAGATCACCGCGATCTGGGGCGGCACCCAGATGGTGGCCGGAGACGGTTCCGAGCGGGCGGACCAGTACGGCTTCAACGCGGACGACATGAAGAACGCGAAGCTTCCCTGGGGTGACCCGGTGGAGGAGAAGCACCGTTGGTACGAGGTCGGCCACTGGGTGAAGTCGTTCGTGTGGGACGGCCTGGTCGTGGATGGTGTCTGGGGGACCATCAAGGGTCTGGGCACCCTGGTCGGCTTCGGCGGCTGGGAGGCGATGGGGCAGGCGTGGAAGGGGCTGGCTCTGCTTGCGGGCGGGCTGACGGTGAGTTTGATGCCGGGTGCGCAGGTGGTGTTCTGGGGGTTGCCGGATGACAAGGCGCCTGCCTGGCTGCGGGAGTCGCGTACGGCGATGAAGGAGACGGGTAAGGCGCTGCTGGCGTGGGACGAGTGGGGCAGGAATCCTGCGCGGGCGGCGGGGGCGGTCACCTTCAATGTGCTGACGACGGTCTTCACCGGTGGTGCGGGTGGGGCGGTGTCGGGTGCGGGGAAGGCGGGTGCGGCTGCCAGGGTCCTGTCGGTGGCCGGCAAGACGGCTCATTTCATCGACCCGATGACCTATATCGCCAAGGGTGCGGGTGCGGGCCTGTCGAAGATCGGGGATATCACCAAGGGCCTGAAGGGCCTCGGTGCGTTCGATGGCACGGCTCTCCCCGGTAGCGCGATCACTCTCCCGGAGGGCTCGCTGCGGCTCCCGGACGGCACGGTACGGCTGCCCGAGGGCGCGGCCGTCCCGGACGGTGCGACCCGGCTGGCTGACGGCACTGTCCAGCTTCCCTTCGATACTGCGGTGTTGCCGGCGGGTACGACGAGGCTGCCGGGCGTGGAGGGCTCGCCGGCCCAGTACCTGGACAGCGAGGGCAACCTCCTCGACCGGCACGGCAACGTCATCGACACCGTCGACAACGCACCCGCCGACGTGGTCGACGGGCCGGCCTCCGGTGCTCCCGCCACCGGTGCCGACACCCCGCACACGCCTTCCCCTGCGAAGGAACCCGCCCTCGTCGGCGCAGGCGCGCACACCGCCGACCAGGCCGGGCAGCACATCCGCCTCGGCGACAGCGTGGACGACCTCGGGGACGCCGGCCGCGTCGGCGACGACGCTCCCATCAGCCCAGCAGTCCACTCCGGGAGCGACGGTGTGGCAGACGGTTCTGCAGGTGACCACGTACCGAGTGGAAGCACGGCCGACCAACCCCCCGGAGGTACGGCAGACCGCCTCCCTGGCGGTCGAGCAGACGATCACGGCACCGGCCCGACCGCCGACCACGGGCCCCCTGGGGGCCGGGCGGGCAGTTACGGCGACGGGGTCGGTGGCGAGCAGCACGGCCATACGGTCGGCGGCCATGACGGATCCGGTGTGGGTAACCACAGTGAGAGCAACAACGGCCCTGACGGCCACGCCCGTAGCGGTGACCACGGTGCTGGCCATTCTGGCGATCAGAGTCCGTCGCATGTCCACGAGCCGCACGGTGAGCCTCATGCCGACCGGGACGTGCGTGACCCCAGAGGCTCGGCTGTGGACGATGCCGCCCGGCGGGACGCGGAACCCATTCAGTTCGGGGACGAGCCGCTACCGCCCCCCAGCCAGGGCGAGAACGTTCTGGGGCAGATACCTGAGAGTCGAGTGCAGCGAAATGCGGACGGCCTGATCACTCATGTGGACGGGCGTAACTTCGAGCACTTCCTCAAAGACCTCTCCTTCCAGCGCGGCGCCGCGTTCAGGGAAGCCAAGGAACTCGGCACGTTGTCGAGAAGGAAGGTGGGCCCCTGCATCGGCCAGGTCATGGACCTGCGGACGGGAAGAGTGGTCGAGGCGGTCAACGGGAAGCCTGAGGATCTGATCGACAACATCCACCCGACAATTGCCGACAGGTACGAGAACCTTCCTGACCCCACGCCTGCCCCCGACCAGCCACTCAGGCATGCAGAGGTAAAGGCGGTGAACAACCTTCTCTGGGAGCGGAGAAAGCTCGGGCTTTCTGACGGGCCGGAGGCGCTGACCGAACTCCGCGCCGCGATGGAATTCCCCTATTTCGACCATATGAGGACCGAGTTGCCAGGCCGCCCGGCGGCGTTCTGCGCCAACTGCGACCTTATGCTGGACGGGGTGGACAGCCTTCACGGCAGGTTCGCCGGTGAGCCGACTGACGACAACTGGATTCCCTAATGGCCGAGGCAGCGCGAATCAATATCGACGACCCAGGGGTCGACATGGACCTGGCGCAGCGGTTGTTGTACCGAGGTCGACCGTTCACAGGTGAGGTCGAGGAATTTCTGGGTGGTGCTCGTGTCAGCCTGGAAACCTACGTCGATGGCCTACCGGACGGTCCGGGCTGGGAGTGGTACAAGGACGGCACGCTTGAGTCGGAAGCGACGGTACGCGAAGGACGCGCTGTCGGGGTCGCGAAGAAGTGGCACCCGAACGGTGTTCTCGCCTCCGAGCGGACGTTCTCCGAGAGCGACGGGGCGTTGCTCTCCACCCGGGAATGGGACGAGGAAGGTCGGCCGACCAAGACCTGGCGCAGGGGAGACGGCTGACTGTTCTGTTGTCGGAGCAGTCTGGCTGACCGGAGGTCCAGTTCTTGGATCCTCCGGTTTCGTCCGCCACGAGAGACCAAAGGGTTCAAGCCGCGGTCAGCTCGCACCACACGAACTTCCCCCGGTTCCCGTGTCTGGACAGTGGATGCCACCCCCACAGGTCGGCGCAGGCCCTGACCAGTGCCAGTCCCCGTCCGTCCTCCAGTTCGGTGTCCTGGTCCAACGGCCTTGGGGGTTCGGGTGGTTCGGGGTCCGCGTCCCAGGCGCCGATCCGCAGGACACCGGTCGACCAGGACACGCGCAGGGCGGCGGGCCCCTTGGTGTGGCGTACGGCGTTGGAGACCAGCTCCGCGGCGAGCAGCTCGGCGACGTCGACCAGGCCGATCAGTCCGTGCATGGTCAGGATGAGGCGGAGGGTGCGGCGGCTGACGGTGACCGCCCGGAGGTCGTTGGGGAGGTAGAGGCAGTACTCCCAGGGTGCGCGTTCGTTTTCGGGCATGGGTGAACTCCGTTCGGGTGATGGGGAGTTGTGTCGGGCGGGCGGTGGCAGTGTCGCGGCCGTCATGGCAGGACGGGGCGGTGCGCTTCCGGTGTCCCGGTGTTGCCGCAGCGTGTGCGTCGCGTCACCGACGGTAGGTCTAGCGATTTAGGTTTTGCAAGCCGCTCGCGTAATCTGACTCCGAACGAGTCGCGCTCGCAGGAGCGTTGGGAGGAGCGGACGATGGCCTTGAGGCGTGAACCAACAGCACGTCAGATGCGCCTGGCGGTCGAGTTGCGTCGACTCCGGGACGCGGCCGGTCTCGCCTCCCGGGAGGCGGCGGCGCTGCTCGGAGTGAGTGCCGCGCAGATCAGCCAGATCGAGGCCGCCCTCGCCGGCGTGAGTGAGAAGCGGCTACGACGCCTCGCCGCCAACTACGCCTGTGCGGAAGACGAGCTGATCGATGCCCTGGTGGTCATGGCGACCGACCGCACTCGGGGGTGGTGGGAGGAGTACCGCGGCATCCTGCCCGCCGCTTACCTGGACCTCGCCGAGCTGGATCACCACGCGACGTTCCGGCATGACGTGGCGGTCATCCACGTGCCGGGGCTTCTCCAGACGCAGGAGTACGCGCAAGGCCTTTTCGCCTACATGAACCCGGAGTTCCCACCCGGCGAGGTCGAACTGCGCGTGGCTCACAGGATGAAACGGAAGGTCATGGTCGAGGGCCCCGACCCGATCCCGTACGAGACCGTGATCCACGAGGCGGCGCTCCGCATCAAGGTGGCCGGACGCGCCGCGACCCGAGCTCAACTGACGCGCATCCTGGAGATGTCGGACGCGGACCACGTGACCGTCAGGGTCATCCCCTTCTCCCTGGACGACTTCGCCGGAGCGGGCAGCACGATGGTGTACCTCGGCGGAGCGGTCCCCCGTCTCGACACCGTCGTACGGGATGCTCCGCACGGCACCGCCTTCCTCGACTCCGAAGCGCAGCTGGAGCACTTTCGAACGCTCTTCCGTAAAGTGAAGGAAGGGGCACTTCCCCCGGCCCAGTCGCGTGATCTCATCCACCAGTTGGCCAAGGATCTGTGAGGACCAGCATGACCACCCCCACCCAGTGGCAGAAGTCGTCCTTCTCCGGTGGGGGTGAGGGCAACGACTGCGTGGAGATCGCGAACTCCCCCACTCGCATAGCCGTGCGTGACTCAAAGGCCCCGGCCAGGGCGACCGTCACTGTCTCCGCCGGAGCCTTCGTCACCTTCGTCGAGGCCCTGAAGAGGTCCCGAGACTGACGACTCGCCTCACCCGTCCCGTCAACTCCCCTTCCGTACAGCCCCCGCCAGAATCCACCCCTCCACCGCCTCGTACTGCCGCCGCTGTTCCTCCGACTTGTCCCGTCCGGACATCACCGTGCCGAGCCAGCCGAAGAGGAAGCCCGCCGGGACCGAGACCAGGCCTGTCGTCGTGAACGGGAACCAGTTGAAGTCGGCTTCGGGGAAGGCGGAGGCGGGGGAGCCGGAGACGAGGTTGGTGCCCGGCATCAGGAGCAGGACGACCAGGGAGCCGCCGATGAGGGTGCTGAGCAGGCCGGTTCGGGTGTAGCGGCGCCAGAAGAGGCTGTAGACGAGGGCGGGAGCGATGGCCGAGGCGCCCAGGCAGAACGACAGGGTCACCAGGGGCTGCAGGCTGCGGTGCTGGACGAGCGTGGCCAGCACGATCGCCACGACACCGACCGCCAGGGCCGACAGCCGGGCCAGCATCATCTCGCGGCGCTCGGACATCTCCTGGACGCGGGCCGCGAACACGTCGTGCGCCAGGGAGTTGGCGCAGGCGAGGATCATGCCGGCGACGGACGCCAGCAGGGTGAGGAAGATCGCCGTGGTGACGGTGGTGAAGAGCAGCGTCTCGGCCGTGGAGACCTCGGCGCCGAACGCGGCCCTCGACGCCAGCAGATACGCCGTGTTGCCCTGCGGGTCCTCCTGGGCGATCACCGCCCGGCCGATCAGCGCCGTCGCGCCGAACCCGACGACCGTGATGACCAGCACGAACAGCACCACCGACGACACTGCCCAGGACATCGAACGCCGGACCTGACGGGCGCTGGAGGCGGTGTACATACGCATGGTGACGTGGGGGAGGCAGGCGCCGCCGATGACCACCGTGAGCTGCGCGGTGATCATGTCCAGGCGGGGGTTGGGCCCGCCCGCGAACTGCAGTCCCGACTGGAGGAACGCGGACCCGACACCGCTCTGCTCCGCCGCCGCGCCGAACAGCGCACCCGGATCCCAGTCGAACCTGTTCATGATCAGTACGGCGACGACCGCGCCCGACCCGAGCAGCATCACGATCTTCATGATCTGGATGAGGGCGGTGCCCTTCATACCGCCGATCGCCGCGTAGCTGATCATCATCGCGCCCAGGCCGATGATGCAGCCCGTCTTCAGCGAGGCGCCGGAGAAGCCCAGGATGAACGCGAGGAGTTGGCCCGTCCCGGCCAGCTGCACGAGCATCAGCGGCAGCAGCGCGGCGATCGTCACGGCACACGCGGCGATCCGGACGCTCCGCCCCGGCATCCGCCGCGCCAGCGCGTCGCCCATGGTGAACCGGCCCGCGTTGCGCAGCGGTTCGGCCAGCAGGAACATCAGCAGCATCAGCGACAGTGCCGTACTGAGGGCGAGGACGACCCCGTCGTACCCGCACAGGGCGATCACGCCGCCCGTGCCGAGGACGGTCGCGGCGGAGATGTAGTCGCCGGCGATGGCGAGGCCGTTGCGCATCGGGGACAGGGAGCTGTACCCGGTGTAGAACTCGTCGAGGTCGTCCCGGTCCGGGCCGGTCATCACGCAGAGGAGGAGCGTGATGGTGGCGACCGTGGAGAACGCCACCAGCGACATCGCCTGCGCGGAATCACTGAATCCGGTCATCGCCGCCCCGCCTCCTCTCGCCCGTCCCGCTTGGCGTTCAGCTCGGACTCCCGGCGTATGCGGTCCGCGATCGGATCGACGTTACGGCGGGCCGTGTGCTCGTACAGCCCGACCGCCAGCCAGGTGACGGGCAGTTGGGCCAGCGCGAGCAGGAGTCCGGTCGGCAGCCCGGCGGCGACCTCCCTCGACATGAAGCCCGGTGCGACCGCCGACAGGACGAGGAAGAGGGTGAAGTACCCGAGCGCGGCGAACGTGGCCGTCCGCCGCTGCCACCGGTAGGCGCTGCGCAGGATCCGCAGATCACTGTGGTGCCCGAGGGCGGGCCGATGCCGGTGGTGGTGGCGCGCTCCGGTGGGTTCGGGCGGGGCGAGGGCCGGAGCGGCGGACGCGGGTTGCCAGGGGTGGGTGGAGTACGGCGGGGAGAAGTCGTGCGGAGAGTGGCCGTATGGGGAGTGACGGTGCGGAGAGTTGCCGTGCTGCGGGGGGTCGTAGGACATCCCGGGGCTCCTTGCGTGGCTCCGGTCCGGTGCGGTCCGGACCGCAGGGAGTTGGGGGTGGGGGGCGGAGTCACGCACGCTACTCGTTGGTAGCCATGGAGCGCGAGGGTTTCTGCAAACTGATTGGTCGGTATGCGCTTACTGGACTGACCTGGGGTGTTACCCGCGTTAACTCTGATTTTTCAGCGGCATGTCACGCTCCCGAGCGGCGGTACGCGACCGCGGGACGACCCCCCACCGTGGTCTCCCGCACGACCGTGAAGCCGTTCCGCTCAAGGACCGTTCTCGACGCCAGGTTGTCGAGCGTGGTGACCGCGGTGAGAGAGGTCAACCCGTACTCCGTCGCCGCCAGTCGGCGGACCGCCGCCACCGCCGCCGTCGCCACACCCCGCCCCGCGGCCGACTCGCCCACCCGGTAGCCCAGTTCGGCCGAGCCGTCGGCCGTGACGTCGACGAGGTTGACGCGGCCGATCAGTTGGCCGTCCTCGTCCAGGATCACGTGGAAGTGGCAGATACCGGCGTCCTGTTCGGCGAGCAACGCCTCGTGGCGGGCGGCGAATTCGGTGAAGTACGCGTCGCCGCGGTCCGAAATGGTGCGGGTGAAGTACACGCGGTTCGCGCGCTCGAAAGCCAGGAGCGCGGTCGCGTGGTCGGGGCGCAGGCGTTCCAACTTGACCATGGTGGGGAGGATAGGGGCGGCCGTGCGCTGGAGCATCCGGATTCCTCGCGGGCCCGGTCCGGCCGTTAGGTTGGTCCGTCATGCGCTCACGTGAATACGACCTCGACTTCCGCGACCGGGCCGGTCGCATCCGCGCCTGGGGCATCGGACTGCTCGCCCTGGCGGGGCTCCTGTGGACGTGGTGCGCGGTGCTGGTGCTCACGCCGTACGAGGTCGACAGGAAGCCCGACGACCAGTACCCCGAGGAGTGCGAGTCGCGGTTGTTCACGGAGTGGGGGACCGCCAATGAGGGGGTGCAGCGCGGTGATTGGTGTGAGGACGAGCGGGACTGGCCCGAGGCGCTCGCCGTGCTCGGGCTCTCCGTGCCGGTGTCGGTCGTCGGGGTCGCGATGTTCACGACCGGCAGTCTGAGCCGTCGGATGAGCGCTCACGCCGAGGCGATGCGCGAACTGGACCGGATCGCCGACGCGCGGCAGACCTGACCCCCGCCGAGCCTGGCGCGTGGCAAGCCCGACCCCGCCAAGCCCACCCGGCCAAGCCCGACCCCGCCAAGCCCACCCGGCCAAGCCCGACCCCGCCAAGCCCGACCTGACCCCGCCGACCTGCCCCCGTCACTGCTCCTTGAGCACCGGGAACCGTCGCGGTGCCAGCACCAGCAACACCACGAACGCCACCGCCGCCGCGCCCGCCGCCCCCAGGTACACCGCGTGCACCGCGTCCGCGATGGCGTGCCGGGTCGCGTCGGGGGCGGTGCCCGCGTCCAGGGCACGGGTCACGGAGTCGAGGTCGCTCGCGCCGCCCAGCCGACTCGCCAGCACCCCGTTGGCGATCGCGCCGAAGACGGCCGCGCCGATGGTCTGGCCGGTCTGGCGGCAGAACAGGACGGAGGCCGTGGCGGTGCCGCGTTCCGCCCAGTCGACGGTCGACTGGACGCCGATGATGAGCGGGAGCTGGAACAGGCCCAGCGCGGCGCCGAGCAGCAGCATCAGAAGCGCCGGCTGCCAGGCCTCGCCCGGATACGGCAGGAACGGGAACGCGAACAGGATCAGCGCCGCCGCCCCGATGCCGAGCATCGCGGTGTTGCGGAAGCCGATCCGCCGGTAGACGTGCTGGCTGAGCGCCGCCGACACCGGCCAGCTCAGTGTCCATACGGAGAGCACGAATCCGGCAGCCACGGGGGTCAGGCCGAGCACCGACTGCGCGTACGTCGGCAGGAAGACCGTCGGCGCCACCATCAGCAGGCCCAGCGCGCCGAGGGCCAGGTTGACCGCGGCGATCGTGCGGCGTCGCCACACCCACCCGGGGATGATCGGCTCCGCCGCCCGGCGCTCCACCAGCACCACCACCGCCACGAGGACGAGTCCCGTACCGAACAGGGCCATCGAGGGTGCCGACAGCCACGGCCAGGCCACCCCGCCCTGCACCAGCGCGGTGAGCAGGACACCGCCGCACGCGAACACCGCGAGCGCGCCCGCCCAGTCGACCCGCGCGCGCGGGCGGGCCTCTCCCTCCTCCCCAGGTCGTACGCCGTCCTGGTCGGGCCCACCTCGCCCAGCCCGTACGCCGTCCCGCACAGGTCCGTCCTGCCCAGCCCGTACGCCGTCCCGCTGCGGCTCGTGCAGATGCCGGACGATCAGCCACAGCGCGACCGCGCCCACGGGCAGGTTGACCAGGAAGATCCAGCGCCAGTCGGCGTACGTCGCCAGCACGCCGCCGACACCGGGGCCCGCGACCGCGGACACCGCCCAGACCGTGGACAGCTTGGCCTGGATCTTCGGGCGGTCCTTGAGCGGGTAGAGGTCGGCGGCGAGCGTCTGGACCGTGCCCTGCAACGCCCCGCCGCCCAGGCCCTGCAGGACCCGGAAGGCGATCAGCGCGCCCATGTTCCAGGCCACGGCACAGAGCAGGGACCCGAGGAGGAAGAGGGCCGCGCCGGCGATCAGCACCGGCTTGCGGCCGAAGGTGTCGGAGAGCTTGCCGTAGACGGGGAGGGTGACGGTCACCGCGAGCAGATAGCCGGAGAACAGCCAGGAGAAGACCGAGAAGCCGCCGAGGTCGCCGACGATCTGCGGTACGGCCGTGGAGACGATGGTGGAGTCGAGGGCCGCCAGCGCCATCGCGAGCATCAAGGCGGCGACGACGGCACCGCGCCGGCCGGGCGCGGCGGGGTGCGCGGACCGCCGTATCGCCGCGGGTTGCGTGTCGCCCACGCGGGTTCCCTTCTCTCGTCTCTTGCTTTCCCCCTGCATCTATCTGCCGTCGGACAGCTTCCCATCCGACGTCCTTGACGCGTACATCACGGCAGGATCTGACCTTGAGGCCACGGACGGACTTGACCCTGACGCGACGGGAGGGTGGAGCCTGAGTCGGCCGGAGGGTGGAGTGAACCCCGAGAACGGCTCCACCTGCCGGTGGACTGCCCCTAGGGGTACCTCCGTACTACGGCTCGGGGAGGGTTCGTACCGCCGGAGGATGAGAGGGGGCGGGGGTCGTCCTTAACCTGGCTTTACGCCGTTGGGGAGCGGCGGGAAGCGCTGGGAAGCGGGGGAGGAACGGTCGGGAAGCCGGCCGCGGGGGTGGTTCACCGAACCACCGGGGGTGGGGTTTTCCCCAGGGAAAGACTGCGCTGAGCACCAGCGCGCCGGACCCCCTCCGCGGACCAGACTCATGGACGTACCACCCCGCACACACCACCTCGCACGACGTATCGGCTGGATCGCCCGAACCACCCGCTGACCGACTTAGGAGACATACCGTGACATCGGCTGTGACCATCACCAGGCACGGGGGTACTGGAGGGCGTACGGCCGTTGCCGCGCGAGCGCGGCAGGTCGTGAAGGCGTACGGGTCCGGGGAGACCCGTGTCGTCGCCCTCGACCACGTCGACGTGGACATCGCACGCGGGCAGTTCACCGCGATCATGGGCCCCTCCGGGTCCGGCAAGTCCACCCTGATGCACTGCCTCGCCGGGCTCGACACCGTGACGTCCGGGCAGATCTACCTGGACGACACCGAGATCACCGGGCTGAAGGACAAGAAGCTCACGCAACTGCGCCGGGACCGGATCGGGTTCATCTTCCAGGCGTTCAACCTGCTGCCGACGCTGAACGCGATCGAGAACATCACGCTGCCCATGGACATCGCGGGCCGCAAGCCGGACAAGGCCTGGCTGAGCCAGGTCGTCGAGACGGTCGGGCTCGCCGACCGCCTCAAGCACCGGCCGACGCAGCTCTCCGGCGGCCAGCAGCAGCGCGTCGCGGTGGCCCGCGCCCTCGCCGCGCGCCCCGAGATCATCTTCGGTGACGAGCCCACCGGAAACCTGGACTCCCGTGCGGGCGCCGAGGTGCTGGGCTTCCTGCGCCGCTCCGTCGACGACCTCGGCCAGACCATCGTGATCGTCACGCACGACCCGGTGGCGGCCTCCTACTCGGACCGCGTCCTGTACCTCGCCGACGGCCGGATCGTCGACGAGATGTACAAGCCGACCGCGGACGCCGTCCTGGACCGCATGAAGGACTTCGACGCCCGGGGACGTACGTCATGACTGTCATGAAGACCTCGATGCGCAACTTCTTCGCGCACAAGGGGCGGATGGCCCTGTCGGCCGTCGCCGTCCTGCTGTCGGTGGCGTTCGTGTGCGGCACGCTCGTGTTCACCGACACCATGAACACGACGTTCGACAAGCTCTTCTCGACGACCGCGACCGACGTCACGGTCTCCCCGAAGGCCGCCAAGAGCGACGACACCCCGCAGAACGGCAAGCCCGAGTCCCTCCCGGCCTCCACGGTCCAGCAGGTGACCAAGGCGGACGGCGTCAAGTCCGCCGAGGGCGCCGTCAGTTCGATGAACGTCACCGTCGTGAACAGCGACAACGACAACATGGGCTCCAGCAGCGGCGCCCCCACCATCGCCGGCAACTGGACGAAGAACGACCTGCGGGCGATGGAGATCACCTCCGGGCACGCCCCGCGCGGGCCCACCGAGGTGATGGTCGACGCCGACACCGCCGACAAGCACCACCTCAAGCTCGGCGACGAACTGCGCACGATCTCCGTCGCCGGTGACTTCACGGCGAAGATCACGGGCATCGCCACCTTCAAGGTGACCAACCCCGGCGCGGCCGTCGTCTACTTCGACACGGCCACCGCCCAGCGCGAACTCCTCGGCGCCACCGGCCGGTTCACCCAGGTCTACGTCAACGCGGCGGCCGGTGTCACCGACACCCGGCTCAAGCAGAACGTGGCCCAGGCCCTGGACGGCTCGTACAAGATCCAGACGGCCAAGGAGAACGCCGACGAGAACCGCAAGGGCATCGACTCCTTCATGGGCGTCATCAAGTACGCCATGCTCGGCTTCGCCGGAATCGCGTTCCTGGTCGGCATCTTCCTGATCATCAACACGTTCTCGATGCTGGTCGCCCAGCGGACCCGGGAGATCGGCCTGATGCGGGCCGTCGGCTCCTCCCGCGGCCAGGTCAACCGGTCCGTGCTGGTCGAGGCGACCTTCCTCGGCGTCGTGGGATCCCTCCTCGGCGTCGGAGCCGGCGTCGGCATCGCCATCGGCCTGATGAAGCTCATGTCGGCCGCCGGCATGAACCTGTCCACCGACGACCTGACCGTGAAGTGGACCACCCCGCTCGCGGGTGTCGTGCTCGGCGTCATCGTCACCGTCCTCGCCGCCTACCTGCCGGCCCGCCGGGCCGGGAAGATCTCCCCGATGGCCGCACTCCGCGACGCCGGCACACCCGCCGACGGCCGGGCCGGACTGGTCCGCGGCCTGATCGGGCTCGTCCTGACCGGTGCGGGCGTCCTCGCCCTCTACACGGCCGCCACCGCCGACAAGGCGAGCGACGGCTCCCTGATGCTCGGCGCGGGCGTGGTCCTGACTCTGATCGGCTTCGTCGTCATCGGCCCGCTGCTGGCCGGCGGAGTCGTCCGGGTGATCAGCGCCGTGCTGCTGCGGGGCTTCGGCCCGGTGGGACGCATGGCCGAACGCAACGCCCTGCGCAACCCGCGCCGTACCGGAGCCACCGGGGCCGCCCTGATGATCGGCCTGGCCCTGGTGGCCTGCCTGTCGGTCGTCGGCTCCTCGATGGTCGCCTCGGCCACCAGCGAGCTCGACAAGTCGGTCGGCGCGGACTTCATCGTCCAGGGCAACCAGCGGATCGTCCCGCAGGCCGAGAAGGCCATGCAGGAGAGCCCCCACCTGGTCCACGTCACCCGCTACAAGGACCTGGAAGCCACGCTGACCTCACCCGACGGCAAGACGGACGACGAAGGAGTGACCGCCGCCGACCCGACGTACGCCGAGGACCTGCGCCGCGTCACCACGGCCGGCACCCTCTCGGCCGCCTACGGCAAGGACGCCATGTCGGTCGGCTCGGACTACGCCAAGAAGCACGGTGTGCACGTCGGCGACACCATCACCGTCGCCTTCAAGCACGGCAAGACCGCCAAGCTGAAGGTCGCGGCCATCACGGACGACGACGGCGTCATCGACACCGGCGTGCGCTACCTCAGCATCGAGACCATGCGCAAGTACGTCCCGGCCGACCAGATCCCGCCGAACATGATCATGTTCGCCAAGGCGAAGGACGGCCAGACGGAGCAGGCGTACGCGTCCCTGAAGAAGGCGCTGCACGACTACCCGCAGTACCAGGTGCGCGACCAGACCGACTACAAGCAGGAGCTCAAGGACCAGATCGGCCAGCTCCTGAACATGGTCTACGGCCTGCTCGCCCTGGCGATCATCGTGGCGGTCCTCGGCGTGGTGAACACGCTGGCCCTCTCGGTGGTCGAGCGGACGAGGGAGATCGGCCTGATGCGGGCCATCGGCCTCTCCCGACGCCAGCTGCGACGCATGATCCGCATGGAGTCGGTGGTCATCGCCCTCTTCGGCGCACTGCTCGGCCTCGGACTGGGCATGGGCTGGGGCGCCACCGCCCAGAAACTCCTCGCCCTGGAGGGCCTCAACGTCCTCGAAATCCCCTGGCCGACCATCATCGCCGTCTTCATCGGCTCCGCCTTCGTGGGCCTCTTCGCGGCACTGATCCCGGCGTTCCGCGCGGGCCGCATGAACGTCCTCACGGCCATCGCCACCGAATAGCCGACGCGTAACCACCACAGACGGGGGACCGGCCCCGGCACCGAGAGGCCACGGGGGGCTTCTCGGCGCCGGGGCTTTGTGGTGGGGCAGGGGCAGGGGCAGGGGCAGGGGTGGAGGCGGAGGCGGAGGCGGGGTGGGCGGGGCGCTGAGGGCACCTTCGGCGCTCGCGCCGCGGCCGGCTCGCCCCTTCGGGGCCGGTGGAGTCGCCGCCCACTCGCCTCCTGGGGCCTACCGAGGCGCCGAACGCCCAGCTCGGCCGCTCCGGTCGCCGTACGCGCCAACCCGGGGCCGACCGAGCCGGGGCCCGCGCCCTGGCTGTCGTGGCCGCCGTGCGCCCACCCCACGCCGACCGAGGCGCCGTACGCCCGTCCCCGGCCGCCCCGGTCGCCGTGTGGCCGCGGGTCTTGCCTCCCGGGGGTGGCCGGGTCGTTCTTCGGCCGCCTCTCGACGGACCGGGTCGGGCGGTTGGTGGGCACAGGTCCAAGGGGCAGGGGGCGGAGCCCCTGGAGGCCCACACCAACGTCGAGGACCTGGCACCGGACGTTATCCACAGCCCCGGCGCCCGCCCGCGCAGCGACGTACGCTGGAGACCCCCCGGCCCACCCCTCGCGTCGGGCCCTTCGCGTTGCCCACCCCCGGACGAAAGCCGCCCCCCAATGAGCCTGCACGGTCTGCTCGACGCCGTCGTCAAGGACCCCGCCCTCGCACAAGCGATCACCGCGGCCGCGGACGGCAACCGCATGCACGTCGACCTCGTCGGCCCACCCGCGGCCCGCCCCTTCGCGCTCGCCGCACTCGCCCGCGAGGCAGGCCGCCCGGTCCTGGCGGTGACGGCGACCGGACGCGAGGCGGAGGACCTCGCGGCAGCCCTGCGCTCGCTCCTCCCGTCCGAGGGCGTCGTGGAGTACCCGTCCTGGGAGACGCTCCCGCACGAGCGCCTCAGCCCCCGCAGCGACACCGTCGGCCGCCGTCTCGCCGTCCTGCGCCGGCTGGCACACCCCCGCCCCGACGACCCCGAGACCGGCCCGGTCTCCGTCGTCGTAGCACCCGTACGGTCCGTGCTCCAGCCCCAGGTCAAGGGGCTCGGCGACCTGGAACCGGTGGCCCTGAGAACCGGTCGGACCGCCGACCTGGGCGAGACCGTGGAGGCCCTCGCCGCCGCCGCGTACGCGCGCGTGGAGCTCGTCGAGAAGCGCGGCGAGTTCGCGGTACGCGGTGGCATCCTCGACGTCTTCCCGCCCACCGAGGAACACCCCCTGCGCATCGAGTTCTGGGGCGACGACGTCGAGGAGATCCGCTACTTCAAGGTCGCCGACCAACGCTCCCTCGAAGTCGCCGAGCACGGCCTGTGGGCACCGCCCTGCCGTGAACTCCTGTTGACGGAAGACGTCCGCACGCGCGCGCGTGCCCTCGCCGAACAGCACCCGGAGCTGGGCGAGCTGCTCGGGAAGATCGCCGAGGGGATCGCCGTAGAGGGAATGGAGTCCCTGGCGCCGGTCCTGGTCGACGACATGGAGCTGCTGCTGGACGTGCTGCCCAAGGGCTCGATGACCGTCGTGTGCGACCCGGAGCGGGTCCGCACGCGCGCCGCCGACCTCGTGGCCACCAGCCAGGAGTTCCTCCACGCGTCCTGGGCGGCGACCGCGGGCGGCGGCGAGGCGCCCATCGACGTCGGCGCGGCCTCCCTGTGGGCCATCGCGGACGTCCGGGACCGGGCGCGCGAGCTGGACATGATGTGGTGGTCGGTGTCGCCGTTCGCGGCGGACGAGACGTTCACGGCCGGCGCCGACGCGGCGGGCGACACGGACACCCTGAAGCTCGGCATGCACGCCCCCGAGACGTACCGCGGCGACACCGCGAAGGCACTGGCCGACACCAAGGGCTGGCTCGCCGACGGCTGGCGCGCGGTCTACGTCACCGAGGCGCACGGCCCGGCGGCCCGCACGGTCGAGGTGCTCGGCGGCGAGGGCATCGCGGCCCGCCTGGACGCGGAACTGGCCTCCCTCAGCCCCTCGGTCGTGCACGTGGCGTGCGGCTCGATCGACTACGGCTTCGTCGACCCGGCCCTCAAACTGGCCGTCCTCACCGAGACCGACCTCACCGGCCAGAAGGCGGCCGGCAAGGACGGCGCCCGGATGCCGGCCCGGCGCCGCAAGACCATCGACCCGCTCACCCTGGAGGCGGGCGACTACATCGTCCACGAGCAGCACGGCGTGGGCCGCTACATCGAGATGGTCCAGCGGACCGTCCAGGGCGCCACCCGTGAGTACCTGGTGGTGGAGTACGCCCCCGCCAAGCGCGGCCAGCCCGGCGACCGCCTCTACATCCCCACCGACCAGCTGGAACAGATCACCAAGTACGTCGGCGGCGAGGCCCCCACCCTGCACCGCCTGGGCGGCGCCGACTGGACGAAGACCAAGGCGCGCGCGAAGAAGGCCGTCAAGGAGATCGCCGCCGACCTGATCAAGCTGTACAGCGCGCGCATGGCCGCCCCCGGACACGCCTTCGGCCCGGACACCCCGTGGCAGCGTGAACTGGAGGACGCCTTCCCGTACGCGGAGACGCCCGACCAGCTCACCACCATCTCCGAGGTCAAGGAGGACATGGAGAAGACGGTCCCCATGGACCGCCTGGTCTGCGGCGACGTCGGCTACGGCAAGACGGAGATCGCCGTCCGCGCCGCCTTCAAGGCCGTCCAGGACGGCAAGCAGGTCGCCGTCCTCGTCCCCACCACGCTCCTGGTGCAGCAGCACTTCGGGACGTTCGGCGAGCGCTACTCGCAGTTCCCCGTCAACGTCCGCGCCCTGTCCCGCTTCCAGACCGACACCGAGGCGAAGGCGGTCCTGGAGGGCCTGCGCGACGGCTCCGTGGACGTCGTCATCGGCACCCACCGGCTGTTCTCCGCCGAGACCAAGTTCAAGGACCTCGGCCTGGTCATCGTCGACGAGGAGCAGCGCTTCGGCGTCGAGCACAAGGAGCAGCTGAAGAAGCTGCGCGCCAACGTCGACGTCCTGACGATGTCCGCCACCCCGATCCCCCGCACCCTGGAGATGGCGGTCACCGGCATCCGCGAGATGTCCACGATCACCACGCCCCCCGAGGAGCGCCACCCGGTGCTCACCTTCGTCGGCCCCTACGAGGAGAGGCAGATCGGCGCCGCAATCCGCCGCGAACTCCTGCGCGAGGGCCAGGTCTTCTACATCCACAACCGGGTCGAGTCCATCGACCGTGCGGCGGCCCGGCTGCGCGAGATCGTCCCCGAGGCCCGCATCGCCACGGCCCACGGCCAGATGTCGGAAACGGCCCTGGAGCAGGTGGTGGTCGACTTCTGGGAGAACAAGTTCGACGTCCTGGTGTCCACCACGATCGTCGAGTCCGGCATCGACATCTCCAACGCGAACACCCTGATCGTGGAGCGCGGCGACAACTTCGGCCTCTCCCAGCTGCACCAGCTGCGCGGCCGGGTCGGCCGCGGTCGCGAACGCGGCTACGCGTACTTCCTCTACCCGCCGGAGAAGCCGCTCACGGAGACGGCCCACGAGCGCCTCGCGACCATCGCCCAGCACACCGAGATGGGCGCGGGCATGTACGTCGCCATGAAGGACCTGGAGATCCGGGGCGCCGGAAACCTCCTCGGCGGCGAACAGTCCGGCCACATCGCGGGCGTCGGCTTCGACCTCTACGTCCGCATGGTCGGCGAGGCGGTCGCCGACTACCGCGCCTCCCTGGAGGGTGGCGTCGAGGAGGAGGCCTCGCTCGACGTCAAGATCGAGCTTCCGGTCGACGCCCACGTCCCGCACGACTACGCGCCGGGCGAGCGGCTCCGCCTCCAGGCCTACCGGGCCATCGCCTCGGTCAACACCGAGGACGACATCAAGGCCGTACGCGAGGAACTCGTCGACCGCTACGGCAAGTTGCCCGAGCCGGTCGAGAACCTGCTGCTGGTGGCCGGGCTCCGCATGCTCGCGCGCGCGTGCGGAGTCGGCGAGGTCGTCCTCCAGGGCAACAACATCCGCTTCGCGCCGGTCGAGTTGCGGGAGTCCCAGGAACTGCGCCTCCAGCGCCTCTACCCGGGGACCGTCATCAAGCCGGCCGCCCACCAGGTCCTGGTACCGCGCCCGAAGACGGCGAAGGTGGGCGGAAAGCCGTTGCTCGGGCGCGAACTGCTCGGCTGGGTCGGGGAGTTCCTGACCTCGATCCTCGGGTCGTAGGCACGCATCGGTGGCGGTCGGCACCGGTCAGCACGGTTCGGTGCCGGTAGGTACCGGCAAGTGCCGGTAGGACTCTTCCCGGCCGGGCCGGCGTTCGGCGGGCCTCAGACCGAACGGAACAGCGTGGTCGCCAGGGACCGGAACACCTCCTCGGGGTTCCGGTCCCCGACCGCGCCGTCCAGGTTGTGGCCGAGGAGCAGGGTGGCGAAGCCGTGCGCCAGGGACCAGGCGGCGACGCCGGCGAGGCGGGCGTCGACGCCGAAGTCCTCGGCGCGCACGGCGGAGACCGCCGCGCGCAGGGCGTCGGTGGCGAGGGCGCGGCCCGTGGTCAGTTCGAGGTCGTCGCCACGCAGCAGCCCGGGTGTGAACATCACCTGGAAGTGCGCGGGGTGTTCGCGCGCGAAGCGGACATAGCGCACGCCCGCGTCCTTCAGGTCCGAGGCCTCGTTGAGGGCGGTCGCGAGCAGCCCGAAGCCCTCGGCCGCGATCGCCGTGAGCAGCCCGGTGCGGTCCTTGAAGTGGTGGGCGGGCGCCGCGTGCGAGACGCCGGCGCGACGGGCGAGGTCACGCAGACTCAGCGCGGAGGGGCCGTCGGCGGTGATGACGTCGAGCGCGGCACTGAGGATGGCGCGGCGCAGGTCGCCGTGATGGTACGGGCGGATGGCGGCCGACTCCTTCGGCGCGGTCCCCGGTTCGGTCTTCGGTGCGGGCTTCGGTTCCGACGTCGGTTCCGACGTCCGTTCGGACTCCGGGTCGGTCTTCTTCTTCGGTTCGGCGGGGCTCATGGGGAGCAGCGTACGCCCGATCTAGGCATTGACAAGTTCGGTCGGGTCGGGCAATCTTGTCAGTGTCAAGTTGTGTTGGCGGGATCGGGATACGGCGAGGGGATACGTCATGGCCATGGGGGAGTACGGCGATGAGGTCGGCAGGGTGAAGCTCGCCCGGGTGCGTCAGCTCTGGCATCTGCTGGAACCGCTGCACGCGGTGCTGTACTACGCGCCGGAGGTCTTCGCGGAGGCCGCCGCACTGGGGCACGACACGGGGGAGCGCTGGCCGACCTACTTCCCGTACCGCGCGGCCCCGTTGGGCCCGGTGGGCGTCGAGCGGGTGACGTCCGCCTTCTACAGCTTCAGCCCGCGCATGGTCGCCGAGCACGTCGAGTCGGCATGGTCGGTCGCGAGCCCCGAAGCGATGCTGGAGGCGCG
The DNA here is from genome assembly GCF_055578825.1 of Streptomyces sp. NPDC032822. Classification (NCBI taxonomy): domain Bacteria; kingdom Bacillati; phylum Actinomycetota; class Actinomycetes; order Kitasatosporales; family Streptomycetaceae; genus Streptomyces; species Streptomyces sp. NPDC032822. Next base: position 138,604 of record NZ_JBVIOL010000006.1, on the reverse strand, counting down.
GACACAGGGGATCGACGGGGCGTACCGCGCGATATTCGGCGACCGGACGGACGGCCCCGAACTGGCGGAGGCCGCCGCCCTGGCCCGGCGCGCGGCCGAGGCGGTGAACACCGCGGGCCGCCCGCTGGCCGCGGCCAACGCCGCACTGGAGTGGCCCAAGGCCCCGCACCTCCAGCTGTGGCACGCGGCGACGATCCTGCGTGAGCACCGGGGCGACGGCCACCTAGCCGCCCTGCTCGTCGCCGGCCTCGATCCGGTCGAGTCCCTCGTGTCCTTCGCCGCGATCGGTGCCGCGAGCGTCGAACGTTTCGAGAGCCGCGGCTGGAGCGCCGAGGAATGGGCGGGCGCCCGGGACCGCCTGTCGGCCCGCGGTCTGATCGACGAGGACGGTACGGCGACGGAGGCGGGCCGCGAACTGCGTCGCCGCGTCGAACAGGACACCGACCGGCTCGCCGCCGGCCCCTGGCAGTCCCTCGGGCCGGAAGGGGTCGACCGACTTGTCGACCTGCTCGGGGACTTCTGGGTCGCGGTGCTGTCCTCCGGACTGCTGCCCTCGGAGACCACGTTGGGGATCGGGAAGGTGTGACAGCGCCTCCGTGAGCGTGGCGGCCGACGCGGTGTGAACGTGTCGGCCGACGTGGTCGGCGCAGCCTCGGCGCGGAGTGCCCTCCGCCGCGATGAGTTCGGGCCGGGGCCGGAGTCTGTTCTGGTGAGCGTCGCAGGACGTCGTACGGCGCTGCCCGGCCCGAGACACCACGGAGGACACCATGGCGACCACGCCGAACGACCCGACCGCCGCCCTGCCCGGCCGCCCGCCCGTAGTTGACCAGGCCACCTGGCAGGCCGCCCGGGACGAACTGCTGGTCCGCGAGAAGGCACACACGCGTGAGGGTGACGCGATCGCCGCGGCCCGCCGCCGGCTGCCGATGGTGGAGCTCGACGGGACGGTGGAGGTCACCGGCGCCGACGGCCCGGTCCCGTTCCTCGACCTGTTCCAGGGGCGCGACGAGCTCGTGGTCTACCAGCACATGTGGTACGACGGCGCACCGCACCAGGGGCAGTGCGAGGGCTGCACCACCACGGCCTGGCATCTGCAGGACGGCGTCTATCTCAACGCCCGGGGTGTCTCGTTCGCCCTCCTGACCTCGGGCCCGTGGGACGAGGTGGCTCCCTACGTCGAGTTCATGGGATACACCCAACCCTGGTACTCGGTGCGGGGCGTGGAGGCGCCGATCGGCGGAGGGATGGGGCACATCGCTTCCTTCCTGCGCGATGGCGACCGCGTGTTCCTCACCTACTCCACGACGGGCCGTGGCAACGAGCCGGTCAACGGCTCCCTCAGCCTGCTCGACATGACACCCAACGGCCGGGGTGAGGCCTGGGAGGACCACCCCGAGGGGCGGCCCATGATCGGAGAGGTCCGCGAGGGGCACTCGGCCAAGGCCCAGGGCCGGCAGGCCTGCTGGTACTGGCGCTCCGACGGCGACGGCGTCGCCGACTGGGGCCCGACCAGTCGGCCCGTGCCGCAGTGGACCCGCCCCGGCGCGACCCCTGAGAAGACGCTCGGCCGCCGGGGTCACCACCACTGACGCGCCTTCGTCGACGCCGTTCGGCGTAAGGCGTCCGGCAAGAGGTGCCAGGTGCCGGACGGGTGAAGCCGCCCGCAGGAGACAGGTCTCCCCGGGCGGCTTCTCTTCCTCGGGTCGCTCAACGGGGCCGGTGCGGGCACGTTGCCCGGCGGGCTCATGACCTCCGTGGGTCTGCGGCCCTATGGCTGTTCGGGCTTGTCACGGTCCATACCGAGCCGGCCTTCGATCCGCTGCTGCGCGTCGTCGACCTGACTCTCGTACTTGTTGCCCGTCTTCTCGTTGGCTGTCCGTTCCGCGGTGTCGGACATTTCCTGGGCCTTGCTGCCCTTCAACTGGTCCTTGAGCTTGTCGAAGATGCCCATCCAGAGCTCCTTCCGGAGGTGAGTCGTCATCGACGATACGCCCGACTTCCGAGCAATGCCCATTTAGGCCCCATATGGTCTGGACCTCTTGGCCGCTACGGTGAAGGCGGCACTTCCCGCCCGTGCGGAGGCGGGGGGACCGGGGAGTCAAGGGGAGGGGCGCACCATGACGCGTCTGAGGGGCGGGGCGGCCGCGGCCGTCAGGACCGGGCTTGTGGCGTTCACCGCGATGGCTCTCGTCACCGGATGCGAAGCCCTCGAAGAGGGCGGCGTTTCGACGGGCAGCGGTGCACCGGCACCGGCACCGGACGGCCGTGCCGTCAGCCCGCTGAAGAACCCGGACGGCACCAAGCCGGGCCTGGCGGCGGTGACCGGCGAGACCGACGAGGCCGCGGCCCGCAAACTCATCGAGTCGCTGCGGACCAAGGGGCGCGGGCCCAAGACGGGCTACGACAGGGACGAGTTCGGCTACGCGTGGATGGACACGGCCGAAGGGGTCCCCCTGGCGCGCAACGGCTGCGACACCCGCAACGACCTCCTGCAACGCGACGGTCAGGGCCTGCGCTTCCGCTCCGGCTCCGACTGCGTGGTCATCGCCATGACGCTGCACGACCCGTACACCGGCACCACCATCGAATGGCGCAAGCAGAAGGCCACCGAGGTGCAGATCGACCATGTCGTCCCGCTGTCCTACAGCTGGCAGATGGGCGCCTCCCGCTGGTCGGAGAAGAAGCGCGAGCAGTTGGCCAACGACCCGCTCAACCTGATTCCGGCCGAGGGCCGCGCCAACTCGTCCAAGGGCGACTCCGGACCCGCTTCCTGGCTCCCCCCGAACAAGCAGATCCGCTGCGCCTACGCGATCCGCTTCACCCAGGTCGCCCTCAAGTACGAACTGGCGGTGACCGCGCCCGACCGGGAGATGATGCTGGATCAGTGCGGCGGGTGAGGCGGAGAGGCGGTCCGGCGCGCTGAAACGGAGCTTTCCCGTTCCGGCCGCCCGACCCTACGGTGATCGCATGGAACACGGCGGCCACAGGGAACCGAAGGTGTCGACTCTCGCCGAGCGCCCCGACATGTACGGGCGGATCGTCGCAATGGCCGCCAGTTGGCCGGAGTTCGTGACCCAGGACCTCGTGGGCGACTCCCACTACGGTCGCATCGCCACCGAACTCCCCCAGTACGTGCTGTTCGCCGAGGACGAGCGGGGCGAGGTCGTCGCGCACGCCTACAGCGTGCCGTTCGCCCTCACCGCCGACGGCCGGGGCGAACTCCCCGCCCGAGGCTGGGACGCGGTGCTCCTGTGGGCCTTCGCCGACCTGCGCCGCGGCGTGCGGCCCGACACCGTCAGCGCGATCGCCGTCACCGTCGCCCCGCACGCCCAGGGCCGCGGACTGTCCGCCCACATGCTGTCGGCGCTCCGCGACAACGCCCGCGCCCAGGGCTTCGGGGAGGTCGTCGCCCCGGTCCGCCCCAGCGCCAAGCACCTGGAACCGCACACACCCATCGAGGAGTACGCCCACCGTGTGCGCCCCGACGGGCTGCCGTACGACCCGTGGCTGCGCGTCCACGCCCGGGCCGGCGCCGCCATCCACTCGGTCGCACCGGCCTCCATGACCGTGTCCGGCGCACTGGAGCAGTGGCGCGACTGGACCGGGCTGCCCTTCGACACCCAGGGCGACATCGAGGTACCGGGGGCACTGGTGCCGGTGCGCTGTGAACCGGAGCGCGGGTACGCGGTGTATGTCGAGCCCAACGTGTGGATGCGGCACTCGCTGTAGCCGGCCGCGCGTGGTGGGCCGCGACGGTGCGCTGGGGTGACGGCGCGCTGGAATGGCGGCCCGGTGGGTCCCAGTGGCCGGAGTCGTCGGTGTTGCCGGTGGTGCGATAGGTACCGGGCTCGCTCTGCGCGGACGACGAGGAGCCCTTACCGGTCTTGCCGGAGCGCGAGCTCGCCCTTCAGGCCCATGACTGCGTCCCCACCCAAGGCGACGACCACTGCTGCTCGGCTGCCGCTCGTGCGCTGGGTCAACAAGAACAGTTCATGTGAACCGAATCAACATGCTTCATCATGGTCACCTCGTACACGGCTGTGAACGGGTAGATCTTGAGCGCGCCGGTATGCTCGACGCCACACGTGCGACGCGGCGATGACGACGCGCGGAACGACGAGGGGAGCCGGGCGTGCAGGACAACGCGACAGAGGTGACCGCCGCCGGAATCGCCCGGCTCGCCGGCGTCGGCCGCGCCGCCGTCAGTAACTGGCGCCGTCGTCACGCCGACTTCCCCAAACCGGTCGGAGGCACCGAGACCAGCCCGTCCTTCGCGCTCGCCGAGGTCGAGAGCTGGCTTCGCCACCAGGGGAAACTCTCTGAGGTCCCGCTGCGTGAACGCGTCTGGCAACAGGTGGCCGGCCACCCCGAGGGCCCGGTCACCGCCCTCACCCAGGCAGGCTGTGTCCTCCTTCTGATCCACGACCGGCCCACGGTCTGGCTGGAGGTGAGCGCCGGCTCCGACGAGCGGCTGGCCGCGATGCTGCCGGGGGCGCTGGAAAAGGTGCTCGTGCCGCGCTTCGGTCCGCTGCGGACCGGCCGTGGCCGTAGCGGCGGCGGGAGCGGCGGCGGTGGTGTGGGTGGGGTGGGTGGAGCTCAGAGGGTTCACACCGCGCGGGGTGTGAACCCGCCGCAGTCAGTGAACAGCCCGACTGCTGTGAACACCCCGAGCGGCATGAGCATCCCCGGCGGCGTGAACACCCCAGGCGGCGTGAACACTCCGGTCACTGTGCACACCGCCGGAGGCCTCGCCCCCAGCGGAAACGCAACCGCGACTCCCGCCACCTCGGCGACCCCAGTCATCCCGGCCATCCCGGCCACTTCAGCCACCTCGGTCACCTCGGTCACCCCCGCCCTCCACATCCCCAACGGCCCCGAACTCCTCCCCTCCGCCCCCCTCCTCCGCGGCGCCGCGGAACTCGCCGCCGAACTGGGCGCCCGGCAGACGTTCGAGTTCCTGCTCGGTCGGCACCTCGACGCCAACCCGCGCCAGTACACGCTCACGCCCGCCGAACTCGCCGGTCTCATGGCCGACCTCGCCGGCCCCGCGCGTACCGTCCTCGACCCGGCCTGCGGCACCGGCGCCCTGCTGCGTGCCGTCACGCCGCGTCCCGGCCAGGAGCTGTACGCCCAGGACAGCGCCCCCGACCTCGCCGCGCTCACCGCGATCCGGCTCGCGCTGCGCGCCGGGGTGAGCGTGCGCGCCGGTGCCGGCGACACCCTGCGCGCCGACGCCCACCCGGGGCTGCGCGCCGACGCCGTGCTGTGCCATCCGCCGTTCAACGAGCGCAACTGGGGACACGACGAACTCGCCTACGACCCCCGCTGGGAGTACGGCTTCCCCGCGCGCAACGAGTCCGAGCTGGCCTGGGTGCAGCACGCGCTCGCCCGCCTCAGGGACGGCGGTACGGCCGTCCTCCTGATGCCGCCCGCCGCCGCCTCCCGCCGCTCCGGCCGCCGTATCCGTGCCGATCTGCTGCGCCGCGGCGCGCTGCGTGCCGTCCTCGCGCTGCCGGTCGGTGCCGCGCCGCCGCACACCATCCCGCTCCACCTGTGGGTGCTGCGGCGCCCCGAGAGGGCGCCCGCGCAGCCCGAGGTGCTGCTCGCCGACGCGGGGCAGTTCGCGACCGAGGGGCGGGGCGGCACGGACTGGCGGGCGGTGCGGGAGGCCGTACTCGACGCCTGGCGTGCCTTCGACAAGGCCGGCCGCCTCGACGAACGGCCCGGTCTGGCCCGCTCCGTGCCCGTCATCGAACTGCTCGACGACGACGTGGACTTCGCGCCGGCCCGCCACCTGCCGCCCGCGACGGCGACCGAAGGTACCGAGGCGCTGGCCGCGGTGCGCGAGCGCCTCGGCGACACCCTGCGTCTGACCACCGACCTCATCCCACAGCCCGCCGTCCCCCCGCCCGCCACCTCTCCGTCCACGGCCGCCGTGCGGCCCGCGCGCTGGCCGCTCACCACCGTCGGTGAACTCGCGCGCGGGGGCGCGCTGGTGATGCGGACGGGCGGAAACGGCGGCCCCGCGCGCGTGCGCGTTCTCACCGACCACGACGTGCTCGCCGGAACCGCCCCCTCGGGGGCCCTGCCCGAGAGCGACGACGAGGCCGTGCTCACCCGCGTCGGAGACGTCGTCGTGCCGACGATCGGCGGCGGCTCGGTGACGCGCGTGATCGACGACGCGACCGCGGGTGCCGCCCTGGGGCGCAACCTCGTGCTCCTGCGCCCCGAGTCCACGGCGCTCGACCCGTGGTTCCTCGCCGGCTTCCTGCGCGGCACCGCCAACAACCGCCAGGCCAGCAGCTACGCGTCCACCGCGACCCGCCTCGACGTGCGCCGTCTCCAGCTGCCCCGGCTGCCGCTCGACGAACAAGGGCGCTACGGAGCACGGTTCCGCGCCCTCGACGACTTCGAGCGGGCCCTCAGGCAGGCCGGCCGGCTCGGGGAGCAGCTCGTCCGGGGGATGTACGACGGCCTGACGGACGGCACGGTCGCCCCCGACTGAGGCGGACGCGGAGGCCGCCCCCGAGGCCGACCCCAAGGTCGTCTCCGAGGGCGGAGTGATCAGCATGACAACGGTTCGGTACAACCCACGACCGGTTGTCCGTGTCGGCCTATACGCTCGAAGCGACAATCGTGCGCCCGACGTTGCCCGACGTCGGTCGCCGTTGTGCGTCCACTTCAGACACCAGGAGCTGTCATGCATGGCCACGGCTATACGCAGCCGGTGAGGAAGCCGCCCCACCCGGGGTGGCCGGTCTTTCTGCGCGTGCTGTTCGTGGCCATCTCAATCCTCAGCATCGGCATCCTGGCCTGGGCGATGCTGCTGCGCCTGGCCCTCGTCACGCGCAAGGCGCTCGACTGGGGCTTCTTCGTGGCCGCGTTCACGGCCGACCTGCTCGCCCTCGTGCTGCTCGGCACCGAGGGCGGCGACGAGGTGCACACCGTGGGCGGCTGGATGGGAATAGGCCTGCTCTTCGGCACGCTCGTGGTCGTGACGGCGTACTACCTCGCGGCGGACGTACGCCACTTCCACCACCTCCGCTACAGCGGCTACGCACCGCAGCCCGCCCCGGGCCCGGCGTACGGCTACCCGCAGCCCGCCGTGCCCGCCCCGTACACGGCGACGCCCGTGCCCCACACTCCGCACACCCCGCCCCCGATGTCCCGGACGCCCGGGCCGCAGCCGCCCCCGCCGCAGCGCCCCGCGCCCGCCCGCATCGACCAGGTACGGGCCGAGCTCGACGAGCTCAGCGACTACCTGCGTCGGCAGGACGGCAACCACGAGGGCGGAAGGTGAGCGTGGCGGCAGGACGTGTCGTCGCCGGCCGCTACGAACTGTCCACGCTCATCGGGCAGGGCGGCATGGGCCAGGTCTGGACGGCCTACGACCAGCGGCTCGACCGGCGCGTGGCGGTGAAGCTGCTGCGCCCCGACAAGGTGGCCGGCCAGGAGGCCGACGAGCTGCGCCGCCGCTTCGTGCGCGAGTGCCGGGTGACCGCACAGGTCGACCACCCCGGACTGGTGACGGTCCATGACGCGGGCAGCGAGGGCGAGGAGCTGTTCCTCGTCATGCAGTACGTCGACGGCGCCGACCTCTCCGACCACCTCGCCGAGCACGACCCGTACCCGTGGCAGTGGGCGGTCGCGGTCGCCGCGCAACTGTGCGCCGTACTGAGCGCCGTGCACGCCGTGCCGATCGTCCACCGCGATCTCAAGCCGCGCAACGTGATGGTGAAGCAGGACGGCACGGTCACCGTCCTCGACCTGGGTGTCGCGTCGGTCATGGACTCGGACACCACCCGCCTCACCCACACCGGTTCGCCCATCGGCTCGCCCGCCTACATGGCCCCCGAACAGGCGATGGGCGGCGCGGTCGGCCCGTATACGGACCTGTACGCACTCGGCGTACTGCTGCACGAACTCCTCAGCGGCGACGTCCCGTTCTCGGGCTCGACGGCCCTCGGAGTGCTGCACCGGCACCTGTACGAGCCGCCGCTGCCCGTGCGCCGGCTCCGTCCGGAGGTGCCCGAGGCCCTCGAAGCGCTCGTCCTGCGGCTGCTCGCCAAGGACCCGCAGCACCGCCCGGCCTCCGCGCAGGACGTGTACGAGGACCTGGCGCCGCTGCTGCCCGCGCGCGGGATGCCCACCGGGGCGCCCCTCGACCCCCTGCGCCCGTTCCTGCGCCCGCACGCCCCTTGGCCGGACCGTGCGCGCACGCCCGCACCGCAGCCCGCACCGCTCGCGCCGGTCGTCGAGAAGGCCGAGAAGCCGGACGTCGCCCGCGCGGTCGACGAGGTGAAGCGCCTCCTCGGGGAGGGGCGTATCACGCAGGCCGTCGACATCCTCGGCGCGATCCTGCCCGCCGCCGCGGAACAGCACGGCGAGAACTCCCCGGTCGTCCGCACCCTGCGCAAGCAGTACGCGGCCACCCTCATGGACGACGGGCAGTACCGGCGCGCACTGCCCGAACTGCGCCGCCTCGCCGACGAACGCGCCGCCGAGGCCGGCCAGGCCGACACCCAGGCGCTCCGCTACCGCTACGAGGCCGCCCAGTGCCTGGAGCAGCTCGGCGAACCGGCGGCGGCCCTCACCGAGTACCGCGCGCTGCTGCCGTACTACGAGAACCAGTACGTGGCCGGTGATCCGGAGCTCGCCCACGACGTCCGCCGCCGCATCGGGCACCTCCTGCTCGCCCTCGGCGACCGTGCCGCCGCCCACGACACCCTGGTGCGGCTGCTGCACGACGCGGAGCGCCTGCACGGACCGGGCCACCCCTTCGCGGCGGAGATCCGCCGGACCCTCCAGTGGCTGGGCCAGGTCCGCGGATAGGGCCTTTCCGGCCAAGGCAGCCCCAAGGCGGGCCCAAGGCAGCCCCGGGGGAGCGCGGCGGTGCCCGAAGTCCTGGTGAATCGTTGGTCGAATGGGTTGGCCAGAGCTTGCCCACTGCCTAACATCGATCACCGCAAGACTTTGTGCATCGCCGCACAATCTCCTCGGGAGGCTTCCTTGCACCGCCGCCGTCGCACCGCGCTCCTCCTCTCCGCCGTGATCGCCGCGGCGCCCCTCCTCACCGCCTGCGGAAACGACGCGCATCCTGGCGCGGCGGCCGTCGTCGGCGGCCAGCGGATCACGGTCGCCCAGCTGGAGAACCGGGTGAACGAGGTGCGCGCGGCACAGCGGGCGGCGGTGCCGGACGACGCCCAGTACGAGCAGGCCATCGCCAAGACCGGCACGCTCACCCGCGACACCCTGCACAGCATGGTCCTGGACCGCGTGTTGCAGCGTGCCGCCAAGGACGCGGGCGTGACGGTGACCCGCCGGGAGATCCAGCAGATGCGCAGCGGCCTGGAACAGCAGACCGGTGGCGCCGAGGCACTGGAGGCGACCTGGTTGCAGCAGTACGGCATCGCCCCCGAGCGCCTCGACGAGAACCTCCGCCTCCAGCTGGAGGCCCAGAAGCTCGCCACCCGGCTCGGCACCGACACCGGCGACCCCGCCTTCTGGAACGCCCTGGCCAAGGCGTCCAAGCAGCTGAACGTCGACCTCAACCCGCGCTACGGCACCTGGGACGCGCAGAAGAGCAGCCGCGTCGACGCGAAGACGCCGTGGGTACGGGACGTCACGACCACGGGAACACCGCAGACGGCGTGACCGACCCGGGCCGCAGGGCAGCGTGGCCAAAGGACAGCAGCGCCACAGGGAAGCAGAGAAGCTGGGAAGCAGGGCGGCGAGAAGCAGGCGGCGAGAGCTGGCGGTCATACGATCGCACCGCACCCTCTGACCTGTGGACAACCTGATCGCCGCGTCGTCGGCGTGCGTTAGCTTCGAATCGTGAACGCAACCAGCCCCGAAGCCGCAACCAGCCCCGAAGCCGCCACCGGCCGCATCGTCCTCCTCACCACCAGCCACCGCGTAGCGCCCGGCCTGCTGTCCTGGCCTGCCTGGCAGGCGCTGCACGCCGCCGACCGGGTGCTGTGCGCGGACGGCGCACACCCGCAGCTCCCTTATCTCCGCGAGGCGGGGATAAGGGTCGACGAGGCGTCACCGACCGCCGAGGACCTGGTCGACGCGTGCGCCGGAGGGCGGACGGTGGTCGTCGTCGCCACCGGCGAGGGCGAGCCGGTCCTCACGGACGGCCTGGCGCGCCTCGCGGGCTCCGGCCGCGTCCACATGCCCGAGCTGGAGCTGCTCCCCGCCTCCTACGACCTGCCGGGCGCCCGCCTCCTCGACCTGGTCCAGGTCATGGACCGCATCCGCGTCGAATGCCCCTGGTCGTCCCAGCAGACCCACAAGGGCCTGGCGAAGTACGGCATCGAGGAGGCGTACGAACTCGTCGAGGCCATCGAGGAGGGCGACCGCGACGAACTCCGCGAGGAACTCGGCGATGTCCTGCTCCAGGTCGTCTTCCACGCCCGCATCGCCGAGGAAGGCAGCGCCGAGGACGGGTCCGCCCCCTTCTCCATCGACGACGTCGCCGCCGGCATCGTCACCAAACTCATCCACCGTCACCCGCACGTCTTCGGTGACGAGACCGCCACGACCCCCGAGGAGGTCAAGGAACACTGGCTGCGCACCAAGGCGACGGAGAAGCGGCGGACCTCGGTCACCGAGGGCATCCCCCTCGGTCAGCCGGCCCTCGCCCTCACCGCGAAGCTGGCGTCCCGCGTCCGCACGGCAGCGCTGGACGTACCGGTCCCGACCGGCGAGGGCATCGGGTACGAACTGCTCACCCTGGCCCTTCACGCGGAGGCGACCGGCGTGGACCCGGAAGCGGCCCTGCGCGTCGCCGCCCGGGCCTATCGAGACGCCGTACGGGCCGCTGAGGGGACAGCTGGGTAGGACCGCGGCCTCCACCGGCGCCCGGGATACGCGAAACCACCCGCCCAGTCGCTCCGACTCCTCCCTATAGCGTCAAGGAGTGACCAACCAGCCCACCCCGCAGGCCTCCGCCTCCGCAGCCGCCGCCCGTCCGGCCCCCACTCCCACCCCCACTCCCGCACCCGACCTCTTCACCTGGGAGTTCGCCACCGACCCCTACCCCGCGTACGCCTGGCTCCGTGACCACGCCCCCGTTCACCGGACCGAACTGCCCAGCGGTGTGGAGGCATGGCTGGTCACCCGTTACGCGGACGCCAAGCAGGCCCTGGCCGACCAGCGTCTGTCCAAGAACCCGGCGCATCACGACGAGCCGGCGCACGCCAAGGGCAAGACCGGTATCCCCGGTGAGCGCAAGGCCGAGTTGATGACGCATCTGCTGAACATCGACCCGCCGGACCACACCCGGCTGCGACGGCTCGTCAGCAAGGCGTTCACACCACGCCGGGTGGCCGAATTCGCACCCCGCGTACAGGAGTTGACCGACCAGCTCATCGACCAGTTCGTCGAGAAGGGAAGTGCCGACCTCATCCACGACTTCGCCTTCCCGCTCCCCATCTACGCGATCTGCGACCTGCTCGGCGTACCCCGGGAGGACCAGGACGACTTCCGTGACTGGGCGGGGATGATGATCCGGCACGGCGGCGGGCCGCGGGGCGGGGTCGCGCGGTCGGTGAAGAAGATGCGGGGCTACCTGCTGGAGCTCATCCACCGCAAGCGCGAGGAGCTTCCCGCCGACCCGGCCCCCGGCGAGGACCTGATCTCCGCTCTGATCCGGGCCTCCGACCACGGCGAGCACCTCACGGAGAACGAGGCCGCGGCGATGGCCTTCATCCTGCTGTTCGCCGGTTTCGAGACCACCGTCAATCTCATCGGCAACGGCACCTACGCCCTGCTCACCCACCCCGACCAGCGCGACCGACTCCAGAGGTCCCTGGCCGCAGGCGAACGAGGGCTGTTGGAGACCGGAGTGGAGGAACTGCTGCGCTACGACGGCCCCGTCGAGCTGGCCACCTGGCGGTTCGCCACCCAGCCGCTCAGCATCGGCGGGCAGGACATCGCGGCGGGCGACCCCGTTCTCGTCGTCCTCGCCGCCGCGGACCGGGATCCGGAGCGGTTCGCCGACCCGGACACCCTCGACCTCTCCCGGCGTGACAATCAGCACCTCGGGTACGGCCACGGCATCCACTACTGCCTCGGCGCCCCTCTCGCCCGGCTGGAGGGGCAGAGTGCGCTCGCCACGCTTCTCACCCGGCTCCCCGACCTGCAACTCGCGGTGGATTCAGCTGATCTGCGCTGGCGGGGCGGTCTCATCATGCGTGGACTGCGGACGTTGCCCGTCGAGTTCACGCCACGTGGTCGACTGCTCTCACCTGCGTAAAGGTGACACGCCCTCAACTCTGTGATCTTCACGTGATCCACGCGGCATTAACTTGTGACAAGTGATGGGCTGCCTATACGTTCACGGATCACATGCGGCGCCCAGCCTCACTCGCCGCGCAACTCCCTGTTGTCTCGCGAAAGGTTTCCGCATGCTCTCCGGGAACGGCCGCCATCGTCGCCCCCGTCAGGCTCCGGCCATCCTCGTCGCGGCCGGGGTGACCGGCTCCGCCATCGCGATCCCCCTGCTCGGCGCCACCGGTGCGAGCGCGGCGACCGGCACCACCTGGGACCAGGTGGCGAACTGCGAGACGGACGGTTCCTGGAGCGCGAACAACGGCGACGGGTACTACGGCGGGCTGCACATCACCCAGAAGGACTGGGAGGAGTACGGCGGCCTCGACTTCGCCTCGCGTGCCGACCAGGCCAGCCGTAACCAGCAGATCTCGGTCGCCGAGAAGATCCTCGCGGACCAGGGCGTCGGCTACTGGTCCACCTGCGGTCTGCTCAACGGCCTCAGCAAGGACTCCGCGTCGGCCGACGTCGACACGGGCGTGGCGGACGGCGGCACGTCGGACGACAGTGAATCCGACTCGTCCGGCCTGTCGAATTCCTCCGGGTCGTCGGGGGACGCGTCCTCGGACGGTTCTTCGGGCACCTCCGCTTCGCCCACACCGTCCGATTCCAGCAGCGAGTCGGGCGTATCGGGTGAGGGTGACAACTCCGCCAAGTCCGGCACATCGTCCGATTCCGGCTCGGGGTCCGAAGGGTCGCGGGACTCGCAGAGTCCACAGGAATCCGACAGTGCCTCCACAGGTACGACGAAACAGGACGACTCGGACAACTCCTGGCTGGAGGGCGGCTCTTCGGCCCTCGTCGACACCGGATCCCCCAGCGCCGGCAAGCACCGCGGCGGCAGTGCCGACGAGACCGCCACCGACAGCGCCGCGGGCGCGACCGGCGGCACCTCCAGTGGCCGTCACGCCGCCGGTGCGGACTCGTACACGATCCGCGCCGGAGACACTCTCGCGTCCATCGCCGACTCCCTTGACCTCCCGGGCGGGTGGAGCGCGCTGTACGCGGAGAACAGGCAGGCCATCGGTTCGGACCCGAGCGTCATCGTGCCCGGTCAGACCCTCTCTCTCGGTGCCGAATCGGGCGAAAACTAGCGGGAGTTAGCGACACACTTCACACTGAATGTCCGCTTTCGCGAAAGTGTGGGATGAGTCTCAGAAGCCCTGATCGTCTTTGAAATTCCGCGGATCGCGTGGCTACGGTCGGGACCGCTCGCCAACACGAGCCCCGGCCACCGCAACGCCGAATCCTGCCAGCGGCGGCCCGGGAACAGTCGTCGCGTAATGCGCCGTAGGCAGGAGCGGGGGACCCAAGGTAAGTGCCGGGCCCAGCAGTCGAGGCAACTCGCGGCTGGAACCGGCTTGGGGTGAAGCCGCGCACCGAGAGGTGCGCGGCCGGGCAACTCAACCGGCCCGAACCCGACAGCTCACCTCGTAGGCGTCGGTGAGGGGATCCACCATGCTGTTTTCCGGCAAGGGCAAGCACCGCCGTCCGTCCAAGGCCACCCGGGCCGCCGCGATCGCCGGTGTCACCGGTGTCGCCATCGCCGCTCCGCTGATGGCGACCGGCAGCGCCTCCGCCGCCACCGCCTCCGAGTGGGACACCGTCGCCCAGTGCGAGTCCGGCGGTGACTGGTCCATCAACACCGGCAACGGCTACTTCGGTGGTCTGCAGTTCTCCGCCTCCACCTGGGCCGCGTACGGCGGCACGCAGTACGCCTCGCAGGCCAACCAGGCCTCCAAGGCGCAGCAGATAGCCGTGGCCGAGAAGGTGCTCGCCTCCCAGGGCAAGGGCGCCTGGCCCTCCTGCGGTGTGGGCCTGTCGAGCTCCGCCTACAACGGCGGCTCCGGCACGTCGTCGAACAGCTCGGGCAACTCCAGCGGCTCGAACAGCTCCAGCGGCTCCTCGGAGAGCGGCAGCCGTTCCTCCGAGCAGCCGGCGTCCCGCTCCGAGGACCGTCCGGCCGCGAAGAAGACCGTCACCACCCCGACCGGCAAGAAGGTCAAGAAGGGTGACGGCGAGTACAAGGTCGTCACCGGCGACACCCTCAGCTCCATCGCCGAGGAGCACGACGTCAAGGGCGGCTGGGCGAAGCTGTTCAAGCTGAACAAGGACATCGTCGAGGTCGCCGACCTCATCTACCCGGGCCAGCAGCTGCACCTGAAGTGACGGCCGAGCCGCGCGCGCTGACATCCGGCTCGTAGCTGAACCACAGCGCCCTCTCATCCGTGGACTCCATAGTGGAGGCCTCGTGAGGGCCACCCCCGTCCCCACGGGCTCCCCGCTCCGGTGCGTCATCCCCCGTACGCACCGGAGCGGGGTTTTTCTGTGGGCGCCCGACGGGGCTTTTCCATGTCCGTTGCCCGGAGCTTTTTGTTCCGTTCGGAAACAATTTACTCTCGGTTCTGCCCAAGGGGTGGGAGACCGGATGGCCGATCCCCCCGAGGCGGTTAGGCTCATCCCGCAGGGCCGAGAAAAGCTCTGCGTACCCGCGTCACATCCCAGAAGGAGATGCTCGTGCCGTCCATCGACGTCGTCGTAGCCCGGGAAATCCTCGACTCGCGAGGCAACCCCACCGTCGAGGTCGAGGTCGGCCTCGATGACGGCAGCACCGGCCGTGCCGCCGTCCCGTCCGGCGCCTCCACGGGCGCCTTCGAGGCCATCGAGCTTCGCGACGGTGACCCCAACCGCTACCTCGGCAAGGGCGTGGAGAAGGCCGTCCTCGCCGTCATCGAGCAGATCGGCCCGGAGCTCGTCGGCTACGACGCCACCGAGCAGCGCCTGATCGACCAGGCGATGTTCGACCTGGACGCCACCGACAACAAGGGCTCGCTCGGCGCCAACGCCATCCTCGGCGTCTCCCTCGCCGTCGCCCACGCCGCCTCCGAGGCCAGCGACCTCCCCCTCTTCCGCTACCTGGGCGGCCCGAACGCGCACCTGCTGCCCGTTCCGATGATGAACATCCTCAACGGCGGATCCCACGCGGACTCCAACGTCGACATCCAGGAGTTCATGATCGCCCCGATCGGCGCGGAGTCCTTCTCCGAGGCGCTGCGCTGGGGTGCGGAGATCTACCACACCCTCAAGAAGGTGCTGAAGACCAAGGGCCTGTCCACCGGTCTCGGCGACGAGGGCGGCTTCGCGCCGAACCTGGAGTCCAACCGCGCCGCGCTCGACCTCATCATCGAGGCCATCAAGCAGGCCGGCTACGTCCCCGGTGAGCAGATCGGCCTCGCGCTCGACGTCGCCGCGTCCGAGTTCTACAAGGACGGCAAGTACGAGTTCGAGGGCAAGTCCCGCACGGCCGCCGAGATGACCGAGTACTACGAGGAGCTCGTCTCCGCGTACCCGCTCATCTCCATCGAGGACCCGCTGTACGAGGACGACTGGGACGGCTGGAAGACCATCACCGACAAGCTGGGCGACAAGGTCCAGATCGTCGGCGACGACCTCTTCGTCACCAACCCGGAGCGCCTCGCCCGCGGCATCGAAGAGGGTTCGGCCAACGCCCTGCTCGTCAAGGTGAACCAGATCGGCTCGCTGACCGAGACCCTGGACGCCGTCGAGATGGCCCAGCGCAACGGCTTCAAGTGCATGATGTCCCACCGCTCCGGCGAGACCGAGGACGTCACCATCGCCGACCTCGCCGTCGCCGTGAACTGCGGCCAGATCAAGACCGGCGCCCCGGCCCGTTCGGACCGCGTCGCCAAGTACAACCAGCTGCTGCGCATCGAGGAGATCCTCGACGACGCCGCGGTGTACGCCGGCCGCAGCGCGTTCCCCCGCTTCCGCGGCTGACACCCTCTGTAGGCAGCGTCGTACGTACGTCCCCGTACTCGGTCCCGTACCGTGTGCGGGGACGTCCGCACGTGGAAGGGGAGGCGGAGAGCCGATGGCCGTGAAAGACCGCGACCGTTTCTCCACCGCGACCAGGATCAAACTGCTCGGCGAGCAGACCGCGGCCCGTGTCTACCGCTCCCAGACGAAGCGGCAGGCCCGCCGCTCCCGGCTCACCGGCCGGGCCGCACTCCTCGCCCTGGTCCTGTGCACGCTGGTCGTGGCGCTGGCCTATCCCATAAGGCAGTACGTCTCCCAGCGCGCCGAGATCTCCGATCTCCAGCAGGAGCAGGAGCAGGCCCGGCAGCGGGTCGAGCAACTGCGCGACCTCAAGGCGCGCTGGCAGGACGACACGTACGCGGAACAGCAGATCCGGCAGCGGCTGCACTACGTGATGCCGGGGGAGACGGGCTTCATCGTCGTCGACCCGGACGCGGCCAAGCAGTCGCGCACCGACCTCGGGGCGGCCGACCGCCCCTGGTACGCGAACGTCTGGGACGGCGTGGACAAGTCCGACGCCTCCGACCGGTGATCCGCCGGTGACGAGCCCAGCCCGGTGATCCGCCCAGTGATCCGACCAGTGAACTGACCGACAGACGGTCAGCCGGCCAGATAGAAAGACAGGCATGCACACGCCCCCGCCGACCACCCCGCGCACCGAGCCCACCGACGCGGACGTCGAGGCCTTCAAGCAGCAGCTCGGACGCCCGCCGCGCGGACTGCGCGCCATCGCGCACCGCTGCCCCTGCGGGCAGCCGGACGTCGTCGAGACGGCCCCTCGCCTCCCCGACGGCACGCCCTTCCCGACGACGTACTACCTGACGTGTCCCCGCGCCGCCTCGGCGATCGGCACGCTGGAGGCGAACGGCGTCATGAAGGAGATGACGGAGCGGCTGCGGACCGACCCGGAACTCGCTGCCGCGTACCGCGCCGCGCACGAGGACTACCTCGCGCGCCGTGACGCCATCGAGGTACTGGAGGGCTTCCCGAGCGCGGGCGGCATGCCGGACCGGGTGAAGTGCCTGCACGTCCTGGTGGGCCACTCCCTGGCAGCGGGCCCGGGCGTGAACCCGCTGGGCGACGAGGCGATCGAGATGCTGCCGGAGTGGTGGCGCAAGGGCGCGTGCGTGACCGCCGAGCAGGCCGAGCAGACGGAGACGGCCGAAAACGTCGAGCAGGTCGAGAAGGCCGAGCAGGTAGAGAAGGTGGACGACAAGTGACCCGGGTCGCCGCCGTCGACTGCGGTACGAACTCGATCCGGCTCCTCGTCGCCGACGCGGACCCCGCGACGGGCGAACTGGTCGATCTGGACCGCCGTATGACGATCGTCCGCCTCGGACAGGGAGTCGACCGCACCGGACGGCTCGCCCCCGAGGCGCTGGAGCGGACCTTCGCCGCCTGCCGCGAGTACGCGGCGGTCATCAAGGAGCACGGCGCCGAACGTCTGCGTTTCGTGGCCACCTCCGCCTCCCGGGACGCGGAGAACCGGGACGAGTTCGTCCGGGGGGTCCTCGACATCCTCGGCGTGGAGCCGGAGGTCATCACCGGCGACCAGGAGGCGGAGTTCTCCTTCACCGGCGCCACCAGGGAACTGACCGGCCGTGACGACCTCGCCAAGCCCTACCTGGTGGTGGACATCGGCGGCGGCTCGACCGAGTTCGTCGTCGGCGAGGACCGGGTGCGCGCCGCGCGCTCGGTCGACATCGGCTGCGTCCGGATGACCGAACGACACCTGGTGGTGGACGGCGTGGTGAGCGACCCGCCGTCCGAGGAGCAGATCGCGGCGATGCGCGGCGACATCGAGGCGGCCCTCGACCTCGCCGAACGGAGCGTCCCGCTGCGGGAGGCGCGCACCCTGGTCGGCCTGGCCGGCTCGGTGACGACGGTCTCGGCGATCGCCCAGGACCTTCCCGCGTACGACTCCACGGCCATCCACCACTCCCGCGTCCCGTACGACCGGGTCCGCGAGATCACCGAGCGGCTGCTGCGCTCCACGCACGCCGAGCGCGCGGCGATCGGGTCCATGCACCCGGGCAGGGTGGACGTGATCGGGGCGGGCGCGCTGGTGCTGCTGTCGATCATGGAGCGGATCGGTGCGGAGGAGGTCGTGGTCAGCGAGCACGACATCCTCGACGGGATCGGCTGGTCTTTGGCCTGACCGCCTACAGGTTGCGGTACACGTCCCGCCGGTCGCCCACCTTGACTACGAGGATGACGAGTTCACCGTCGTTGATCTGGTAGGCGACCCGGTAGCTGCCGACCCTGAGCCGGTAGAGCCCGGACGGGCCGGTGAGTTTCTTGACGTCGGTGTCCTGGCGGTACGGGTCCTCACCGAGTGCGGTCAGCGCGGTCAGGATGCGCATGGCGTCGGGCCGGCTGACGGCCCGAAGCTGCCGCTGCGCCGCCATGGTGAACCGGAAGGCGTACTTCACACCGCATCGCCGTCCTGCTCGGTGAACAGGTCGGCCAACAGTTCGGCCATCGTCACTGTGGGACCGCCCTCGGCCAGCACCGCTTCGGCTTCGCGTGCCAGCATGACGTCGGCCGCTTCCTCCAGTGCCTCGAAGTCGGCGATCGGAACCACGGCAGCCACCGGAGCGCCGTTACGCGTGATGACGGTCGGAACGCCTTCCTCGGCCCGGTTGATGTGGTCGGCGAGGTGCGCGCGGGCTTCCCGCACGGTCACGGTGTTCTCAGTCATGGAATCAGTGTACGCGTATGCGTGTACACGCAGCCGTGTTCGGGGAGTCACGTTCGTGGGCGATGCTCGACGGCATCGCGTGGTCGATCGCCTGACCTGAGCCGGCCCGGTGCCGTGCGGTCTTCAGCGAACGGCCTGCGGTCCGCTGCCCGCGGCCCCTGCCGCTCCGGGGCCCGCCGCCAGCGGGTCCGGCCGCCCGACCGACCAGCCGTCCGGGCTCCGCCCGCCGAGCCTCGGCGGGCGGAGCCCGAAACGCTTGGAGAAGGGCGGGCCGGACCCCGGTCATCCCGGTCGGCGGCACTCTGCTGAGCAGGCCGGATGCCCGTTTGAGCGTGGCTGGGCGGCCTGCCGGGGCCCCTCCGCGACACTCCCTCGGAAAAGTTCGTGAAGTTCTTCACAAGGAATTCGGTCCTGTTGGAGGAAGAAGGTGCCTCGGTTGACCCTTCCGGGGTCCCAACACCCGTGTGAACGTGTTCAAAACAGGCGGGCGCGGGCGTTTCGCGGAGGTGCCGGAAGGGTGTCCCGCGAGCCCCTCGCGGACCCCCTTCGGGGCCAGAGGAGCAGCTCACGCGGCATTGACAACGCCCCGCCCTATACGCTGGTTCCCACCCCGCGCCATGACGTGGATCACGTGAGCGGCGGAGGATAACACACACCCTCCGTAAGCTTGTGAAGGGGCGCACGAGCGACCCCCCTGGGGCAGGTGGATACTCGATGGCATGAGCACCACGGAGCGTCCCAGGATCCTCGTAGTAGGCGGTGGGTACGTAGGCCTGTACGCAGCTCGGCGCATCATGAAGAAGATGCGCTACGGCGAGGCGACCGTCACGGTCGTCGACCCCCGGTCGTACATGACCTACCAGCCCTTCCTCCCCGAAGCCGCCGCCGGCAGCATCTCCCCGCGCCACGTCGTCGTCCCGTTGCGACGCGTGCTGCCCAAGGCGGAGGTTCTCACCGGTCGGGTCACCACCATCGATCAGGACCGCAAGGTCGCCACGATCGCCCCGCTGGTCGGCGAGGCGTACGAGCTGCCCTTCGACTACCTGGTCGTCGCCCTCGGCGCGGTCTCCCGCACCTTCCCGATCCCCGGCCTCGCCGAACAGGGCATCGGTATGAAGGGCATCGAGGAGGCCATCGGCCTGCGCAACCACGTCCTTGAGCAGCTCGACAAGGCTGACTCGACGACCGACGAGGAGATCCGCCGCAAGGCGCTCACCTTCGTCTTCATCGGCGGTGGCTTCGCGGGCGCGGAGACCATCGGCGAGGTCGAGGACATGGCCCGCGACGCGGCCAAGTACTACAGCAACGTCTCCCGCGAGGACATGCGGTTCGTCCTCGTCGACGCCGCCGACAAGATCCTGCCCGAGGTCGGCCCCAAGCTCGGCCAGTACGGCAAGGAGCACCTGGAGAGCCGGGGCGTGGAGATCTACCTCTCCACCTCGATGGACTCCTGCGTCGACGGCCACGTGGTGCTGAAGAACGGCCTGGAGGTCGACTCCAACACCATCGTGTGGACGGCCGGCGTCAAGCCGAACCCGGTCCTCGCGCGCTACGGCCTTCCGCTGGGCCCGCGCGGCCACGTGGACACCCAGACCACGCTCCAGGTGCAGGGCACCGACTACATCTGGGCCGCCGGTGACAACGCCCAGGTGCCGGACGTCGTCGGCCGCAAGGCGGGCAACGAGAACGCCTGGTGCCCGCCCAACGCCCAGCACGCGTTGCGTCAGGCGCGCGTCCTCGGCGACAACGTGATCTCCGGTATGCGGGGCTTCCCGCAGAAGGAGTACAGCCACGGCAACAAGGGCGCCGTCGCGGGTCTCGGCCTGCACAAGGGCGTCGCGATGATCGTCATGGGCAAGATGAAGATCAAGCTCAAGGGCCGTCTCGCCTGGTACATGCACCGCGGCTACCACGGTCTCGCGATGCCGACCTGGAACCGCAAGGTCCGCGTCTTCGCCGACTGGACCCTCGCGGTGTTCCTCAAGCGCGAGGTCGTGTCCCTCGGCGCGATGGAGCACCCGCGCGAGGAGTTCTACGAGGCGGCCAAGCCCGCCCCGGTCGCCCCCGCCGCCAAGGCCGAGCCCAAGGCCGAGGCGCAGCCCAAGCCCGAAGAGGCCAAGGCTTCCTGACCTCCCGTCACCGAACGCCCCGAAGGGGCCGCCCGCCATCCGTGGTGCGGGCGGCCCCTTCGGCGTGCTTCGGCCCTCCACACCTGAGTACCGGCACTCATGTGCCGTGTCCTGCCCGGGTGTTGGATGTGTGCATGTTCAAGACAGGGCGGACACTCACTGTCACTGCCGGTAGTTAGGGTGGTGGGAGCGACTTCAAAAGCCTGGGTCGCGACGGTCGTACGGGGAGGGTGTTGTGTCGTCGGGCCTTGGAGGATCGGCGTTGGGCGGGTCATGGGCCTCCGATCTGTTCGGCGCGGCCACGGCAGCCACCGCCGACGTGGCCACCGAGCTGTCGTCGTTCACGGAGTTCCGAAGGCGCGTCGACGAACTGATCCGTGACCTCAAGGGCTCGGCGGCGGGCCCTGGCAAGGTCGGCGAGGAACCCCTCGCACGCCACCAGTTCGGCGGCGGCGACGGGGCGTGGGCGGAGGCGTCCGGCCTGTTCTCCGCGTACGGCACGGTCATCACCGAACTGGAGACCCTGTCGAAGCTGCTGTCGGACTCCATGGAGGGCATGGGCATCGCGGTCCTGGCCTCCCACAAGGGCTACGAGAACATCGACCTGGACATCCGTGACCGGATGACGGCGATCAGCACGGAGACGACGGAGCACTACGGCGGCAGTTACGACCCCGGGCTTCCGCAGAGGAGCACCGATACCGGCGGCAAGAAGTCCGAGTGCGGCGACGCGGGAGGCACGATCTGATGCCGGCCAAGGGGCCTGGTGGCTCCACCCCCTTCGAGGACATGAGCCACGAGCAGATGCTGGCCTGGCTGGACCAGGCGAACGCGGGCACCGTGCAGTCCGCCGCCGACCGACTGGTCAGCGCGGCGAAGGAGATCCGCAAGATCGCCGAAGAGCTGAAGGTCCGCCCGCAGCGCGTGGAGTGGAAGGGCGAGGGTGCCGACGCCTTCCGCACCTGGAGCGCGGACCTGGCCAACTCCACACTCCGACTGGGTGACTTCAGCGAGGACGCGGCGAAGTGGCTGGACCAGACGTCGGCCGCGATCGCCCAGGCACAGGTGTCGATCCCCCGGGACGCCGGGAGTGCCCAGGCTAACCTCGACGCGGCGAACGCGGCCCACAACGACCCGGACGCGGCATCCGTCGGGACCAAGTCCGCGACCGAGCTCGCGGCGCTGGCGGCGCACAAGGAAGAGGTACGTCAGCAGGCTGCTGCGCAGATGCGAAAGCTGGGGGAGACGTACGCCTGGTCGGCCACGCAGATGAACGCGCTGGAGCGGCCTAAGTTTCCGCCGCCGCCGGGCACTCTCGTGCCGGAGAAAGAGGCAGTGCGTGACGACTGGAGCAGCAGCCTGGCCCGACCCAGCGGCGCACAGCAGGCCTCTGATCAGGCCGTTGCTGGTTCCGCCCCTGTGGCGTATAGGTCTGCTGCGGCTTCTGACGTGGTCACCACTCGTGGCTCCGCTCTGCCTGAGCGTCCTCCGCTCGTGGATAATGGGCCACCGACTCAAATGGATATCGACTCGGTGTCGACGTTGCCGCAGACTCCGCAGACACCGGCGGTTACGTCGGTCAACCCGCCCGTCACTGGGCGGGCGGATGCCGGGGCGATCTCACCAACAGGCATGATCCCTCCGGCATTTGGAGAGCGTGCTATACCCCCTGCAGCGGTCCCAGGGCGGGCGGCGGTTACGGGACGCACGCCCTTGCTGGCGGGCCAGGGAGCCCCCGTCGCCAACCCCGGCCGTGTGCCTGGCGGCAACGGCATCGTCGGTGGCCGCCCCACCGCGACGCCCGCGGGTAGGCCGATGGGTGCCATCCCGCGAGGCACGGTGGTGGGCGGCGAGGGGACGACTCCTCGCGGCCCGATGGGCCCCACCGCAAACACCGCCGCTCCTGCGAGGTCTGCAACCGGTCGGCCAGGTCAGGCTGCAGGTCGAGCCCTCCCTGTCTCCAACGGGGGCGTCGTCAGTGGCGGCCAGCCACAGTCTGGCCGTACAGGGGTCCGCTCATCCGTGCCCGGCAGCTCCGGCGTGGTAGGGAACAGCGGTGCTGCCGCAAGAGGTGGCATCTCGGGCGGTGTGCCCAGCGGGGGGGCGCCCGGGCGAAAGCCGTAGCGACGGTGCTCCCCGCCCGGCACAGTCTGCTTCTCCTCCACCCAGTTCGAACAACAGAAGCGGTCGTTCGCGTCGCTCCTCTGCGGGCGACGCGAATCGACAACAAGGCGGCCGCACCGTGCCACCGGTCGTCGACTGACACGCAAGGAAGGCAAGAGGGAGCACATGCTTAGTGCCAGTACTCGAAGCAGGCGCCGCGAGGCTGCGGCATCGGCAGTTCTCGGCCTGCTGTTGGTGGGTGCCGCAGGTGCGCCGGCCCATGCGGAGTCGACGCGCGAGCAGCAGTGGTTCCTCGACGCCATGAAGGCCGAGCAGATGTGGCGGACCAGCACCGGCAAGGGCATCACGGTTGCTGTGATCGACACCGGGGTCGACCCGAGCAATCCTGATCTGAAGGGCCGCGTCCTTCCGGGTAGAGACTTTGCTCCGAATCAGCCGGGAGACGAGCACACCGACTACAACGGTCACGGCACGGGTACGGCAGGTCTGATCGCCGGCACGGCTGCGTACGGTGGAGGAAAGGGAGCCTTCGGCCTTGCGCCGGGCGTGAAAATCCTCCCCGTCCGGATGCCTAAGTCGGGCGAGGTCAACCAGGCCGAGGGGAACAAGCGTTTCAATGAGGCTGCTTCGAAGTCGATCCGGTACGCGACGGACGCCGGGGCGCGGATCATCAATATTTCCCTGGGGGCACCAGCAGGCTCATCGCAGCTGACCTCGGCCGTGAAGTACGCCCTGGAAAAAGGCTCGTTGGTCTTCGCGTCGGTCGGTAACAGCGGAGACGAGGCCAACCAGGTCGAATACCCTGGGGCCACCCCGGGCGTTATCGGTGTGGGCGCTGTGGGCAAGGACCTGCACAAGACCGCCGCGTCGCAGTATGGCCCGCAGGTGGACATGGCCGCGCCTGGCGCCGATATGGTCCACGCATGCGGAAGCGAAACCGGCCTTTGTAGAACTAGTGGCACCAGTGATGCTACCGCCATCGCCTCCGCCAGCGCCGCCCTGATCTGGTCCACGCACCCGACCTGGACCAACAACCAGGTCCTCAGAGTCATGCTCAACACCATCGGCGCCCCCACGGACGGCACCAAGCGCAACGACTCCATCGGCTACGGCATCGTCCGCCCCCGCATCGCTCTGCAGACCCCGGGCGATCCTGGCCCGGCCGACGTCTATCCGCTCCCCGATCTCGCACCCGCAGAGTCGACGTCGCCATCGCCTCAGGCATCGGAGATCGCAGGCGCCAATGCCCCGGCGAAGGATGACGACTCCGCCGCGACAGCATCCGCCTCCGAGGGCAGCAGTGCCCCCTGGGTTGCGCTGGGCGTCGGCGCTGCTGTGCTGCTCCTCGGAGCCGTGGTCGCGGTGGTCGCTGTTGTCCGTAACCGTCGGACACCCGTAACTGCCTTCCCACCGCCCGTCCCCGGTCAATTCCCCTACACAGCAACAGGGTTCACGCAGCCTCCGCCTTCGGCCCCAGGCGCGCCGAGCAACGGCACACCGCCTGGTCGAGGACCTGGTTCTGCCTGAGTACGGATACTCAGACGTCGTGGTGGCCGGTACGGATGGGGCACCTGATGTAGAGGCGTTACGGTACGTCTCGATCACCGCAACGTTGCGGTTGCACGTTCATCTATCCGCTCGGCAGCGGGCGACACGACACGGGGAGGGTCCACGCATGGCGTGGGAGGAGTGGGAGCAGCTCAAGTCCGCGGCGGCCGAGCGGCAGTCCACGCAGATGCAGCTGAACCACGTACCACTCGACCCCGGTGGTGGGACGGGCACGCTGGTGTCGAACAAGCCGGCCTGGTCCAAGGCCGGCCAGGACGTCGGCTCGTTCCGTGAAGACATCAGCAAGGCGCTGGGAAAACTTTCGGACGGTCAGGAAGGTCTTGGCGGGAACGCCGGCTGCCTGACCGCGGGAGCACAGAAGGACGTCCACGACTCCTGGGAGCGCTACGTCAAGAGTGTGAGCGAGCGGTGTGGGAAGCTCGCGGGCCTGCTGGAGAAAGCGGGCAACGACCAGCTCAAGACCGATGAGGCGATCATGGTCGAGGTCGGGAACCTGAAGGTGGACTACACGGACACTCCGGCTGTCGGTGGTCAGGACGCGGGGCGGTAGACAGTCATGGACCTTGCAACACTCAAGGCTCTCAAGCCGACCGAGTACTCGGAGGCGGCTGCCGGATACCGCAGCACCTCTGACATGGCGAGTGCGGCCAAGGACCGCATCGAGACCCGGATAGCCGTGGCCATGAGGGAGTCCCTGAAGGGCGAGGCTGCGGACGCGGCGGTCGTCCAGCTGACGGAGTTGGGAAAGAACTTCCACTACATCCAGCTCGAATGCGGTCTCGTCAGTACAGCTCTCGAAGCGTTCGCGTACGAGGCGGAAGCGGCCAAGAGGAAGCTCGACGCCGCCCTTGCGGATGCCCAGGCGGCGAACCTCACCGTGAACTTGGACGGCTCGATCACCTATCCGTCGGGCGGGCCGAAGACCGAGGGCGGCAAGATACCCGAGGGCGGCACGGTGACCGGCCTGACGGATGACACGGCCTCCGCCATCGGGCGTCAGGCGGCCAACATCGACCCCAACCCCAACCACCGCCGCGCACAGGACTGTGTGGACCGGATCGCCGCGGCCCTCAAGGAGGCGACGGAGGCCGACGCGAAATGGGCGCCGAAGCTGCGGGCGTTGAAGGCGGACGACGATCTGGCCGTCTCCGACCGGGACTGGGCCGACGCGTCCTCGGACACCAGCGGTGTGCGCGCGGCGGGCAAGGAGTATCTCGACTCGTTGCCGCAGCCACCCGAGGAAGGCAGCCCGCGGGACAACGCGGAGTGGTGGAAGGGACTCAGTGCGGAGGAGCAGGCCGCGTGGGTCTCCATGCGGCCCGACTTCGTGGGCGCGATCGACGGCCTGCCTTCCACGGTTCGGGACGAGGCGAACCGGATGGTGCTCGCCGAGGCCCATGGTGTCGCGCAGGTCGGGTACGACACCTGGTTGAAGAAGCACCCGGAGCCCGAGCGGTTCCAGACCTACATCGACCCCTACACCGGGACCGTGATGAAGGGCGTCAATGTGGAAACCCAGGCGTGGAAGGACTGGGAAGAGGAACGGAAGAACGCTCACAAGTCTCTCGACGGCATGGACGCGATCCAGGATCGATTTGACGCGACCGGTACGAACGGACTTCCCGAGGCGTACCTCCTGGGATTCAGTACCGAAGGAGACGGTCGCGCGATCATTGCCAACGGAAACCCGGACGCCGCAGATCACCAAGCGGTCTACGTTCCGGGTACAACGTCGGAACTGGGAAGTGTCGGCGGAGACATCAACCGGATGGTCAATGTCTGGCATGCGGCCAATGACGAAGCTGATGGAAAATCCGTTTCCACGATCACCTGGCTTGGCTACGAAGCGCCCGACAGCGTCGTCAAGGACGCACCGTTCGAACACTACGCATACGACGGTGCACCGGCACTCCGTGATTTCATGGACGGACTTGAGGCATCGCATTCCGGGGATTCCGCAGCGCACGCCACTGTGATTGCCCACTCGTACGGAACGACCCTTGTCGGCGCCGCGGCCGAGACAGGGCATCTGAACGCCGATGACGTCGTTTTCGCGGGCAGTCCCGGCGTCAAGGTGTCCGGTGCCGATGAGATGGATGCCCCCAAGGGGCATGTGTGGAACGAGGAGGCCGACGGAGACCCGGTTCCGGACCTCGGCCGCTGGGGCCACGGAGGGGACGGCTTCATCATCCCCAGCGATCCGGAATTCGGTGCCAACGAGATGACCACGGACACCGAAGGGCACAGCGGTTACTGGAATGAGGACTCCAAGAGTCTGAGGAATCAGGCCCTGGTTGTCGTCGGTAAGGGCGACAACGTAGAACTGAAGCCGCCGCCCGACCCGTGGGCGCACGTGAAGTAGGAAAGCCCGCAGCTCAGTCCGACAAAGTAAGGCTCCCTGACGTGAAGACCAAACTGAGCACCCTCGCGCTCACCGTACCCCTTGCACTCACTACCCTCACCGGATGCAGCATGACTGACAACGACTCTGACGAAACTCCGTTCGCGGGCACCAGCACATCACGTGACGCCTCCGATGTGATGGAGAAGGTGTCCAGCGGTATCTACGATCTGATCGGCGTCAAGGGGAAGGCGTCCGACAGCCGTCCAGGAGTCATGGACTGCTCGGGAAAGGACACGAAGACGTACTTCCGTATGTTCCACCCGTGGAGTTTCTACCCCACATCGGCGAGCGATCTTGACGGAGCGATGGAGCGGCTCAAGACGGAACTGCCTAAACATGGGTGGAAGATCGTCGAATACGGGCCGGACACCAGCAAGAACAAGAACATCAAAATGACCGCTGACAACGACAAGAAGAAGGTCGGCGTAAACATCGTTCAGATGTCGAAAAACGACCCTCCGAAACTGAGCCTGACCGTCGTATCCGGTTGCTACAAGGTTCCGGAGGGCGAAGAGGTCGAGCGCTTCTAGGTTCTGCTGAGCGCGACTCTCGGCACGTGATGGACTGACTCACCGGGGCATGCCGGAGCAGAACTTTCCTTCAGCCCGTCGACGAACAAGTCAAACGCGGCGGCACTTACGGTTATCCCGTTCTCACCTGAGGCTTTGGAGTCACGTATGCCTACCCTTGGCAGGGCGTGGGCCACCTCCACACACTCGTTGTCGGCTGAGCTGTAGCTGCTTTTGAACCAGAGGCCTGCCGTGTGCCGGGCTGCGGCTGGAGGGTTGTTCATCGGGTGAACTCCTGTCGTGCTGCGGCCAGTAGCTCCAGGCTGACGGCCGTGTCGGCCGCTTGCGAGCGCAGGTAGTCAAACATGAGTTTGTAGGTCTGCACATCGGCGGGAGCGTCGAGATAAAGACCTCGCTTGTGGAGCTCCAGATAGACCACGTTCATGCTGTTGAGCGGGTCGCGATCGTCGTCACGTCCGAGGATCAGGAAGTGGCCGCCCGAGCCGGCCGCGTGGGCACCGGCCGTGAACCGGAGGATCTGGATGTCCACGTTGGGACGCTGGGCCATGGCGTACAGATGGCCGACCTGCTCGGCCATCACGTCGGCGCCGCCGACGTGCCGCCTGAGGACCGCATCGTCGAGCACCGCCCAGAGGTGCAACGCCGGGGAGCGCTCCAGAATCGACTGGCGTTTGATGCGGGCGTCCACTTTCTGCGTGATGACGTCGGCTTCCGTGCGGACGTCCTGAGCCTCGTGCAGAGCGAGGGCGTATCGGGGTGTCTGGAGCAGGCCCGGTACCAGGGCATTCGCGAAGACGTGCTCGTATTCGGCGACATCCTCGAAGGACATCAGGGGGTCCATGACCTCGGGAACGGCGGGATGGTCCATCCACCAGCCGTTCTCCTGATTGCGGACGAGCTGGATCAGGGCGTCCAGTTCCGCGGACGTCGCGCCGCACGTGTCCGCGATCGCTCTCACGGTCGGGATTCTGAGCTTGGCGCGGTCCTGCCACGTCTCGTACCGGTTCACGGTCCCGACCGAGACTCCTGCACGCTTTGCCACTTCGGACTGTGTGAGGTTGGCCTGGGTGCGGAGAGCCTTGAGCCCACGGGCGATCTGCATGCGGCCAGCAGGACCCGCTGATCCTCGTACGGTCACCGTTTCATCTCCCACTCGGCTGTCATGGTCACTCGCGCGCCCTGCCTGCGGGGCAACCAGAGCGTATTCGGGGCTGGCGTGCCCAGTGCTCCCTCCTTGAAGTTCACCCTGTCGGGGGAGAGTTGAGGCAACGGGGCATCGGGCGTTGAAATTCAATGGCAGCATACCTAATGAGCGCGGAACGTGTTGAGTCCCTCATTGGTGGTGACTGCTGTGCGTGGCGCGCTCATGCCCTGAGCGTCCGTCGAAGGAGTCCTTATGTGGCGAATGATCAGTCAACTCATTTACTGGGTAAGGATGTTCGCCGGACCAATCGGGCGTCATCGAGCATCGCGCCTGCCATTGAGGTGCCAGCCGTCCCGGGCTTCCGGATCCGTCCCGCTTCATCCGGAACTGCCTCACCTCGCCCCAACCGTCCGCCGCTGGTACATCCCGATCGACGGCACCTCAACCCCCCTCGTCCGCCCGTATCTCACCGCACACGAATGCGACGAAAAGGCCCGCCTCCAGCGCCTCCGTCGCGAGACCCTCTGGTGTGCCACGTACGGCGTCGACCTCGATGTCCGTGACATTCACGCCGTGCTGGGGGCCGCGTCATGAGCCAGGAAGCGGGCTGCGTACGGCTCCTGTCGTGGACCGGAGCGCACGGACAGTCCAGCCCTCTCCTCACCGACGCGGGCGGTGGCGTCGCCCCCCGGTTGGCCGATGAGGTCGAAGACGTACAACTCGGGCTCGCGCAGAGGCTTCTGGGGCGTGCGCGAGCAGGGTTCGCTGAGCCTGGGTCGAGTGGTGCCGCCGAATTCGCCGGCCTGGCGCACCAGTTGGCGGACGCTCTCCAGGACGTGCTCCTGATCGCCGTCTCGCGAGGTGTTCGGCCCGGTGGGGAGCGGCGATCCCGGGAGGGCGGCCAAGATGTCGTGCCGGACTCCTCTCCGTCCCCGGCGATCGTCCTTCACGACGCCTTCGCGCACTCCCTGGGGCACCTCCCCGCCGAGCCCCAAGGCTTCGGCCTGCGCGTCCTCCCTGGTCGCGACCTCACCTCCGCGAGCATTGCCCGGCGCTACGTGCGCGACACGGCCAAGGCGTGGGGGCTGTCACCCGAGACGACTGACGATCTGGAAACGGTCACCGGAGAGCTGGTCGCCAACGCCCTGGAGCACGCCGATGGCCACACCGTCGTGGTCACCTGCGCCCTCACCGTCCGTATGGCCACGATCAGTGTCACCGACGAGGGCACAGGGCAGCCGCCGGTGCCGCCCCCAGGCACCTCAGGACGGCCGGTCCCGGAGCAGGAACACGGCCGCGGGCTGCTGATCACCGACACGCTGGCAGACCGGTGGGGAACGCGCTGGGCCGGTAGTGGGCTCACGGTCTGGGCCCACATCGCTCTCGGCTCCGGGGAGCCCGCCGGATGACCTTCACCGCCTCCCTCGAACCGGCATCATCACCAGCGCGCCCTGCTCTCCGCACGGACGGACCACCGCCCCCATACTGGGAGGCGGGAGGACCCATGACCCAGCAGACCCTGTACCGGCGACTGCGCGAGGTGCGTGACCACTTCACGCCGCCGCCCGGCCTGACCTGGCCCGAGATCAGTGACGGGAAGATCGTCATGATGATGAGCCCGCGTCCGCGGCACCAGTTGACCGCGACACGCGTACGGGACCAGCTCAACCCGCAGCTCCCCGACGGCCTGGGGGTGTTCGAGGCCACGGACACCGACGACGAGGCACTGGGCAAGCTTCGAGTCCCCGATCTCCATGTCTGTGCGTACGAGGCCATGGAGACCGACGACCCGCTCGATCCCCGCGAGATCGCACTGGCGATCGAGATCGTCTCTCCGTCCAATCCGGACAACGACTACCGCGACAAGACCCGCGACTACCCCGCCATGGGCATCCCCCATTACCTGATCCTCGACCCCCGCGACGGTACGTGGACGTACCAGTGGCAGATCGGCCGAGCCGAGGGGCGGCCCGCCTACGAGAACCGGCTGCACCTCCCGTACGGGAAGCCGGTCACCCTTGTCGCCGACCTCGGCACCTGGACGATCGACACCACGGACCTGCCCCGCTACAGCGCGAAGGACCTGGGCCTGGCCCCGGAGCCCGAGCAGCAGTGACGTCACCTCCGAGCCAGCCCCATGGTGGCTACACGCATTTTGCGAAGTCGTAACGCGATCGGGGGACTGCGGCCGAGCCCATCAGGTGTTTACGTGGTGTGGGACATTCCGGGATCCCTCGTCACGGAGGTGCACGCCATGGCAGATGCCGCCCTGCGGCTGAAGAGCCTCGTCGAACAGTTGCTGGGTGTACCGCTACCGGTGCGCATCCGCGCCTGGGACGGTTCGCAGGCGGGGCCGCCGGGCGCGCCGACCCTCGTCGTGCGTCATCGGCGGGCCGTGCGCCGGTTGCTGTGGAAGCCGGGGGAGCTGGGGCTCGCCCGGGCCTGGGTCGCCGGGGATCTGGACATCGAGGGGGACTTCTACACGGCCCTCGACCTGATCTCGGGGCTGGTGTGGGTGCGTGGGGAGGATGCCCGCGGTCTCGGTCAGGCGTTGCGTGATCCCGAGGCGCGGGCCGCCGTACGCGGGCTGGTCGCGCTCGCCGGGCCGCCGCTGCCGCCCGCGCCGCCCCGTGAGGAGATCCGCAGACCCCGCGGCCTGCACACCAAGCGCACCGACAAGCGTGCCATCAGCCACCACTACGACGTCGGGAACGACTTCTACGAGATCGTCCTCGGGCCGAGCATGGTGTACTCCTGCGCCTACTGGGCCGCCCCGGAGTCCGAGGGCGGCACCCTTGAGGCCGCCCAGCGCGACAAGCTCGAACTCATCTGCCGCAAGCTCGGCCTCACCCCCGGTCAGCGTCTCCTCGACGTCGGCTGCGGCTGGGGCTCCATGGCCATCCACGCCGCCCGTGAGCACGGGGTGAGCGTCGTCGGCATCACCCTCTCCCAGGAGCAGGCCGCGTACGCCCGCAAGCGCGTCGCCGAAGAGGGGCTCACCGACCGCGTCGAGATCCGCGTACAGGACTACCGGGATGTCGTCGATGGGCCGTACGACGCGGTCTCCTCCGTCGGGATGGCCGAACACGTCGGATCCGAGCGGTACCTGGAGTACGCGGAGGATCTCTTCCGGCTGCTCAGGCCCGGCGGGCGGCTGCTCAACCATCAGATCGCCCGTCGGCCCGCGGGGAACGAATCGGCATACCACATCGACGCGTTCATCGACTCCTATGTCTTCCCCGACGGTGAACTCGCCCCCGTCGGCACCACCGTCACCCAGCTCGAACGTGCCGGGTTCGAGGTGCGGGACGTCGAGTCGATCCGTGAGCACTACGCCCTCACCCTGCGCCGCTGGGTCACCAACCTGGAGGCGGAGTGGGCACGGGCGGTGCGGCTCGCCGGTGCCGGGCGGGCCCGGGTCTGGCGACTGTACATGGCCGCCAGCGCACTCGCCTTCGAGCACAACCGGATCGGCGTCAACCAGGTCCTCGCGGTGAAGGCCCCCGAGTCCGGGGCCTCGGGGCTGCCACTGCGGTCCCGCACCTGGAACTGAGCCCCACACACACGGCAGGGCCCCGTTCCTCGACCAGGAACGGGGCCCGACTGCCGTACGGCTACTCGGACTTGATGGCCGCCAGCATGTTCAGCCGGGCCGCCCGGCGGGCCGGCCACAGGGCCGCCAGGACGCCCACCGTCGCGGCGAGGAGGAGGAAGAGGGCCATCCTCGCCCACGGCAGGACGAGTTCGTACGTCGACATGCTCGTCCCGATGAGTTCGCCGGCCGCCCAGCCGAAGAAGACGCCGAGGCCGAGGCCCAGCACTCCGCCGAAGAGGCAGATGACCAGGGACTCCAGGCGGACCATCCGCTTGATGCCCTTGCGGTCCAGGCCGATCGCGCGGAGCATGCCGATCTCCTGGGAGCGTTCGAAGACCGACATGGCCAGGGTGTTGATGACACCGAGGACCGCGACGAGCACCGCCATGGCGAGCAGGCCGTAGAGCATGTTCAGCATCAGCGTGAACATCTGCGCGATGTCGTTGGAGAGGTCCTTCTTGTCCTGGACCTTGATGGCCGGGTTGGTGCCGAGGGCCTTCTCCAGCTTGTCCTTCGTCGCGCTCGACGTGCCGTCGGACGTCTTGACCATCACCTGCATGTCGGCCGGGTCGCTCAGGTGCGGGGTGAGGGTGGCGTTGTCCAGCATGATGCCCTGGATCATCTCGTTGCCCTCGTACACGCCCGCGACGGTCAGCTTCTGCTTCTTGCCGTCCTCGTAGGAGACGGTGAAGCTCGAACCGGCCTTCCAGCCACGCGACTTCGCCGTCCTGTCGTCGATGACGACGTCGCTGCCGCCGACCTTGAAGGAGCCGCTGTCGACCTTGAGGTCGGTGAGCCGGGCGATGGTGCCGCCCGTGACACCGGTGAGGTACTCGGTCTCGCCGCCGATGCGGGAGGGCGCGTTGCGCAGCGGGCTGGTGGCGGTGACGCCGTCGACCCGCTCCAGCTTCTTCGCGACGTCCGGGGAGAGCTGGTTGCCGTTCGCCATGGAGACCACGTAGTCCGCCTTGATCGCGGACGCCGCCATCTTGTCGATCGACTTCTGCAGGCTGCCCGCCATCACCGTCATTCCGGTGATCAGGGTGAGGCCGATCATCAGCGCGGACGCGGTGGCGGCCGTGCGGCGCGGGTTGCGCACCGAGTTCTGGCGGGCCAGCTTGCCCGAGACGCCGAACACCCGCAGCACCGGGGCGGTGGCCGCGATCAGCGGGCGGGACAGCAGCGGGGTCAGGATGAACACGCCGATGATCAGGAGGACCGCGCCGAGCCCCATGGGGGCCTGGCCGTCCGAGCCGGACATCGTCGTCGCCGCGAGGACGACCGCGACGCCCGCCGCCGAGAACAGCGCGCCCAGTGTGTTGCGCAGCACCAGCGACTTGGTGGTGGCCGCGGCGTGCAGGCTGCTCATCGCCGCCACCGGCGGGATCTTCGCCGCCCGGCGGCCCGGCAGCCAGGCCGCCAGCATGGTGACCAGGATGCCCACCGCGAGGGCCGCGCCGACCGTGCCCGGCGTGATGACCAGCGGGCCGTCCGGGACGGTCGCGCCGAGCGTGCCCATCAGGGACCGCAGCCCGGCCCCGATGCCGATACCGGCGATCAGACCGGTCACCGCGGCGACCACGCCGACCACGAACGCCTCGATGAGCACGGAGCGGGTGACCTGCCGGCGCGAGGCGCCGACCGCCCGCAGCAGCGCGAGTTCCTTGGTGCGCTGGGCGACCAGCATGGTGAAGGTGTTGGCGATGATGAACGTGCCGACGAAGAGCGCGATGCCCGCGAAGACCAGCAGGCCCTGCTTGAGGCCGGACATCGAGGCGGAGATCATCTTCGCCTGGGCGTCGGCCAGTTGGCGGGCGGTGGTGGTCTCGACGAGGTCCTTCGGCAGCGCCTTGTCCAGCTCCGCCTTCAGCGCCGCCTGGCTGACACCGGGCTTCGCCTTGACGTCGATCTGGTCGAACGTGCCCTTCTTGCCGAACAGTTGCTGGGCCGAGGCGGTGTCGAAGAGGGCGAGGCTGCCGCCGGCGGCGACATTGCCGTCGTCGGTGGTGAAGATGCCGGTGATCTTCGGGTCGAGGACCGGGCCGTCCACCGAGATCCGCACGGTGTCGCCGACCTGGTACCCGGCGCGCTTGGCGGTCTCGGAGTCGATGAGGACCTCGTTCGCGCCGCTCGGGGCGTGTCCCTCGGCCAGCGGATACCGGGGGTCCTCGGCACCCCAGTAGTTGCCGCCCTGGGACTGGAAGCCGCCGCCGATCAGCTTGCCGTCCTTGTCGGCCATGGCGGTGAAGCCGTTGACCACGCCGATGGCGGAGGCGGCCCCCGGCACCTTCGCGGACTCGTCGAGCAGGGCCTGCGTCAGCTCGGGCTCCTTGCCGACGGTGTCGCCCTCACTCTCCTGGTACGTGGGCTCCACGGCCACGTCGACCTGGTCGAAGCCCTTGGCCGAACTCTTCTGGTAGGCCTCGGAGATGGTGTTGGTGAAGACCAGGGTTCCCGACACGAAGGCCACGCCGAGCATCACGGCGAGGACGGTCATCAGGAGCCTTGCCTTGTGCGCGAACACGTTGCGCAGGGCAGTGCGGAACATCAGCTGGTACGGCCCTTCGCGTCGAACTCGGAGGTCTGGGAGCCCGCGGCGGAGCCGCGGGTGTTACCGCCCCCGGGAAGATGCCGCATGAAGTCGAGAACCTTGTCGGCCGTGGGGCCGTACATCTCGTCGACGACCCTGCCGTCCGCCAGGAACACCACCCGGTCCGCGTAGGCCGCGGCCACCGGGTCGTGGGTCACCATCACCACGGTCTGCCCGAGCTCCCGCACGGAGTTGCGCAGGAAGCCCAGCACCTCGGCGCCGGAGCGCGAGTCGAGGTTTCCGGTCGGCTCGTCGCCGAAGATGATGTCGGGCCGGGAGGCGAGCGCCCGGGCGACGGCGACGCGCTGCTGCTGGCCGCCGGAGAGCTGGGAGGGACGGTGACCGAGCCGGTCGGCGAGGCCCACCATCGCGATGACGGAGTCCACCCACTGCTTGTCCGGCTTGCGGCCCGCGATGTCCATCGGGAGCGTGATGTTCTCCATGGCCGTCAGGGTCGGCAGCAGGTTGAACGCCTGGAAGATGAAGCCGATCTTGTCCCGCCGCAACTTGGTGAGCTGCTTGTCCTTCAGCGAGCCGAGCTCGGCGTCGCCGATGCGCACGGAGCCGGAGGAGAAGGTGTCGAGGCCGGCCACGCAGTGCATCAGCGTGGACTTGCCCGAGCCGGAGGGGCCCATGATCGCGGTGAACTCGGCCTGCCGGAAGTCGACGGAGACCCGGTCGAGGGCGACCACCTGGGTCTCGCCCTGTCCGTAGATCTTCGACAGATCCGTGGCGCGCGCGGCCACGGCGGTGGCCCGGCCGGCGATGGATGCGGTGGTCACGAGAAGGCACTCCAGGTGGACGAGGTGTGATCGGAGGGACGACACCCATCGTCTCGGCCGCGGAGGGCCGTGTAGTCACCCGTTGTTCCGGTTCCGAGGACAGTCTCGGGTCGGACCTCACCCCGCGCCGTCATACCTGGGGATGACCACCACCCCTGAGGAAGGTCATACCCGAGGTCATGGGGAGGGCCAGGGGAAGGCCCTGCGGAAGGTCATGTGCGCGAGCACGGGGACGGGCACGGGGACGGTCACGTCGAGAACAGGTGGAGCGTCCTCGTTCAGACGGTGAAATTCCGTCATTCCGCATGCGCGGCCGTCGGTCGCGCGACAGGCTGTTGGCAAGTGCGGATGGACTGTTCCATGGGCTGATGCACCCTCAGACGTCAATAAAATAAGACAACATCGGGCCGTCCATCCGCTGATCGAGGGACGTATCCCGATAGGCTCGGGACCTTCGACGCGGAGCCCTCGGCCTGCCCGGATGGTGGAATGCAGACACGGCGAGCTTAAACCTCGCTGCCCCTTCGCGGGCGTGCCGGTTCAAGTCCGGCTCCGGGCACTTCCGACACCTGCACCGTCCATCGAAGACTCCAACCGCGCGACCGTTGACAGCGGACGTATGGCGGTCGGAGACTCATGTGCGCAGGATAGTGAAGAAAACTTCACCACGCGAACAGCGTAAACAGCGCGCACGGTATGAACGGCGCGCCCGGTAGGCACAGCCGTACCGTACGAACAGAGAGGGTGCCCCATGCGCGCCACCGTCGGCATCATCGGAGCGGGCCCCGCCGGCCTCCTCCTCGCCCGGCTGCTCCACAACGCCGGCATCGACTCGGTCGTCCTGGAGAGCCGCGACCGTGCCTACGTCGAACAGCGGCAGCGGGCCGGAATCCTGGAGCAGGGCACGGTGGACGTGCTGCGCGCGGCCGGTGCCGGCGAACGCCTGGACCGCGAGGGGCTGCGCCACGACGGCATCGAGCTGCGGTACGCCGGGAAACGCCACCGCGTCGACTTCCCCGCCCTCACCGGCGGCCGGTCCGTGACGGTCTACGCCCAGACCGAGGTGTGCAAGGACCTCATCGCCCTCCAGATCGAGGAGGGCGGGCCGCTGCTGTTCGAGACCGAGGCGCTGGCCGTCGAGGGCGCCGAGACCGACAGCCCGCGCGTCCGCCTCCGCCGTGCGGGCGGCGAGGAGGACGTCCTGGAGTGCGACTACGTCGTCGGCTGCGACGGCTCCTGGGGCGTGGCCCGCAAGGCGATCCCCGCCTCGGTGTCCCGGACCTTCGAGCGGACGTACCCCTTCGGCTGGCTCGGCATCCTCGCCGACGTCCCGCCCTCCCACGACGAGCTGGTCTACGCCCGGCACGACCGCGGCTTCGCCCTGCTGTCCATGCGCTCCCCGTCCGTCTCCCGCCTCTACCTCCAGGTGCCCGAGGGCACCGACGCCGAGGCGTGGCGCGACGAGGAGATCTGGGACGAGCTGGAGCGCCGCTTCGCGACCGACGACGACTGGCGTCTGGCGCGCGGTCCCGTCACCCAGAAGTCGGTCACCCCGATGCGCTCCCACGTCCACGAGCCCATGCGGCACGGCCGCCTCTTCCTGGCCGGTGACGCCGCCCACATCGTGCCGCCCACCGGGGCCAAGGGCCTCAACCTCGCCGTCGGGGACGTCGTCACCTTCGCGAGGGCCCTGACGCACGAGAAGGAGACCGGTTCGGCGGAGCTGCTCGACGCCTACTCCGCGACCTGCCTGCGCCGCGTCTGGCAGGCCGAGCGGTTCTCCTACGACATGACGACACTGCTGCACCGGGCCCCCGACGCCACTCCCTTCGAGGACCGCCTCCAGCTGGCCCGCCTGGAGCGGATCACATCCTCCCGGGCCGCCGAGACGGACCTCGCCGAGGGCTACACGGGCTTCGCGTTCGACTGAGCGCCCCGGGCGACCTCCCGGGCCCTCGGCCCGCCGCCGGCCTCCGGGCCACCCCTCGGGTGTCGGGAATCACCCGCCCGCGTAGCGTGTTCCCGACCAAGACGAGGGAAAGATCCTCCCCAAGCACTAGGGTCATTCCTTTGCCTACCTATTACTCTTGAGCCAAGGCCACGCAGGGTGGCCATGGAGGAGTGAAATGAGGAGCAGCAACCCGGTCTTCTCGCGACGGGGGTTCAGCCGCGACAACGGCTACGCGGGCTTCAACACCGCGCCGCAGGCCGGGGGCGCAGCCGTGGGTACCCAGGGCACCCCGTCCGCGCAGCCGCAGGCCGGCAACCCGTACGCGCAGAACCCGTACGCGCAGCAGGACCTTCAGCAGGGCGCACCGCCGCAGGCCCCGGCCAGTACCCGGGGCATGACGATCGACGACGTCGTCCTGCGCACCGGCACCACCCTCGGCGTCCTGATCGTCACGGCCGCGCTCTCCTGGGCGCTGCTGCCCATCGACGACGCGAACATCAGCCGGTCGTACGGCATCGGCATCGGTGCCGCGCTGATCGGCATGGTCCTGGCCTTCGTCCAGTCCTTCAAGCGCAAGGCCTCGCCCGCGCTGATCCTGGCGTACGCCGCCTTCGAGGGCGTGTTCCTCGGAGTCGTCTCCAACATCGTCGACAACCGCATCGCGGACGGCGCGGCCATGCAGGCCGTGATCGGCACCATGGCGGTCTTCGCCGGTGTGCTGGTGGCCTACCGGGCCGGCTGGATCCGCGTGAACCGCCGGTTCTACGGCTTCGTGATGGCCGCCGCGCTCGGCTTCGTCCTGCTGATGGCGGTGAACCTGCTGTTCGCCGTCTTCGGCGGCGGTGACGGCCTCGGCTTCCGCAGCGGCCCGCTCGGCATCATCTTCGGTGTCGTCGGCATCCTGCTCGGCGCCTGCTTCCTCGCCCTCGACTTCAAGCAGGTCGAGGACGGCATCGCCTACGGTGCCCCGAAGGAAGAGGCGTGGCTGGCGGCCTTCGGCCTGACGCTGACGCTGGTCTGGATCTACATGGAGTTCCTGAGGATCATCGCGATCCTCAACAGCAGCGACTAGCGCGCCGCGACCGTCACGGAAGGGCCCCGGGTGTGCGTCACCCGGGGCCCTTCGACGTGTGCGGGAGTCGTCTCCGTGCGCGCCTAGGCGAACTTGCGCGCGGCCCTCCTCAGGTCGTACTCGTGGATGATCGCCTTCGCGTGGCCGTACGCGAGGTTGTGCTCGTGGCGGAGCCAGCTGACCTTCTCCTCGAAGCGGAAGAGGGAGGGGCCTTCTTCTACGGTGCGGAGCCAGTCGGACACTTCACGACCGGTGCAGTGAGGGATGCGGGCGAGCATGTTGCGGTGGGTCTCCTCGGAGAGGACGTGGGACATCGGCGCCTCCGGACGCAAAGGGGATGTAAGCCGGTCCTTCAGGTCACCGTGCCTGAGCGTTCGCCTGTTGGCAACAGTCCCGCAGCGGCGCGTAGGCTCGCGCCGTGGTGGATACGACGCGTCTGACCCGAGCCGTGGATCACTTTGCCGACCGGTTGCGCGCGGCGCCGCAGTCCCGACTGCAACGGGGCGCCGCCGCGGAGGCGCTGGGACTGGCCAGGGAGTTCGCCTGCCGGGCCCAGCGGGTGGAGGAGCCCGGCGCCGAGCCGCGGGAGATGCCGGACGCGGGGATGTTCGCCGCGGCCGACCAAATCACCGTCGCCGTACATGACTTGGCCCTCGTACTGACGGACGAGGACCAGGTCGACGAGGCTGTGCGGTTGGTGGAGGAGGCGCAGAAGCGGGCGGGTGTGTGAGCCCGGCCCCCGGTCCGGGTCTCGGCTCCGGCCCCGACTCCGGGTTCCGGTGCCGGCTCCGGCGTCGGCTCTAGAGGGACGCTATGACCCGGTCCGCCAGGATGTACACGTTCTCCTCGCCGCAGGCGAAGGTCAGCGTGTAGGCGCCCGAGATGCCGGAGCCGCCCAGCAGGGTGGGGGTCTCGCCGGCGTTCAGGGCCGCGGCCAGGCGTTCCGCCGTCTCGCGGTGGCCCGGGGTCATGCAGAGGGTGGTGCCGTCGGCGAAGACGTAGACGTCGAGGGTGCCGAGCGGGCCCGGGCGGACGTCGGCCAGCTCGGTCCGGGACGAGGCGAGCTCCTCCAGGGTGGCCACCGTGCGCTCGTGGTCGTTCACGATCGGCGAGGAGACCGGCACGAAGTCCGGGTGCGAGGGGTGGCGGCGGCGGGCCGCGGCCAGCTCCGCGGACTCCCCGGCGAACTCGTCGGCGTCCGCGCCGGACTCGGTGACCGGCTCCAGGTGCTCCAGACCCACGAAATCGGCCTGCCTGGGCAGGAACAGCTCGCTGTCGGGAAGACCCAGCAGCGAGGGCGCGTCGGAGGCGTCACGGGCCTCCTGGGCGGCCCAGAACGCCCGCGCCTCGGCGAGCTCCCGCTCCCGTTCCTCGGCGAGCGCCTCGGCCACGGCGGCACGTATGCCGTCGACGTCGGCGGAGCTGCGGGCGGCCGGTACGAGACCCCGCGCGGCGGCGGCGTTGTTCTCGACGAGCTCCGCGTGCAGGGCGGCGAACTGTCGGCGCAGCACCATGAGGGTGCGCAGGACGGCGACGCCCACGGCACCGGTGGCGGCCGTGGTGACCAGCAAGGCGATCGGCATGGCGCTCACTGACGTACTCCCGGTTCAAAGTCGACCCCCGACTTCCTACATCAGCTTGAAGGGCGGACTAACCCGCTGTCAGTGCGTAACGTCACGAAACGGACAGGACTTTGGGCCCGGTGGATAGGGCTGAAGTAGGTCTGACCTGCGCGAATCCCTTTTCGAAGGGAGATAGGTCACATCCTGGGGGAGATTGGATCACAAATAGGCCCGGAACCCTGGTGGTTCAAGGGTTCCGGGCTCAAGGGTGACGCTGGGTCTCCGTACGGCTACAGCGGGTTGACGCCGTGGCCGGTCGGTCAGCTCAGGCGCTCGATGACCATCGCCATGCCCTGACCGCCGCCGACGCACATCGTCTCCAGGCCGAACTGCTTGTCGTGGAACTGGAGGGAGTTGATGAGCGTGCCGGTGATGCGGGCGCCGGTCATGCCGAAGGGGTGGCCGACGGCGATGGCGCCGCCGTTGACGTTCACCTTGTCGAGGTCGATGCCGAGGTCGCGGTAGGAGGGGATCACCTGGGCGGCGAACGCCTCGTTGATCTCGGCCAGGTCGATGTCGTCGATGGTGAGGCCGGCCCGGCGCAGGGCCTGCTGGGACGCCTCGACCGGGCCGAGGCCCATGATCTCGGGGGAGAGGCCGGAGACGCCGGTGGAGACGATGCGGGCGAGCGGGGTCAGGCCGAGCTCGCGGGCCTTGGTGTCGCTCATGACGACGACCGCGGCGGCGCCGTCGTTCAGCGGGCAGCAGTTGGCGGCGGTGACCAGGCCGTCGGGGCGGAAGACCGGCTTCAGGCCCTCGACGCCCTCCAGGGTGACGCCGGCGCGCGGGCCGTCGTCCTTGGAGACGACCGTGCCGTCCGGGAGGGTCACCGGGGTGATCTCGCGCTCCCAGAAGCCGTTCTTGAGGGCTTCCTCGGCGAGGTTCTGCGAGCGGACGCCGAACTCGTCCATGTCCCGGCGGGTGACGCCCTTGATGCGGGCCAGGTTCTCCGCGGTCTGGCCCATCGCGATGTAGGCGTCCGGCACGAGGCCGTCCTCGCGCGGGTCGTGCCAGGAGGTGCCCTCCTGCTGCGCGACCTCGGCGGTGCGGGCCTCGGCCTCGGCGAAGAGCGGGTTGTGCGTGTCCGGGAGGCTGTCGGAGTTGCCCTTGGTGAAGCGGGAGACCATCTCGACGCCGGCCGAGATGAAGACGTCGCCCTCGCCGGCCTTGATGGCGTGCAGGGCCATGCGGCTGGTCTGGAGCGAGGACGAGCAGTAGCGGGTGACGGTACAGCCGGGCAGGTGGTCCATCCCCAGCTGCACGGCGACGATCCGGCCGAGGTTGTGGCCCTGCTCGCCGCCGGGCAGACCGCAGCCGAGCATCAGGTCCTCGATGTCCCGCGGGTCCAGCTCGGGGATCTTGGCGAGGGCGGCCTGGATGATCGTGGCGGTCAGGTCGTCCGGGCGCAGATCCTTGAGGGAGCCCTTGAAGGCGCGGCCGATGGGGGAGCGGGCGGTCGAGACGATGACGGCTTCGGGCATGACGGCTCCAGACAAGCAGGGGCGGCGCGTAGCGCCTCGTTGAGGGGCGGTGGTCGGGCGGCGGGTGGGAGTACGGGCGGGGCGGGGCGGGGCTGAGCTGGTGGTGCGGGCAGTGGGCGGGCAGGGCTGTGTGGGAAGTTACCCGTACGTATGGCCTCGGTCACGGGTCTGGCGGTGTGACTCTGGCCGCAATTTACTAAGCGCTTGCTTGGGTCTCGGGCTCCGTCACCGACACCCGCCGCCGCCGACGCCGCTTGAGCAGTGCCCAGGGCCCCTTGGGGCCCGTCGACATCGCGGCGGCGACCTCCGTGCCCGCCTCCGACGCCGCCTCCGCGGCGGCCCGCGCCACCGGCAGGAAGCCCTCGCGGCGGGAGGCGTCCGGACGCTCCTCCTCGGCCGGCCACAGGCCCAGCGCGGCGCACACCGACGGCAGGACGGCCATCGCCGCCGTGGCGTAGCCCTCCGCCGAGGGGTGGTAGTTGTCCGGGCCGAACAGCTCTCGCGGGTTCGCCGCGAACTCGGGCCCCA
Source organism: Streptomyces sp. NPDC032822 (assembly GCF_055578825.1). Classification (NCBI taxonomy): domain Bacteria; kingdom Bacillati; phylum Actinomycetota; class Actinomycetes; order Kitasatosporales; family Streptomycetaceae; genus Streptomyces; species Streptomyces sp. NPDC032822. Next base: position 96,212 of record NZ_JBVIOL010000006.1, on the reverse strand, counting down.
GCAGGTCGCCGAGCGAGACCGTACGGCCGCCCTGCTCGACCGCGCCGATCGTCTGGGCCGCCGCCAGCTGTCTGGAGGTCCGGCGGGCCAGCCAGCGCAACGGCTGCTGCACCGGCTCGATGGTGCCCAGGTCGGGGCAGGTGCCCACGACGACCTCCGCGCCGGCCGTGCGCAGCCGTCGTACCGCCGCCGACAGATGGCGCACCGAGCGGGTGGCCGGCATCCGGTGGGTCACGTCGTTCGCGCCGATCATGATCACGCAGACGTCGGGGAACCGGGCCGGATCCGCCAGGGCCAGGCCGACCTGGCGGTCCAGGTCGTCGGAGCAGGCCCCGGGGGAGGCGACGTTACGGAGTTCCACCGGGCGTTCCGCCACCGCCGCCAGGCCCGATGCCAGCAGCGCGCCCGGTGTCTGGCCGCCCCGGTGGACGCCCTGTCCGGCGGCCGTGGAGTCGCCCAGCAGCACCAGGCGCAGGGCCGGTTCGCCGGGAAGGGTGTAGGAACTGCCGTACCGCCCCTCCGCCTGTGGGACGTGCGGTGACGTCCCGTTGCCCACCTGGCGTTTGGCCAGTTGCATCTCCGCCAGCAGCAGCCCCATGGCCGCCGCCCCGACCAGCCCGATCCCGCCGCCGCCGTACGCGGCCCCGGCCGCGATCCGCCGGGCCACCCTCGCCCTCGACATGTGCGTCATGCGCCGCCGCCACCTCCTCGTGTCCGTACAACCACTCCTTGCCCCGTACGGACGGTCGCCCAATCTCAACGGGGAGTGAACGACCGTCAAGGGTCGCGGAGAGGCCATAGGCTGGCGGAACCAATCACGACCACTTCTTTTGCAAGCATCCGGAGACAACGGTGCAATTCCACGACTCGATGATCAGTCTCGTCGGCAACACCCCGCTGGTGAGGCTCAACAGCGTGACCAAGGGCATTCGGGCAACCGTCCTGGCCAAGGTGGAGTACTTCAACCCGGGCGGTTCCGTGAAGGACCGCATCGCCCTGCGCATGATCGAGGCGGCGGAGGAGAGCGGCGCGCTCAAGCCCGGTGGCACGATCGTCGAGCCGACCAGCGGCAACACCGGTGTCGGGCTGGCCATCGTGGCCCAGCAGAAGGGGTACAAGTGCGTCTTCGTGTGCCCCGACAAGGTGAGCACCGACAAGATCAACGTGCTGCGTGCCTACGGCGCCGAGGTCGTCGTCTGCCCCACCGCCGTGGACCCCGAGCACCCGGACTCGTACTACAACGTCTCCGACCGGCTGGTCCGTGAGACGCCCGGCGCGTGGAAGCCCGACCAGTACTCCAACCCGCACAACCCGCTCTCCCACTACCACTCGACCGGCCCCGAGCTGTGGGAGCAGACCGAGGGGAAGATCACCCACTTCGTCGCGGGCGTGGGCACGGGAGGCACCATCTCCGGGACGGGCCGCTACCTGAAGGACGCGAGTGACGGCCGGGTGCAGGTCGTCGGCGCGGACCCCGAGGGTTCCGTCTACTCGGGCGGATCGGGACGGCCGTACCTCGTCGAGGGGGTCGGTGAGGACTTCTGGCCGACCGCGTACGACCGGACCGTCGCCGACGAGATCGTCCCGGTGTCCGACAAGGACTCCTTCCAGATGACCCGCCGGCTGGCCAAGGAGGAGGGCCTTCTGGTGGGCGGCTCCTGCGGGATGGCCGTCGTCGCCGCGCTGCGGGTCGCCGAGCGGCTGGGCCCGGACGACGTGGTCGTCGTGCTCCTCCCCGACAGCGGGCGCGGCTACCTCAGCAAGATCTTCAACGACGAGTGGATGGCCGACTACGGCTTCCTCGCGGACGAGGGCCCCAGCGCCCGCGTCGCCGACGTGCTCGACGACAAGGTGCACGGCGCGATCCCGTCCCTCGTGCACATGCACCCGGACGAGACCGTCGGCCAGGCCATCGAGGTGCTGCGCGAGTACGGCGTCTCGCAGATGCCGATCGTCAAGCCCGGCGCCGGTCACCCGGACGTGATGGCCGCCGAGGTCGTCGGCTCCGTGGTCGAACGCGAGCTGCTCGACGCCCTGTTCACACAGCGGGCCTCGCTCGGCGACCCGCTGGAGAAGCACATGTCCGCCCCGCTGCCCCAGGTCGGCTCCGGCGAACCGGTCGGCGACCTGATGACCGTCCTCGGCGCGGCCGACGCGGCGATCGTCCTCGTCGAGGGCAAGCCGACCGGCGTGATCAGCCGCCAGGACCTGCTGGCCTTCCTGGCCAGGGGCGGGAAGTAGGGGCCGGGCGCCCTTCCGGGCGGGGAACGTCCGGCGAACCGGGCGTGGGCGAGGCGAACTTGCGGTTTCCCGCCCGCGTTCCCGCCCGGTTCCCCGTCCGGATCGTGGACTTCGCAGAAGTGGTACGAGCGCGTCACGTCCACGCAGCACACGCTTAACACGGGTCCGGCACATTGGTGGATGTCGGCAGGGCGGGAGCGGCTCCCCGCCCCGGCCGACACCAAAACGGCGTCACGGACCTCCGGAGCGGCTCCCGGACCTCCACCGACGCCTTGGACGCGCCGGCCTGGCCCTGACCCGGCCCGCGTCCTTCGCGGGGACCGCCGTCGTCCCGCCCCCCGGCAACGGGGGTGCGGCGGTCCCCGCGCAAGCTTTCTCCGAACGCCTCCCGGTCAGTCCTCCCAGTCGCTGTCCTGGGAGGAGCGTGGGCGCCGGCCGCGGAACAGGCCGGGGTTGCTGCGGGCGGCCTGTACGGCGTTGACCCCGACGATGCCGATCCAGGCGACCAGCAGGCCCGGGAGATGACCCACGCCGCCGCCGATCGCGGACAGCGGGATCGCCAGCACCAGCGACACGATGCCGAAGCCGAAGCGCTCCCCCCAGGAGTCGGTGGGCTGCGGCGACCGGGAACCCCGGGCCGCCACCATCTGGTGTTCGGCCATCTGCCGTCGCACCCGGCGCTCCACCGCGCCGTCGATCCGCTGGTCGACCTTCTCCATGAACGAGTCGACCAGCGCGGACTCGTACTCCACACCCAGTTCCCTGCGCGCCTGCAGGGTGGCGTCGAGTTCCTTCTTGAGTTCGGTGTCCCGCGCGTCCATTCCGGTCATGAGATCCACGGTAGGCAGGCCGGCGTCCCGTCGCACTGGGGATATCCCCCCTCTTTGCGGGCCGTGCCGTGTGGAGCTGTCCGTGTGGAGCTGTGGTGGGGCCACCGGGGAGAATATTTGACCAAGTGTCGATATTCGACGAGTCGTCATCCATACTGACGCCCATGCGTACGGTTCAGAGGAAAGCCAAAGAGGTCGCCGAACGTGACCAGCTGCTGGTCCGGCTGGCGCTCGACATGGTCGAGCGGGACGGCTTCCACAATCTCACCCTCGGAAAACTGGCCGACCTGGCCGGGTACTCCAAGGGAACCATCTACAACCACTTCACCTGTCGCGAGGACCTGCTCATCGAGCTGTCCGCCGAGAGCGCCCGCCGGCAACTGCGCTACTACCAGGCGATCGCCGACCTGGCGTGGGGCGGTGTGCAGGCGCTGTACGCGCTGATGCTCGCCTACATGCGGCACGCGGAGGTGGCCCCGGTCCTGTTCGAGTGCAGCATCACCGCCCGCACCGACGCGGTGTGCGAGGCCGCGTCCGAGGCGCGGCTGAAGCGGCGTGACCTGGTCGAGGCCCAGATGGCCCAGGTGGTCGGCTCGGTCGTGGAGCGTGCGGTGGCCGAGGGGCCGTACGACAACCCGCGGCTGGAGCCCGCCGTGGCCGTCGACGCGCTGCGGTCGTACATCCTCGGCTACGCCGCGATGCACCTGCTCTCCCGCCGGTTCCTGTGGGCCGCGGAGGGCAGTCTCCGGGACCGGCTCCAGGTGCTGGCCGCCATGGTCGAGGGGCTCGGCTGGCCGCGGCTGGAGGCCGAGGAGCTGACGCAGATCCAGCAGGTCGTCAACGATGTGGTGGGTTCCGGTGCCGAGGGCGCGTGAGGGACGCCCACAGGTTCTTACTGCCCCCTTACTTGAACAGGGTGTCAAAAATTGACCAGTAGTCATAACGTGATGCGTGCCTGCCGGACACGAGCAGGCGACCGTGAAACGGAGGGGACATGCGCATCACGATCGCCCGCAGGGGGAGTGCCCTGTGGGAGGCATGCGGGGACCTGGCACGAACGCGCTACGCGCGGGACTACCAGGCCCGTATCGAGCCCTCGCCCGACTGCTACGTCGCCCTGACGCCCGACGAGGGCCCCGAGACGACACCGGTGGCCTGCGCGGGACTCACCTACGGCGGATCACGTCCGCTGCTCATCGAGAACTACTTCGGTGCCACCGCCGCCGACACCCTCGCCGAGCGGGCCGGCACGGTGTGCGAGCCGACCGCCCTGGTCGAGATCGGACCGCTGGCGTCCGTCGAGGCGGGAGCCGGGCTGGCGCTGGTACGGATGCTGCCCGCCCTGTGCTGGTGCAACGGCGCCGAGTTCATCATGTGCACCATCACCCGCCAACTGGCCGCCCTGCTGGCCCGCATAGGCATCCGCTTCACCCCGGTCACGCCGGCCCGCGAGGACCGGCTGCCCCCGGAGCAGCACGGCCGCTGGGGCACCTACTACGACGCCGGTCCCATCGCCGGATACGTCGACGTACGGCACTTCGGCGCGGAGATCAGCACCCGCACCGAACTGGGCTACCACCTCGCCGTCACCTGGGACCGGCCCGCGTCCCTGGCCGAGCCGGCGGGTGCGCGGTGAAGGCCGTCCTGGAGGCGCTGTACGCGCCCGGGAACCGGGACAGCACCCTCGTCGAACAGCTCTCCGACGACGGTTCGCCCCCGCGGACCCTCACCTACGGCGAGACGCGGGCCTGGAGCGAGGCGATCCGGCAGGTGCCGGCCGCCCGGGACACCCCCGCCGGGACCCCGGTCGGCCTGGTCGCGGGCAACGGCCCCGAGTGGGTGGCCGCCGACCTCGCGCTGCTCCTCGGGGAGTGGGTGGAGGTGCCGGTCCCGCTCGCCTTCTCGGCGGAGCAGGCCGCGTCCCTGCTGCGGAACGTCCGGGTGTGCCTGGTGGACGCGGCGGGCGCCCGCCGGATCGAGGAGTGGGGCCTGGCCGAGTCGGTGACCGTCATCGACGTCACGCCGTACCGGGCGGACGGGGCGGACGGGGCGGACGGGGCGAGTGACCCCGGGGTGCCGGGCGATGCCCCGGACGCGGCCGACCGCGTCGTCAAGATCATCCACACCTCGGGGACGACCGGTGCCCCCAAGGGTGTGCGGATCCGCGCCCACGGACTCGCCGCGCTCCTCGACTCGCTGCACACCGTCTGCCCGCCCGGCGTTTTCGACCGCTACCTCTCGCTGGTGCCCTTCAGCCTGCTGATCGAGCAGGTCACGGCCGTCTATCTGCCGATCCTGCGCGGCGGCCGCATGGTGCTGCTGCCCGACTCGGTCGCCCTGCTCGGCACCGCGGGCTCCCGGGCCGGTGACGCGCTGGAGTGGCTCGGTGCGGGCCGCCCCACCGCGGCGGTGCTGCCGCCCGCGGTGGTCAGCGCGCTGGACAAGGCGGTGGCCGGCAGCGGAGCCGACGCGGACACCCTGTTCGGGCCCGGCCGGCGGCCGTTCCTGATGGCCGGCGGCGCACCGGTCGACGCCGCCGCGCTGCTCCGCCTCGACGCGGCGGGACTGCGCGTCCACGAGGGGTACGGGCTGTCCGAGAACAGCTCGGTCGTCTCCTGGAACACCACCGCGCACTGGCGGCCCGGCACGGTCGGCCTGCCCCTGCCGCACTGCGAGGTACGGCTCTCCGACGAGAGCGAACTCCTCGTGAAGTCCACCTCCCTGTTCGCCGGTTACACCGTCGAGGACCCCACCAGCCGCCCGGTGGACGCCGACGGCTGGCTGCACACCGGCGACCGCGCCGAGATCGACCCGGACGGCAGCATCCGCATCCTGGGCCGGCTCAAGAACGTGATCATCACGAGCCACGGCCGGAACGTCTCCCCGGAGTGGGTCGAGGGCCGGCTGCGGACCTGCCCCGCCGTCGTCGACGCGGTGCTCTTCGGTGACGGCATGGAGTACCTCACCGCGCTGCTCGTCACCTCGGACGCCACGGCCGCCGCCGACGGAGCGGCGGTACGGCAGGCCCGCGCCTACGCGGCAGGGCACCTCGCGGAGACGGACCGGCCCGAGCACTTCATCGCCGTACCGGACGAAACGGCCCTGCGGGAGCGGTACTTCACCGTCACCGGGCGCCCCCGGCGCGACCTGATCCTCGCCGAACTCGTGCGGGCCGCCGAACCGGCCCGCGCCCACTGACCGCACCCGACACGCACCACCCGAACACGCACACACCCGACACCCACGCAGATCCCAACTCATGGGGGATGAGATGAACGCTGCCCTGACCACTCGGAACAACCAGCGGACCCACAACGCCCTGCGGCTGACGTCCGTCGGCGACGGCATGATGATCGCCCCGAACCCCGGACACACCGCCGGCGCCTCCTTCGCCGCACTCTTCGACGCCGGACTCGACGGACTGCTGGCCGACGCCGGGCACCTCCTGATCCGCGGCTTCCAGCCCACGGTGGAGGACTTCAACGACCTGGTGCAGCAGTACAGTTCGCGCACCACGCTCGACCCCGCCCGCGTCTTCCACGGCTCCGCCGCGCAGAAGGTCGACTCCGGTCACGACCCGATCGGCCTGCACCTGGAGAACGGCGGCACGCCGTACGCGCCCGAACTGCTCTGGTTCCACTGCGTCAAGGCCGCCCGGTCCGGTTCCGAGACCACCGTCTGCGACGGCTACCGCGTCTGGGACGCGCTCTCCGACCGGGCCAAGGACGCCTTCGCCGCGCAGCCCGTCCGGTACGCCCGTACCGTGCCCGCCGAACTGTGGCGCCGCCTCGCCGCGTTCATGGCCGGCGACGGCCGCGGCCCCGACGACGTCTCCGTCGCCGACCTGTACGAGCAGGCCAACCCCGGCTCGACGGTGGAGTTCCGGGAGAACGCCGACGGCAGCCTGCACTACGACTACCAGGTGTACGCCGCCCACCCCACCAAGTGGTCCACGCGCACCGCCTGGGCCAACAGCCTGCTCGGCCCCTCCTTCAACTACGAGACGCCGGACATACGTTTCGCCGACGGCTCGCCCCTGCCCGACGACCTCGTCGCCGAGTACACGAAGGTCACCGAGGCCGTCACCGAGAACATCCCGTGGCAGGACGGGGACATCGTCCTGATCGACAACTCCCGGGTCATGCACGGCCGCCGCGCCATCACCGACCCCGACCGCACCATCCTCAACTCGCAGAGCTACGCCAGGAGCTGACCATGAACTACGGCATCGTCATCCGCTACCAGTTCGACGCCTCCTGGCTGCGGCTCACCCGCGAGGAGCGCGGCCGGTACGAGGAGGTCTTCCAGAAGGACATCGTCGCCCCGTACGCCGACCGGCTCACCGTCCGGCACTTCGACGCCGAGGCGTTCGCCGCCGACTACTCCGACTTCCTGCTGATCGAGACCGACGACCTGAAGGCCTACTACCACTTCGTCGAGGGGCTGCGGGACAGCGACTTCATCGCCCGCGGCTGGGTGCGCATCCACGACATCACCATCGGCGTCCCGGACGGCTACAAGGAGTACGAGAAGGAGCAGGCCCATGACCACGCCTGAACAGACCACGGCAGCCGGGCAGTTCGCGGACATCGCGGACGCGGTACGGGCCGAACTCGCCTCGGTGACCCGGCTCGCGCACGTCAACACCTTCCACCCGAACGCCTTCGACTGGTCCGAGGCCGCCACCCCGGACGAGCTGGCGTACCTGTCGACGGTCGCCTACGGAGAGAGCGGCCACGAGGCCGGGGCCGTCGCCTACATCACCAAGGAACTCGCCCAGCTGGCCGAGATCGAACGCCACGTCAGCGCGGTCATGGCCCTGGTCCTGGGGCAGCTCCACGACCTGCGCGACCCCGTCAACACGGGGCACGAACTGCACCACGCGCTCTCCTGCTTCGCGGCGGAGGAGATCCAGCACGCCAACACGTTCTACCGCTACGTCCGTGCGCTCACCGGCGTCGAACCCCGGGTGTACAAGTCCCTGTTCGACGAACGGCTCGACGTCTTCCGCACCGACGACCACCCCTATGTGAAGCTCGTCGCGCTGTGCTGCTCGGCCTACGTCGGCGAGTCCGTCATCACCGTCTTCGAGCACCGCACCGACAGCCTCGATCCCCGGCGCGACCGGTTCTTCACGCGCCTGCTGCACACCCACGGCCTGGACGAGGCCCGGCACGTCAAGATCGACCACGTGGCGATGAAGCTGCTCTACCCGGCGCTCACCGAGGACCAGCAGGCCCGGGTACGGGTGCTGCTCGCCGGGATCGAGGACCTCAACCGGCGGCTCGCGGCGGCCTTCCAGGAGGCGACGACCGAGGCGCTCGGCGTCGACTTCGTCACCGGGAACCCGTCCGCGGCCGTGCAGTTGAGGATGACGATCGGCTTCGGCGAGAGGCTGTTCGCGGCCGACGGCACCCTGCACACCGTCGACGAGGTGCTCGACGACGAACTGCGCGAGCTGATCACCGCGTTCGCCGGCGTCGGCCGCGTCCACCGCGCGGACGCGCCCCTGCTGTCCGCCACGGTCCCGGGGAGCGCGCTGTGACCTCCTCGGCGGTGGACGTGAGCCGTCCGGCGACCGCGCCGCGGGCCGGCGCCCTGGCGGGCCGGCTCGGTGTGGCCGCCGCGGTGCTCGCCCTGCTGCTCGCCGCGATGGACGCCACCGTCATGGGCACGGTCCTGCCCGACGTCCTCGCCGACGTCGGCGGCGGCTCGGGCGGCGGCTACGCCTGGCTGGTCTCCGGGTTCATGCTGGCGCAGGTCGCCGGCACCCCGCTGGCGGGCTGGATCGCCGACCGGCTCGACGACCGGGTGCTCGCGGTGGGCGCGACCCTGGCGTTTTTGGCCGCCTCCGCGGCGGCCGGGTTCGCCGGTTCGTTCGGGGCACTGGTGGCGGCCCGGGTCGTGCACGGCCTGGCCGCCGGCGCGCTCGTCGTCTCCAGCTATGTGCTCGTGGGGCGGCTCTACGGTCCCGAGCGCCGGGCGGCGGCCCAGGGCATGCTCAGCATGGTCTGGGGCATCGCCGCGGTGCTCGGTCCCGTCGTCGGCGCCGCGATCACCGGGGCCTGGGGCTGGCGCTGGGTGTTCTTCCTGAACGTGCCGCTGTGCGTCCTCGTCGTCCTGGCCGTGTCCCTCGCCCTGCCCGCCCGGCCGGGCAGGGCAGCGGGCGCCCCGGCACCCTCGCGGGGCTTCCCCGGCCTGGAGTACGCGCTGGTCACCAGCGGTTCCGTGCTCGTCCTCGCCGGTCTGCAGGGCTCCTCGCTCGGGCTCGGCGCGGTCGGCGGGACGGCGGCCGTGGTGGTCGGCCTCGGGGTGCTGGCGCTGCTGCGCCGCTTCGGCGGGGCGCTCGTGCCGCGGCAGGTCTTCGCCCGGACGCCCTCCGCGGGCGCCGCACTGGCCACCGTGGGGGCATGCGTGGTGATGTACGCGACGGTGACCGTCCTGCCGGTGCGGCTCGCCGCGCAGGGTGCCTCGACCACGAAGGTCGCCGTCGTCGTCGGGATCTCCGCGGTCGGCTGGGTGCTGGGCAGCGCGGTGACCGGGGGCATGGTCTCCAGGCGCGGCAACCGGCCGCCGATGGTCGTCGGCTCGCTGGCGCTGCTGGCCGGCACGGTGTGCAGCGCGACCGGGGTACTGCCCTGGCTGGCCGGGGCGACCGCGGGCCTGGGCACCGGCGCCGTCACCGCGGCGACGCTGGCCCTGCTCCAGGACCAGGCCCCCGTCGAGCAGCTCGGGGTGGCGACGTCCGCGGCGACCATGCTGCGCAACGTCGGCTCGGCGGTGGGTGTCAACGGCATCGCCGCGCTCACCGCCCTGCTGGCCGCCTCGTCCCACTCCGGGGCGACCGGACCGGCGGCCGGGAACTCCGGGGACGGTGCCTTCTGGGCGCTGACCGCCCTGGTCGTCCTGCTGGTCCTCGCGCCGGCGCTGACGGCGCCCCGGGAGCGGACGACCGTCCACTGACACGGGTACGGCGGGTCGGGGCCGCGGCCGGTTCGTCCGGTCGCGGCCCGCGGTGCGTTCACGCCAGTCCGTGCTGCTTCGCGTACGCGTTCGCCACGTTCTCCGGGTCCTTCTTGTCCTTGTCGACCTGGCGGTTGAGCTCGGTGAGCTGCTTCGTGGTGAGGATGTTGCCGAGTTCGGCGAGGGCCTTGCGGACCGTGGAGTCGGCCTTGCGGTCGGCGATGAGGGGGACGACGTGCTGGCCGGGGATGAGGTTCTTCGGGTCGGTGAGGACGACCCAGTCGTTGGCCACGATGTCGGTGTCGGTGGTGAAGAGGTTCGCCACGTCGACGTCGCCCTTCCGCAGGGCGCCCTTGACCAGCGGGCCGGAGGAGTCGAGGGACTTGAACTCCTTGAACTCCACTCCGTACACGTCCTTGAGGCCGACCGCGCCGACCTGGCGGGTCTTGACCTCGGGCGCGGCCCCGATGACCAGCTTGCCGTTCTGCTTGCTGAGGTCGGCCAGCGAGGTCAGCCCGTACTTCCTGGCGGTCTCCCGCGTGACGACGAAGGCGTCCGAGTCCTCGGCCATGCCGTACGGCAGCACCTGGAGGCCGGCCGGGAGGGCGACGGCGAGGGCGTTCTGCATCGCGCCCTCCTCGGTCGCCGTCGCCTTCGGGTCGAGGTAGTGCAGCAGGGCGCCCTGGTACTCGGGGAGGAGATCGATGTCGCCGCCCTTGAGGGCGGGGATGAGGATCTCGCGGGTGCCGAGGTTGGGGCGGACCTTCGTCTTCACACCGGCCTTTTCCAGGACGGCCGCGTACAAATAGCCCAGCACCTGGTTCTCGGTGAAGTTGGCGGTGCCGATGGTGACACCGCCCTTGCTGGAGCCGCTGCCGCCGGAGGTGGAGCCCTGGCTGTCGAGGGACGTGATGCCGCTGGAACAGGCGGAGAGGGCGGGGACGGTGACGGCCGCTCCGGCGAGAGCGCCGAGGAGGGTACGACGATTCATGGCGGGGTTCCCTAGGCGGTGCGGTGGCGGAAGAGGAAGCGCTGCAGGCCGGAGAGGGCCAGGTCGAGGACGACGGCCACGGCGGCTACCAGCACCGCGCCGCCGAGCACCTGGACCAGGTCGCGCTGGGCGAGTCCGTCGAAGACGTAGCGGCCCAGGCCCCCGAAGGAGACGTACGCGGCGATGGTGGCCGTGGCGACCACCTGGATCAGCGCGAGGCGCAGGCCGGTCATGATCAGCGGGAGGGCGAGGGGCAGTTCCACCTGGAAGAGGACCTGGTGGCCGCGCATGCCCTGGCCGCGGGCCGCGTCCTTCACGTCCGGGTCGACGGCGGTCATCCCGGCGTAGGTGTTGGTGACGATCGCCGGGACCGCGAGGGCGACGAGGGCGACGTACACCGGCAGCATCGACAGGCCGCCGGCCAGGAAGACCAGGACGACCAGGCCCACGGTCGGCAGGGCGCGGCCGAAGGACGCCAGGTTGATCGCGACGAAGGCGCCCCGGCCGGTGTGGCCGATCAGCAGGCCCAGCGGCAGGCCGATGGCGGTGGCGATGAGGGTGGCCAGCAGCGAGTACTGGAGGTGCTCGGCGAGGCGGTGGGCGATGCCGTCGGAGCCGGACCACACGGTGCCGTCGGTCAGCCAGCCGCCGAGGTTCTCGAAGAGTTCGTACATCAGGCTCGCCGCCTCTTCCACGGGGTGAGGACGTACTGGAGGGCGACCAGCAGGGCGTCCGCGACCACGGCGAGCAGGAGGGTGAGGACCACTCCGACGATCACCGGGGTCGGGTAGTTGCGCTGGAAGCCGTCGGTGAAGAGCTGGCCGAGGCCGCCGTCGCCGATGTAGGTCGCGACGGAGACCAGGGAGATCGACATGACCGTCGCGATCCGGACGCCCGCCATGATCACGGGGAGCGCGAGCGGGAGTTCGACGGTGAGGAGCGTGCGCAGGGGGCGGGTGCCCATCGCCTTCGCGGCCTCCTTCGTCCTGGCGGGCACCGAGTCGAGGCCCTCGACGGTGTTCCGCAGCAGCACGACCAGGGTGTAGACGGTCAGGCCGATGACGGTCGTGGTGCGGGTGAGGCCGCTGACCGGCAGCAGCAGCACGAAGATCGCGATCGACGGGATCGTGAACAGGACGTTCGACGCGCCGAGCAGGAAACCGCGCAGGAAACGGACCCGGTGGGCGACCACCGCGAGGGGAAGGCTGATCAGCAGGCCGAGGAGGACCGCGGTCAGGGCCGCCTGGAGGTGGGAGACCGTGAGGGTGGTGAGGTCGTCGGTGTGGCCGGATATCCACGACCAGTCGACGGTCATGCCGTGACCCGGGCATCCGTGTGCGCCCGGCCCGCGTGCTCGTGGATGTCGTCGCGGGAGGAGACGCCGGTGAGGACGCCGTCCGCGTCGACGCGGGCGATCAGGCCGGTGGGGGAGGCGACCGACTCGTCGAGTGCGGCCAGCAGGGAGTCGGTGTCCCTGAGCGGCCGTACGGGTATCTCGGCGTCCTTCGACGCCCAGTGCAGCGGCTTGCGTGCCGCGTCGAGGGTGAGGGTCCAGGTGCCGCCCTCGGGGGCCGGGCCCTGCGGGACGTCTGCGAGGGTCGTCAGCGAGAGCAGCTTGAGGCCGCGCTCAGCGCCGAGGAAGTCGGCGACGAAGTCGTCGGCCGGGCGGGCGAGGAGTTCGGCGGGCGCCGCGCACTGGACGAGGTGGCCGCCGGTGCGGAAGACCGCGATGCGGTCGCCGAGCCGGACCGCCTCGTCGATGTCGTGCGTGACGAAGACGATGGTCTTGTTCAACTCCTTCTGGAGTCTGAGCAGTTCGTCCTGGAGCTGGGCGCGGACGACCGGGTCGACCGCGCCGAAGGGCTCGTCCATGAGCAGGACCGGCGGGTCGGCGGCGAGCGCGCGGGCGACGCCGACCCGCTGCTGCTGGCCACCGGAGAGCTGGTGCGGGTAACGGCGGCCGGACTCGGCGGTGAGGCCGACGGTTTCGAGGAGTTCGGCCGCGCGGGCCCTCGCCCGGCGGCGGCCGTGGCCCAGCAGCAGCGGCACGGTGGCGATGTTGTCGAGCACCGTGCGGTGCGGGAAGAGGCCCGACTGCTGGATGACGTACCCGATGGAGCGGCGCAGTTCGGCCGCGTCCTGGCGGGTGACGTCCTTGCCGCCGACCCGGATGGTGCCGGAGGTCGGCTCCACCATCCGGTTGACCATGCGCAGGGTGGTCGTCTTGCCGCAACCGGAGGATCCGACGAGGACGGTCACGCCGCCTTCCGGCATCTCCAGGGAGAGATCGTGGACTGCTGTCGTGCCGTTGGGGAAGCGTTTGTGGACCGCGTCGAACTGGATCATGAGTTGTCCCTTGCCCGGCTGTATAACGTCATGCAGAGTTCTCCGTAACTGAATAGCTTGTCAACGGTTCGGTGTTAATCCGAGGTAACGGATGACCGAAGGGCAAGATCGAAAGTCCGCTTTGAGGGGAGTTTGTCCTTGATGTCGTCTCGGATCGTGGACAGGTCGACGGTCATGGGCTCCGGTCTCGTGGTCCTCGACGGGGTCGGGCTGGGCGTCGCGGACGTCGTGCGGCTCGCCGACGGCGCCGCACGGCCGGTCCCGGACAGCGAGGCGACACGACGGGTCGAGGGAGCCTGGGACGCCGCCCGCCGGATCGCCGCCACCGGCCGCGTCTACGGCCGCTCCACCGGCGTCGGCGCCAACCGGAACGAGGACGTGCCCACCGAGGCGGCCACCGAACACGGCCTGCGACTGCTGCGCAGCCACGCCGGCGCCATCGGCGAGGAACTCCCCGCCCGGCAGGTGCGCGCCATGCTCGCCGTCCGCGCCAACCAGCTGCTGGCCGGCGGCGCGGGCCTCAGGCCCACCGTCGTCACGGCCCTGTGCGAGGCCCTGGAGAGCGGCGCCCACCCGGTCGTCAACGAGTTCGGCTCGGTCGGCACCGGCGACATCGCCGCCCTCGCCCAGGCCGGCCTCGCCCTCGCCGGCGAACATCCCTGGCGGGGCGCGGGCGCCCCCGAACCGCAGCCCCTCGACAACAACGACGCCCTGGCCTTCATCAGCAGCAACGCCCTCACCCTCGGGCAGTCCGCCCTCGCCCTGCACGAACTGCGCGGACTCCTGGAGGCCACCCAGGTCGTCGGCGCCCTCTCCCTGCTCGCCGTCGACGGCTCGCACGAGGCCTACGCCGCTCCCGTGCACGCCGCCCGCCCGCACCGCGGCTCCAGCGAAGTCGCCCGCCTGATGCGGGAGTTGATCGGCGCCGCCGACCGGCCCACCCCACCGCTCGGCCGGATCCAGGACCCCTACGGCTTCCGCTGCCTGCCCCAGATCCACGGCCCGGCCCACGACGCGGCCGACGCCCTGGAAGAGGTGCTGCGGATCGAGATCAACGCCGCCGCCGAGAACCCCCTGATCTGCCCCGAGGACCTCGCCGCCTACCACCACGGCGGCTTCTACCAGGCCCAACTTGCCCTCGCCCTGGACCACTTCAGGCTGGCGATGACCCAGGTCGCACGACTGTCGACGTCCCGGCTGTCGTCCCTGAACGAGCCCGGCTTCACCCGGCTGCGGCCCTTCCTCGCCGACCCGGAGCCCGCCTCCTCCGGCGTGATGATCCTGGAGTACGCCGCCGGTGCCGCCCTCGGCGACCTGCGGGCCTTCTCCGCGCCCGCCTCCCTGGGGCACGCTGTACTCTCCCGGGGCGTCGAGGAACAGGCGAGCTTCGCCTCGCTCGCCGCCCGCCAGACACTGCGCGTGTGCGGCGCGTACCGTCTCGTCGTCGGCTGCGAACTCGTCGCCGCCGTCCGGGCGTTGCGGCAGCGCGGCCTCAAGCCCGAACCGGACCTTCCGGTCGGCCGGGCGCTGGAACTCGCCGAGTCACTGCTCGACGAGGACCCGGCCGACCGGCCGCTCACACACGACGTGACGGCCGCGGCCGCACTGCTCGACCGGTTCACGGAGATCTGGAGGGGGAGCGAGGCATGAGCGCGGACACGAAGACGGAGACGGGGACCGGCGTGGACACGGGGACGGGTGCGGACACGGGCAGGGGCGCCGGGGCGGGTGCGGTGAACGGGGGTGGCGGCGCGGGCGCGCCGGACGGGCGCGGGGCCCTGCCGGAGAGTCCGGCCGCCCGGCTGCAGGCGCTGTTCGAGGGGCACCGGCTGACGCCGACCCAGCGGCGCATCGCGCACAGCATGGTGCGGCGGGCCGCCGACGTGCCGTTCCTGTCCAGCGTGGAGCTGGCCGAACTGGCCGGGGTCAGCCAGCCCTCCGTCACCCGCTTCGCGGTCGCCCTCGGCTTCGACGGCTACCCCGCCCTGCGCAAGCACCTGCGCGAGGTCGCGCCCGCCGAACAGAGCGCGGCCGCCGCGTCGTACAACGAGTACCAGCAGGCCGTCGAGGCCGAGATCGAGAACCTGAAGCACCTCGCGGAGGTGCTGGCCGACCCGCGCCCCCTGCGGAAGGCGGGACGGCTGCTCGCCGCCTCCCGCCCGCTCCCCGTGCTCGGCCTGCGGGCCGCGGCCTCCCAGGCGTACGGCTTCGCCTACTTCGCCGCCAAGGTCCATCCGGACGTACGGCTGCTCAACGAGGGCGGCACGATGATCCACGACCGGATCGACGCCGCCGTCCGCGCGGGCGCCTCGACCCTGCTGTGCTTCGCGCTGCCCCGGCATCCGCGCGAGGTCGTGGACACGCTGGCGTACGCGAAGGAGGCGGGACTGACCGTCGTCACGGTCGCCGACTCCGCGTTCGCGCCGGTCGCCAAGGTGTCCGACCTGCTGCTGCCGGCGGCCGTCGGCACCGGGCTCGCCTTCGACACCGCCTGCGCGCCGATGCTGCTGGGCCGGGTCCTGCTGGAGGCGATGTGCGACGACCTGCCGGACGCGCAGGCCCGGCTGGAGGAGTTCGACGCGGGGGCGGCGGCACGGGGGCTGTTCGTGGAGTGACGGGGTTGCCGGGGTTGCCGGAGCTGGGGGACTGACGGGACTGATGGGGTCGAGGGGCGTCGGGGCGGCTCGGGTGTCCTCCACGACGTGTCTCGTGGGCTCTAAGACTCGTCTCACTTTCGCTCGCTAATCTGCGCGACCGAGAGAGTGCCGGTACTGGGATCGGGACGTCGAGGAGGCGGACGTGGCACGCGGAGTTCGCGGAGGTCAAGGACTGGCCCGGGTGGCCGTCGTCGTACGGGCGGGAGCCGCGCCGATGTGGTGGCTCGGCGTGTTCGCGGCGGGCATCGGTGTGCTGGTGCCGGGGGTCACGGGCCGGCGGATCGGGGTGATGGCCGGCGCGGTGCTGTTCCTGCTGGCCACGGCCTTCGTCGCGTACCGCGGGCGCCGGCGGTTCGTCGCGCTGGCGCGCCCGGCCGTGCGCGCGGGGAAGCACGACGTGCTGCAGGACCGCGCGGTGAGCGCGCGCGCCTGGCGCCGGGGACACCGCTGGTGGCTGCTGCTGGCCTTCGCCGCCGCGCTGGGCAGCGCGTTCGCGGTGCCCGCCGCGGGCGGCATGCTGCTCGCCGGGTGCGGGGCGGGGCTGTGGCTGAAGGCCGGCTGGCTCGGGAGGCACGAGCGGGCCGGGGACGCGCTGCTGTGGGTGCGCGTCGACTGGCTCGCCGCGAACGGCGGACGCCCGGCCGGGAAGACCGTCAAGGCCTACCGCAGTACGGGCATCGCGGCCGGCGACGCGGCTCCGGGGGGAGCACGCCGCCGCACCGCGGCCCTCGTCTAGTGGGACCTCCGGTTTCTCTCAGACCTCGAGGTCTTCCTCGATCTTCTTCAGTTGGTGCCGGGCCATCGCGAGGTTGGCCCGCTTGGCGTCCAGGACCAGATAGATGAACAGCCCGTTGCCGCCGCGCCCGGCGATCAGCCGGAGCAGGTGGTACTGGTCGGACAGGGTGATCAGGATGTCCTCGATCTGGCCTTTGAGCCCGAGGTGTTCCATGGTGCGGAGCTTGGCGCGGACGACGTCGGTGTTGCCGGCGGCGGCGACGTTGAGGTCGAAGCTCTTGCTGCCGCCCATCGTGCCCAGCGCCATACCGCTGGTGTAGTCGACGAGTGCGACGCCGGTGGCACCCTCGATGGAGGCGAGTGCTTCCTTGAGTGTGGTTTCGGTATTGGCCATGACTGTTCCCTCGGTTCCTCTCAACTTTCGGTGACGGTGGTGCGTGCCACTGCTGGTGCAGTGGGCGTTTCGGTGGCTGGGGTGCGGGTGTCCGCGGGCTTGGCGCGGGTGGTGCGGGCGGCCCTGGTGCGGGGGGCGGTCGGCTTCGCGGGAGGCTTCGGCGGGGGTGCCGCCGTGGCATCGACGAGCTCGCCGATCCGGGCGCCCGCCCGCCGGCCCTCCAGGTGCAGGCGGCCCACGTTGACGCGGTCCTGGGCGAGCAGCGTCAGCACGGCGCCGTGGCCCGCCGCGTACGTCGCGACGTAGCCGTACACCCCCCGGACGACCAGCTCGCGGAAGTCCCCCTGCCCGGTGGCGTCGGCCAGTTGGGTGGCGAGGCCGCGGGCGGTCGCGGCCAGCGCGGCCACGTTCTCCGGGGCGACGCCGGGGGTGTCCTGGGCCAGGACGAGACCGTCGGCGTCGGCCGCGAGGGCACCGGTGAGCTGCGGCACGCGGGCTCTGAGCCGGCGTAACTCCTCCAGGATGTCGGGCTCCGCTGCCATCAGGCTTCTCCTCTCGGCGCGGGTCCGCTGCTGCTGCCGCTGCCGTTCAAAGGGCCTCCAACGCATCCCTGAGCCTCTTCAGCAGCGTGACGTGGGGATCGATGACCTCGGCCGGGATCCCTGCGAGCGGGTCGGGCGCTTGCGGCGCACGGGGTGGGGCGGGTGGAACGGGTGGAACGGGCGGGGGCGGTGGCAGATGCGGCGAGACGATGCCGGCCGCGGCCAGTCGCCGTATGTCCACGAGCGTGTGGAACGCGGGCCGGCCCAGTTCCCGCGCGATGTCCGTCGCCGTCCGTACGTCGTCCAGCTCGGCCAGGACGGCCCGCTGGCGGGCGGTGGGCGCCGGGGGAGCGGCGCGGTGTGCCCGGGTCAGCGGCTTCTCGTCGGTGGCCGGGTCGGGCCAGATGCGGTGCAGCAGGTCCCGGCGGCGCAGGGTCTCCCGCTCCAGGGCGGCCACCGGCACGGGGCACCCGCAGTCGAGCCCCGATCCGGTCACCGGTCCGAGCCCCGGTCCCAGCCCCGGCCCGGTCGTCGGGCCCTGTTCCCCCCTGCCGTCCGCTCCGGTCCCGTCGTCCGTTCCGGTCCCGTCGTCCGTCCCGCTCTCGGTGTCGTCCTCGGTGCTGTAGCGGAAGCGGCCCGGGGTGCTGCTGGGCGCGAGGGCGAAGTACGCGGCGTCGTACAGCGCGACGAGCCGGCACACCTCCAGCGTGCCCGGGGCGAGGAGCCCGCCGTCGACCAGCAGGTGCCCGGCGCGGTGCCGGTCGCCGGTCTCGGCCAGCGCCTGCCGCCAGGTGCCGACGTCCAGGGTGCCGCGCGCGGTGAGCAGGATGTCCAGGCCGGGGGCGGACG
Source organism: Streptomyces sp. NPDC032822 (assembly GCF_055578825.1). NCBI lineage: Bacteria > Bacillati > Actinomycetota > Actinomycetes > Kitasatosporales > Streptomycetaceae > Streptomyces > Streptomyces sp. NPDC032822. The sequence continues at coordinate 77,664 of NZ_JBVIOL010000006.1, read as the reverse complement.
GACTGTCGGCGTGCACCACCCGGCCCTCGGTGAGATGGAGCGAGCCGCGCTCGCGGACCAGGACGCCGGTGGCCTTCTCGGCGGCGAGCCGGGTCAGCATCGGTGAGACGCCGCCCCAGCCCCGGTCCCGGGCCGCCGCCTTGTCCCGCACCGGCAGCCGGGGCGGTGGAGTGGTCTGCACGGCGGTCACCCCAGCACCAGCCGTCCGGCCATCTCGCCCAGCCGGATGCGGGCCAGCGCGAGATTGCCTTCCGAGCGGGCCAGCCACAGGTGCAGACACACACTGCTGTCGAAGGACGTCCGCACGAACCGCAGCACGTGGTAGCTGTCCCGGTTGCTGATGATCAGGTCCTCGACCGGTGGACCGGTGCCCTCCTCGTCGGGGTCGGCGGCGCCGTCCCCGGGGCCGCTGTCGGGGGCGAAGGCGTGCTGCTCGGCGGCGAGCCGGGCGAGCTCGGCGGCCTCGACCGCGGCCGTCTCCTGGTCGCCGCCGGGGGACTCCCCGACCACGCCCAGCGCCAGCCCGCTCATCCAGTCGACCAGCGCGGCGCCCCGGGCACCGGGCAGTCGCATGGCTTCGAGCAGGCACTCGTCGATTCCGGGCACCGTGGCTCCCCTCCCGCCCTTGGTTCGGCTGAGTGACGCCGAAGCTACGCAACGTGTGCGTGACGGGTGAGGGTTCTGGCATTTTCCGGTGGAACATGCGGCGAGTGACTAAGGTGGGTCAACTTGCCTTGTTTTCAGACAAGTTGATCACCAGATTCACCGGCTCGTGTCAACGGCGCCCGGGTGCGTGAAGGGTGGGGAGCGAGGCGGCGTACGCTCCTCCGGACTCGGCCACGATCTCCTCCACGGTCTGCTCCTCCCGCACGGTCGCGAAGGCGGTGCCCCCGGCCCCGTCCGGCACGAAGCCGTGGATCGCGGGCCGGGCCAGGGAGTTGTACGCGTAGTGGTGCGCGAAGTAGTACGCGCCCGTGTCCAACGCCGCCGCGTAGTCGCCCTGTTCGAGGAGCGGCAGCGGATATGCCCGGGCCAGCAGGTCGCCCGCGAAACAGGCGGGCCCGGCCACGTCCTGCACCACCTCGGGCCCCTCCTTGGTCCGTCCCTTGCCGTCGTACGCGGCGATCCGCAGCGGCCACGCCTCGGGCGCGTACACCGTCCGCGCCGCCACCTGTACGCCCGCGTGCGTCACCGCGACCGGCCGTCCGCCCGCGCTCTTGGCGTACTCGACCCGCGCCACCACCGTCCCGTGCTTCGCCAGCAGCGACCGGCCGAACTCGGTCACCAGCCCGTACCGCCCGTCGAACAGCCCGGGCACGGTCTCCTTCAGGACGCGCGCGTACTCCGCGTACGTCGGTGCCGTCACGTCCGACGCGAAGTTCACCGGCAGCCCGCCGCCGATGTCGATGGTGTCGATCTGCGGTCGCCCGATCCGCCGGTTGATCTCCTCCGCGAGCGCGTACGTGGCCGCCACCCCCTCGGCCATCAGCGCCAGCGGCACGCCCTGCGACCCGGTGTGCGCGTGCAGCCGGGACAGCCAGGGGCGCTCCGCGTACGCCCGCACCACCCACTCGCGCGCCCCCTCGTCCCGCAGCGCCACCCCGAACTTCGAGGTCGCCGTCGCGGTCGACAGGGCCTCGATGGACCCCGCCCCCACCTGCGGATTCACCCGGATCCCCAGCGGGGAGCGACTGACCGCCGACCGCATGAGCCCGTCGATGCGGTCCAGCTCCTGCGGGTTGTCGGCGTTGACGGCGATCCCCAGCGCCAGCGCCTCCCGCAGTTCGGCCGGCGTCTTCGCGGGCGAGTCCAGTACCGTCCGGCCCGGCGACAGCCCCGCCGCCCGCGCCAGCGCCAGCTCGCCCGGGCTCGCCACCTCCGCGCCGATCCCCTCCTCCCGCAGCAGCCGCAGTACCGGCACCAGCGGGGCCGCCTTCACCGCGAAGGCGTGCAGCACAGGCGTGCCCGGCGCGGTGACCTCGTCGAAGGCCGCCCTGAGGGCCGCGGCCGACGCCCGGATGCCGGTGACGTCGAGCAGGCCGACGATGGGGGAGGCCGGCCCGAGCAGTCCCTGCTCCACGGCCGCACGCACCGCGTCGTCCCGGCGGGCGACCCCGTCGCCGTCCTGGGTGTGAGCGTCGATTCCGTTGACCACTGGGTCCCCTGTCGTCTCGTTGTCCGCGTTCGGCTGCCCAGGCGTCCGGCACCTGTGGATCCAGCCAAACACCCACGGCCCGGCCCTGCCGACCGACCCCCCCTATTGACTAGCTCTATTCATGAAGTCAGGATGTGAATAACGTCAGCAACAATCCGCTGGGAGGCAGACCATGTCAGGACCCCGCCCCGTCCGAGCACCGCGCGGTACGGAACTGAGCGCCCTGGGATGGCAGCAGGAAGCCGCCCTGCGGATGCTGCAGAACAACCTGGACCCCGAGGTCGCCGAGCACCCCGACAAGCTCGTCGTCTACGGCGGCACCGGCAAGGCGGCCCGCGACTGGCGCTCCTTCGACGCCATGGTCCGCACCCTGCGCACCCTGAAGCAGGACGAGACGATGCTCGTCCAGTCCGGCCGCCCCGTCGGCGTCATGCAGACCCACGAGTGGGCCCCGCGCGTCCTCATCGCCAACTCCAACCTCGTCGGCGACTGGGCCAACTGGGAGGAGTTCCGCCGCCTGGAGGCCCTCGGCCTGACCATGTACGGCCAGATGACCGCCGGCTCCTGGATCTACATCGGCACCCAGGGCATCCTCCAGGGCACCTACGAGACCTTCGCCGCCGTCGCCGCCAAGCTGCACTCGATGGGTAAGGGGGGCGACGGCAGCCTCGCCGGGACCATCACCCTCACCGCCGGCCTCGGCGGCATGGGCGGCGCCCAGCCCCTCGCCGTGACCATGAACGACGGCGTCGCGATCTGTATCGACGTCGACCCGCGTGCCATCGAGCGCCGCATCGAGCACCGGTACCTGGACGTCCGCGCGGACTCCCTGGAGCACGCCCTCCAGCTCGCCGTCGAGGCCCGCGACGCCCGCCGCCCGCTCTCCATCGGCCTCCTGGGCAACGCCGCCGAGCTGCTCCCGCGCATGCTCGCCGAGAGCGCCCCCATCGACATCGTGACCGACCAGACCTCGGCCCACGACCCCCTCGCCTACCTGCCCATCGGCATCGACTTCGACGACATGGCCGACGCCGCCGCCAAGGACCCGGCGGGCTTCACCACCCGCGCCCGCGAGTCCATGGCCCGGCACGTCGAGGCCATGGTCGGCTTCATGGACGCCGGTGCCGAGGTCTTCGACTACGGCAACTCGATCCGCGGCGAGGCCCAACTCGCCGGATACGACCGCGCGTTCGCCTTCCCCGGCTTCGTCCCCGCCTACATCCGCCCGCTGTTCTGCGAGGGCAAGGGCCCCTTCCGCTGGGCCGCCCTGTCCGGCGAGGCGTCCGACATCGCGAAGACCGACAAGGCGATCCTCGACCTCTTCCCGGAGAACGAGTCGCTGCACCGCTGGATCAAGCTGGCCGGCGAACGCGTCCACTTCCAGGGGCTGCCGGCGCGCATCTGCTGGCTCGGCTACGGCGAGCGGGACAAGGCCGGCGAGCGGTTCAACGACATGGTGGCGAGCGGTGAGCTGGCCGCGCCCCTCGCGATCGGCCGCGACCACCTCGACTGCGGGTCGGTGGCGTCCCCCTACCGGGAGACCGAGGCCATGCTGGACGGCTCCGACGCGATCGCCGACTGGCCGCTGCTGAACGCGATGGTGAACGTCGCGTCCGGGGCGTCGTGGGTGTCCCTCCACCACGGGGGCGGTGTCGGCATGGGGCGGTCCATCCACGCCGGGCAGGTCTCGGTCGCCGACGGCACGAAGCTCGCGGGCGAGAAGATCCGCCGGGTACTCACCAACGACCCCGGTATGGGCGTCATCCGGCACGTCGACGCCGGGTACGACATCGCGGAGTCGGTCGCCGACGAGCGGGGCGTCCGGGTTCCTATGCGCGAGGGTGATGAGGCGTGACCCTTCCGCGAGACGAGCGGGGCGGCAGCCGTCCGGTGGGGGGCGGGCTCTCGTCGCCGCCCACGGGTCCGGCTGTGCCCACCCTCCCCCACTCTCCACTTCGTTCGAGCGGGGAAACCCCCATCGCCCCGCGGCCCGGCGGTGGCTCGCAGCCTGACGGGAGCGCGCTGCCTGGCGGCGGCGCCGAGGCTGGTGGCGGCGTGCAGCCCGGCGGTGGCTTGCGGCCCGGTGGTGGTGCGGGACTTGGCGGAGGCCCGCAGCCTGGTGGCGGCGCCGAGCCTGTTGGCGGCCCGCAGGCCGGCGGTGCTGCCGGGGCTGGTGGTGGTGTGGCCGCGCGGGGTATCGCCGAGGCCGGGCGGTCTGTGGGAGCGAGCGGGGGTGCGGAGCTTGGACGGGCTTCGGGGTCGGGTGAGCGCGGGCTGCCTGGAGGCGGGGCCGGTGCCGATGGCCTCGTACCGTCCGGTGCCTCCTTTCAGGAGATGTGGCGGGAGTTGCGGCCCATCGGCCGGCACCCTGATTCCGGTGGGTACCGGCGCTTCGCCTGGACCGGTGCGGATGCCGAGTGCCGGGAGTGGTTCAGGGCGCAGGCCGAGGCGCGGGGGCTGGTCCACGAGGTGGACCGGAACGGGAACCAGTGGGCCTGGCTGGGCGACCCGGCCGCCGGGGACGCCGTCGTCACCGGGTCCCATCTCGACTCCGTGCCCGACGGCGGGGCCTTCGACGGGCCCCTCGGAGTCGTGTCCTCGTTCGCCGCGCTCGATGAACTGCGCGCACGGCGGGTCACGTTCACCAGGCCGCTCGCCATCGTGAACTTCGGGGACGAGGAGGGGGCCCGGTTCGGGCTCGCCTGCGTCGGTTCGCGGCTGGCCGCCGGGCAGCTCACCCTGGAACAGGCGCACCAGCTGACCGACGGGGAGGGGATCACGCTCCCGCGGGCCATGGAGGCCGCCGGGTACGACCCCGACGGCATCGGTCCCGACCCGGAGCGGCTCGGGCGGATCGGCGCCTTCGTGGAACTGCACGTCGAGCAGGGACGGGCGCTCGACCTCAGCGGCGACCGGGTCGGCATCGCCAGCGCCATCTGGCCGCACGGGCGGTGGCGGTTCGACTTCCGGGGCGAGGCCAACCATGCCGGCACCACCCGGCTGGTGGACCGCCGCGACCCCATGCTGTCGTACGCCGAGACCGTGCTCGCCGCCCGCCGCGAGGCTCGACTCGCCGGTGCGGTCGCCACCTTCGGCAAGATCGTCGTCGAACCGAACGGCGTCAACGCCATCCCCTCCCTGGTGCGCGGCTGGCTCGACTCCCGCGCCGCCGACCAGGAGTCCCTGGACACGGTGGTGAGCGGGGTGGAGAGCGCCGCCCGCGAGTACGCCGCCGTCCACGGCGTCGACCTGGACGTCGTCCGGGAGTCCTTCACGTCCGTCGTCGAGTTCGACCACGCGCTGCGGGACGAACTCGCCCGCATCCTGGGCAGGGACAGCGGCAGGAACAGCGGCGGGGGCGACGGCCGGAACCTCGACCTGAAGGTCCCCGTCCTCGGTACCGGTGCCGGACACGACGCCGGAATCCTCTCCGGGACGATCCCGACCGCCATGCTGTTCGTGCGCAACCCCACCGGCGTCTCGCACTCCCCGGCCGAGTACGCGGCGGAGGACGACTGCACGGCCGGAGTGACCGCACTCGCCGACGTACTGGAAGGGCTGGCCTGTAGGTGACCCACCCCGACACGCGGACGTACTGGCTGGAGCACGCCTGGCTCGACACCCACGTCGAGCCGGGGGTGGCCGTGGAGGTCCAGGACGGCCGTATCACCGCCGTCCGTGAGGACGTCCCCACCCCGCCGCCCGGAGCCGAGATCCTCCGCGGGCTGACCCTCCCCGGCCTGGCGAACACCCACTCGCACGCCTTCCACCGGGCCCTGCGCGGCACCGTCCAGGTCGGTTCCGGCACCTTCTGGACCTGGCGCGAGGTCATGTACGCGGTGGCCGACCGGCTGACCCCGGAGACCTACCACGCGCTCGCCCGCGCGGTGTACGCGGAGATGGCGCTGGCCGGCGTCACGGCCGTCGGCGAGTTCCACTATCTGCACCACGCCCCCGGCGGCACTCCCTACGCCGACCCGAACGCGATGGGCGAGGCCCTCCTCGACGCCGCCGCCGAAGCCGGTGTCCGTATCACCCTCCTCGACACCGCCTACCTGTCCTCGGCCATGCTGAACCGGCATCGCGGGCAGCCGCCCAACGCCCACCAGCTCCGCTTCTCCGACGGCAGCGCGGACGCCTGGGCGGAACGCTGTTCCGTTCTCAAGGACCGGGATCACGCGCGGATCGGGGCCGCCATCCACTCCGTACGGGCCGTGCCCGCGGGGCAGTTGGCGACGGTGGCCCGGTGGGCCCAGGAGCGGCGGGCCCCGCTCCATGTGCACCTGTCCGAGCAGACCGCCGAGAACGACGCCTGCCAAGAGGCGTACGGCCGCACGCCGACGCAGCTCCTCGCCGACCACGGGGTGCTGGGCCCGCGCACCACCGGCGTCCACAACACGCACCTCACGGACGAGGACATCGCGCTGCTGGGCGACTCCGGCACCGGCACCTGCATGTGCCCGACGACCGAACGGGACCTCGCCGACGGCATCGGGCCCGCGGTCGCCCTCCAGAGAGCGGGCTCCCCGCTCTCCCTCGGCTCCGACAGCCACGCCGTCATCGACCTGTTCGAAGAGGCACGCGCGATGGAGCTCAACGAGCGCCTGCGCACCCGCACCCGCGGCCACTGGACCGCCGCCGCACTGCTGCGGGCCGCTTCCGCCGACGGTCACGCGGCCCTCGGCTGGGGCGAGGCGGGCACCATCGAGCCCGGCGCGCTCGCCGACCTCACGACGATCGCGCTCGACTCGGTCAGAACGGCGGGGCCGCTGCCCAGGCTCGGCACCGAGACGGCCGTATTCGCGGCGACGGCAGCGGACGTACGGCACACGATCGTGGGCGGGCGGCAGGTCGTCCGCGACGGCGTGCACACGCTCGTACCCGATGTGGCGCGGGCGCTGACGACCGCCGTCGAAGCCCTTCGCGCCTGACAAGCCCTCCGCGCCCGACGACCACCCACGAGGACGCCATGAGCAGCACTGTCATCACCAACATCGCCACGCTGGTCACCAACGACTCCTCTCTAGGCGACGGTTCTTCTCTCGGTCTGGTCCAGGACGCGGCCGTCGTCATCGACGGCGACCGCATCGCGTGGACCGGTGAATCAAGCAAAGCACCCGCCACTGACAATCGGTTCGACGCCGCCGGCCGCGCGGTCCTCCCCGGCTTCGTCGACTCCCACTCCCACCTCGTCTTCGCGGGCGACCGCACGCAGGAGTTCAACGCCCGCATGTCCGGGCGCTCGTACACCGCCGGCGGCATCCGTACGACGGTCGCGGCGACCCGCGCGGCGAGCGACGCCGACCTCGAACGCACCCTCACCCGCTACCTCGCCGAGGCCCTCCGCCAGGGCACGACCACCTTCGAGACCAAGTCCGGCTACGGCCTGACGGTCGAGGACGAGTCCCGCGCCCTGCGCATCGCGGCCCGGCACACCGACGAGGTCACCTACCTCGGCGCCCATATCGTCTCGCCCGAGCACGCCGACGACCCCGCCGCGTACGTGGCCCTCGTGACCGGCGAGATGCTCGACGCCTGCGCCCCGTACGCCCGTTGGATCGACGTCTTCTGCGAGAAGGGCGCGTTCGACGGCGACCAGGCCCGCGCGATCCTGACCGCGGGCAAGGCGAAGGGCCTGCACCCGCGCATCCACGCCAACCAGCTGTCCTACGGCCCCGGCGTCCAGCTCGCCGTCGAACTGGACGCGGCCAGCGCCGACCACTGCACGCACCTGACGGACGCGGACGTCGATGCGCTGGCGGGCAGCCGTACGGTCGCCACGTTGCTCCCCGGCGCCGAGTTCTCCACGCGTGCCGAGTGGCCCGACGCCCGCCGCCTCCTCGACGCGGGGGTCACGGTCGCCCTGTCCACCGACTGCAACCCCGGTTCGTCGTTCACCTCCTCCGTCCCGTTCTGCATCGCCCTCGCGGTACGGGACATGGGGATGACGCCGGACGAGGCGGTGTGGTCGGCGACGGCGGGCGGCGCGCGGGCGCTACGGCGGGAGGACGTCGGCCGTCTCACGCCGGGGGCGTACGCCGACCTGACCCTGCTCGACGCCCCGAGCCATGTCCATCTGGCCTACCGGCCGGGGGTGCCGCTGGTCAGCGGGGTGTGGCGGAGGGGCACACGCGAGGCCTGAACGGCCCGCGGCTTGAGGCGCCTGCCTGCCTGCTGCCCTGCTGTCGTGCGTACCCCGTGGAGCCCGCGTGTGGAGCCCGCGACGCACGAAAACAGGGCCGAGCGCACGATCGAGAATGCCCCGGCCCTGTCCGGCCCTGTCCGGCCCTGTCCGGCCGTGTCGGCACCGCGTCCACAGTTTCCTGGCATTGCGGTCTGCTGCCGACCGGACGGGGCCCGCAGCCGGTGTTTCCTGGAGGGCGAGCCCCGGCCGACGCACGGCGACCCGGTCCGAACCGGACCGGGTCGCTCGCTCATGTCACCGTGGGCCACGCCCGCCGCCGTCACTCCTCGACTGTCAGACCCTTCCGCAGTTTCACCAGCGTCCGCGACAGCAGTCGGGACACGTGCATCTGCGAGATGCCGAGTTCGTCGCCGATCTCGGACTGGGTCATGCCCGCGACGAAGCGCAGGGAGAGGATCTTGCGGTCGCGGGAGGGGAGCTCCGCGATGAGCGGCTTCAGCGACTCGACGTACTCGATGCCTTCGAGCCCGTGGTCCTCGTAGCCGATGCGGTCCGCGAGCGCGCCCTCGCTGTCGTCCTCCTCCGGCTGGGCGTCCAGGGAGGAGGCGGTGTACGCGTTCGACGCCGCCATGCCCTCGACGACCTCGTCCTTCGAGAGCTCCAGCCGTTCCGCGAGCTCGCCCACCGTGGGGGCGCGGTCCAGCTTCTGGGCCAGCTCGTCGCCGGCCTTGGCCAGGTCGAGCCGGAGCTCCTGGAGCCGGCGCGGTACGCGCACGGACCACGAGGTGTCGCGGAAGAAGCGCTTGATCTCGCCCACGATGGTTGGCATCGCGAAGGTGGGGAACTCCACACCGCGGCTGAGCTCGAAGCGGTCGATCGCCTTGATCAGGCCGATGGTGCCGACCTGGATGATGTCCTCCATCGGCTCACTGCGGGAGCGGAACCGGGAGGCGGCGAACTTGACCAGGGCGAGGTTGAGCTCGACGAGCGTGTTGCGGACGTACGAGTACTCGTGCGTGCCCTCCTCCAGCGATTCGAGGCGCGCGAAGAGGGTCTTCGACAGGGCCCGTGCGTCCACCGGCCCGACCTCGTCGAAAGGCGGGATGTCCGGGAGCCCGGCGAGTACGTCGTCCTGCCCGATGGGATCCAGATGTTCCGGGGGGGATGTCGACGTCGCTCGGGGGGTATGCGATTCGTCGAGCCGGGGTGACATGATGTCCTCCATCGTTCTCGGCATAAGGCTGCCGGAGCCAGTTGGTGCACTGCGGTGTGCGGCGCCTCCAAAGCCGGCCGTGTCGAGTACGTGTCCCTACTAGGCCTACCCGGTTCCCCGAGGCAACCGCAAGTGCATTCTGTGTGGTTATGTCCGTTTGCGGGTGATTGTTCAGGTGTCGGGGAATGTGGAGAAGGCGTAGTGTTCGGGGGCGTCAGTCAGCAGCCACGACGTCGGGAGAGAAGACGGCATGGACCGCGGGACAGTCGGCAGCGCACAGTCGGGCCGGCTTCTGGTCGAGGTTCGGGAAACGGGCTCCAGTGCCGTCGTGACCCCGGCGGGTGAGTTGGATCACCACACCGCTGATTTGTTGCGCGAGCCGCTCGACGAGTGCCTCGCCAAGGGATTCAGTCGGCTGGTGGTCGACTGCTCGCGTCTGGAGTTCTGTGACTCCACCGGGCTCAACGTACTGCTGGGCGCCCGGCTGAAGGCCGAGGCGGCCGGGGGCGGGGTGCACCTGGCGGGGATGCTGCCGGTGGTCGCGAGGGTCTTCGAGATCACGGGAGCGGACGCGGTGTTCACCGTGCACGCCACGGTGGAAGCGGCCCTGGCCGACGAGCCGGGCGAAGCCGGCTGAGCCGGCGGACCGGTCCGTGAACGAGCCGACTGTGCCTCGCCCGTCCCCCTGTGACCGGTTTTTTTCAGGCGTCACGGCTTTCCTGTCGAATACAGGGGTGTTCTGCCGGTGCGGTCGGGCAGGAGACTCCCGTACTGACTGTTCGGTGAGCGACTGCGCGGGAACGGACCGCGCAGGTTTTTTGAATCGTGAACTGGTGAATCATCGTGAACTGGTGAATCGGTGAGGTGAAGCGCTGATGAGCACCACCCGGCCTTACCCGCCGGGCGACCGCAGCCCGGAGCCCAGCGGCGCTTCCGGGGCGCCCGAGGGGTCCGAGGGGGGCGTACCCGTGACCGGGTCGTCCGACGAGGACGCTGCCGTGTCGTCGGGAGGGCGCGGGCGTCAGGTCCGCAGGCTGAACTTCGAAGGTGAGAGCGGGGTCGTCCCGCTCGCCCGCGACTTCACCCGCCAGGCGCTGTACGCCTGGGGCTGGCTGCCCGCCGAGGGCGCCGACCAGCGGGCCGCCGCCGAGGACGTCCTGCTCGTCGTCTCCGAACTGGTCACCAACGCCTGCCTGCACGCCGAGGGACCGGACGAGATGTGGATCACCTGCGACAACAAGGTGATCCGGATCGAGGTCGCCGACAAGGGTGCCGGTCAGCCGGCCCCCCGCACCCCGCACCGCGCCGGCCGCCCCGGCGGTCACGGCATGTTCATCGTGCAGCGGCTCTGTCTGGACTGGGGCGTCATCCGTACCCCCGGGGCCTCGGGCAAGACGGTCTGGGCCGAGCTGGGGGCGCCGGCGTAACCCGCCCCTGAGCCGCCCCTTCAGTCCCCCCTTGGGGTTACCCACGGTTCGGTCCCGGCTCGCCCGACCCGGCACCCGGCGCGGTACTCGACACGGCGCCCGACACGGCACCCGCGCCGGATCGCCACAGATCCGGCGCGCACTTTGTCTTCCCTCTCCACGACCCCGGGCGTACCTTGACGGCCGATCTGATGTGCCGTCAGGAATGAGGCCCGAGGTGTCGAACCGGACGTACCAGAAACGAACCGCCGCGCTCGCGTCCGCCGCGGCCCTGGCCGGCTCGGCGGTGCTGATGGCCGCCCCCGCAGCCCACGCCGAGGTCGTCGACGTCAACTACCAGTGCAAGACGCCGATCGGCGACAAGAGTGCCGTGTCGCCCATCGACATCGAGGCCGTCAAGAGCGGCAGCGCCTACAAGCTCACCATGTCGTGGCAGAAGGGTGTCTCCTCCAGCCCCGTCGAACTGGGCAAGGGCGCGATGAGCCCGAGCGCCACCATCAAGCTCGGCGGCGCCGACAGCGGGACCGTCGCGGTGACCGGCCCCGCCAACCAGGCCGCGATCCCCGCCGACACCCCCATCAAGATCAACGACCTGTCGGGCACGTACACACCGAAGAAGTCCGGCAAGGTCACCTTCACCGCGGGCGTGCTCACCATCAAGGCGCTCGGCACGACGACGACCTGCACGCCGACGAACAACCCCGGGCCCTCGCTCAGCCTGGACGTCACGGCTGCCGGGGGCGGCTCGCAGGACGGCTCGGGGTCCGGCTCGGGCTCCGATTCCGGTTCGGGATCCGATTCCGGCTCCGGCTCCGAACTCCCGCAGACCGGACCCGAGGACTCCGCGATCGCCCTCGGCACGCTCGGCGGCACCGTGCTGCTCGCGGGCGCGGCGGGCGCCCTGTGGCTGACCCGGCGGAACCAGGCGGCACGCCGCTGACGGATCCCACCCCGTCCGACCGCTGGAGCCGCCTGTGCCGTCCGCCGCCCGTGTCCTGCGCCTGTCGTGTCTGTCGTGCCTGTCGCTGCTGGTCCTGCTGGGATCCGTCCCGGCCGCGTCCGCCGCCGACGGGTGGTCCCTCGCGCCCTCCGGCGGCGGACGCCCGTCCTTCTACGGCGAGGGTGCCCCCGGCAGCGTCCTTCAGGACACGGTGTCCGTGACCAACCCGGGCGGGACGGCGATCACCGTACGGCTGCACGGCACCGGCACCCCGATCGCCTTCGCGGACCGCACGGTACGCGTCCCCGCCCGCACCCGTGCCGACGTCCCCTTCACGGTGACCGTCCCGGCCGGCGACCGCGGGGCCGAGATCGTCGCGCGCGGCACGGACGGCGGGACCCGGCGGGTCGGACTCCGACTGCGGGCCACCGCACCGGAGGTGTCCGACCTGTCCGCGCTGACCGTCGAGCGGGTGGCGGTACGCGGCGACCGGATCACGTACGAGCTGGTCAACCGGGGTACGACCACCCTGGTGCCGAGGCTCGCCGTGCACGCGGACGGCCTGTTCGGCCCGGTCCTCGACCATGCCCCGCGCACCCTGCCCGTCGAACTGCCCCCGGGCCGACGCCTCCGCCTCACCGAACCATGGCCCGACCGGCCCGCCCTCGACGCGGTGAAGGTACGGCTGACGGTGACGGCCGGTCGGGGCGCGCACGACACGGGGGAGACCTCGGCACGGTTCGTGCCCCGGGGCGCGGTGGCGGGAGGCGCGGTGGCCGTGTCGCTCGGGGCCCTCGTCGTCGTACGACGGCTCCGGCTCCGGCGCCGTCGGCGGGACGGCGGCGAGGTGCTCGAACACCCGCGGACGGACGTCGAGTTGACGGGAGCGATGACGTGAGCTTTGGCGTGGGACGCGGCCGGAGGGCCGGCGTGAACCTCCGGGGGAGCGGCAAGTTGCGGGGGCCGGTGCTGGCGATGGTGCTCGCGCTGCTCGTGCTGCCCCTGGCGGGCGTGGCGGGAGCGGCCGTGGCCGCGGACGGGCCCGGCGTGAAGCTCTCCAAGTCGCAGGCGGGCACCGGGGGTTCGATCACCGTCACCGGGGACGGCTGGCGAGCGCGGGCGCTGCTGATGGTCCTGATCTGCGGACAGTCCGTGCCCTCGCGGGGTGTGGTCGGCGGCACCAACTCCTGTGCCAACGCGGACGGCCGGGCCGTCACCACCGACGCCCAGGGGCGCTTCAGCCGGAAACTGCCCGTCTCCGAGCCGCCGGTGCCCTGCCCGTGCGTGGTGCACGTGGCGACCGTCGAGGGCGCGAAGGCGGAGGCCGACACGATCTTCCAGGTCGCCGGGCACGCCGTCGAACCGCTGCCCGCCGAGACGGCCGGCGGCCGGCTGTCCGTGCTCACCGACACCCGCCTCGACGGGTCGAGCGGGCTGCTGACCTGGTTCGGGGCACCGCCCGCCCGCACCCTCGTCTTCACCGTCGGCAACGTCGGCACCTCCGCCGTCAAGAACCCCGTCTTCCAAGTCGGCACCTCCCACGGCGTGTTCGCCCCGCAGTGGCAGGAACAGCCGTGGCGCGGCACGATCCAGCCCGGGAAGAAGGCGCAGATCAGACTGCCCGTCGAGCTCCCGGGCGGCGCCCACGGCGGCTACACCGTGTCGCTGAAGTACGGCGGGAAGGTCCTCGCCGAGCAGCCCTGGGGCGTGGGCCGGCCCTGGGGCGTCACCCTGTTCTGGGTCCTGGTCTGCCTGGTCGTCCCGGCCGCGGTGTTCCGCACCGGGATGGCGGTGGTGGACCGGGTACGGCCACGGCGCGCGGGCGGGGCCCGCGCCGCCCGCCGGGGGCTGCGCCTGCCCGAACTCACCCTGCGGCTGCCCGGCCCGAAGTCCTCCCCGCCCCAGCCGCCCCCCTCCGCTTCGACCCTGCCGTGGTTCACCCCGGATGCCGATCCGGGGACGGCCGGTCGGCTCTCCGCACCGCACGACGACAGCCAGAGAAGCCCTGCGGCTCCCACGGGTCCGGCGACTCCCGGGAGTCCGGCGACTCCCACGGGTCCGGCGACTCCCACGAGTCCTACGGCTCCCACCAGGAAGGGACCCACGTGAGCATGCGAAGGAGAGTCACACCGGCCGGTGTACTCGGTGGACGAAGAGTGGGGGTGGGCGCGGCCGGCGCGGTCCTGCTGCTCGTCGGTGTCGCCGCGGTCCCCGCACAGGCCGCCGAGGTGGCGTACGCGACGCGGTGCGTGCCGCCCGCCGCCGCCGGGCTGCCCCCGGTCGACGGCACCACCGAGGTGGAGATCACCGCGCCGGCCACGGCGACCGTCGGCGACCAGGTCGAGGTGGTCTGGAAGTTCGTCCAGGCCGCCTCGAAGAACCCCGACCTGATCGACCTGCCCGCCGACTCCGTCCAGCCGTCCGGCACCCTCAAGGCGGCCGGTGCCCAGAGCGCCGACATCGCGATGCGAGGGCCGCGCGAGAACCCCGCCATCCCCAAGGGCGGGGCCATGGTGCTGGCCGACATGAAGGGCACGCTGAAGCTGACGGCACCGGGGGAGGTGACGCTGACGCCGGACGCGTACGCCATCAACGCCTTCTCGACGGACACCAAGTGCGCGCCCACGGAGACCGTGAAGGCGGCGGCGACCATTGTCGTGGCCGAAGGGGACGGCACGTCGACGCCGACCACCACGCCCACCGAGACCGACACCTCCACCCCCACCTCCACGCCCACGGGCACGCCGAGCGCCACCGCGACCGAGAGCGACGGGACCGGGCAGACCGACTTCACCGGCAAGGAGGTCGAGGTGCCCTACGCCTGCAAGACGCCCATCGGGGACAAGGACGCGACCTCGCCGGTGCAGATCAACGCCAAGAAGAACGGCGGGAGTTACGACCTCACCGTGCAGTTCAAGGGGTCGGTGATGGACAGCCCGGCCGACATCCCCAAGGACTCGGTCAAGCCGTCGATGGAGGTGGTGCTGGGCGGATCCGACACGGGCACGGTGCATGTGGAGGGGCCGACCAACGCGGAGGACATCAAGTCGGGCGACCCGATGACGATCCCGGACCTGACGGGCACCTACAAGCCGGGCGCGACCGGTGAGTCGACCCTGTCCCCGGGCGTTCTCACGGTCATGGCCCTCGGTACGACGACGACCTGCACGCCGACCACGTCGGAGGTCTCGCTCACCCTGGACACCACCGAGCAGGCGAGCGGCGCGTCCGGCGGTTCCGGGTCCGCGTCCGGGTCGGCGGGAGGCTCCTCCACGACCGGCGGCCTGGCCGAGACCGGCGCCTCCGACAACGCCGGGCTCAAGGCCCTCGGCCTGGTCGCCGGCACGGCGGTCCTGCTCGGCGGCGCGGTCTTCACGTTCCTGCCGGGCCGCCGGACGCGGTAGCGGGCGCCCTGGGGCTCCGCCCCCAGGCTCCCGGACCTATCGCGCCCAGCACCCGACCCGGTCGGACGGAGAAGTGACCGCCCGGACCCGAAGGGCCGCCGCACCCCAGCGGGTGCGGCGGCCCTTCGTCGGTACGACCGGGTCGGCCGGACTCAGTGCACGTCCCCCATCAACGACCTGACCTTCCGGCGGTACATCCACACCGCGAAACCGGCGAGGACCGCCAGGGCCGCCTCGCCGCACACGGCGGGTGTGCCGCCGAGGTCGACGCCGGCGACGGCCGGGTTGGAGAGGAGGCCGGTGATCGAGTCGCCCGCGGTGACGGCGAGGAACCACACGCCCATCATCTGGCTGGCGTACTTGGCCGGGGCCATCTTCGTCGTCACCGACAGGCCGACCGGCGAGAGGCACAGCTCACCGACGGTCTGGATGAAGTAGATGCCCACCAGCCACATCGGGCTGACCTCGGTGCCGTCCGCGGCCATGGCCAGCGGGATCAGGAAGAAGAAGAACGACACCCCGATCAGGACCAGCGCCATCGCGAACTTCACGATGGTGCTCGGCTCCCTGCCGTTGCGGTTCAGCCACAGCCAGACCCAGGCGAAGACCGGGGCCAGCGCCATGATGAACAGCGGGTTCAGCGACTGGTACCAGGAGGAGGGGAAGTCGAAGCCGAGCAGCGAGCCCGCGGCCTTGCCCTCGCCGAACGCCTGGACCGTGGACGCGCCCTGGTCGTAGATCATCCAGAACACGGCGGCGGCGACGAAGAACCAGATGTAGCCGGTCATCCTCGACTGCTCGGTGTCCGAGAGGTCCTTGTCCCGCTTGATGCGCAGCAGCACACCCGCCGGCACGACCAGGCCGATCACGGTGAGCGGGATCATCGCCCAGTTCAGGGTGAAGTGGCCGGTGTAGCCGACGACGCCGTAGAAGACGGCGGCGACGATCACCCAGAGCAGGCCCTTGCGCAGCCAGGACGCGCGCTCCTCGGCGGCCAGCGGCTTGGGGACCAGGCTGCTGCGCGGGCTCAGGTCGCGGGTGCCGAGCAGGAACGCGGCGAGACCGATCGCCATGCCGACCGCGGCCAGGCCGAAGCCGAGGTGCCAGTTGACCTCCTGGCCGACGGTGCCGATGGCCAGCGGGGCGAAGAAGGCGCCCACGTTGATGCCCATGTAGAAGATCGTGAAGCCGCCGTCGCGGCGCGGGTCCTCCGGGCCGTCGTACAGGTGGCCCACCATCGTGGAGATGTTGGCCTTCAGCAGACCGGAACCGGCCGCGACCAGGGCCAGGCCCGCGAAGAACGGTGCCTGACCGCCGGGCAGCGCCAGCACGAGGTGACCGGACATGATGGTGACGGCGGCGATGGCCACCGTCTTGCGCGGGCCCCAGACCCGGTCGCCGAGCCAGCCGCCGGGCATGGCGAGCAGGTACACCATCGCCGAGTAGACGGAGACGATCACCGTGGTGGTGGCCACGTCCATGGCCAGGCCGCCGCCCATGCTGCCCTTGCCGGCGTCGGGGCCGCCGGAGAGCAGATAGACGGTGAGCAGTGCCTTCATGCCGTAGTAGGAGAACCTCTCCCACATCTCGGTCATGAAGAGAGTGGCCAGTCCGCGGGGGTGGCCGAAGAAGGTCTTCCCGGATCCGGGGTTGCCCGGGGTGGCGGGGTCCTTCGTCAGGCTGGACGCCATGGTCGATCCTTGCTGGTCGGGACACGCCGTGAAGAGCTGGCGGGAACCAGCCCGCACGCAAAAAGAGACCTTCAGCGTCAAACACCCGCCAAAGGTCCCTGTGGTGCTACAGGCGTTGAATCACCATACGGCAGGACAGCACCGGATATGGAAGGACTTGAGGCGCGGATCACAGGTGGCGGGGGAACCGTGCACACCTTTTCCAAGGTCTCTACAGAGATCCACCACCAGGACATAGGTTCATACCAAGTTTAGGGGTGGTTCGGGGTCCGGCATGTCCCTTGGTAAGAATCACCCTTGGCGATCACACTCCACCTCTTGTCATCAGCGGACTACCATCACCTCATGACCCGTGTACTGCTCGCCGAGGACGACGCGTCCATCTCGGAGCCCCTGGCCCGCGCCCTGCGCAGGGAGGGCTACGAGGTCGAGGTGCGCGAGGACGGACCCACCGCGCTCGACGCCGGCATCCAGGGCGGTATCGACCTGGTCGTGCTCGACCTCGGCCTGCCCGGCATGGACGGCCTCGAAGTGGCCCGCCGACTGCGCGCCGAGGGCCTCGCCGTCCCGATCCTCATCCTGACCGCGCGCGCCGACGAGGTGGACACCGTCGTCGGCCTCGACGCGGGCGCCGACGACTACGTCACCAAGCCCTTCCGGCTCGCGGAACTGCTGGCCCGCGTCCGGGCGCTGCTGCGCCGCGGTGCCGCGGAGCCGGCGCAGCCGCCCGCCACCCACGGCGTGCGCATCGACGTCGAGTCGCACCGGGCGTGGATGGGCGAGGAGGAACTCCAGCTCACCGCGAAGGAGTTCGACCTGCTGCGGGTGCTGGTGCGGGACGCGGGACGGGTCGTCACCCGGGACCAGCTGATGCGGGAGGTCTGGGACACCACCTGGTGGTCGTCGACCAAGACCCTCGACATGCACATCTCCTGGCTGCGCAAGAAGCTCGGCGACGACGCGGCGAACCCCCGGTACATCGCCACCGTGCGCGGGGTCGGCTTCCGCTTCGAGAAGAGTTGAGCCACCGGCCGTTGAACCCGCCCGGCAGGCGTCCGCCCGCCGGGCAGGCGCCGAAGAGGTAAGAGGCCATGCGTCGCCGTCTGATCCAGTCCACCCTCGCCGTGGTGCTCGTCGTCATCGCCGTGTTCGGGGTGTCCCTCGTCATCGTCGAGACCCGAACCATCAGCAACAGCGCCCAGGAACGCGTGGACCTGGAGGCGGCCCGGCTGGCCAGCATCGTGGACAGCAGGCTGCTGGGCGCCGGGAACGTCAACGCGGAGGTCCTGAAGGACCAGGTCACCGCGGACCGCTACGCCGTGATCCGGATCCCCGGCGAGGCGCCCATCGAGGTCGGCACCAAGCCGACCGGTGACGTCATCCGCGCCCAGGCCAAGGGCGAGGAGGGCGAGACCGTCGTCGTCCAGGAGCCGCGCTCCTCGGTGACCCGGGAGGTCGGCCGCACCCTGCTGATCATCGGGCTGGTGGCCCTGCTCGCGGTGATCGCCGCGGTACTGCTGGCTATCCGGCAGGCCAACAAGCTCGCCTCCCCGCTCACCGACCTCGCCGAGACCGCCGAACGCCTCGGGTCGGGCGACCCGCGGCCCCGCCACAAGCGGTACAGCGTCCCCGAGCTGGACCGGGTCGCCGACGTCCTGGACTCCTCCGCCGAGCGCATCGCCCGCATGCTGACCGCGGAACGCCGGCTCGCCGCCGACGCCTCCCACCAGCTGCGTACACCGCTGACCGCGCTGTCCATGCGGCTGGAGGAGATCACCCTCACGGACGACCCGGACACCGTGAAGGAAGAGGCCACCATCGCGCTCACCCAGGTCGAGCGCCTCACCGACGTGGTCGAGCGGCTGCTCACCAACTCCCGCGACCCGCGGACCGGTTCCGCCGTCACCTTCGACCTCGACGAGGTCATCCAGCAGCAGCTCGCCGAGTGGCGGCCCGCCTACCGGGGCGTCGGCCGGGCCATCGTCAGCTCCGGCAAACGGCACCTCCAGGCGGTCGGCACGCCCGGGGCGGTCGCGCAGGTGCTGGCCGCGCTGATCGAGAACTCCCTCATGCACGGCGGCGGCACGGTCGCGCTGCGCACCCGCGTCACCGGCAACCAGGCGGTGATCGAGGTCACGGACGAGGGGGCGGGGGTCCCCGCCGATCTGGGCGCCCGCATCTTCGAGCGGGCGATCAGCGGCCGCAACTCCACGGGCATCGGCCTCGCGGTCGCCCGGGACCTCGCGGAGGCCGACGGGGGCCGCCTGGAGATGCTCCAGACGCAGCCACCGGTGTTCGGCCTGTTCCTGTCGCGTACGCCGCTGAGGAAGGCGTCGGCACAGGACGACGAGCCGACGACGGTTCGCTGAGACGGGGAACCGGGACCCGCTCCTACGGCACGCGCTGCGTGGGCCGCGGCTTCTTGGCCTCCGTGGCCAGAATCGACTCCGCGTCGGCCACGGTCACCTTGGCCGGAAGTGTGCGGAACACCCAGGTGCGGTACGACCAGAAACGGAAGAGCGTGGCTATCCCGATGCCGAGGAACTTGAAGATGTTGCTCTGCAGCGGGCTGTCCCAGCCGAAGCCGTAGGTCGCCACGTAGAGCACGCCGTTCTCGATGACCAGGCCGACCACGCTGAACAGCAGGAACAGCGTGAGTTCCTTGGTCCGCCCGCTCTTGTCGCGGTCACGGTAGGTGAAGTAGCGGAACCCGACGTAGTTGAAGACGATCGCCACGACCGTCGCCATCACGCTGGCCCGCACGACCTGGAGGTCGGTGGTGTGCCGCGTGAGGTTGAACACGAGCAGATTGACCAGGACCCCGGCCCCGCCCACCGCCCCGAACTTGACGGCCTCACGCACCAGTCGGTCGACGCGCTGCCGCGCCGCACCGGGCACAGGAGGGGGTGCCGGAGACGCCGTGGGAGACCCCGAGGAACCATGTTCCATGGCTGTCCAGGCCCCCGTTCGTCGGTTTCGTCAACCCAGCCATGCTAACCACCCCCACTTGGTGATTGCCTGTGGATGAACTCACACCCGGACAAAGGAACCACTCGCGGCAGGGGAAATCGGCCACCTCCGTGTGGCCGATACCCTGGGGGCGTGACGTTCCCGGTAGTCGGTATGGTCGGCGGGGGGCAGCTCGCTCGTATGACACACGAGGCGGGCATCCCGCTCGGCATCAGGTTCAAGCTCCTCAGTGACACCCCGCAGGATTCCGCGGCACAGGTCGTGAGCGAAGTCGTCATCGGCGACTACCGCGACCTCGACACGCTGCGCGCGTTCGCCCGGGGCTGTGACGTGATCACCTTCGATCACGAGCACGTCCCCACCGAGCACCTCAGGGCTCTGGAGGCGGACGGCATCCCCGTCCGCCCGGGGCCCGACGCGCTCGTGCACGCCCAGGACAAGGGGGTGATGCGGGCGAGACTCGACGCGATCGGAGTGCCGTGCCCACGGCACCGGATCGTCTCGGACCCGGCCGACGTGGTCGCCTTCGCGGCGGAGGGCGACGGCTTCCCCGTCGTCCTCAAGACCGTCCGCGGCGGCTATGACGGCAAGGGCGTGTGGGTCGTCGACAACGCCACCGAGGCCGAGGACCCCTTCCGCGCGGGTGTCCCCGTCCTCGCCGAGGAGAAGGTCGACTACGTCCGTGAGCTGGCGGCCGACGTGGTGCGCTCTCCGCACGGCCAGGCGGTCGCGTACCCGGTCGTCGAGTCGCGCCAGGTGAACGGCGTCTGCGACACGGTGATCGCCCCCGCCCCCGGCCTGGAGGAGGCACTGGCCCTCCGGGCCGAGGAGATGGCCCTGCGCATCGCGAAGGAACTGGACGTCGTCGGCCACCTCGCCGTCGAGCTGTTCCAGACCCGCGACGGGCGCATCCTCGTCAACGAACTCGCCATGCGCCCGCACAACTCCGGCCACTGGTCGATGGACGGCGCGATCACCTCCCAGTTCGCCAACCACGTCCGCGCGGTCCTGGACCTGCCCCTGGGCGACCCGCGCCCGCGCGCCAAGTGGACCGTCATGGTCAACGTCCTCGGCGGCGACTACCCGGACATGTACTCCGCGTACCTGCACTGCATGGCCCGCGACCCCCAGCTGAAGATCCACATGTACGGCAAGGACGTGAAGCCCGGCCGCAAGGTCGGCCACGTCAACACCTACGGCGACGACCTGGACGACGTCCTGGAACGCGCCCGTCACGCAGCCGGTTACCTGAGAGGCACGATCACAGAATGAGCCCTGTTGTTGGCATCGTCATGGGGTCGGACTCCGACTGGCCCGTCATGGAGGCCGCCGCCCAGGCCCTCGACGAGTTCGAGATCGCGTACGAGGTCGACGTCGTCTCCGCGCACCGCATGCCGCGCGAGATGATCGCGTACGGCGAGCAGGCCGACGGGCGCGGCCTCAAGGTGATCATCGCGGGTGCGGGCGGCGCCGCCCATCTCCCCGGCATGCTCGCCTCGGTCACCCCGCTGCCGGTCATCGGCGTCCCGGTCCCGCTGAAGTACCTCGACGGCATGGACTCGCTGCTGTCGATCGTGCAGATGCCGGCCGGCGTGCCCGTCGCCACGGTCTCCGTCGCCGGGGCCCGCAACGCCGGACTGCTCGCCGCCCGCATCCTCGCCACCCACGACGAGGAACTCCTCGGCCGGATGCGGGAGTTCCAGCAGGAACTGAACGACCAGGCCACCGAGAAGGGCAAACGGCTGCGCGCCAAGGTCGACGGCCCGGGCAACGGCTTCGGCTTCGGGAAGTGACCCGGATGACCTCGTCGACCTCGTTGGAGGAAGTCCGGGAACTGCTGCGGGAGTTCCCCGTCGTCGACGGGCACAACGACCTCCCCTGGGCACTGCGCGAACAGGTCCGCTACGACCTCGACGCCCGGGACATCGCCGGCCACCAGGGCGCCCACCTGCACACCGACATCCCGCGCCTGCGCGAGGGCGGGGTCGGCGCGCAGTACTGGTCGGTGTACGTCCGCTCGGACCTGCCCGACGCGGTCCCGGCGACGCTGGAACAGATCGACTGCGTACGGCAGTTGCTGGCGCGCTATCCGCAGGACCTGCGCCGCGCGCTGACCGCCGCCGACATGGAGGCGGCGCGCGCGGAGGGCCGTATCGCCTCCCTGATGGGCGCGGAGGGCGGGCACTCCATCGCCGACTCCCTCGCCACCCTGCGGGGGTTGTACGCGCTCGGCGTCCGGTACATGACCCTCACCCACAACGACAACGTGGCGTGGGCGGACTCGGCGACCGACCGGCCGGGGGTCGGCGGGCTGTCGGCGTTCGGCCGCGAGGTCGTGCGGGAGATGAACCGCGAGGGCATGCTCGTCGACCTCTCGCACGTCGCCGCCACGACCATGCGGGACGCGCTGGACACCTCGTCCGCGCCGGTGATCTTCTCGCACTCCTCCTCGCGGGCCGTGTGCGAGCACCCCCGCAACATCCCGGACGACGTGCTGGAGCGGCTGCCGGCCAACGGCGGGGTCGCGATGGTGACGTTCGTGCCGAAGTTCGTGCTCCAGGCGGCCGTCGACTGGACGGCCGAGGCCGACGAGAACATGCGGGCGCACGGCTTCCACCACCTCGCCACCACCCCCGAGGCCATGAAGGTGCACCGCGCCTTCGAGGAGCGCACCCCGCGCCCGGTCGCGACGGTCTCGACGGTGGCCGACCACCTGGACCACATGCGCGAGGTGGCGGGCGTGGACCACCTGGGCATCGGCGGCGACTACGACGGCACGGCCTTCACCCCGGACGGCCTGGACGACGTCTCCGGCTATCCGAACCTCCTCGCCGAACTGCTGGACCGCGGCTGGTCGAAGCCCGACCTGGCCAAGCTGACCTGGCAGAACTCGGTACGGGTGCTGGGCGCGGCGGAGGACGTGGCACGTGACCTCCAGGCGCGGCGGGGGCCGTCCAACGCGACGATCGCCTCCCTCGACGGCTGAGCGCGAGGAGGGCCGGGTCAGTCGCGCGGCATGGTGTAGCCGACGCCGCGTACCGTCCTGATCAGCGACTGGTCGTCGTCGTTCAGCTTCCGCCGCAGGTAGTAGACGTACGTCTCGACCGTCCCGGCACGGAAGGGCGCGCCCCACACCCGGTCCAGGATCTGCCGCTTGGTGACGACCTGGCCCGCGTTGTCCAGCAGATAGGCGAGCAGTTCGAACTCCCGGTCCGAGAGGTCGATCCGGGTGCCGTCCCGCCAGACCTCGCGGCGCGCCGGGTCCACCGCCAGGTCCCCGTGGCGCAGCAGCCGGGTCTCGTCCGCCAGGTCGCGGGCCAGCAGTTCCCGGACGCCCTCGATCGCCTCGGTCAGCTCGAACGGCTTGGTGACATGGCCGTCCGCGTCCGTCCGCACGCGCCCCACCTCCGCCCGGGCCCCGCTGTCCTCGCGGTCGGTGACGAACAGCACCGGCGCCTGGACGCCGGCGGCGCGCAGTCCGTCGTAGGTGCGGGGGCCGTCGCCGTCGGGCAGGGCCATGTCGAGGACGACCAGATGGGGGCGTACGGCCCGGCCCACAGGTATCGCGAAGCGGCCTCGGCTGGCCGCGTACACCTCGAAGCCGAGTTCGCCGAGCCGTGCGATCAGGGGCCGGGCGCCGGGGTCCGCGTCCACCACGAGGACACGCACCGGGCTTGGTCTTTGAATGTTCACGAACTTAAGGACGAAGATCCGTGGCCAAAGGTGCCCGTGATCTCCCCCGAACGCCCCGCCCACCAGGAAGGCCCCCTGGCTCCGTGCGACGGTGACCGTACTGCGGTCAGGACGATCGCGACGTACCTCACGACGTACGGAGCCCGCCATGACAGACCTCCAGGACGAACTGCAGACCACCACAGAGGTCGGCGCGCTCGACGACCTGCCGGAGCCGCTCGCCGATCCCTTCGCGACCTCCCCCGCGCCGGGGGAGGAGGCGCTCGCGCCGGTCGCCCCCGCCCTCAGCGAGGACGCCTCCCCGCTGGAGCGGGCCCGCGCGATCCTCGACGAGCACCCCGTCGCCGACGGCTACAGCGGACTGCCCTGGGCGCTGCGCCACCTGCCCTGGTTCGACCTGGAACTCGGTGAGAGCTCCGTCGACACCGACGTACCGCGGCTGCGCGAGGGGCATGTCGGCGCGCTGCTGTGGGCGCTGCACCTGCCCGAGGGCCTCGACGGCGACCGGGCCGTCGGCGCCACCCTGGAACAGCTCGACCTGGTCAAGACGGTCGTGCGCGCCCACCCCGAGGGGCTGCGCCTCGCCTTCACCGCGGGCCAGACCACCGACGTACGCAACTGTGGTCGCGTCTCCGTTTTGCTGGGCCCCGCCGGAGCCGCCGCCCTCGGCGACTCCCTCGGCATCCTGCGCTCCCTGCACGCCCTCGGCCTGCGCGCCCTCACCCTGACCGGGGCGACCTGGGCCAGCGAGGCCGGACTCACCCGGTTCGGCGAGGAGGTGCTGCGCGAGATGAACCGCCTCGGTGTGCTCGCCGACCTCTCCGGCGCCTCCGAGGGCACCGTCCGACGGGCCCTGGCCGTCTCCAAGGCGCCGGTCCTGTGCACCCGGTCCGCCGCCCGCGCCCTGCGCCCGCACCCGGCCAACCTGCCCGACGACCTGCTCGTCGAGCTGGGTGCCGCCAAGGGGCTGTGCATGGTCCCGCTGACCGCGGAGCAGACCGGCCCGACCGTCCGGGACGTCGCCGACCACCTCGACCACGTCCGCGCGGTCGCGGGCGCCGAGTGCGTCGGCCTGTCCGGCACCTACGACGCCGGGACCGCCCACCCGCAGGAACTCGGCGACGCCTCCTGCTACCCGCACCTCATCGCCGAACTCCTGCGCCGCGGCTGGTCCGAGACCGACATCGCCCTGCTGACCTGGGGCAACGTCCAACGCGTTCTGCGCGGCGCGGACTTCACGGCCCGGGCGGCCCAGGAGCGCCGGGAACCGTCCACGGCGAAGATCGCCGAACTGGACGGCTGAGGGCCCGGACGGGCTACAGGGGGTCGATCCGGCAGAGGCAGAAGGGGTGCCCCGCCGGATCGGCGTACACCCGGAAGTCCTTCTTCTCGAAGTCCTCCCGGTCCAGGACGCGTGCCCCCAGCGCCAGCACCCGCTGCTCCGCCGCGTCCATCTCCTCCCAGGTGGTCCCGCCGTCGAAGTCGAGGTGGAACTGCTGGGCGTTGCGGTCGGCGCGCGGCCACTCCGGCGGGACGAGGCCGGTGGCCCGCTGGAAGGCGAGCCGCGGTCCGTCCGGAATCCGCAGGACGACCCAGTCGTCGTCCTCCGCCTCCGGTGTGCCGCCGCCGACCTTGGCGTAGAAGGCGGCCAGCGCGTGCGGGTCGGGGCAGTCCACGACCACGGAACGCAGGCGGGCGACCGGTGTCGCGGGTTCCGCGCGTGTCACGGGTGTCACGGGTTCCATCAGGGTCCTCCCGGCTCAGCAGGCGCAGAGGCAGAACGGGTGCCCCGCCGGGTCCGCGTAAACCCGGAAGGTCCGGGAGCGGTCCTCGGCGTCCAGCGGCTTCGCGCCGAGCGCCAGCACCTCCTTCTCGGCCGTGTCCAGGTCCTCGACCTTCAGGTCCAGGTGGAACTGCTGCGAGTGGTCGGGCTCGGGCCACCGGGGCGCTACGAACCCGGGGGCGGCCTGGAAGGCCAGCGTCTGCCCGTCGGACAGCTTCAGGTCCACCCACTCTCCCTGGTCCTCGACGGTGCCGCCGAGGACACCGGCGTAGAAACCGGCGAGGGCGCGGGGGTCGGGACAGTCCAGTACGACGACGTCCAGTTTGGCGACAGCCATGACTTCCTCCTCGAAGTCGGGGTTACCTGTAGAGCAGGGTAACCAGTAACGGTTACCTCATGCATCCCCATTGGCAGTAACGTCTCAGAGGTGAGTGAACGATCGCCCGCGCCCGGCGGGCTGGCCCTCGTCCAGTCCCTGGTGAACACCCTGGACCTGGAGTCGGGCACCGACGCGCTGACCGGAGCGGGGTTCGGGCTGACGCCGGACGACCTCCCGGCCGCCCGTGAGCTGCGCGAATCCCTGCGCGCGGTGCTCCTCGCCCACGCGGGCCACCCCCCGCACCGCACGGTGACCCCGCTGGGCGAGCTGCTCGCGCGGGCGCCCCTGGTGGTGACGGTCGACGCGGGGGACGGCTCGGCCGCCCTCGCCCCCGCCGACGGCGAGCCGCTGCTCTCCCGGGTCGCGGCAGCCGTCGGCCAGGCCCTCGTCGAGGGCACCTGGACCCGGCTGAAGGCCTGCGAGGCCGCCGACTGCCACTGGGCGTACTTCGACCGCAGCCCGGCCGGCCGCGGACGCTGGTGCTCGATGCAGGTGTGCGGGGCCCGGGCGAAGATGCGCCGTTACCGGTCGAAGGACTGACCCGGGCCGCCAGGCCCTCGCCGCCCCGTCTCCGGTGCCTCCCCCTCCCTCCCCGGTGCCGCCGACCGGGACCCGACCACCGGCAGACACGGCACGGCGACCCCGGCGACGCTGCCGACCGGCACGAGCGGCGGATCGAGCGGGCGCACCGCCGCGGTGGCGGTGGTCTGCGGGGCCGGGGGAGGGCGACGGCCCTCGCGGTACCCCGCGTCGCGCGCAGGACCGCCGCCGTACGCCGCCCCGCCCTCACGCGAACTCCGCCACGACGAGCAGCCGCAGCCGAGCAGCCGCCGCCGGGTGACCGGCAGGCGCCACGGCAGCCGGAACCCGGAGGCGCGGCGCGGCAGCCGTACCAGGCGGTGGGTTCGGCGAGCGAGCGGCCGGGCGACGGCGAAGGGGGAGGGTCGGTGGACAGGGTGACGGTCGTCATCCCGAAGTCCTCGGAAAGCGGTTCCCGAAGCGCGGTGGGGGTGTGGAGAATGGGGAGGCGCCGCTCCGGCCGGCTGAGCCCCGGCCGGAGCGGCGTCCCCATGGGGCACGGGCCACGTCAGCAGGTGTCGGTGAGGAAGCCCGTCCTGGGCGTGAGCATGTGCCCGGCCCAGACGGTGCCGTACCCGGTGCCCGTGTCGAACCGCCGCCGACTCCTCCGTGTGACCGCAACTCACCTGTGCCGACGGGGAGTTCACCCGTTCCCGTCCCGGGCGCCTGCGCGCGCCGGCGTCTCCCGGCACGGCTGGTCCGGCCGAGGGCGGCGGGGTCGGTGGGGCGTCAGGCCGTCGGTCGTCCCATGGCCCGGTATCGCCACCCGGCCCGCCGCCACAGCTCCGGGTCGAGGGCGTTGCGGCCGTCCAGGATCACCCGGTCCGCTGCGGCCTCGCCGAGCGCCGCCGGGTCCAGCTCGCGGAACTCGCGCCACTCCGTGAGGTGGAGGACGACATCGGCGCCCCGGACCGCCTCGACGGCCGAGTCGGCGTACCCGAGGGTCGGGAAGAGCCGGCGGGCGTTGTCCATGCCCTTCGGGTCGTACACCGTCACCTGGCCGCCCTGGAGGTGGATCTGCCCGGCCACGTTCAGCGCGGGCGAGTCACGGACGTCGTCCGAGTCGGGCTTGAAGGTGGCGCCGAGCACGCCGACCCGCTTGCCCAGGAAGGAACTGCCACCCAGCACCTGCCGGGTCAGCTCCACCATCTGGCCGCGCTGGCGCATGTTGATCGAGTCGATCTCGCGCAGGAAGGTCAGCGCCTGGTCGGCGCCCAGCTCGCCCGCCCGGGCCATGAAGGCGCGGATGTCCTTCGGCAGACAGCCACCGCCGAAGCCGATCCCGGCCCGCAGGAACTTCTTCCCGATCCGGTCGTCGTAGCCGATCGCCTCGGCCAGCTTGGCGACATCACCGTCGGCGGCCTCGCAGACCTCCGCCATCGCGTTGATGAAGGAGATCTTGGTGGCCAGGAAGGAGTTCGCGGACGTCTTCACCAGCTCGGCGGTCGGGAAGTCGGTGACCACGAAGGGGGTGCCCGCGGAGATCGGCGTCGCGTACACCTCGCGCATCAGCTTCTCCGCCCGCTCGCTGCGCACGCCCGCCACGATCCGGTCCGGACGCAGGGTGTCCTGGACGGCGAAGCCCTCGCGCAGGAACTCCGGGTTCCAGGCCAGCTCGGCGTCCTCCCCGGCCGGGGAGTTCTCGGCGAGGTAGCGGGCCAGCCGGTCGGCGGAGCCCACCGGCACCGTCGACTTGCCGACGACGAGGGCGGGGCCGGTGAGGTGCGGCGCGAGGGAGGCGATGGCGGAGTCGACGTACGACATGTCACAGGCGTACTCGCCGTGCCGCTGCGGAGTGTTCACGCAGACGAAGTGGACGTCGCCGAACGCCGCCACCTCCGCGAAGTCCATGGTGAAGCGCAGTCGCCCGCTCGACCCCTCGATCCCGGCGACATGCTTGCGCAGCAGGTCCTCCAGACCGGGCTCGTACATCGGGACCTCGCCCCGCTGCAGTTTCTCGATCTTCTCCGGTACGACGTCGAGCCCCAGCACCTCGAAGCCGAGCTCGGCCATGGCGGCGGCGTGCGTGGCGCCGAGGTAGCCGGTGCCGATCACGGTGATCTTGAGGCTCATTGTGGTGCTCCAGGGGGGACGGCCGTGGGGTGCGTGGGGTGCGCGGGAAGAGCATAGTCGGGGCATGACAGGAGGCTTCAGCGGGCGAACCGGTGGGCAACTCTCCCGCTGTCGCCAAGCTCACGTATCACTCACGTGGGCAGGCCCCTAGAATTTTGGTTACTTAACGGTAATTAGCATCAGCGCCACCATCGGTACCGCACCACCACCTCAGTACCGCAGCGTCTTTGGAGCGTGAGACACCTTGGCCGGATCGGCTGACTTCGACCTGTACCGCCCGTCCGAGGAGCACGACATGCTCCGCGACGCGATCCGTTCGCTGGCCGAGGCGAAGATCTTGCCGTACGCCGCCGCGGTCGACGAGGAGTCCCGCTTCCCGCAGGAGGCCCTGGAGGCCCTGGTGGCGGGCGACCTGCACGCCGTCCACGTCCCCGAGGAGTACGGCGGCGCCGGCGCGGACGCGCTCGCCACGGTGATCGTGATCGAGGAGGTGGCGCGGGTGTGCGCCTCGTCCTCCCTCATCCCGGCGGTGAACAAGCTCGGCTCCCTCCCCGTGATCCTCTCCGGATCCGAGGAGCTGAAGAAGCGGTACATGACCCCGCTCGCCAAGGGCGACGCGATGTTCTCGTACGCCCTCTCCGAGCCGGACGCGGGCTCCGACGCGGCCGGCATGAAGACGAAGGCCGTCCGCGACGGCGACCACTACGTGCTGAACGGCGTGAAGCGCTGGATCACCAACGCGGGCGAGTCCGAGTACTACACGGTGATGGCGGTCACCGACCCGACGAAGCGCAGCAAGGGCATCTCCGCCTTCGTCGTCGAGAAGTCCGACGAGGGCGTCTCCTTCGGCGCCCCCGAGAAGAAGCTCGGCATCAAGGGCTCGCCCACCCGCGAGGTCTACCTGGACAACGTCCGCATCCCCGCGGACCGCATGATCGGCGACGAGGGCACCGGCTTCGCCACGGCGATGAAGACCCTCGACCACACCCGTGTCACCATCGCCGCCCAGGCTCTCGGCATCGCCCAGGGCGCCCTCGACTACGCCAAGGGTTATGTCCAGGAGCGCAAGCAGTTCGGCAAGCCCATCGCCGACTTCCAGGGCATCCAGTTCATGCTCGCCGACATGGCCATGAAGATCGAGGCGGCCCGGCAGCTGACGTACGCGGCGGCGGCCAAGTCGGAGCGCGGCGACAAGGACCTCACCTTCCAGGGCGCGGCGGCCAAGTGCTTCGCGTCGGACGTGGCCATGGAGGTCACCACGGACGCCGTCCAACTCCTCGGCGGCTACGGCTACACCCGCGACTACCCGGTCGAGCGCATGATGCGCGATGCCAAGATCACGCAGATCTACGAGGGCACGAACCAGGTCCAGCGGATCGTGATGGCGAGGAACCTGCCGTAACCCCCGCCGCACCACCGCAGTGACAGAAGCCCCCGGAGAGGATCCGGGGGCTTCTGTCGCGCATGACGCTCCTGCCCCTGGTGACGTTCCCGCCCCCCCCGTATCTCCCATGCCGCTTCTGCCGGTTCGGTCGTGCGGCATTCGTAGCGGATTGTTCGTGTCCGCCCGATGGCGCCGGGCGGGCGAGAGGCGTAGGACGGGAAGGGTACGGGGCCCGCCCCGGGCTCCCGCACCACCAGGAGGAGCCATGACCCAGCCCGGAACCATGTCCGCGATGAGCAAGGAGATGCAGGACTGCGTCGAGGCGTGCATGGCCTGCCACAGCGTCTGCGAGGAGACCATGAGCTCCTGCATGCAGAGGGGCGGCCAGGCCCAGATGCAGATCATGCGCGCGCTCATCGACTGCGCCGACACCACCCGCGTGTGCGCGGACATGATGATGCGCCGCTCGCCCCTGTCGGCCGAGATGTGCGCCCTGTGCGCCACGGCGTGCGAGATGTGCGCCGAAGCGTGTATGTCCATGCCGGACGATCCCCAGATGATGCGCTGCGCGGAGGCGTGTCGCCGCTGCGCGGAAACCTGTCGGGCCATGGCGGGCGCCACCATGTGACGCCCCTGCCCGACCGTGTCCGAGGGCGCCCGGGTGGGCGCCCTCGGCCATGTCGTACGGCAGAACGCGCTACGTCGGTGACGGCGGGGCAGGCCGGACAGTCGGCGTATCCGGAGCGCCTTCCCGGACACCGCCCTAGGCGCGCCCGGCCCCGAGGAGCAGTGTGGTCCCGCAGGGGTCGCGACCCCGTCGTTCTGACGGCGGTCGCCCGCAACGGGGGCACTTCTCAGGCATCAACGGGGGCACGTCATGAGCACATCCAGCCCGGAACCAGCCTCACCGTCCTCAGGGGACGAGTTCAGCTACGTCGACAAGGCGAGCGGCAGGCGCCGGACCTTCCGGCCCTCCGGCACCGAGGCCATGGTGCGACTGCCGGACGACGCCACGGGAGACACCCTCGACGGCCTGGTGGCCGCCGAGCCGCTGCTCTCGGTCAGCCAGGGCTACAACCTGGACCGCGGTTTCGCCGCCGTCTACCTCAACCCCGCGGCCGACACGGACGCGGCGGCGCTGGAGCGACAGCCGGAGGTCACCGGTTCGCTGCCGGTGATGATCGACGAGAACGGGGCGTCACGGTACTTCGTCCCCGGCGAGTTCTCCGTCCGCTTCCGTCCGGAGGTCAGCCCGGCCCGCGCCGAGCAGATCGTCTCCGAGCACGGCAGCAGCATCGCCGTCGCCCGCCGGACCCCCGGGGCCTACACGCTGGAGGTCCCCGAAGGGCACGAACTCTTCGCGACCATCCGGGAGTTCGCCGAACTGGAGGAGGTGCGGTTCGCCGAGCCGTCCGAGGCCGGCTTCGACGACGCGCTGCCCTATCGGCCCGACGACCCGGACTTCGACCGGCTGTGGGGCATGCGCAACACCGGCCAGTCCGTCGAGGGCGTCATCGGCACCGCAGGCGTCGACATCGGCGTCTCGGACGCCTGGGACTTCACCCGCGGCGACCCGAACGTCATCGTCACCGTCATCGACACCGGGGCGCACCTCGCCCACCCCGACCTCGTCGGCAACCTCCTGCCGCGGGGCACGGAGGACTGGGACTTCTCCGACGCGGGCGACAGCGTGCCCGAGGACACGGACGGCCACGGCACCCATGTCGCCGGCACCATCGCCGCGTCCGACAACAAGATCGGCGTCATCGGCGCCGCTCCCGGCTGCCGCATCATGCCGCTGCGGATCAACCTGACCGCCGGCATGAACGACAACCGCGCCGACGCCATCGACTACGTCCGCGCCCAGGCCCTGGCCCACCCCGACCGCCGTTACGTCGTCAACTGCAGCTGGCGTACCAGCGGCGACCACGCGGGTATCCGTACGGCCGTCCAGGACGCGGTCGCGGGCGGCGTCCTGATCTGCTTCGCCGCGGGCAACGCGAGCACCAACACCGACGTCACACCGCAGTTCCCCGGCGTGTATCCCGAGGTCGTCTCGGTCGCCGCCCTGGACCAGAACAACGCCAAGGCGTCCTTCTCCAACTTCGGCACCAACGTCGACGTCGCGGCACCCGGCGTCAACATCTGGTCGACCTACCTGGGCGGCAACTACCGCTTCCTGAACGGCACTTCGATGGCGTCCCCGCATGTCGCCGGGGTCGCCGCCCTGGTCTGGTCCCGCAACCCGGAGCTCACGGGCGACCAGGTCCGCCGCATCGTCGAGAGCACCTGCGACGACGTGGACGCCGCCAACCCCGGCTTCGCGGGCATGCTCGGGCGCGGCCGGGTCAACGCCTTCCGGGCCGTCACCAGCCCACTGGTCCACCCGGCCGACGCGACCGCCGACACGACCGTCCAGGCGGACCTGACGGGCGACGGCCGCGCGGACGTCGTGGGCTTCGGCGACGCGGGCGTATGGGTGTCCCTGAACAACGGCGACGGCACCTTCCAGCCCTCACAGCTCAGGGTGGCCAACTTCGCCTATGTGGCAGGGGGTTGGCGTACGTCGAAGCACCCGCGCTTCCTCGCCGATCTCACCGGTGACGGCCGTGCGGACATCGTCGGGTTCGGGGACGCGGGTGTATGGGTGTCGCTCAACAACGGCGACGGCACCTTCCGGGAGCCCGGACTCATGGTGGCCAACTTCGCCTATGTGGCGGGTGGTTGGCGCACCGAGCGGCACCCGCGCTTCCTCGCCGACCTCACCGGTGACCGCCGCGCGGACATCGTCGGCTTCGGAAACGCCGGCGTCTGGCGGTCCCTGAACAACGGCGACGGCACCTTCCGGTCCCCGGAACTGGTCGTGCCGAACTTCGGCTACGACGCGGGCGGCTGGCGCGTCGAACGCCACCCGCGATTCCTCGCCGACCTGACGGGCGACGGCCGTGCGGACATCGTGGGCTTCGGCGACGCGGGCGTGTGGGTGTCCCTGAACAACGGCGACGGCACCTTCCAGCCCTCACAGCTCAGGGTGGCCAACTTCGCCTACGCGGAGGGCGGTTGGAGCACGGAGAAGCACCCGCGCTTCCTGGCGGACGTGACGGGCGACGGCCGTGCGGACATCGTGGGTTTCGGGGACGCGGGCGTATGGGTGTCCCTGAACAACGGTGACGGCACGTTCCAAGAGCCGCAGCTCAGGGTGCCCAACTTCGCCTATGTAGCAGGGGGTTGGCGTACGTCGAAGCACCCGCGCTTCCTGTCCGATCTCACCGGTGACGGCCGTGCGGACATCGTCGGGTTCGGCGACGCGGGCGTATGGGTGTCGCTCAACAACGGTGACGGCACCTTCCAGGACCCGCGGCTGGTCGTGCAGAACTTCGCCCATGTCGCGGGCGGTTGGCGCGTCGAGCGGCATCCGCGTTTCCTCGCCGACCTCACGGGGGACCGGCGTGCGGACATCGTCGGGTTCGGGGACGCCGGTGTCTGGGAGTCGCTCAACAGCGGCAACGGCATCGCCTTCGCGGCGCCGCGGCTCGTCGTGCGGAATCTCGGCCACGACGCCGGCGGCTGGCGGGTCGAGAAGCACCCGCGCATCGTCGCCGGACGGAGGTGACGGGCTCCCCTCCCGCAGAACGGGCCGGTCGGGTCCCGCGGGACCCGACCGGCCCTGCCGTGCTCGGTGCTCAGTTGCCGGAGACCGTGACCGCCTCGTCGTTGTTCAGCTGCTCGACCAGGGTCTTCACCTTGGCCTTGTCCCAGACGAGGTTGCCCCCGGTGGAGCCGGAGATCGGCATGTTCATCGACTTGCCGTCGCCGCCGTTGACGCTCTTCATCGCCCAGAACATGGAGGCCAGGTCGTACAGGCCCATGTCCTTGTCGACGATCAGCGAGTCCAGGCCCGCACCCATCGTCGGATAGAGCTTGAAGGGGTTCAGGATCGTGCTCGGCGTCGCCACCTGGTTGGCGAGGGCCGCGAGGAACTTCTGCTGGTTCTTCGTACGGTCCAGGTCGGAGCCGGCCAGCGCGTACCGGGTGCGGACGAAGGCGAGGGACTGCTCGCCGTTCAGGGTCTGCTTGCCCGCCTCGAAGTCGGCGCCGGACTTGGTGTCCTTCATGCCGCCCTTCGGGATCTCGATCTCGACGCCGCCGACCGCGTCCACGATGTTCGCGAAGCCGGCGAAGCCGATCTCCACGTAGTGGTCGATGTGCAGGCCGGTGTTGTACTCGACGGTCCGCACCAGCAGCTCG
Source organism: Streptomyces sp. NPDC032822 (assembly GCF_055578825.1). Lineage (NCBI taxonomy): Bacteria > Bacillati > Actinomycetota > Actinomycetes > Kitasatosporales > Streptomycetaceae > Streptomyces > Streptomyces sp. NPDC032822. The sequence goes on along the minus strand of NZ_JBVIOL010000006.1, from coordinate 43,580 downwards.
GGGCCGTCCTCCGCGTAGGCGGCGTTCAGCTTCACCTGGCGGCCCGTGCCCTGGTAGGTCTTGCCGGACTCGGAGCCCTTGTACGACGGGATCTCCACGTTCGAGTCACGCGGCAGGGAGATCAGGGTGTCGCCGTTGCCGCCGACGTGCAGCAGCATCATCGAGTCGGTGCGCTTGCCCTCGGCGGAGCCGGTGTGCAGCTTCTTCTTCTCCTCCGAGGACATGCCCGCGCGGCTGTCGGAACCGACGATCAGGTAGTTCGTGCCGTCGCCCGCCTCCGGACGGTCGATGACCTTGGACAGGTCGACCTCGCGGTTGAGCTTGGAATCGGCCCAGAAGTACGTGCCGACGGTCGTCACGACCAGCACCACCAGCACGGTGATCGACGTCAGCTTGATCCGCCGGCCCCAGTTCGGCGCGGGGCGCGGACCGCGCCCGCCGCCGCCTCCGGGGTCGCCGGGGCCACCGCCGCCGGGCGAGCCGTAGACCTGGCCCGTGTTGTAGCCGTCGTACCCGTTGTCGTAGGCGGTGGCGTCACCGCCGCTGACGTACGACGGCTGCTGCGGGACGCCGCCGCCGTACGACGGGGCGGGTGTGCCCGGGCCACCCCGGTACCCGCCCTGCCCGGGCGGCCCCTGGTCGCGGCGGACCTGCCGCATCACGCGGGCACTCTCGGGCTGCGCGTTCGCGCTGCCGCGTCCGTACCGGTCGCCGCGGTTGTCGCCGGACCATCCCTCGGGCCAATCGTTCATGAGGCCAGTGTGCAGGGCACTGCCGGGTGCCTTACAAGGTTCGTCGGAAAATCAGGGCAGTGCTGTTGCCAAGCTGACACAAATTCCCTGATTGTCGCCCCGGCATAAAGTGGGGGCCATGACAGATCAGGCCTCCGTCGCGGAATCGGAGACTCCGGATATCCCGGGCAAGCCGACCTCGGCGTCCCGCACCACGCTCAGCCACATCATGACCAACGCCGACACGAACCTGCTGGGCACCGTGCACGGCGGCGTGATCATGAAGCTGGTCGACGACGCGGCCGGTGCCGTGGCCGGGCGGCACAGCGGCGGGCCCGCCGTCACCGCCTCCATGGACGAGATGGCCTTCCTCGAACCCGTCCGGGTCGGTGACCTGGTCCATGTGAAAGCCCAGGTCAACTGGACCGGCCGGAGCTCGATGGAGGTCGGGGTGCGGGTACTGGCCGAGCGCTGGAACGAGTCGAACCCGGCCACCCAGGTCGGCTCCGCCTACCTCGTCTTCGCCGCCGTCGACGCCGACGGCAAGCCGCGCCGGGTCCCGCCGGTGATCCCGGAGACCGAGCGCGACAAGCGCCGCTGCCAGGAGGCCCAGATCCGCCGCACCCACCGCCTCGCCCGCCGCCGGGCGATCATGGAACTCCGGGAGCGGCGGGCTGCGGAGGGGTTCGAGGACTGAGGATTCGAGGACCGGTTCGAGGACTGAGGGCGCGAGCGCCGGGAGGCGGGGGCGGAGGATCAGCCTCCCGCCCGGCTCCGCCCACCCGCCCGGCTCCGCGCCTCCCGTTCACCCCACCCGCTCACGCACACCCCGTGTCATCCCCCCTCATCACCCCGAACTCCCCCTGATACGGCTCCTCGGCCCGCACCTTCCGCACCTGCTTGAAGTCGGCCCCCGCGATCACCTTCAGCGTCGGCCCCAGCCCCTTCACCGCCCGCAGCTCGCTCCCGGGCAGGGCCGTCGCCAGGGACCTGGCCGAACGGTCCCAGCGCGGGTCGTAGGCGACGACCGTGCGCCGCACCCGGCGGTCCGCGGCGTCCACGGGCAGCCGGGTGGTCCGGAAGCCCGTCGCCGCCAGCTCCGCGTCCACCCGCTTGCCGAGCCCGGACGTGGGCGTCCCGTTCTCCACCTGGACGCGGATCTGCTGCGGGGCCACCCCCACCCGCACCGCCTTGCTGCGGGGCCGGTGCACGGACAGCGGCCGGTCCTCGCGCAGGGCGCCGAAGAGACGCCCGGACTTCTTCGGGTCCCACTTCAGGGTCGAGCCGACGCCCTTCACGGCGTACCCCATCTGTCCGATCGGCACGGTCGTGAACTCGGAGGAGGAGGGGGAGAAGTTCCGCATCGCCCGGCCGAGATCGAGCAGCTCGTCCGTGCCGAAGCCCTTGTCCGCGCGTACGGAGCCGAGCACGGCCCGGGTGATGTCCCGGAACTTCATCGGGTTCAGCAGGATCCCGGAGGACGTCGTACGGTCGATCAGCGCGGCCAGGAAGCGCTGCTGGCGCTGCATCCGGCCGAGGTCGGAGGCGCCGTCGACATGCCGGGAGCGGACGTACTGGAGGGCCTGGCCGCCCTGGAGGGTGTGTGCGCCGGCCGGGAGGTCGAGGCCGGTGTAGGTGTCCTTCAGCGGCTCGGCCGTACAGATCCTGACCCCGCCGATCACGTCCACCGTCTTCATGAAGCTGGTGAAGTCGACCTCCAGATAGTGGTCGATCTTCACGCGGGTCATGCTCTCGACGGTCCGCACGGTCAGCTGGGGCCCGCCCTCCGCGTACGCCGCGTTGATCTTGATGGGGTGGCCGTGGTGCCGCTTCCCGGTGGTCTGGTCGGTGTGCGCGGGCGTCATGGCGTACGAGTCGCGCGGCAGGCTCACCACGCTCGCCCGCTCCCGGTCCTCCGAGATGTGCACGATCATGATCGTGTCGGTGCAGTGGCAGGGGGCGCCGCCGAGCCGGTACCTGCGCCGCTCGGCCTCGGTGATCTTGTCGCGGCCGTCCGTGCCGACGAGCAGGACGTTCATGCCGTGGCCCGCCCGCGGACGGTTCTTCATGTCCTTGAACGGGTCGACCCGGGCGATACCGGCGTCGAGGCTGGTGACCACCGCGTGACCGATCCCGGCCGAGGCGAGCACCACCACCGACAGCGTGCTCACCGCCCGCATGGCCCAACGGGGTTTCTTGTTCCGTACCGGTGGCCGCGGCGACCGGGGCGGCTGTGGACGACGCCGGGGGCGGGCGGCGGGGGAGCGGGGCGGCGTGGGCATGGGGGACACCTCCGCGAGGGCCGTACGTGGGATCTTGAGCACCGTAGGCCCATACGATCTGCGGCCCGGTGCACCGCCCCGGGCGGGCGCACCCGTGTCCCCCATTCGCGGTAACGTTTGCCCTCTATGAACGCCAAGCCCGACGTGCAGCTCCCCGCCGTGTCCGTGATCATGCCCGTCCTCAACGAGGAACGGCATCTGCGCGGAGCCGTCCAAGCGATCCTCGCGCAGGAGTACGCCGGCGAGATGGAGGTCGTGATCGCCATCGGTCCCTCGACGGACCGTACGGACGAGATCGCGGCCGAACTCGTCCGCGAAGACCCCCGCGTGCACACCGTGCCGAACCCGACGGGCCGTACGCCCGCCGCGCTGAACGCCGCGATCAAGGCATCCCGCCACTCGATCGTCGTCCGCGTCGACGGCCACGGCATGCTCTCGCCGAACTACATCACCACCGCGGTACGGCTCCTGGAGGAGACCGGCGCGCAGAACGTCGGCGGCATCATGCACGCCGAGGGCGAGAACGACTGGGAGCACGCGGTCGCCGCCGCCATGACCTCGAAGATCGGCGTGGGCAACGCCGTCTTCCACACCGGCGGTGCGGCCTGCGAGGCCGAGACGGTGTACCTCGGCGTCTTCCGGCGCGAGGCGCTGGAACAGCAGGGCGGCTACAACGTGGAGTTCGTCCGCGCCCAGGACTGGGAGCTCAACTTCCGGATCCGGGAGGCCGGCGGCCTCATCTGGTTCTCGCCCGAGCTGAAGGTGTCGTACCGCCCGAGGCCGTCGATGAAGGCCCTCGCCAAGCAGTACAAGGACTACGGCCGCTGGCGGCACGTCGTCGCCCGCTACCACGAGGGCTCCATCAACCTGCGCTACCTCGCCCCGCCGACCGCGGTCTGCGCCATCGCGGCGGGCCTCGTCGTCGGCGCCCTCGTCACCCCGTGGGCGCTGGTGATCCCCGGCGGCTACCTCGCGGCGATCGCTCTCGGCTCGGTCCCCGCGGGCAAGGGGCTGCCGCTGAAGGCACGGCTGCAGATCCCGCTCGCCCTCGCCACCATGCACATGTCGTGGGGCTGGGGCTTCCTGACCAGCCCGCGCTCGCTCGCCCGCAAGGTGATCGCGAGCCGGCGCCCCGCGGTGCGCGCGGACGCCGACGCGTAGTCCGGCCGGACGTCAGGACCAGGTGAACCCCGGGTTCACATGCATGCAGGCGTCCGTGTCGGCGCCGTTGAGCGCCTCGGCGGACTTCGGGGTCGTGTCGTCCGCCACGGGCGCCCGGTAGGCCGTACCGGTACGCCAGTCCGCGCCCACGACCAGCGTGACCCCGGAGACGTCCGTCGACTTCTTCACCGAACTCGCCGGAATCCCCAGGGACTTGGCCACCGCCCGCGCGTCGCCCGCGAGGTCGGCGCTCGGGTAGCGGACGACCGTGCGGTCCTCGCTCAGCGCGGACGCGGTGTCCGCGGACGCCTTGGCGAAGCCCTTCCCGACGAGCAGCCCGGCCACCGCGCTCGCCCGTCCGGCCGCCGCCCGCAGGGTGTCGGTACGGGTGCCGTTCTGGACGAGGACGCCGATCTTCTCGTCGTCGGCGGCCGGATCACCGGACGCGGTCGCCGAAGCGGCCGGGCTCGCCTTCTTCTCGTCCTTGCCGTCCAGCGCGATGTCCTCCCGCACCAGCCGGAACAACTGCTCGGCGTCCTCGGTGGGTTCGACCCGGGCGCCGACGTACCGGTTGGGCATCGTCGTCATGGTGATGCGCTCCGGCTCGACCCGGCGCAGCTCGTTGCTCAGGTCGTAGAGCTTCTTGACGGTGTCGAGGCCGGGGTCGACCGTGAGGGCCGCGGTGGCCTTCTCGGCGAGTCTGCGCAGCTTGTTCGGGCTGCTCAGGGTGGCGTTCTCGCGCAGCGTCCGGATCATCGAGTTCATGTACATGTGCTGGGCCTTGGCGCGGGCGAGGTCGCTGCCGTCCTCGAAGCCGTACCGCGTCCGCAGCCACTGCAGGGCCTGCTCGCCCTTCACCGGATGGGTGCCCTTGGCCAGCCTCAGGCCGGAGCCGTGGCCCTGGCTGTCGCGGGAGAGGATGTTGGCGTCCACACACACCGGGACCCCGCCGACGGCGTCCGCCATGGACACCACGCCCGCGAAGTCGACCATCACGAAGTGGTCGATGTGGATGCCGGTCAGCTCCTGCCAGGTGGCCACCGTGCAGCCGGGACCGCCGTGGCCCAGGCTCTGGTTGGTCATCGTCCGGCCTTCGCTCGCCGGGTACACCTCGTCGTCGTCCGGGTCGGTGCACTTGGGAATCTTCACCAGGGTGTCGCGGGGCATGCTGACGACCGACATGTTGGAGCGGTCCGCCGACAGGTGCACCAGCATCTGCACGTCCGCCAGCGGTGTCGAGCCGAACGTCTCGCGGGCGCCGCCGAGTTGCTGGTTCGCCGCGGTGTCCCGGGCGTCGGAGCCGATGAGCAGGATGTTCAACGGCGTCTGCCCGGCGGCGTTCGGCGTCGGCTCGGCGACCTTGTTGTCACCCAGGTTGAGCTCGGCCTGCTGGATGTTGGCGTTCAGATGCCGGTAGTAGACGTAACCGGCCGTGGCCGAGCCCACCAGCAGCACCGCGAGGGCCGTCGCCGACCAGCGCAACAGCCGTCGCCGCGGCGTCCCGCGCCCGCCGTGCCGGACACCGCTGTCCACCACGACGGCCGGCGCGGCCTCCCGCACACTGCTCCGCGTCACTTCAGAGTCCTCCCCGCCTACCCGCCCCGCACCACGACGAGACCCGCCGTACGTCCTGGAGACATACGACGGGCCCGTCAGGTTGCTCTAATTCGTCAACTCGCGCACTGGACCTTGTCGGCCGTGGACTTCTCCACGTCCGGCGTCTTGGCCGAAGAGGCGTTCAGCTTCACACCCGCGCCCTTGAAGTCCTTGCCCAGGACGAGGGTCATCGCGGGCAGGCCCTGGGAGTTGGTGACGCTCTTGCCCGGCTTCAGCGCCGAGCCGGACAGCCCCATGATGGCGGCCAGCCGGCGTGCCTGGTCGGCCTGCTCGGGCGCGTACTCAAGGGTCGTCTTCGCCTGGTCGGCGTCCGCGTTGCCCGCGTTCTCGGACTTGGTCACGCCCGCGCTGTTCTGCAGCCAGTCCAGCTGCTGCTGCGCGCTGCCGCCCTCCGCACCGCCGTTCAGGACACGCACCCGCACCTCCGAGGCATCCGCCTTGGTGCCCTTGAGCCGGGCGGCCACCGCGGCGGCCTCCTTCTTCTTCTGCGCCTTGACCTCGGTGAACGAGATGTCGTTCTGGACCATGTCGAAGACCTGCGGGGCCCGCGTATCGTCGATGACCACCGTCGCCTTGACCGTCTCGGCGGGGTTGTCCACCACCGGCACCGTGGCGAAGGTGATGTTCTTCGGCGGCACCTTCTTCAGCTCCAGCGCCATGTCCTTGAGGGTGCCGACCTTGCCGATCGCCGAGTCGACGGTGAGCGCCTCGGTGGCCGCCTCGGCCAGCTTCAGCAGCTTCGTGGGGCTGGTCAGGGTGTCACCGGAGGACATCTTGCGCATCAGCGAGCCCAGGAACTGCTGCTGCACCTTGATGCGGTCGAGGTCGCCCTGGTTGCCGAAACTGTGCCGGGTGCGGAGGAAGGCGAGCGCCTGCTCACCCTCGACCTTGGACTCGCCCGCGGGCAGGACGAGCTTCGACTCCTTGTCGTCGACGGCCTTCGTCACACACACCTCGACGCCGTCCACCGCCGTGGTCAGCGTCTTGACCGCGTTGAAGTCGGCCATCATGAAGTGGTCCGGCGCTATGCCGGTGGCCGCCTTCACCGTGAGCATGGTGCAGCCCGCGTCCCGGCCGCTCTCGCCGAGACTCCGGTTGAAGCGGACGTCCTGCTGGGCCGACACGGTCGACTTGGTGCCGTCGTCCTTCGTGGCCTGGCACTCCGGGATGTCGACGATCAGGTCACGCGGGATGCTCAACGCGGTCGCGTTGGAGCGGTCCTTGGCGACGTGCAGCAGGATCGTGGTGTCGGCGTGGCCGACGCTGCCCTTGTCGCCGTAGCCCTCGTTGCCCTCGCCGGTGCGCTTGTCGGTGCCGATGACGAGGATGTTGAACGCCTCGTCCTTCTTGAAGCTGCTCGCACCCGCGGCGCCGACATCGGTCGTCCTGACGTTGCCCTCAAGGTGCTTGAGGTAGAAGTAACCGCCGCCCGCGGTGGCCACCAGCACGAACGCCATGCCGCCGCCGGTCCACAACAGGACCTTCTTCGCCTTGGACTTCTTCTTGACCGGGCGGCGCCCGCGCCGGCCCGGCAACGGCTCCTCGGGAGCCGGTGCCCGCCTGCGCGGAGGCGGGACCTCACGGCCGGGAGCGGACGGGGACGCCGGGGCGACCGGGGCGGCCGTACGGCCGCCGCGAGGCTGGGGCACGGCCTGCCGCTGTGGCGCGGAGGGCGTCAACCGCAGTTCGTATTCACCGGTGTTCGGATTGAGTACCCACTGATCTGCGGGGTCGACGTGCTCCGCCCGCCCACGGCCTGGTGCGTCCAAGGTTGCCGAATCCTTCATCAGGGCCCCATGGGCGCCTTCTCCCCCTCTGGAGCGCTCACACTATCCGCACGGTTTGGCGTCGAGTGAATTTTCCTTGGTTTCTTTTGCAAGGTAGTTCGACAGAGGGTGACAAAAGCACTACCAGCGATACGGCTTGTACACGTTCATGCACTGTCCGGTATCGGATCCGTTGATGGCGTCGGAGCTGCCCGGCAGATCCCCGGCTTCCGGCGTTGACTGCTTCGGATAGGCCGCGCCACTGCGCCAGTCACCGCCGACCACGACGGTGACCCCGGACACGTCCGTCGACTTCTGCACCGAACTCGTCGGAATCCCCAGGGACTTGGCCACCGCCCGGGCGTCGCCCGCCAGTTCGGCGCTCGGGTAGCGCACCAGGGTCCTCGCCTCGGAGACCGCGCCCGAGGTGTCCTTCGCCGCCCGGGTGAACCCCTTGCCCACCAGGGCCTGGGCGATCTCACCCGCCCGGCCGCTGACCGGGCCGAGAGTGGCGGACCCCGTGCCGTTCTGCACCAGGACGCCGATCTCGCCCTTGGCCGCGGCCGGGTCGGTGGTGGCCTTCCGCGTGCCGGTGGACGCGGCGGCGGTGGCCGTCTGCTTCGCCTCCGCCTTCCCGCCCTTGTCGTCGAAGGGCACGTCGTCGCGGAGCATCGCCCACATCTTCTCGGCGTCGGACCCGGCCGGCAGCAGGTGGTTGATGTCCTCGGGGTCCTCGATCGTCGGCATCGTCGTCATGGTGATGCGGTTCGTGGGCACCGTCTTGAGCTGCGTACCGAGGTCGTAGAGCTCCTTGACCGTGCCGATCTCCTTCGACACCGTCAGGGAGTTGGTGGCCGCCTCGGCCAGGTCCATCAGCCGGCCCCCGTCGGTGAAGACGTTCTGGTCCTTCAGCGTGCGGATCATCGAGTTCATGTACATGTGCTGGGCGCGGGCCCGCAACGGGTCGCTGCCCCAGGCGTGCCGGGTGCGCAGCCACTCCAGGGCCTGCTTGCCCTTGACCTTCTTCGTTCCGGCCTTCATCTTCAGCCCGGAACCGCCGGACACCCGGGGCAACGGGCGGTCCCACACGTTCTGGTTCACACAGACCTCGACGCCGCCGATGGCGTCCGCCATGCTCACCACGCCCGCGAAGTCGATCGTCATCCAGTGGTCGATGTAGATCCCGGTGAGGTTCTCCCAGGTGGTGAGGGTGCAGCCGGCCCCACCGCGGCCCAGCGTCGTGTTGATGATGTCGTTCGTCGCCGCGTACCTCTGCCCGCTGTCCGGGTCCTTGCACGCCGGGATGTCGACCCGGGTGTCACGCGGAATGCTCACCACCGAGGCGCTCTTGCGGTCCGCGGAGAGGTGGATGAGCATCTGCACATCGGCCAGCGGCGGATTGCCGCGGGTGTCCTTGCCGCCGCCGAGCGCCACGTTCGCGTCGGAGCTGCGGCTGTCGGAGCCGAGCAGCAGGATGTTCAGCGGCGTCTGTCCGGCGGCGTTCGGCTCGGTCCGGCGCGCCTTGGAGTCGCCGCCGCTGCGCTCGCCCTTCTGGATGTTGCCGTTGAGATGCTCGTAGTAGAGGTAACCGGCGCCGGCCGTCCCCAGTATCAGCACCGCCAGCGTCGTCGCCGACCAGCGCAGCACCCGGCGCCCCTGCCGGGGCCGCCGCCTGCCGCGCCGGCCGCCGTGGCCGCCCCCGGAGGATCTGCCGGAGCCGCTGCCGTCGTCCCCACGACGGCCACCCGCCCGCCCCGGCCCGCGGCCGGGCCGGACCTCCGGTCGCGTCCCCTCCTCGTGCACACTGCTGTGCGTCATTTCCTGTTCCCCCCACCCTCGCGCCAACAAACAGGCCTGCCGTACGCCTTGGTAGACGTACGACAGGCCCCTCAGGTCACTTGGCGCACTCGACCTTGTCCGCGGTGGACTGCTGAACCCCCTCCGGCGCCTTCGTCGGAGCGGTGAGCGACTCGCCCGCGCTCTTGAAGTCCTCGCCCAGGGTCAGCGTCATCGTGGGCAGGCCCTGGGAGTTGGTGACGCTCTTGCCCGGCTTCAGCGCCGAGCCGGACAGCCCCATGATGGCGGCCAGCCGACGGGCCTGGTCGGCCTGGTCGGGAGCGTACTCAAGCGTGGTCTTGCTCAGTTCCGTGCCGGCGTTGCCCGCGTTCTCGGACTTGAGCACACCCTCGTCGTTCTGCAGGTACTCCAGCTCCGCCTGCGCGCTGCCCGCCTCCGCACCCCCGTTGAGGATGCGCACCCGGACGTCCGCGGCGTCCGCCTTGGTGCCCTTGAGACGGGCCGCGACGGCCGCGGCCTCCTTCTTCTTCTGCGCCTTGACCTCGGTGAACGACACATCGTTCTTGATCATGGAGAAGACCTGGGGAGCCGACGACGGGTTGGCGACGACGGTCGCCTTGACCTTCTCCGCCGGGTTGTCGATCACCGGCACCGTGGTGAACGTCAGGTTCTTGACGTTGAGCTTGCCCAGCTCCAGACCGAGGTCCTTCAGCTTGTCGATGCTGTCCAGCTGGGAGTCCACGGTCAACGCCTTGGTGCCCGCCTCCGCCAGCTTGATCATCTTCGTGGGGCTGGTCAGCGTGTCGTTGGACTTCAGCTTCCGCATCAGCGCGCTGAGGAAATTCTGCTGCAGGGTGATCCGGCTCAGGTCGCCGCCGAACCCGACCGCGTGCCGGGTGCGCACGAACGCGAGCGCCGTCTCACCCGAGATGTGCTGGATCCCCTTGCTCAGCTTCAGGTGCGAGTCGGGGTCGTCGATGTCCTTGCCCAGACACACGTCGACCCCGCCGACCGCCGTGGTCAGCGTCTTGACCGCGTTGAAGTCGGCGACCATGAAGTTGTCGGGGGTGACCCCGGTCAGCTCGGTGACCGCCCGCATGGTGCAGCTGGGGGTACGGCCGTCCTGGCCGAGGCTGGTGTTGAAGCGGACGTCGGTCGTACCCGGGATGACCTCCTGGTTGCCGTCGTCCTGCGTGGTCGGGCAGTCGGGGACATCCACGATCAGGTCACGCGGGATGCTCAACGCGGTCGCGTTCGAACGGTCCTTGGAGACATGCAGCAGGATCGTGGTGTCCGCGTGGCCGACACTGCCGGCGTCGCCGTAGCCCTCGTTGCCCGAACCCGTGCGCTTGTCCGTGCCGATCAACAGGATGTTGATCGCCTTGTCCTTCTGGAAGCCGCCGGTGCTCGCGCCGTCGTCGGAGACGGACGTGATGTTGCCGTTCAGGTGCTCGATGTAGAGGTACCCGGCGCCCGCCCCGGCCACCAGCACGAACGCCATCGTGCCGCCGGTCCACAGCAGGATCTTCTTCGCCTTGGACTTCTTCTTGACCGGGCGGCGCCCGCGCCGGCCCGGCAACGGCTCCTCGGGAGCGCCCCGGCGTCTGCGCGGCGACGGCACGTCACGGCCGGGGGCGACCGGAGCCGCCGTACGCCCACGCGGCGGGGTTCCCGCCCTGTCGTCGCCCGCTCTGTCGTCGCCCGCCCGACCGGTGCCGGATCTGCGGGGACCGGGAACGCCCGACCGCGGTGATTGCGGTGCGGAAGGGGTCAGTCGCAGTTCGTATTCACCGGTGGTCGGATTGAGTACCCACTGGTCTGCGGGGTCGATGTCGTCCGCCCGCCCACGGCCTTGCGCGTCCACGGTTGTCTGAATCCTCCGTCGGGGCCACGCGGCGCCTTCCCCTCCAGGCGCTCGGATCTCGGTCACACAGTGCTCGACCCCAGGACGGACCTTCTGGCCGGATGCACCGGATCGCTCACACTAACCGCCTCGTTCGTCCGCGGGCGACGCCGGTGATTAATTCCACGTCACTACAACTGGGCAATCCGCCCATTTGCCCGAGACCCTGTTGGCCACCTTGGTGAATGCTTTACGCGCAACTGTCCTCGGCCGCCGTGTTCCCGCGGAACGTGGGTGCCGGGGAATGGCCGTCGAAGGGTTCCCCGACCTCCTCACGACCCGACTTCTCGTTCCCCGACCCGCCCGTGTCGTCGCTGTTCTCCCGGCCACTGTCGGCCGAATCGAGGCTTTTCGGCGCCGACTCCACCGCGTCCCGTCGCACGTTCTCCGCAACCTCCACGGGTGCGTCGGCGCGCAGCCGTTCGAACAACTTCTCCGCTTCCGGTTCCACGAGCTGGTCGCGATTGGCGTTGTAAACGTACGACTCCCTCGGCACCGTAAGGAATTGCACACGTTCGGTGGGGATGTCGCGCAGCCCGCGCACGAGTTCGTACAAACCACGCAAGCTCGCCAGGCCCGGATCGGTCGTCAACGACGAAGTGGCCGCGTCGAGCACCGGATAGAGCTTCGCCGGGTTCAGCAGGACGTCATTGCTCTGCGCCTTGTTGACCAACGCCCCGAGGAACCGCTGCTGACGGTCCATCCGGTCGGTGTCACTGCCGTTGCCCAGCGACTTGCGGGCCCTTACATAACCGAGCGCCTGTTCCCCGCTGAGCGTGACCCGCCCCGCCGGCAGCCGCAGCCTGGCCGCCTTGTCGTGGATCGGCTCGGCCAGACACACCTCGACGCCGTCGACCGCGTCGACCATGTCCTTGAACCCGTGGAAGTCGACGACCATGTGATGGTCGACACGGATGTTCGTCATCCGCTCCACGGTCCGGATCGTGCAGGCCGAACCCCCCACCTGGAACGCGTAGTTGAACATCGCGAACATCGGCTCGGTGCGGCTGCCGTCGGGCCGTGCGCAACTCGGCACGTCGGCCATCAGGTCCCGCGGCAGCGACACCGCCGTCGCGCTGCTCCGCCCGGCGGCCAGATGCAACAGGATGGCGGTGTCGGACCGCTCGGTCCCCGAGTCCCGCCCGTAACGCCGGTTCCCGTCCCCGGACCGCGAGTCCGACCCGATCACCAGGATGTTCTGCGCCCCCCGCACCAACGAGGTGGGCCGCTCCTTGTCGTACCGCGCCAGCTCGGCCGCCGCCTCGTTGTCCGACGTGATGTTCCCGTCCAGCTTCGCGTAGGCGCCCCACCCGACCCCGCCGGCCACCACCAGCACGACCACGACCCCACCCCCGACACCCCGCACCCACCGCCGCCGACGCCGCCGTGTCAGCCCCACCCCGGTCGCCGAGGCCCCCACCCCCGGCCCGAACACACCGGAGCCCACGCCAGGCGCACCTGCGGTGTCGGTCACGTCGGATCCACCCCTCACGGCATACGAGCGTGTCGTGCGGCTGCTCCTACGACCATGGCGTGGGCGCGAGGGCGGGGGGTGGGTGGAGGGGGCCGAACGGGTGAAGGGGGGAGGGGGGAGGGGGGAGGGGGAGGGGGGCCGAGGGGTCTGGGGGGTCTGGGGGGCTGGGGGCGCAGCCCCCGGGGTGGGGTCACTTCTTGGTTGGCCGAGTCGGGGGGTGGGTGGGCATAGGTTCGGGGGTCCGGGGGCGGAGCCCCCAGTGGGGGGTGCGGGGCGGCACGCATCGGGCGCTGGTGCGCGAGGGGGCCACCGAGACGGCCGTACCCCGTCTCACCTCGCCGTCGCGGACACCCGCTCACTCTCGATCCGCTTGGCCAGCGCATCCGCACCCAGCTGATCCAGGTTCCGGCACAGCACCACGGACCCCCCGGTGGCCAGCGGCGCGTACAACCCCGCGTTCAGCCCCTCCCACGTGTCGTACGCCAGCCCCGACAGCAGCCGGGACCCGGGCCCCGTGAGCCCCACCCCCGTCGCCTCCGCCCGGGCCCGCTCGACCACCTCCGCCGAGCTGAACTCCCGCCCGGCCACGATCAGCGCCGCCTCCTCCGGATCCACCGGCGCGAACGGCACGAACCGGTCCCCCTGCCCCGGCACCTCGACGGCGTAGTCGGCGAAACCGGCCGGCGGCTGCGGAAACCGCCCGCCCAGCGGCCGCAGCGCCAACGCCACCCGCTCCCCACCGCACGCCCGCGCCGCCTCCAGCGACTGGGGCCCGCTCACCACCACGTCGGCCACCGCCGGGTCACCGCCGACGTCGGCGATCACCCCTACCGACGAACAGGCCAGCAGCCACACCGCCGTCTGCCAGTGCGCGGGCAGCAGCAGCGCGACCCGGTCGCCGGGCCCCGCGGCGAGATCGCCCTGGAGGAGGTTCGAGGTCTTGGCCACCCAATTGGCGAAGGTGGCCACGGACAATTCGACCCGCTCGCCCGTGGCGTCGTCGTAGAAGGTCACCAGGGGGCGTCCGGGATCCGCGGCGAGCGCGGAACGCAGCAGGTCGGCAGGGGTGCGGTCGGTGGCGTTCATCCGCAGAAGCGTACGCGGGCCGCGGGCCGCGCACCGGCCGTCCGGACCACGGATCACCACCGGTTCGGCGGAACGCCACCCGACGGTCCGTCAAATCCCCGATGGACAGATATGTATGACTATGTCCAAGATCAGGGGCATGCGTGGATTCCTTGCTTCCTCGATCGGCGTCACCTGTGCGGCGGCTCTCGCCCTGCCGCTGACCCCGCCCGCGGCCGCGGCGAGCCTGCCGTCCAGGGCGCCCGTGCTGTCACCGGCGGCATCGGCGACGGCCATCAGACCGGCGTCGACCGCGGAAGCGCCGGGCAGCACCCAGTCGCTCCCCCTCGCGCCCCTCACCACCCGCGACCGCACCCTCGCCCCCACCGCCGACCAGGGCGTGGCCCGCCGGGACGTACGGCACTTCTCGCTCGTCGGCGTGGTGTGGGACAACCCGGACGTCGAGCTGCACGGCCTCGTCCAGGTCCGCACCCGCGCGGCCGGCACCGACACCTGGTCCGACTGGCAGGACGTGGAGACCCACAACGCCGAGCACTCGGCCGACCCGGACACCGCCGAGCGCACCTCGGGCCGGGTCCGCGGCGCGACGGCACCGCTGTGGGTGGGCGACTCGGACGGCGTGGAAGTACGCGTCCGCGCGGACGCCGGGACCCAGGCCCACCGTGTCGAGGACACCGCCCGAGGCCCCCGTACGGCGACGGCCGCCGCTCCGCTCCCCGCCGGCCTGCGCCTGGAACTGGTCGACCCGGGGGAGGAGACCCGCCCGGACCCGGACCCGGCCCCGGACGCCTCCGCCCCCCTCACCTCTCCTGCCCCCTTCACCTCCCGCGCCCTCGCCCCGACCGCCGAACCCGTCGAGGCCTCCGCGATCGTCGAGGCCTCCGCGGCCAACGCCGGCCTGGCCCCCCTCGGCGCCACCGAGATCCCGGCACTCACCCGGAGCCAGACCGAGCGGGAACTCGTCACGCTCCGGGCCGCCGACCTGACCCAGGAGCAGCGGGTGAAGCCGTACATCGGCTCGCGCCCGCGTCTGGTCACCCGGCGCGGCTGGGGCGCGGACGAGACGCTCCGGGAACGGAAGTTCGTCTACACGAAGAAGGTCAAGGCGGCCTTCGTGCACCACACGGCCTCCGGCAACGGGTACCGCTGTGCGCAGGCCCCCTCCGTCATTCGCGGTATCTACCGCTACCACGTCAACAGCATGGGCTGGCGTGACATCGGCTACAACTTCCTCGTCGACAAGTGCGGAAACATCTACGAGGGGCGTGCGGGGGGCGTGGCGAAGCCGGTGCTGGGCGCCCACACGCTGGGTTTCAACACCAACAGCATGGGGATCGCCGTCCTCGGCAGCTTCGGCTCCGCCAAGCCGTCCGCCGCCGCGGTGAAGGCCGTCGCCCGGCTCACGGCGTGGAAGCTCGGCCTGCACGGCGTCAATCCGCGCGGCAAGACCTACCTGAAGTCGGGCGGTGGCAATCTGTACGGCAAGGGAAAGAACGTACGACTGAACGTGATCTCCGGTCACCGGGACGGGTTCGCCACGGAGTGCCCCGGCTGGCAGCTCTACCGCAAGCTCACCACGACCCGACTGACGGCAGCCCGCCTCCAGGGCCGCTAGACAGGCACGGCAGCCAGGCACGGCAGCCAGGCACTGCGGCTAGGAACCGCGGGCAGGCACTGCGGGCGGGCCCCGCGGGCAGGAACCGGAAGCCGGAACTCGGGGCCGGCAACCGGAGGCAGGAACAAGGGCCGGAAACCGGGGACCGGGAACCATCCCGGTGCCACCGGGGTCTGTCCGTCCGGGAACACACTCACCGCCGTCGGGGGGCAGAGGCGGAGGCCGCACCGCCGTCGAAGGCACCGCACAACGGTCTGCATACACTGGCCGGCCGAAAGACAGTTCGGCCGGTCCCGGCAGGAAGCAGAGACGACAGGTGACAGAAGCGATACTCCTGGTCGGCGGCAAGGGCACCCGGCTGCGCCCGCTCACCGTGCACACGCCCAAACCCATGGTCCGCGCGGCCGGGGTCCCGTTCCTCACGCACCAGCTGGCGAGAGCGAGAGCGGCGGGCGTCGACCACATCGTGCTCGCCACGTCCTACCTCGCCGAGGTCTTCGAACCGTACTTCGGTGACGGCTCCGCCCTCGGACTCCACATCGAGTACGTCACGGAGGACGAGCCCCTCGGCACGGGCGGCGCGATCCGCAACGTCGCCTCCCGGCTGCACTCCGCCCCCGACGACCCGGTCCTCGTCTTCAACGGCGACATCCTCACCGGCCTGGACATCGGCGCCCTGGTGGAGACCCACGAGCGGACGGCCGCGGACGTCTCCCTGCACCTCACCCAGGTCACCGACCCGCGCGCCTACGGACTGGTCCCCACGGACGGCACGGGCAAGGTCCTGGCGTTCCTGGAGAAGCCCCAGACGCCCGAGGAGATCGTCACCGACCAGATCAACGCGGGAGCGTACGTCTTCCGCCGCTCGGTCATCGACACCATCCCGGCGGGACGCCCGGTCTCGGTGGAAAGAGAAACGTTTCCCGACCTGCTGGCGGCCGGCGCCCACCTCCAGGGCATGGTCGACTCGACCTACTGGCTGGACCTCGGCACCCCGGCCGCCTTCGTCCGCGGCTCCGCCGACCTCGTCCTGGGCCGCGCCCCGTCCCCCGCGATCCCCGGCCGCTGCGGCGACCGCCTCGTCCTCCCGACGGCGAGGGTCGCCCCCGACGCCAAGCTGACCGGCGGCACGGTGGTCGGCGAGGGCGCGTTCGTGGCACAGGGCGCGAGGGTCTTCGGCTCGACGATCCTGCCGGGCGCCGTCATCGAACCCGGTGCCGTCATCACCGACTCCCTCATCGGCACCCGAGCCCGCGTCGGCGAACGCTCCGTCCTCACCGGCACGGTCATCGGCGACGGCGCGGTCATCGGCCCCGACAACGAACTCCGCGACGGCATGCGCATCTGGTGCGACGCCCAGATCCCGGCAGGAGCAGTCCGCTTCTCCTCAGACCAGTAACGACACCGGTCCCCCGGGTCCGGTCCGGCATGGGAGACGGGGCCCGCTTCCTCTCCGGTCCAGTGTTGGAGGGTGGGGCTCACGTCCCATCCGGTCCGGTGTTGGAGACGGAGTCCGCTTCCTCTCCGGTGCGGTGGTGGAGACGGAGCCCACCTCCCATCCGGTCCGGTGTTGAACGTGGAGCCCACCTCCCAGCCCGTCCGGCGTTTGAGGACGAGGCCCCTTCAGGGCCGAAGGGGGGTCTGGGGGCGCAGCCCCCGGGGCGGGTCCACTTCTCTGTCCGACCGAGTCGGGTGGTGGGTGGGCAAAGGTCCGGGGGGCTGGGGGCGGAGCCCCCAGGGACGGTCACCCCGACGTCGTCGCACGTCACAACCGCCCGATATCCCCCCGCGGCATCCGCGGCGCCCGCCGCGCCGGAACCTTCCCGCTCAACAGAATCAACCGAGCCGCCCGATGCCGCTGCCCGGCATAGGGCTCCAACAGCTCCAGCATCACCGCGTCATCGGCCAACCGGTCCCCGGCCAACGCCCACCCCACGATCCCCGGCAGATGCAGATCCCCCACGGTCACCGCATCGGCCGCCCCATGACTCCGCTGCACCACCTCCGCGGAGGTCCAGGGCCCGATCCCGGACACGACCTCCAACCGGGCCCGCGCGGCCACCGGTTCCATCCCCACGGCCTCCTCCAGCCGCGCGGCGACCCGAACCGCCCGCAGAATCGTCGAGGCCCGCTTGTTGTCCACGCCGGCCCGATGCCACTCCCACGACGGAATCAACGCCCACGTCCGAGGCGCGGGCATCACCCACATCCGCCCACCCGAACCCGAACCCGCCCCAGACCCCGAACCCGCCCCCGCGGGCCCCGGCGCCGGCTCCCCGTACTTCCGCACGAGCAACCGCCACGCCCGATACGCCTCGTCGGTCGTGACCTTCTGCTCCAGAACCGACGGAATCAACGACTCCAGCACCAGCCCGGTCCGCGTCAACCGCAGCCCCGGCCGCCGGTGCCACGCCCCCGCCACCACCCGGTGCCGAGGCGTGAACGCGGCCGGATCGTCCTCGGCGCCCACCATCGCCGGCAACCGCTCCAGCAGCCACTCGGCTCCCGGCCCCCACGCCTCTCCCCGTACCGCCCCGCCCGCCGCGGAGATCCGCAGCGTCCCCGGCCCGGCCGGCGTGAGACTGGCCCGCCACACGGACCCGTCGGGCAGCGCCCGGAACGTCGGATCACCCGGCCCCCGCCGCAGCGGCCCGAGCACCAGCCCGAGATCGAGCGGCCAGCCCGGCACCCACGTCCGCACCCGCCCCGCTGCCGCCCGCCCCTGCCGAGGCATCCCCGCGGGCACGCCGACCTCCCCACCGCGCACGGTCGTACGCGTGGGCCGAGGAGCGAACCGTCCAGCCACGAATGACTCCCAGGGTCACGAAAGAGAAGCCGTACGAAAGAGAAGCCGTACGAAAGAGAAGCCGTACGAAAGGGAAGCCGTACGAGAGTAGAGCCACCCCTCACCGTCGCCACCGCCCACCGTCGCCACCGCACCAAGACGCCACCCGGCAGACACGGCACCCGGCATACACGGCAGACACAGCACCCCGGCAGACACGGCGATTCCGGCAGACACAGACACGGCAGCCCCCGCGGAGCGTCACCGCACCTCGATGAATCCCCCCGGCTCCCGCTCCGCCCGAGCCCGAGGTTCCTCCGCCGGATGCCCCACCGCCACGGCCCCCATCGGATCCCACCCCTCCGGCAGCTCCAGCACCTCCCGCACGACATCCCGGCAGAACATCGTGGACGACACCCACGCCGACCCCAGCCGCTCCCCGGCCAGCCCGACGAGGAAGTTCTGCACACCGGCCCCGGCGGCGACCACGAACATCTCCCGCTCGGCCGCGTCCCGCCGCGCATCGCCGTACGTGTGCGAGCCCTCCATCACGAGACACGGCACCACCAGGTACGGCGCGTTCCGCAGCACATCCCCCCGCCGCACCCGCTTGGCGATGGACTCCTCGCTCTTCCCGTCCTGCCGAAGATCTGCGATCCAGGCCTCACGCATGGCGTCCAACAGCCCGGTCCGTGCGGCCTGCGACTCCAGCAGCACGAAACGCCACGGCGTCGTGTGGTGCGGCGCCGGCGCCGTGACCGCCAGGGCCACGGCCCGTCGTACGGCTCCGGGGTCGACGGGCTCGTCGGTGAAGGCCCGTACGGTACGACGCTGGGTGACCGCCTCCCGTACCGCCTCCGAGGTCCCCAGCCGGAACATGTCGTCGCGTGCGGAGCGCACCATGGCCCGCGCCCCCTCCCCGTGGTCCGCGGCCACCACGTGCGACAGCCCGCGCACCACGGCGACGGGCAGCCCGGCGGCCTTGCCCTTGACGAGATCGCCGGCCGAGGCCAGCTCGTCCGCGGTCGCCACGACCGTCGCGCCGAGGGGGTTGCCGTACGCGTCCGTGCCCCCGCGCAGGTCGTCCAGCACATGGATCCCGGCGGCGCCGATGGCGACATCCGTGAGCCCCGCGCGCCAGGGCCGCCCGAACGTGTCGGTCACCACGACGCCGACCTCGACCCCGAGGGCGTCCCGCAGGCCGTCCCGGACGGCCCGTGCGGAGGCGTCCGGGTCCTCGGGGAGCAACAGCACCGTCCCGGAAGGGGTGTTGGAGGCGTCGACCCCGGCGGCGGCCATCACGAGCCCCTGCCGGTTCTCGACGATCCGCAGCGGGCCGCGCCGCGCCACCACCCGTACGGTCTCGGCGTCGATCGCCGCCTCCCGGTCGGCCGCCTCGACGATCCGCCCCTCCGCCTTGGAGACGATCTTCGAGGTGACGAGGAGTACGTCCCCGTCCATCAGCCCCGGCTCCGCGGCGGCGATCAGCTTCCCGAGGTCGTCGCCCCGCTGCACCTCGGGCAGACCGGGCACGGCCCAAACCCTGTACCCGTCCCCGTCCCCGTCTCCGTGCCCGGATCCGTCTGCGTCGGCAGAGCCGACCGGCATGCCGCTCAAATCGCCCGCACCTCCTCCGCCAGCGCCAGCGCCTCACGCGCCATCTGCGCGGACGCGTCCACGTCGGTCATCATCAGCGGCACCGCCCGGCACCGGATCCCGGCGGACTCCACCCGCTCCACCACACCCGCGTCCACGGTGTCGACCAGCCAGCCGTCCAGCAGTCCCGAGCCGTAGTGCTCGGCGACCGCCGCGGCCGTGGACTCCACGCCCACCGCCGCGAGCACCTTGTCGGCCATCCCGCGCACCGGCGCGTCCCCGACGATCGGGGACAGTCCGACCACCGGCACACCGGCCTCGGCGATGGCCTCGCGGATCCCCGGCACGGCGAGGATCGTGCCGATCGACACGACCGGGTTGGACGGCGGGAACAGTACGACGTCGGCCGCCGCGATCGCCTCCAGCACCCCGGGCGCCGGCTTCGACTGCTCCGCGCCCACCGGCACGATCGCCTCGGCCGGCACGGAGGCCCGCAGCCGCACCCAGTACTCCTGGAAGTGGACCGCCTTGCGCTCCCCGTCGACCTCGACGGCGACATGGGTCTCGACCCGGTCGTCGGTCATGGGGATCAGTCGTACGCCCGGTTTCCACCGGTCGCACAGCGCCTCGGTCACCGCGCTCAGCGGATACCCGGCGCCGATCATCTGCGTCCGCACGATGTGCGTGGCGAAGTCCCGGTCGCCCAGCCCGAACCACCCGGGCCCGGCGCCGTACGCCGCGAGCTCCTCCTTGAGATGGAAGGTCTCCTCCGCCCGCCCCCAGCCCTGCTCCTCGTTGATGCCGCCACCGAGCGTGTACATCACCGTGTCGAGGTCCGGGCAGACCTTCAGACCGAAGAGGTGGATGTCGTCGCCGGTGTTGCCGATGACCGTGACGTCCGCGTCCGGCGCGGCCTGTTTGAGACCGCGCAGGAACCGGGCACCGCCGATGCCGCCTGCCAGAACCACAATGCGCATGGGGCCAAGTCTTGCAGGCGGGTACGACAACGCGTCAGGCGGTGACGGCGTCCACGTCGTCGTGGGCCGCGGGGGCCGTGCAGGCGGAGTGCATGGGCATCTCGGTCAGGCCGGGGTAGTAGACGTGCAGGCTTATGGCCGGTTCCAGGGTGTCGTTGACCACCTCGTGCACGTACCCCGGCGCGAACACCCGCTGGGCGCCCGTGCCCAGCGCGCGCGTGCCCCGCTCGGTCCGCTCGGTGAGCGTGCCCTCCAGGACGGTCAGGACGCCGGAGGAGCCGCCGTGGTCGTGCGGTCCGCTGCCCTGTCCGGGCACCCAGGACAGCAGCCACACCTCGTAGCCGGGGCCGGTACGCAGCCGGTGGTACCAGCGGGTCGTCGCGTCGTACTCGACGAGGTGCGCCCACTGGGCGCGGTCGGCGGCGACGGCCCGGGACAGTCCGACGAACTCGGCGACGGTGGCCGGGTGTTCGCGCGCGGGCTGGAGCAGGTGCGGGACTTCGAGGATGTCGCCGGCGATCTGGAGGTCGCTGTCGCTGTTCATGGGGTGCGGTGGTTCCTCAGTGAAATCAGTGAAAGCAGGTCAGAGGGAACGAGAGGTCGGGCCTGTCCGGATCACGGACGACTCGGCCGACAAGCTGGAGCGGGTGGGGCTCAACAGCTGGAAAGGCAACAACAGCTACAGCTACAGCGACGACGGGCAGCACCGGGGGACCCGGCGGAGCGGGTCGAGGTGAGTGCCAAGTTCGCGAGCATGCCCATAAGGACATCGGCTCACACCTTCACTGTCAACTCGACGCCCGGTATGTGGGACATGTTTCACCTCATCCGGTTCATCTCCCAGGGGAAAGGTTTGTTCATGCGCCCACCGGGACACATGGCGCACAACCAGACGCACGGGCCTCGGAACGAGATCGAACTTCTGGGCGTCCTTCTTCGTACAGGCCCGAACAGAGCTGTACGAGAACGGAGCCCGTCGGGGTCTTCTCTGTCTGTCAAGGTTTATGCCGATTTGAACACTTTCCGCTAGGCCTTGGTTCCGCAGAGTGAATAAGGGGCCCAATAGCAGATCTCGGCTTGACTCGCCCGGAGCAGCACACTTGTAATTTCACTCGTGTCGTTCAGCCGAAATCGGTACGGCTACATCACGGGGACGCGAAAGACAGACGAGGGGCGCACATGACCGAGACGGTGCAGCAACTGCTGGTCGACGACGCGGACGAGGAACTCGGCTGGCAGGAGCGCGCGCTGTGCGCCCAGACCGACCCCGAGTCCTTCTTCCCCGAGAAGGGCGGCTCCACCCGAGAGGCCAAGAAGGTCTGCCTCTCCTGTGAGGTCCGATCCGAGTGCCTCGAATACGCCCTCGCCAACGACGAACGCTTCGGTATCTGGGGCGGCCTGTCGGAGCGCGAGCGCCGCAGACTGAAGAAGGCGGCGGTCTGATCCGGGTCACCGGCCCGGGCTCCGCGTACATGAGGGTCACGAACGGCCCGTCGCAGGTGGTTGTCCACAGGCGGCGGGCCGTCGTCATGCCCAGCCGATAGTGTGGGCGCTCGTCCGAGACGCCCCGCTGCTCCCTGGGGGCACAGGCGTCCACCGCAGTCCACCGAACCGGGGCCCGTACCTCGATGTCCGTGCACAGCCACACGGCAGCCCAGCAAGACACCGCTGCCACACCTGAGTTCCCGCGTCACGTGGTGACGGCGGTCCTCGTCTCCCACGACGGCGCCCGCTGGCTGCCCGACGCGCTCGCCGGGCTGCTCGGGCAGGAACGCCCTGTGCAGTGCGCCCTGGGCGCCGACACCGGCAGCGCGGACGCCTCCGCCCAGCTGGTCACCGACGCCCTCGGCGCCGACCGCGTGCTGCACCTCGCCCGCCGCACCGGCTTCGGCCAGGCCGTCGAGGAGGCGGGCCGTACCGCGCCCGTCCTCACCCCCGACGAGCTGCCGTACCTGAAGCGGCCCAGCGGCTGGGACCCCGTCACGCGCACCTGGCGCGACGACGCCTATGACATGCCGGAGCTCCCGCACGGAGAGCCCGTCCAGTGGCTGTGGCTGCTGCACGACGACTGCGCCCCCGACCCCGACGCCCTGGCCCAGCTGCTGCGCGTCGTGGAGACCGAGTACGACCTGGGCCGGGACGACGTGGCCGTCGTCGGCCCCAAGCTCCGCGGCTGGTACGACCGGCGGCAGCTGCTGGAGGTCGGTGTCAGCATCGCCCACTCCGGCCGTCGCTGGACCGGCATCGACCGCCGCGAACAGGACCAGGGCCAGCACGACCACGTGCGGCCGGTGCTGTCCGTCTCCACCGCCGGCATGCTGATCCGCCGCGACGTCTTCGAGGAGCTCGGCGGCTTCGACCGCCGACTGCCCCTGATGCGTGACGACGTCGACCTGTGCTGGCGGGCGCACGCGGCCGGCTACCGCGTCCTGATCGCCCCGGAGGCCGTCGTCCGGCACGCGGAGGCCGCCTCTCGCGAGCGCCGCGCCGTCGACTGCGCGGGCCGCACCACCGCCTCCCCGCACAAGGTCGACAAGGCCGGCGCCGTCTACACCCTGCTCGTCAACACGCGTACGGCCGTGCTGCCGTGGGTGCTGGTACGTCTCGTCTTGGGCACCCTGCTGCGGACCGTCGCCTACCTCGTCGGCAAGGTCCCCGGGCAGGCCGTCGACGAGATCCGGGGCCTGGTGGGCACCCTGCTGCGGCCCGAGCGGATCCTCGCCGGCCGCCGCAGGCGCGGCCGTCCGACCGTCGACAAGGACGAACTGCGGCCGCTGTTCCCGCCGCCCGGTGCGACCGTCCGGGCCACGATCGAGCAGGCCGCGGGCGACCTCTTCGGCAGCTCCGACCCCGAGGCGACCTCCGGCGCCGGCCGGCACGGCGGCGCCGTCGAGTCCGGGCCGGGCGGCGACGACGCCGACTTCCTGGAGGTCGAGCAGTTCGTCCGCCTCAAGCGCATCGCCCGCAAGCCCGGACCGGTGCTCTTCCTGGTGCTCCTGTTCGTCTCGCTGGTCGCCTGCCGCGCCCTGCTCGGCGGCGGCGCGCTCGCGGGCGGCGCCCTGCTGCCCGCCCCGGCCGACGCGAGCGAGCTGTGGTCGCGCTACCTGGACGCCTGGCACACGGTGGGCGCCGGCGGCACCTCGTCCGCACCCCCGTACCTCGCGATCGTCGCGATGTTCGCCTCCGTGCTGTTCGGCTCCACCGGCCTCGCCGTCACCGTCCTGCTGGTCTGCTCGGTGCCGCTGGCCGGGGTCGCCGCCTACTTCGCCTCCCGCCCGCTCGTCGAGTCGCGCCTCCTGCGCGCGTGGGCGGCCGTCGTCTACGCCTTCCTGCCCGCCGCCACCGGCGCCCTCGCCGGCGGCCGCATCGGCACCGCCGTCCTCGCCATCCTGCTGCCGCTCATCGCGCGCGCGGGCATCGCGGCCAGCGGCCTGGCGTACGGCGCGGGCACCCGCGGCAGCTGGCGCGCCACCTGGGCGTACGCCCTGCTGCTGACCATCACCACGGCGTTCACGCCGATCGTGTGGCCCATCGCGCTGATCCTCGGCATCGGTCTGCTGGCCGTGCGCCGGGCCGAGATCACCGCTTACGGCCTGCGCTTCCTGGTCCAGCTCGGCACCCCCCTGCTGATCCTCGCCCCGTGGTCGCTGTCCCTCCTCCCGACCGGCTTCTTCCAGGAAGCCGGCATGGAGTACGGCGCCTCGGCGGCCTCCGCCCTCGACCTGCTCGGCATCAGCCCCGGCGGCCCCGGCACGGTCAGCGGGCTGATGCTCGTCGGCGTCGTCCTGGCCGCACTGGCCGCCCTGCTGCGCTCCGAGCGGCAGTTCGGCATCCTGACCGCCTGGACCGCCGCCCTCGTGGGTCTCGTCTTCGCGATCCTGTCCAACGCCTCCACCTGGGCCGGCCCCGCCACCCTCGTCTACGGCCTCGCGCTCCTCGCCGCCGCCGTCCTCGGCGCCGACGGGGCACGCGCGCGCGTGGCCGAGCAGAGCTTCGGCTGGCGCCAGCCGGTCGCCGCGCTGATTGCCTTCGCCTCGGCCGCGGGCCCGCTGCTGGTCGCCGCCGGCTGGATGATCGGCGGCGCCGACGGCCCCCTGGAGCGCCGCGACCCGGTGCAGGTGCCCGCGTTCGTCGCCGAGGAGAGCGGCACCCGCGACCAGGCCCGCACACTCGTCCTCGACAGCGACTCCGCCGCGCACGTCGGCTACATGCTGGTGCGCGGCTCCGGCGCCCGCCTCGGCGACGCCGAACTGGCCGCGGCCGACGGCGAGAACAGCGACCTCGACCAGACCGTCGCCAACCTGGTGGCGGGCTCCGGCGCCGACCAGGCCGACCAGCTCGGCAAGTTCGCCGTGCGCTACGTCCTCGTCCACAAGGGCGCGCCCCGCGAGGTCACCCGCGTCCTGGACGCGACCCCCGGCCTGTCCCGGCTCAGCCAGCAGGACGGCAGCGGCCTGTGGCGGGTCAACCAGGAGGTCGCGCGCGCCACCCTCACCACCGGGTCGGCGGAACCGCAGCCCGTCGCCGCGGGCCCGGTCGAGATCCACACCACGATCCCGGCCGGCGCCGACGGCCGCGTCCTGCGCCTCGCCGACGCCGCCGCCGAGGGCTGGACGGCCACCCTGGACGGCGAGCCGCTCACCCGCACCACGGTCGACGGCTGGGCCCAGGGCTTCGAACTCCCCGCCTCCGGCGGCCGGCTGGACGTCACCTTCGACGACCCGATCACCCACACCGCCTGGCTGTGGGCCCAGGGCGCCCTCGCCGTCGTCCTCGTCGTCCTGGCCCTGCCCGGCCGCCGCCGGGACGTCGACGACGACCTCCCCGAGGAGCCCGTGGTCCCCGCCCAGGCCGTCGCCGGCGAGGGCCGCCGCGCCCGCCGACTGCGCGCCCAGGCCGAGGCCGAGGACGGCGGACACCCCGACGATTTCCCGCCCCCGCCTCAGGAGGAGGCCCCCGCCCCCGCCGCCGTCCCGCAGCAGCAGTCCTACGGCGAGTGGGACACCCCGAACTACGCGGGCGCCGAGTACGGCACCGGCTACGGCGAGCAGTACCAGCCCGCCCCGCAGCAGTACCCGGCGGGCGGCTACGACCAGCAGCCCTACCAGGCGGACCCGTACCAGAACGGCCAGTACGACCCCTACGCCTACGGCGGCCAGGCCCCACAGCCGCCGTACGACCAGGGATACGGCGGGCAGTACCCACCACAGCAGGGCTACGACGAGGGATACGACCAGGGCTACGACCCGGCGTACGACCCGAACGCGCCGCACCCGCACGGCGACGGCAGTGAGCAGCGCCCCGACGGGAGTCAGCAGTGAACCGCACCACCCTGTCCCTGATCGCCGGCACCGCCGCCCTCGCCGCCGTCACCGGATTCGCCGTGCTCACCACCCCGGACGCGGCCGGCCAGGACACCGCCCGGGCCGCCGCCGTACTGCCCGTGGAGCGCACCAGCCTGCTGTGCCCGGCGCCCAGCCTCGCCGACCTCGCGGAGACGTCGTACACGTCGTTCACGCCCGTCACGAAGGGCACGGGGAGCGACGGGAAGGGCGAACTCCGGTCCGCGGGCGAGGACAAGAAGAAGGCCGACAAGCCGGTCCTGACACCGAAGGAGCCCGGCACCCCGGTCACCGGGGACACCTCCGGCGGCGACTCACCCGCCCTGGTCGGCACCGCCGAGGGGAAGTTCGCGCCCGGCTGGACGGTCCAGGAGACCACCGAGGTCGCCGCGGGCACCGGTCGCGGCCTCCAGGGCGTCAACTGCACCGCCCCGGACACGGAGTTCTGGTTCCCGGGCGCCAGCACGGCCGCCGACCGCACCGACTACGTGCACCTGACCAACCCCGACGACTCCGCGGCCGTCGTCGACATCGAGCTGTACGGCAAGGACGGCGCCCTGGAGACCACGGCGGGGGAGGGCATCACCGTCCGGCCGCACTCCAGCGAGCCGGTCCTGCTGTCCACGCTCACGGACGAGAAGCAGGAGAACCTCACCGTCCATGTGAACGTCCGCAGCGGGCGCGTGGGCGCCGCCATACAGGCCCTGGACGACAAGCTCGGCGGCGACTGGCTGGCCGCCTCCACCGACCCGACGAGCAGTCTGGTCCTGCCCGGCATCCCCAAGGACGCCACCGCGGTGCGTCTGGTCGCCTTCACGCCCGGCGACTCGGACGCCGACCTCAAGGTGCGGCTCTCCTCGCCGACCGGCCAGATCACCCCGGCCGGCAACGAGACACTGCACGTCAAGGCGGGCATGACCAGCGCGGTCGACCTCGGTGACCTCACCCGCGGCGAGGCCGGTTCGCTGATCCTGACCCCCACCGACCAGTCCGTTCCGGTGGTCGCCGCCCTGCGCGTCGTACGGGGCAAGGGATCGGACCAGGAGACGGCGTACATCCCCGCCAGCCGCGCGGTCGGCGCGCGCGCGACGTCCGCCGACAACAGTGCCAAGGGCTCCACCCTCTCCCTGGCCGCGCCCGGCGCGACCGCGAAGGTCAAGGTCACCGCGTCGGCGGGCAGCGGCGGCGGTACGGCGGTCTCGAAGACGTTCACGATCAAGGCGGGCACGACCCAGAACGTCGAGGCCCCGACGCCGAGCGGCGGGAAGGGCACGTACGCCCTGACGGTCGAGCCGGTCTCCGGCGGCAAGGTCTACGCGGCACGCCTGCTGACGGCCACCGAGGACGGTGTCCCGGGCTTCACGATCCAGACCCTCACGGACGACCGGGGCACGGTGGCGGTGCCGCAGGCGGACGAGGACCTGTCGGTGCTGCAGAAGTAGCGCGGCGCGGCGTGATCCGCGGGGCGGTTCAGTCCTCGCCGTACCGCGGATCCACCGTCTCCGGAGTCAGCCCGAGCAACTCGGCGACCTGCTCGACCACGATCTCGTGCACGAGCGCGGCCCGTTCGTCGCGCCCTTTCGTGCGAATCTCCACCGGCCGCCGGTAGACGATCACCCGGGCCGGCCGTCCCTCCGCGGAGGGAATCGTGCCGCCCAGCGGAACCGCCTCGTCGTTCCAGACCTGGCCGGGCGCGTCCAGCTGCGGCACCTCGAGGACCAGGAAATCGATGTCGGCCAGCTGCGGCCACCGCCGCTCCAGCCGCTCCACGGAGTCCTGCACCAGATCCGCGAACCCCTCGGCACGGCTCGCCGCCAGCGGTACCTGCGGTGGCGCGATCGGTCCGCGCATCCCCCGCCCGTGGCGATCACGACGGCGGGGGCCGGGTCCGGCTGCACGGGGCGGTACGGGGTTGTCCATCACCGGTGAAGCGTAGTCCCCGCCCGGCCCGCCCGCCCGGTACCCACGCGGCGGCGCGGTCTCCTGCGTCCATCCCGGGCGGCATGTCGGCAGTTGACCATTCCAGCCAAGGTTGGGCTCGAATCCGTTCTCTCCGAGACCGTCGATCTCAAGGCAATTGACGTGGTTTGTACCGGGTGATGATCGTCCTCACGATCGACCGAGCCCGCGGGAACCTTCATCCGCGCAGGTCAACGCCGTGTGTCCGGTGGGGTATGTGAGGCGTTTCACCACACGACACGGTGGAGTGACCTGGGGGAGAGTCGTCGCGGCCCGCTCAAGAGTGCGGTACCGTCCAACCTCGTGAGCCCTGTACGTCGCTGTTCGCGCACCGCTTGCGGCCGTCCCGCCGTCGCGACGCTGACGTACGTCTACGCCGACTCGACCGCGGTCCTCGGCCCGCTCGCCACCTACGCCGAACCCCACTGCTACGACCTGTGCGCCGAGCACTCCGAGCGCCTCACCGCCCCGCGCGGCTGGGAGGTCGTCCGCCTCCTCGACAGCTCGGCTCCGGCCCGGCCCAGCGGTGACGACCTGGAAGCGCTGGCCAACGCCGTGCGCGAGGCGGCCCGTCCGCCGGAGCGGTCGGCCGGCACCGGTGGCGGCCGACGGGGCGCCGACCCGATGGAGGTCGCCCGCCGTGGCCATCTCCGGGTGCTGCGCTCCCCGGACAACTGACCCTCCCCGCCCCCTTCTTGGTCTCTTCGGCGGCCTCTTCCGGTGAACGCGCGTTCCGCTGGGTGACGCACACCCATTGACGAGCGGCTGATGTGGACACGACCATTCCGTTACGTCGAAACGAGAAGTCGCCTTCCGCATGACGGAATCGAGGGCTCCCGTGTACGTCCAGGAACTGGAACCGGTCGCCGACTCACTCGGCCTGTCCGCCCTGGTGGCGGCCCTACCCCTGATGATCGTCCTCGTCCTGCTCGGCGGCGTCCGCATGAAGGCGCACCTGGCGGGCCTCACCGGCCTCCTGGCGGCCGCTCTGGTCGCCTGGCTCGCCTACGGCATGCCGCCGGGCCAGACGGTCTCCAGCGCCGCCCAGGGAGCCGTCTTCGGCCTCTTCCCCATCCTGTGGATCGTCGTCAACGCCCTCTGGGTGTACCGGATGACGGTCCGCACCCGGCACTTCGACATCCTGCGCCGCTCCTTCGGCCGGCTCTCCGACGACCCGCGCATCCAGGCCCTCGTGGTCGCCTTCTGCTTCGGCGCCCTCCTGGAGGCCCTCGCCGGCTTCGGCGCCCCCGTCGCCATCTGCTCGGTCATGCTCGTCGCGCTCGGCTTCGACCCGGTACGCGCCGCCGTCGTCGCCCTGGTCGCCAACACCGCGCCGGTCGCCTTCGGCGCCATGGGCACCCCCGTCGTCACCCTCGCCCAGGTCACCGAACTCCCCCTGGACACCGTGGCGTCCGTGGTCGGCCGTCAGACCCCGCTGCTGGCCCTCGTGGTGCCGCTGGTGCTGGTCTGGCTGGTGGACGGGCGGCGCGGTCTGCGCGAGACCTGGGTGCCCGCCCTGGCGTGCGGAACCGCCTTCGCCGTCGCCCAGTTCGCCGCCGCCAACTACGTCTCCGCGCAACTCGCCGACATCGGCGCCGCCTTGGCCGGCGCGGGCGCCCTGGTCGCCGTACCGCAGGCCCGCCGGCCCGCCACCGAGACCGTCCGGGTGGCCGTGCTCACCGGCGCGCGCAGCGAGGACCTGGACGAGGCCGACCCGCGCCGCGAAGTCGTGCGCGCCTACGCCCCGTACGCGCTGATCGTGGTGATCTTCTCCCTCGCCCAGATCCCGCCCGTCAAGGACTGGCTGGCCAAGGCGACCCGGACGTACGACTGGCCCTTCCTGAACGTGGTGGACGCGGACGGCGACCCGGTCGGCGCGAACGTCTTCACCTGGCCGATCGTGGCCACCGGCGGCACGCTCGTGCTGCTCGCGGGCGTCCTCACGGCCGTCGTGCTCGGCGTGCACGCGCGCGTGGCGGTCCGGGAATGGGGCGCGACGGTGTACGAGTTGAGGTTCGCGATCCTGACCGTGACGTCCGTCCTGGCCCTCGCCTACGTCATGAACCTCTCCGGACAGGCCGCCACGATCGGCCACTTCGTGGCGGCGGCCGGCGCGGGCCTGGCCTTCCTCTCCCCGGTCCTCGGCTGGTTCGGGGTGGCCGTCTCCGGCTCGGACACCTCGGCCAACGCCCTCTTCGGTGCGTTGCAGGTGACCGCAGCCCGAGAGTCCGGCCTCTCGCCCGAACTCCTGGCCGCCGCCAACAGTTCGGGCGGTGTCCTCGGCAAGATGATCTCGCCGCAGAACCTCACCATCGCCTGCGCGGCCGTGGGTCTCGCCGGCCGCGAGGGCGACCTCCTGCGCAAGGTGCTGCCCTGGAGCATCGGCCTGCTGCTCGTGATGTGCCTGATCGTGGTCGGACAGAGCTCACCGGTCCTGGGCTGGATGCTGCCCTGAGACCCGCCGGGCCCGCCCGACGCCCCTTCCGTACCCATTGACCTCAGGTAACGGCTGGGAGTCCACTCGGCTTCCGCGCAGCGCACTGTCAGTGGGTGCGGGTAGTTTGAGGCGACCGACAGGACTTCCAGAAGGGGTGGCCGTGACCGCAGATCTGTCACAGTTGGTGAAGGCGTACGACGTGCGCGGGGTCGTCCCCGACCAGTGGGACGAGACCCTGGCCGAGCTCTTCGGGGCCGCCTTCGCCCGGCTGACCGGCGCGAGCGCGATCGTGACCGGACACGACATGCGGCCTTCGTCCCCCGGCCTGTCGCGGGCCTTCGCGCGCGGGGCGGCAGCGCAGGGCGTCGACGTGACCGAGATCGGCCTCTGCTCCACCGACCAGCTGTACTACGCCTCAGGCGCGCTGGACCTGCCGGGCGCGATGTTCACGGCCTCGCACAACCCGGCCCAGTACAACGGCATCAAGATGTGCCGCGCGGGCGCCGCCCCGGTCGGCCAGGACACCGGCCTCACCGACATCCGCGAACTCGTCGAGGAGTGGAGCGACTCGGGCGCCCCGGCCCCCGCGGCCACCACGGGCACGATCACCGGGCGCGACACCCTGACGGACTACGCGGCCCACCTCCGCTCCCTCGTCGACCTCACCTCGATCCGCCCCCTCAAGGTCGTCGTCGACGCGGGCAACGGCATGGGCGGCCACACCGTCCCGACCGTCTTCGAGGGCCTGCCCCTGGACGTCGTCCCCATGTACTTCGAACTGGACGGCACCTTCCCCAACCACGAGGCCAATCCCCTCGACCCGGCCAACATCGTGGACCTCCAGAAGCGCGTCCGCGAGGAGGACGCGGACCTCGGCATCGCCTTCGACGGCGACGCCGACCGCTGCTTCGTCGTCGACGAGCACGGCGACCCGGTCTCCCCGTCCGCGATCACCGCCCTGGTCGCCGCGCGCGAGCTGGCCAGGCACGGCGGCAAGGGCGTGGTCATCCACAACCTGATCACGTCCTGGTCGGTCCCGGAGGTCGTGAAGGAGAACGGCGGCACACCGGTCCGCACCCGCGTGGGCCACTCCTTCATCAAGGCCGAGATGGCCAGGACCGGCGCGATCTTCGGCGGCGAACACTCCGCGCACTACTACTTCGCGGACTTCTGGAACGCCGACACGGGCATGCTCGCCGCCCTGCACGTCCTCGCCACCCTCGGCGGCCAGGACAGCCCGCTCTCGGCCCTGGTCGCCCAGTACGACCGCTACGCGGGGTCCGGCGAGATCAACTCCACCGTCGCCGACCAGACCGGCCGCCTGGCCGCCGTCAGAGCCGCCTACGAGGGCCGGGACGGCATCACCCTCGACGAACTCGACGGCCTCACCGTCACCGCCGCCGACTGGTGGTTCAACGTCCGCCCCTCCAACACCGAGCCCCTGCTCCGCCTGAACGCGGAGGCGAGAGACGAGACGACGATGGCGAAGGTCCGGGACGAGGTACTGGAAATCATCCGAGGCTGACGCTTCCGGCCCACCCGCACTCCTTTCAGCCCGTCCGGCGTTTGAGGACGAGGCCCTTTCGGGGCCGAAGCGGGGGTCTGGGGGCGGCGGCCCCCAGGGACGGGACGGGAAGGGGCGGCGGGGGCGAATCCACCAGGGCCACCCCCACGCCCGTCACCCGCTGTCACCCCCCGACGCCGATCAGCGCAACCCTCACACCCCACCCCCACCGGCGGTACCCTGACCAGGCACATCCGCACAGGCACACGTACACCCGCATCCCCCGAAGGGACACCCCCATGCCGCTCGAAGCCGGCCTCCTGGAGATCCTCGCCTGCCCGGCCTGTCACGCCCCTCTGGAGGAGCAGGACACCGAGCTGGTCTGCACCGGCCAGGACTGCGGCCTGGCGTACCCCGTCCGCGACGGCATCCCCGTCCTCCTCGTCGACGAGGCCCGCCGCCCCGCGTAAGCGCGACCTGGCGACCGGAACCCCGCGCATCCGACGAACCCGGCGACCGGAGGCTGCCTCCCATGCTCGACGAATCGCTGCTCGACACCCCCGAGGCACTCTCGGAGGCCGACCACCGCGGCCTGCTCCGCGGCGCCGCCGAAGCCGGCGTCCGCGTCCGCACCGCGGCCCGCCACGCAGCCGAGGCCGGCGTGCAGGACCTCAAGCCCGACGGCCGCCCCCGCGCCGTCCTCATCGCGGGCCCCGGCGCCGCCGCCACCCACACCGCCGACCTCCTCGGCGCACTCGCGGGCGCCGGCAGTCCCGTCATCCGCCTGGCCCCCACCGGCGTGGCCCCCGCCGCCGGCGCCCTGCGCTGGGAACTGCCCGGCTGGGCCGGCTCCGTGGACCTGCTCCTGATCGCCACCCCCGACGGCAGCGAGCCGGGCCTGTCCCTGCTCGCCGAACAGGCCTACCGTCGCGGCTGCGCCGTCGCCGCCGTGGCTCCGGCCCGCTCCCCGCTCGCCGAGGCGGTCAGCGGCGCCCACGGCCTCTTCGTCGCCATGGCGACCGCCCCGTACGACCAGGACGAACCCCTCGCCGCCTCCGCCCCCGGCGTGCTGTGGGCGCTGCTCACGCCGCTCCTCGCGCTCCTCGACCGCACCGGCGTGCTCGTCGCCCCACCGGACGTCCTGGAGAAGGTCGCCGACCGCCTCGACCTGATCGCCGAGCGCTGCGGGCCCGCCATCGCGACCTACAGCAACCCGGCCAAGACGCTGGCCTCCGAACTCTCCGACGCCCTCCCGGTGATCTGGACCGAGGGCGTCTCCGCGGGCCCCGCCGGCCGCCGGTTCGCCGCCGCCCTCGCCGAGCTCTCCGGCAGCCCGGCCGTCGTCGCCGAACTGCCCGAGGCACTCGCCGCGCACAGCGCCCTGCTGGCCGGCCGGCTCGCCGCGAGCGCCGACCCGGACGACTTCTTCCGCGACCGCGTGGCGGAGGCGCCCGCCCTGCACGCACGCGTGGTGCTGCTCCGCGACCGCCCCCTGGGCGGCCTCAGTGCCGCCCCCGGCGCCCGTGACCTGGCCCTCAGCCACGACACGCCGATCAGCGAACTGGAGCCGGAACCCGGCGGCGAACTGGAGACCCTCGCGGAACTGATCGCCGTCACGGATTTCGCCGCCGTTTACCTGGCGCTCGCATCAAGGGCATGACCTTGACCCGCACGCACCACCCGCGCATCCGTGACCCCCGCACCACCGATCGCCACCCGCGACCCCCGGACGGCGATCAGCGCCACCACGTCACCCGCGCCGCCCGCTCTATGTGACCAGCGCCCGCCGAGCGGCGCACGTACGGAGAACAGAGACCCAGCATGGACCGCCTCGACAACACCGTCCGCCCCTACGCCTGGGGTTCCCCCACCGCCCTCCCCGCCCTGCTCGGCACCGAGCCGACCGGCGAACCACAGGCGGAGATGTGGATGGGCGCCCACCCGGGCGCACCCTCGCGCACCGCCCGCGGCACCCTCGTCGAGGTCGTCGGAGCCGACCCGGAAAGGGAGTTGGGCGCACCCGCCGTCGCGAAGTTCGGTCCCCGCCTGCCCTTCCTCCTCAAGATCCTCGCCGCCGGCGCCCCGCTCTCCCTCCAGGTGCACCCCGACCTCGCCCAGGCGAAGGAGGGCTACGAGGACGAGGAGCGCCGAGGCATCCCGGTGGACGCCGGACACCGCAACTACAAGGACGCCAACCACAAGCCCGAACTCATCTGCGCGCTCACCGAGTTCGACGGCCTCTGCGGCTTCCGCGCCCCGGCCGAGGCCGCCGACCTCCTCGACCGCCTCGGCGTCGACTCCCTCAAGCCGTACGTCGACCTGCTGCACGCCCAGCCCGAAGAGGCGGCCCTGCGCGAGGTCCTCACCGCGATCCTCACCGCGGACCCCGAGGAGATGACCCGCACGGTCACCGAGGCCGCGACCGCCTGCACCCGCCTCGGCGGCGACCACGCGCCCTACGCGGACATCGCCCACCACTACCCGGGCGACCCCGGCGTCATCGCCGCGATGCTCCTCAACCACGTCCGACTCCAGCCCGGCGAGGCCCTGTTCCTCGGCGCCGGCATCCCGCACGCCTACCTGAACGGCCTCGGCGTCGAGATCATGGCCAACTCCGACAACGTCCTGCGCTGCGGCCTGACCCCCAAGCACGTCGACGTCCCCGAACTCCTGCGCATCGTCCGCTTCGAGGCCGGCGACCCGGGCGTACTGCGCCCGGAGGCGTCCCCCGACGGCGAAGAGGTCTACGAGACCCCGATCGACGAGTTCCGGCTCTCCCGGTACGTCCTCCCGGCGGGCGCCGCCGCCCACGACCTCACCCGCCCGACCCCGCAGATCCTGCTCTGCACCGCGGGCACGGTCCGCGCCGGGGACATCGAACTCGCCCCCGGCCGGTCCGTGTTCGTACCGGCGGGAGAAAAGGCCGAAGTGTCCGGTACCGGCACCGTCTTCCGGGCGACCGTCGTCGTCTGAGGCCACCACTCGGCGCCCTCGCACACCATTGTCGTCCCGGGCTGCAACAATGGCCCACCGCAAAGGACGGGCAAAGCCCGGGACGGCGTACGAAGGGACAACGCGAACACATGAGCGCGTCAGGCGGCACCAAGGCGATCGTGGCGGCACTCGCCGCCAACCTCGCGATCGCGGCAGCGAAGTTCGTGGCGTTCCTCTTCAGCGGATCGTCGTCGATGCTCGCCGAGTCCGTGCACTCGCTCGCTGACTCCGGCAACCAGGGCCTGCTCCTGGTCGGCGGCAAGAAGGCCCAACGCGAGGCCACCCCGCAACACCCCTTCGGCTACGGCCGAGAGCGCTACATCTACGCCTTCCTCGTCTCCATCGTCCTCTTCTCGGTCGGTGGCATGTTCGCGATCTACGAGGGCTACGAGAAGATCAAGCACCCGCACGAGATCGAGCACTGGTACTGGCCGGTGGGCGTCCTGGTGTTCGCGATCATCGCCGAGAGCTTCTCCTTCCGTACGGCCATCAGGGAGTCCAACCCGCTCCGCGCCGGGAGGTCGTGGAAGGAGTTCGTCCGGCACGCCAAGGCCCCCGAACTGCCCGTGGTCCTCCTAGAGGACCTGGGCGCGCTCGTCGGCCTGATCCTGGCCCTCGGCGGCGTGGGTATCGCCCTGGCGACCGGCGACGGCGTCTGGGACGGCATCGGCACCCTCTGCATCGGCATCCTCCTCATCCTCATCGCGCTGGTCCTGGCCGCCGAGACCAAGTCCCTCCTCCTGGGCGAGGCCGCCGGCATCGAGGACGTCAAGAAGATCGAGGCCGCCGTCGTCGACGGCGACACCGTCACCGGCATCATCCACATGCGCACGCTCCACCTCGGCCCCGAGGAACTCCTGGTCGCCGCCAAGATCGCCGTCCAGCACGACGACACGGCCACCGAGGTCGCCAACGCCATCAACGCGGCCGAGTCCCGCATCCGCGAGGCCGTCCCGATCGCCCGCGTCATCTACCTCGAACCGGACATCTACAGCGAGACCGAGGCCGCCAAGGGCGCCGACCGCGAGGCGGCCCCCGGCGGACCCACGACACCGCACGACACCGGCCACTGATCTTCCGTACGGCAACGGGGTCCACCGAGTAGCTCGGTGGACCCCGTCGGTGTCTACCGGATCTCGCCCAGCACGCCGAGCACGGCGCCCTCGTCGTCGGCCGCCGTCAGCCGCTCACGGAACCCGGCGTCCATCAACTTCCGCGACAGCAGCGCCAGAATCCGCAGATGCTCGTCGCCCGCGGCGGCCTCCGGTACGGCGATCATGAAGACCAGCCTGGCCTTCGTCCCGTCCGGGGAGCCCCACTCGACCCCCTCGGCGGACCGCGCGAACCCGACGACGGGCGCGGTCACCGCGTCCGTCTTGGCATGGGGGATCGCGATCTCCTCCCCGAGCCCGGTCGTGCCCTGCTCCTCCCGCCGCAACGCCGTCCGTACCAGCTCGTCCCCGTCGGCCACCTTGCCGCTCCGCGCGAGCAGTACCGCCATCTCCCGGATGGCGGCCTCCTTGTCACGCGCACCGAGCGAGACCTTCACGGTCCGCTCGGTCAGGTAACCGGAGAGAACCGTGCCGCCGGAGCCGGAGCCTTCGCCGCTGTCGGTATCGGCAGCGCCGTCGGCGGCGTCGGATCCGGCCGATGCACCCACCGTCGCCGGGGGAGCACCGACACTCGACGCCGCGGCCCCGGTCGCGGTCCCGGCCACGGCCTGCCGCGCTACGACAGAACCCGCACCCGGACTCGCACCCGCGCCCACCCCGACCAACGCGGGCTCGGCCCCCGACGCACCCCCGCCGACGACCGACCCACCGCGCCGCCTCCGCTCGCCGATGTCGACCAACGCCACCGTCGTCAGGGCGGTGACCACCGTGCCGATCACCACGGCAACGAAGAACATCGGCACACCGCTCACCGCACCCAGCACCGCCACGATCGGCCCGCCGTGCGGCACCGCGTCCTCCACACCGGCGACTCCGGCGACCGCACCGGCCACCGCCCCGCCCAGCATGTTGGCCGGGATGACCTGGGCGGGCCGCGACGCCGCGAACGGGATCGCCCCCTCGGAGATGCCGAAGCAGCCCATGAACAGCGAGGCGAGACCGGTCTCCCGCTCCTGCTCGGTGTACAGCCGCTTGCGTATCAGCGTGGCCAGGCCCTGGCCCAGCGGCATCACCGGGATCGCGGCGGCGCACATGCCCATGACGGTCTGGTTGCCGGTCGCGATGAGCCCGGCGCCGAACAGGAACGCCGTCTTGTTGACCGGCCCGCCCATGTCGAACGCGATCATCAACCCGAGAATCGCGCCCAGCAGGATCGCGCTGGTGCCCGTCATCCCGCTGAGCCAGTCCGTCAGGTGCTCGAAGACCCACGCGATCGGCTTCCCGATGACGTAGACGAAGAACAGACCGAGCGCCGTGGTCGCCACGATCGGGATCACGATGATCGGCATGATCGGCCGCGCGAACTTCGGGACCTCGACCTTCTTGATCCACACCACCAGATACCCGGCGAGGAACCCGGTCACGATCGCCCCGATGAAACCGGCGCCCGCCTTCGAGTCGTACAGCGAACCGGTGTTGGCGATCCAGCCGCCGATCATGCCCGGCACGAGCGCGGGCCGGTCCCCGATGGCGTAGGCGATGTATCCGGACAGGATCGGCACCATCAGCGTGAAGCCGATGACACCGATGTTGTTCACGTCCATCCAGAAGGAGTCCTTCGGGATGACGAGACCCCCGGAGGGATCGGTGTGCCCGCCGAGCGACAGCGAGATGGCGATCAGCAACCCGCCGACCACCACGAACGGGATCATGTAACTGACCCCGTTCATCAGTGCCTTGTACGCGACGCTCCGCTCCTTGCCGCCGCCCTCGGCGGCGGGCCCGGCCGCGCCGGCCGCGGTGTGTACGGGCGCCGACTGCACCCGCTCGATCAGCCGTTCGGGGTGCCGAATGCCCTCGGCCACCCCGACCGTGAGGACCCGCTTGCCCACGAAACGGCTCAGGTCCACGTCCTTGTCCGCGGCGACGATGACGCCGTCCGCGGTGCTGACATCGTTGTCATCCAGGATGTTTTCGGCCCCGATGGAACCCTGAGTCTCCACCTTCATGTCGATACCGCGGCTCTCGGCGGCCTGTGCGAGTTTCTCCGCCGCCATGTACGTGTGCGCGATGCCGGTCGGGCACGCGGTCACCGCGAGCAGCTTCAACCGCCTGTGCTCGCCTTCGCCGCCACCCGTGGGGGGAGGGCCGGCCGGACTGGTCACGTCGATCTCCTAACGCCTTTGTCACGCGGAACGTCGTCCCGGACGCCCCGCAGGATCGATCAGAGGTTCCGATCTCCTCGCATCCTGCAACACCCGCTCTCCGGCGCATAGGTGTGAAAGTGCCTGATTGTTCCGGTCTGTTGGCTCCTGTCCTCCCGTTCGTAGGTGTCCTGTTATCGCTGTCCCGGCCGCCCGCCTCCGCCACCGACGACTTCGCGTGATCGACTCGATGTGTTCGGATGCGGACTGGGGACGGCCGGGCCCACCGGTGTAGCTTGGGTGGGAGCCAGACGTCGCTGCTGATGGCGGTCGGGCGGTCCCACCGCGGATCGGCCGAGGGAGAGAGGGCCTCCGACGGACTGCGCTGCGCGCACCGGGCATGCCTGTGTCCTCTTCGGGCACCCCTGTGTCCGCCGCCGCGCAGACCAGCCGTACCCACCTCGCCCCAACCCCGAGGAGCATCTCGTAATGACGACTGTCGACAACCGACAGGACTTCAAGGTCGCCGATCTCTCCCTGGCCGAGTTCGGCCGCAAGGAGATCACTCTCGCCGAGCACGAGATGCCCGGCCTGATGTCGATCCGCAGGGAGTTCGCCGCCGCCCAGCCGCTGGCCGGCGCCCGCATCATGGGCTCGCTGCACATGACCGTGCAGACCGCTGTCCTGATCGAGACCCTGGTCGCCCTGGGCGCCGAGGTCCGCTGGGTGTCCTGCAACATCTTCTCCACCCAGGACCACGCGGCCGCCGCCATCGCCGTCGGCCCGAACGGCACGCCGGACAACCCGCAGGGCGTCCCGGTCTTCGCCTGGAAGGGCGAGACCCTGGAGGAGTACTGGTGGTGCACGGAGCAGGCGCTGACCTGGCCGAACACCCCCACCGGCGGCCCGAACATGATCCTCGACGACGGTGGTGACGCCACCCTCCTCGTCCACAAGGGCGTCGAGTACGAGAAGGACGGCAAGGTCCCCTCGGTCGACACCGCCGAGAACGACGAGCACCGCGTCATCCTCGAACTCCTGAACCGCACCATCTCGGACGGCTCCCAGAAGTGGACCCAGCTGGCCTCCGAGATCCGCGGCGTGACCGAGGAGACCACGACCGGCGTCCACCGCCTGTACGAGATGCAGCGCGATGGCGTCCTCCTGTTCCCGGCGATCAACGTCAACGACGCCGTCACCAAGTCGAAGTTCGACAACAAGTACGGCTGCCGCCACTCCCTGATCGACGGCATCAACCGCGCCACCGACGTCCTCATCGGCGGCAAGACCGCGGTCGTCTTCGGCTACGGCGACGTGGGCAAGGGCTGCGCGGAGTCCCTGCGCGGACAGGGCGCCCGCGTGATCATCACCGAGATCGACCCGATCTGCGCGCTGCAGGCGGCGATGGACGGCTTCCAGGTCACGACCCTCGACGAGGTCGTGGACAAGGCGGACATCTTCGTCACCACGACCGGCAACAAGGACATCATCATGGCCTCGGACATGGCCAAGATGAAGCACCAGGCGATCGTCGGCAACATCGGTCACTTCGACAACGAGATCGACATGGCCGGCCTCGCCAAGATCCCCGGCATCGTCAAGGACGAGGTCAAGCCGCAGGTCCACACCTGGAAGTTCCCCGACGGCAAGGTGCTCATCGTCCTCTCCGAGGGCCGCCTGCTGAACCTGGGCAACGCCACCGGTCACCCGTCCTTCGTGATGTCCAACTCCTTCGCGGACCAGACCCTGGCCCAGATCGAGCTGTTCACCAAGCAGAGCGAGTACCCGACCGATGTCTACGTGCTGCCCAAGCACCTCGACGAGAAGGTCGCCCGCCTGCACCTGGACGCGCTCGGCGTGAAGCTGACCCAGCTCCGCCCCGAGCAGGCCTCGTACATCGGCGTGGAGGTCGACGGCCCGTACAAGTCGGACCACTACCGCTACTGAGCCGCACCCCGGCTCGCGAGGAGCACGTCCGTGCACGGACGCGCTCCCGCACCAGCAGGTCCTCAGAGGCAGGCCCCCGCACCCCCGTGCCGGGGGCCTGCCCCTTTGGCCGCCGAGGCCGGACCAGCCCCGTCAAGCCCCAGGACCAGGACCTCCATGCCCCGCGGCCGCTATTCGCTCCACGATCCGCACGATCACACCCCCCTCGCAGAAGAGCACTTCCACTGCGCCCCCGGCCCCTCCGGCTGGCGTTACGTCTCCCAACTGACCACCCCCGCGGGCGATCACAGTGGCTCCGTCGACCTCACCCTCGACGAACTGGGCCGCCCCATCCGTCTCGAACTGCATGCCGCGAGCTGGCAGGTCCGCGGCGCCGCCCTCGACGGCGTCACCTGGGTCCGCACGGACCCCACCGGAACCGAGGCCACGGAAGGCAACGTCCCCGCCCACGCCTTCACCGGCACCTCTCCCGCGTTCCTCGTCGCCACCACCCGTCTCCTCCGCCTCACCCCCTCCGCCACAGCAACCCGCGTACGCCTCGTCGCTTTCACGGATCCGGTCCTCGCGCCGCGCACCGTGGACCAGTCCTGGGCCCTGCTGAAAAGAGAAGCACACGGCACTGACAGCGGCCCCCTGACCGTGGACGAATACCAGGTCACAGCCCTGGACACGGGGGAGCAGCACACGATCCACATCGCCGGCGACGTGGTGCTCGCGGCACCTGGAATCGAGCTCGAAGACCTCGAGTCCCCGCCGTCGGCGCCTGCTTGACCGGGGACACGAACCGCCGAGTCCGTCATGACGGCGAGTAGGCCGACCCCAACCGCCCCTCCCAGCAGGTCAGGCGGGCGGCGCGAACCCGGTACCGGGACGATCGGCCGACGGCGTCTCACGCGGCGGTTCCGAGGTTCCCCCGCCCCCTGCCGGCGTGCTCCACGCCCCGGGCGTGACGGGCTGAGCGGCTCCCGCCGCGGGCTGCGCCACCGGAGCCCCGTACGCACCGGGCCCACCCTGCACACCAGGCGCACCCTGCACACCAGGCGCATGCTGCGGACCACCGGCACCGAACGCACCGGCACCGCCCGGAACGCCACCCGCGTACCCCGCACCGACCGGTCCTCCGCCCGGTGCCGCACCGGTCCCGAAGGAGCGCCGGACCTCCCGTGCCTGTCGCTCCTGCACCACCGCCGCCAGAAACGCGGCCGACGGCACGCCCTGCGGTGCGGGAGTCCCCGTACAAGCGGTGAGGTCGGCGGCGAGCCGCTCCGCCATCGCCCAGCCGACCTGCGGATCCAACTGCTGCATGCGCGTCAGGTACTGGCGGATCGCAAGCCACAAGCCGTCCGGGACCGCCGACAGATCAAGCGCCGAGAAGCGCCCGGCCAGCCAGGGTGGAGGCGGCGGCACGAAACCCGTCCGCCCGGCCGGCACCCGCTCCCGTACGACCAGGGTCCCCGCGAACACGTCACCGAGCCGACGCCCCCGCGCCGAGACGAGGGACGCGATGCAGGCCACGACTCCGAACATCATCAGAATCTCGACCGCACCCACCGCGCCCCGCACCAACGCATGCCGGAACCGGATCGGCCCGCCGTCGTCCCGCACCACACGCAGCCCGCACGCCAGCTTCCCGAGCGAGCGCCCATGACTGAGCGTCTCGACCGCGATGGGCGCCCCCACCAGGACGAGAAGGAACGCGGCGATCGACAACGCGACCTGTGCCGCCTCGTCCAGGGAAGCGGTGGAAGCCACCACAGCTATGGTCACGACGACGTAGGCGGTCACGGCCAACGCCAGATCGATCAGCACGGCCAAGGCTCTGCTGGGCAACTTCGCGGGGCGCAGCTCAAGCGCCACCGCCTCCCCCGTCACCAGTTCACTCACGTCAGCCCGCCGTCCTTCCCCTGACCTGCCCCAAGAACGTCCAGTCTGCCAAGCTGAGAGCGCATCGCGCCCCGGTACGACAAGCTGACCTCCATGACGAACCGCCGACGACCAGCCTAGGAGCAGGCAGACCGATGGACCTCGACGTCTTCGTCACCGCCCACCGAGCCGAATGGGACCGTCTCGACGCGCTGCTCCGGCGTCAGCGCCGCCTGACGGGTGCCGAGGCCGACGAACTCGTCGCTCTCTACCAACGCACCGCCACCCACCTGTCCCTGATCCAGTCCAGTGCCCCCGATCCGCAACTGACCGGTCGGCTCAGTCAACTGGTGGCCCGCGCGCGTAGTGCGGTGACAGGCACCCGGCGTGCCTCGTGGCGTGACGTCACCCGCTTCCTGTCGCACAGCTTTCCCGCCGCGGTCTACAGGTCGCGCCACTGGTGGGTGCCCACAGCGCTCCTGTCCACGGCTGTAGCGGCTCTCCTGGGCTGGTGGATCGGTACGCATCCCGAAGTGCAGGCGTCCATCGCGGCACCCACCGAGCTGCGCGAGCTCACCCGCCCCGGCGGCCAGTACGAGGCGTACTACTCCACCCACCCGGCGACCTCCTTCGCCGCCCAGGTCTGGACGAACAACGCCCAGGCCGCGGCCATGTGCCTGGTCCTGGGTGTCTTCCTGGGCCTCCCGGTCCTGTGGATCCTGTTCCAGAACATGCTCAACCTCGGTATCGGGTTCGGCCTGATGTCCTCGGCCGGCCGCCTCGACACCTTCCTCGGCCTGATCCTTCCGCACGGTCTGCTCGAACTCACCGCCGTCTTCGTCGCCGCCGGCACCGGACTGCGTCT
Organism: Streptomyces sp. NPDC032822; assembly: GCF_055578825.1. Classification (NCBI taxonomy): domain Bacteria; kingdom Bacillati; phylum Actinomycetota; class Actinomycetes; order Kitasatosporales; family Streptomycetaceae; genus Streptomyces; species Streptomyces sp. NPDC032822. Next base: position 623 of record NZ_JBVIOL010000006.1, on the reverse strand, counting down.
GGGCTGGACGGTGATCGACCCCGGCCCACGCTCCCGCCGCTCGGCACTGGCCGAGGAGGGCCGAGCGGCCGTAGGCATGGCGATAGGCCTCGCGCTGGTCCTCTTCGTCTCAGGCGCCATCGAAGGCTTCGTCACCCCCTCCGGTCTCCCCACCTGGGCCCGCATCGGCATCGGCATCACCGCCGAACTGGCATTCCTCGCATACGTCTATGTCCTGGGCGGTCGTGCGGCCCGCGCAGGCGAGACCGGCGATGTCGAGGCAGCCGAGCGCAGTGCCACCGTCCCCACCGCTGCCTGATGTGCGTGCACCCTCGCTGAGCTGCTACTGTCTCCTTCGCCCCAACAAGAGTCGTTGACACGGAGCTTGCGGGGAGGTAGATTCGAACAGTTGCCTGGAGCTCGGTTTTCATCTTGGCTCGGCGACAGTTAGTATCTACCTGCTTCTAAGAAACGTTGATTTCAAAGAAGCCTCTTCCCGATGAATCGGAAACAGACGGCCGGTCAGTCCGGCTTAAAACTTCTGATAATGTCGGAATCGCCGGAAAGGGAAACGCGGAAGCGGGAACCTGGAAAGCACCGAGGAAATCGGATCGGAAAACGGTCTGGTAGAGTCGGAAACGCAA
>NZ_JBVIOL010000005.1:465446-578668 GCF_055578825.1 Streptomyces sp. NPDC032822 | reverse complement strand
ACCCGTTCGCGTTCGTCCGCTCACCGATCGCCATATACGCCGTGTCCTGACGGAACGACACCGTCTGATACAACGACGCCGCACCCGGCTCAGGGCGCGGATCACGTGGCGTCGGCGTCAGGTCCCGGACCCGCTCGACGACTTGGCGCAGGTGCTCCGGGGTCGTACCGCAGCAGCCGCCGACCAGGGACAGGCCGTAGTCACGGACGAACGTCTCCTGCGCGTCGGCGAGCTCGGGAGCCGTCAGCGGATAGTGGGCGCCGTCCTTGCCGAGGACCGGGAGGCCCGCGTTCGGCATGCAGGACAGGGGGATGCGGGAGTGGCGGGCGAGATAGCGCAGGTGCTCGCTCATCTCGGCCGGGCCGGTGGCGCAGTTGAGGCCGATCATGTCGATGCCCAGCGGCTCCAGCGCGGTCAGCGCCGCACCGATCTCCGAGCCCAGCAGCATCGTGCCGGTCGTCTCGACGGTCACCGAGACGATCACCGGCAGGTCGACGCCGAGGGTGTCCAGGGCCCGGCGGGCGCCGATGACCGACGCCTTGGTCTGCAGCAGGTCCTGCGTGGTCTCGACGAGGAGGGCGTCGGCGCCGCCCGCGATCATGCCTTCGGCGTTCTGCTGGTAGGCGTCGCGCAGGAGGGTGTAGGGGGCGTGGCCCAGCGTGGGGAGCTTGGTGCCGGGGCCCATGGAGCCGAGGACCCAGCGCTGCCGCCCGGTCGAGGCGGTGAACGCGTCGGCGGTCTCGCGGGCGATGCGGGCACCGGCCTCGGAGAGTTCGTGCACGCGGCCGGCGATGTCGTACTCGGCGAGGGCGGCGTGGTTCGCCCCGAAGGTGTTGGTCTCGACGCAGTCCACACCGACCTCGAAATAGGCCTCGTGGACGGAACGGACGATGTCCGGACGCGTCAGGTTCAGGATCTCGTTGCAGCCCTCAAGATTCTCGAAGTCCTCCAACGTCGGGTCCTGAGCCTGCAGCATGGTCCCCATCGCTCCGTCGGCCACCACCACACGAGTGGCGAGCGCGTCCCGGAGCGCGGACACACGGGTCCCGCTGTCGGCGGAAGGGGTCAGCGGCACAGAGGCCATGAAAAAGCTCCCTCGGATGCGACGGCTGTCGGCTTAGCTGCCGGGGCGGCCGGCAGACTCGGTGCCACGGTACTCGTCGCCCCCGACGGTGTCGCCAAGGAGATCCCCTCGGTGTCCCGGGGACGATCCGGTCGGTGGAGCGGCCCGATCCGGTCGATGCGGCCGGGCCGACCCGCGGTCGATCCGGGGCCGATCGTGGGGGGTCAGCGCCGGCTGATGCTTCTGACGCTGATGAGCGTGAGGATTCCGAGGCCGACGAGGGTGCCGGCGGCGCCGATCAACTCTGCGGTGGTGTGCATGGACCCTCCAGCGGGCGGCAACAGCCTGGGAAACGGTCGGGGTTTAGTCATATAGACACGACGACCGCACGGCCTGCGGAATCCGCAGCCGCCCCGCCCCCGATTTCACTCGGAGGGCAGACAGGGGCGTGCCGGGGAGCGGACAGACGCGTGCCCGGGACAGGCCCGCGCGCGGAAGTGGGGTGGCGGGTGGGCGAGCCCACGTTCGAACGCCTACGATCCTCTGTTGTGTCCAAACTGACCGACGTGCCCAAACGGATCCTGATCGGGCGCGCACTGCGCAGTGATCGGCTCGGGGAAACGCTCCTGCCGAAGCGCATCGCACTCCCTGTCTTCGCCTCCGACCCGCTCTCCTCCGTGGCGTACGCGCCGGGCGAGGTGCTGCTGGTCCTCTCCATCGCGGGCGTGTCGGCGTACCACTTCAGCCCCTGGATCGCGCTCGCGGTCGTCGTGCTGATGTTCACGGTGGTCGCCTCCTACCGACAGAACGTGCACGCCTACCCGAGCGGAGGCGGCGACTACGAGGTGGCCAACACCAACCTCGGGCCCAAGGCGGGCCTCACGGTGGCCAGCGCCCTGCTCGTCGACTACGTGCTGACCGTCGCCGTGTCGATCTCCTCCGGCATCGAGAACCTCGGCTCCGCGGTGCCCTTCGTGGTCGAGCACAAGGTGCTCTGCGCGGTCGCCGTGATCGTGCTGCTGACACTGATGAACCTGCGCGGGATGAAGGAGTCGGGCTCGCTGTTCGCGATTCCGACCTATGTCTTCGTCACGGGCGTCTTCGTCATGATCGCGTGGGGGGCGTTCCGCGGGCTGGTCCTCGACGACACCATGCGGGCACCGACGGCGGACTACCAGATCAAGCCCGAGCACCAGGGCCTGGCCGGGTTCGCGCTGGTCTTCCTGCTGCTGCGGGCGTTCTCGTCCGGCTGTGCCGCTCTGACCGGTGTCGAGGCGATCTCCAACGGAGTGCCGGCCTTTCGAAAGCCCAAGTCGAAGAACGCGGCGACCACGCTCGCGATGATGGGCCTGCTCGCCGTCACCATGTTCTGCGGGATCATCGCGCTGGCCACGGTGACCAAGGTCAGGATGGCCGAGAACCCGGCCGTCGACCTGATCCACAACGGTGTCGCGATCGGCTCCGACTACGTCCAGAACCCGGTGATCTCGCAGGTCGCCGAGGCCGTCTTCGGCAAGGGCAGCTTCCTGTTCATCGTGCTGGCCGCGGCCACCGCGCTGGTGCTGTTCCTGGCCGCGAACACCGCGTACAACGGCTTCCCGCTGCTCGGCTCGATCCTCGCCCAGGACCGCTATCTGCCCCGTCAGCTGCACACCCGCGGCGACCGGCTCGCCTTCTCGAACGGCATCGTGCTGCTCGCCGGCGCGGCCGTCCTGCTGGTGTGGATCTACGGTGCCGACTCGACGCGGCTGATCCAGCTGTACATCGTCGGCGTGTTCGTGTCGTTCACGCTCAGCCAGACCGGCATGGTCCGCCACTGGAACCGCCACCTGGCCAAGGAGAAGAACCAGGCCAAGCGCCGCCACATGGTCCGCTCCCGCGCGATCAACGCCTTCGGCGCCTTCTTCACCGGCCTGGTGCTCGTCGTCGTCCTGGCCACGAAGTTCACCCACGGCGCCTGGGTCGCGCTGCTGGGCATGTGCATCTTCTACGCGACGATGACGGCGATCCGTAAGCACTACGACCGCGTCGCCGAGGAGATCGCGGCCCCCGACATCTCCGAGCCGCCGGCCGACGACCTGGTACGGCCCTCCCGTGTGCACTCGGTCGTCCTGATCTCCAAGATCCACCGGCCGACGCTGCGGGCCCTCGCCTACGCCAAGCTGCTGCGCTCGGACACCCTGGAGGCGCTCAGCGTCAACGTGGACCCGGCCGAGACCAAGGCGCTGCGCGACGAGTGGGAGCGGCGCGGGATCGACGTACCGCTGAAGGTTCTCGACTCGCCCTACCGCGAGGTCACGCGGCCGGTCATCGAGTATGTGAAGAGCCTGCGCAAGGAGTCGCCGCGCGACGCGGTGTCCGTGATCATCCCCGAGTACGTGGTCGGCCACTGGTACGAGCATCTGCTGCACAACCAGAGTGCGCTCCGCCTCAAGGGCCGGCTGCTGTTCACGCCCGGTGTGATGGTGACCTCGGTGCCCTACCAGCTCCAGTCCTCCGAGGCGGCGAAGAAGCGGGCCCGCAGGCGACAGGAGTGGAACGCGCCGGGTGCGGTGCGGCGCGGGCCCGCCGAGGAGCGGGCGAAGGAGTCGTCGACACCGACGTAGACTGGTGGGCTGTTGTCCGGCCGTCCCACCCCCACTCGCATCTGGAGTCACCCCGCCATGCAGGCAGAACCGAACACATCGCAGGCGGGGCCGCTCGTGAAGTCGCTCGTGGGGGAGGAGTACGAGGTCGAGGTCGGCCCCGTCGCCCACGGCGGGCACTGCATCGCCCGGACCGACGAGGGCCAGGTGCTGTTCGTCCGGCACACGCTGCCCGGCGAGCGGGTCGTGGCGCGGGTGACCGACGGCGAGGAGGGGGCCCGGTTCCTGCGCGCGGACGCGGTCCGGGTGCTGGACGCCTCCAAGGACCGCATCGAGGCGCCCTGTCCCTACTCAGGACCCGGCCGCTGCGGCGGCTGCGACTGGCAGCACGCCAAGCCGGGCGCGCAGCGCCGCCTCAAGGGCGAGGTCGTCGCCGAGCAGCTCCAGCGGCTCGCCGGGCTCACGCCCGAGGAGGCCGGCTGGGACGGCACGGTGCTGCCCGCCGAGGGCGACAAGCTTCCCGCGGGGCAGGTCCCGCAGTGGCGGACCCGCGTGCAGTACGCCGTGGACGCCGACGGCAACGCCGGACTGCGCCGGCACCGCTCGCACGACGTCGAGCCGATCGACCACTGCATGATCGCGGCCCCGGGCGTCAGCGAACTGGGCATCGAGAAGCACGACTGGTCCGGCATGGAGTCCGTCGACGTGATCGCCGCGACCGGTTCCCAGGACCGCATGGTCATCCTGGAGCCCAAGCCCGGCGCCCGCCTGCCCCTCGTCGAACTCGACCGGCCCGTCTCCGTCATGCGCGTCGAGGAGCACGACGGCGGCATCCACCGCGTCCACGGCCGCGCCTTCGTCCGCGAGCGCGCGGACGGCCGTACCCACCGCGTCGGCAGCGGCGGCTTCTGGCAGGTCCACCCGAAGGCCGCGGACACCCTCGTGACGGCCGTCATGCAGGGTCTGCTGCCCCGCAAGGGCGAGATGGCGCTGGACCTGTACTGCGGCGTCGGCCTGTTCGCGGGCGCGCTGGCCGACCGGCTCGGCGACCAGGGCGCCGTCCTCGGCATCGAGTCCGGCAAGCGCGCGGTCGAGGACGCCCGGCACAACCTCGCCGCCTTCGACCGCGTCCGCATCGAACAGGGCAAGGTCGAGGCGGTGCTCCCGCGCACCGGCATCACCGAGGTCGACCTGATCGTCCTGGACCCGCCCCGGTCGGGCGCCGGCCGCAAGACCGTCCAGCACATGGCCTCACTGGACGCCCGCCGCATCGCCTACGTGGCCTGCGACCCGGCGGCGCTGGCCCGGGACCTGGGGTACTTCCGGGACGGCGGGTACCGGGTGCGGACGTTGCGGGTGTTCGATCTGTTCCCGATGACACATCACATGGAGTGCGTGGCGATTCTGGAGCCCGTGGCGAAGGGTTCCTGACCCGGAGTACCTCGCGATCAGCCGACGTCCGGCTCTTCGAACTCCTCAAGAAGCAGGGCCACAAGGGCATCGGCCCAATCCACGGCCCAGGTGCGCGGTGCGCTGATGGTGGAGTCATCGAGGCCGTAGGGGGGCGAACGCCTCGTCGTCGGTCCACTCGGCTCTTGTGAGGCTGGCCTGCAGGTCTTCCCGTTCACAGCGGCCACGGGCGTGCCGACGGCCGAACTCTTCGAGGTCGGCCGTACTCCAGCGGCGGGATGCCGCTGAGACGTCGATCAGGTCGCGGGGCGCTCCGCGGTCGGCGAGGGCGCGGACCTTGGTCCCAAGGGCGCGCAGGGGACACACGAGGCAATAGCGTTGTCGGCGCTCCGACGCGCCGCCATTTCGGCTGGTTCGGCCGGAGACGCACTGGCCGGGACGGAGGCCTTCCCGCTACTCACGGAGGCTTGGGCCGGGGAGCGGGGGTCCGATGCTGCTCGTCATGGCCTTGCTGGTGATCGGCGGCACCGCCCTGGTGTCGCGTTGTGGAGGTCCGGCAGTCTTCCACCGGCCGTGTCGGCGCAGGCGCAGGGGACGGCTCGCGCGCTGCCGGGACCACACCATCACCTTGATCACGGTCACTGACCTGGCGGGCCTCGCGCTGTACGGGCCGGCCTTCGGCATGTGGGCGCTCTTCGGCCCGGCCGCCTGACGCGGCGCAGGCGGAGTCAAGGAGGCCGGGCGGCCGGCCGGCGCCGGGCTGACCACCACACCGATGGTGTCCGTCACAGTGGAGCAAGCTCAGCCCTCGCCTGTGCGTCAGGGGGCGACACCGTTTTTCTGAAACAGTGCACTCCGAGTGAATTAATACCTGTGCCCGCGAGATGAGGGTTTCACGGTTCGTGGCGGTGAGAATTCCGCCGCTATGAGCGGAGTGGAATTAGGTGATGTGCGTGGACCGCTCCAGCGTGCTACTGTCGTTCTCGGTTGCGGTTGTGGTTCCCAAACTTCAAGTGCCCTCACTCGGCTTCTGTCGGTGGGAGCGCTTTTCTATTTCCGGTCATTTCCGGGCGGGGTAATCATCGCGGCGACACGGTGTCCGCGCAGTGCGGATTCCGATGTACTGCCCCAAAGGAGATATGACATGGCTGCTGGTACCGTCAAGTGGTTCAACGCGGAAAAGGGCTTCGGCTTCATCGAGCAGGACGGTGGCGGCGCTGACGTGTTCGCCCACTACTCGAACATCGCCGCTCAGGGCTTCCGTGAGCTGCTCGAAGGCCAGAAGGTGACCTTCGACATCGCGCAGGGCCAGAAGGGCCCGACGGCCGAGAACATCGTTCCGGCCTGACGCACACTTCGTAGCTGGGGCCCGCATCCTTCGGGGTGCGGGCCCCAGCTGCACGCATTTCCCGCAGCGGGTTCACCCGCCGGGCGACTCGGAGGAATCCGCAGTCGACGTTCTGGGGCACGTCCCCATCGCGTCCCCCATTTCGGCATCTGTGCCCGCGTGAATTTCCGTCGGCCAGATGTGATCTCTTTTGTCTTCGGTCCATACCTGTAATTCTCTGTGCTGCTCATCGCTGCGGGAATTCCTTGATATGCGCCGTATCGAGGAAGGCTCCACATGAACCGCACACGTACGAACGACCGCTTCGGCCGCACCCGTAACGGCAGTGCTGACGCCGGAAAGGGCGGCAGCCGCTTCGGCTCGTCGGCACCGCGCCGTTCCGGCGGGCCGGCCCGCTCCGGTGGTTACGGCCGCCGACCCGCCGCAGTGCAGGGTGAGTTCGCGCTTCCCAAGACGATCACCCCCGCGCTGCCCGCCGTCGAGGACTTCGCCGACCTCACCATGCCCGATCAACTGCTGGCCGAACTCGGTAAGCAGGGTGTGACCAGTCCGTTCCCGATCCAGGGCGCGACGCTGCCGAACTCCCTGGCGGGCCGTGACGTCCTGGGCCGCGGACGCACCGGCTCCGGCAAGACCCTCGCCTTCGGCCTCGCCCTGCTGGCCCGCACCGCCGGACAGCGTGCCGAGGCCCGCCAGCCGCTGGGCCTGATCCTCGTACCGACGCGTGAGCTGGCGCAGCAGGTGACCGACGCGCTCACTCCGTACGCCCGCTCCGTCAAGCTGCGACTGGTCACGGTGGTGGGCGGGATGTCGATCGGCAAGCAGGCCAGCGCGCTGCGAGGCGGGGCCGAGGTCGTTGTCGCGACCCCGGGCCGGCTCAAGGACCTCATCGACCGTGGCGACTGCCGGCTGAACCAGGTGGGCATCACGGTGCTGGACGAGGCCGACCAGATGGCCGACATGGGTTTCATGCCGCAGGTCACCGCACTGCTCGACCAGGTGCGTCCAGAGGGACAGCGGATGCTGTTCTCCGCGACCCTGGACCGTAACGTCGACCTGTTGGTGCGCCGTTATCTGACCGACCCCGTCGTGCATTCGGTCGACCCGTCGGCTGGTGCGGTCACGACGATGGAGCACCACGTCCTCCACGTCCACGGCGCCGACAAGCACGCCGCCACGACCGAGATCGCCGCCCGCGACGGCCGCGTGATCATGTTCCTGGACACCAAGCACGCCGTCGACCGGCTGACCCAGGACCTGCTCAACAGCGGAGTACGGGCCGCCGCGCTGCATGGCGGCAAGTCACAGCCGCAGCGCACCCGCACGCTGGCGCAGTTCAAGACGGGGCACGTCAGTGTGCTGGTGGCGACCAATGTCGCGGCCCGCGGCATCCACGTCGACAACCTCGACCTCGTCGTCAACGTCGACCCGCCGACCGACCACAAGGACTACCTCCACCGCGGCGGCCGGACCGCCCGCGCCGGCGAGTCCGGCAGCGTCGTCACCCTCGTCACACCGAACCAGCGCCGCGACATGGTCCGCCTCATGTCGAACGCCGGCATCCAGCCGCAGACCACCCAGGTCCGCTCGGGCGACGAGGCCCTGAGCCGGATCACCGGCGCCCAGGCCCCGTCCGGCATCCCGGTCGTCATCACCGCACCGGTGGTCGAACGCTCCAAGCGCGGTGCCACCTCCCGAGGCCGACGCCGCCCCTCGTCGGTTGCCCGGCGCGCGCCCGTACGCCGGCCCGCCCTCGATGCGGCGGCCTAGAACCCTCGTACTCAGGAAGCTGACCATCTCTGCAGGAGGCACCTTTGACGCTGGTTCAGACGCAGCCCCGCCCGGCGGGCGCCAACCCCGAGCACAGGACGGTGGTCGAGGTCATGGACGCGGCCGGACCGCAGGTCTGTGACGACATGAGCGTCGAGGTGGCGCTGGCCGTCATGGCCGCCGCCCGCACGGCCCGACTGGTCGTCTGCGACCAGGACGGCGAGTGCACAGGCCTGGTCACCCGGACCGACCTCAACGCCTTCCGCGACAGCTCTGCCTACACGGACCGCGTCCGCCTGCGCGACATCCTCGGCGGTCACGGGCCGTTCACCTCACCCGTGACCACCGCCTCCGAAGCCGAGCACGTGATGCGCTCCCGTCGGCTCGGTGCCCTGCCGGTCGTCGACGGGCAAGGCAGTGCCCTGGGCGTCCTCGCCCTCTCCCGCTGAGCAGCCTCACTCTGGTCGGAACGTTCTCCTCCTCTCCTTGTGAGGCCACATGCGCTGCGTCATCGCCCGCTTCCCCTTCGAGCTCACCAAGATCGGCGTGCTGGAGTCGATGAAGGGCATCAAGCCCGAACCGGTCACGGGCGAGTCGGTGATCATCGGCCGCCGCCACTACCCCATGAAGCAGGTCGGCCAGGTCGTCACCCGCCAGGACCGACGTGACTTCAGCGCCGCCGAAGTCCTCCGGGCCATGACTCGGCTCGGCTTCACCTGCCGTGACCTCCCCACGGCCGCGCCCGTACGCATCCTCGGCTCGCTCCAGGGAGCTGCCGCGATGCTCGGCGCCCCTGTATCCGTCTGACCGAGGAAACAGCGGCGCGAGCCGACACCTGAACAGCGGTAGGGGCCCGACCGGCGCGCGCCGGTCGGGCCCCTACCGCGTGCGGCGGGTTCCCGTCCTACTGGTTGCTCAGCGGTCGGAATAGCTGAAGTCGCCCACGGTCCAGGCACTGACGTCCTCGATCGCGGCACGGTACATCCCACCCGTCTCCGGGATGCCCACCGCGCCCTGCAGGATCCGGGCGACATGGAAGTGCAGATACGTAGGCGGCCCGTCCTTCTTCAGAGGGGTATCGAAGACGGCGGAGAACTCTCCCAAGCGATCCGAATCCGTCAGTACCTCCGACACCCTCTGCCTCCACACTGCTTCGGGAGCCAGCCGACCGGTGATGACAGCACCACCGGTGACCACGGTGAGGGACATCTGGTTGCTCTGCCCGGATTCCACCAGGGCAGCGAGGTCAACGAGCAGCTCGTCAGGCTTCGACATGAAGCAGATTGTATTCACCGGCCGTCCAGCTGCTCCAGCGGCGGTGCTACCGGGGAAGACGGGCGCTCACGGTCTTGCCGCCGCAGGCCCGGCGAGTGACCGTGGGCCGGAGGAGCCGATCCTCGTCGAGGCGCTGACGCGGCAGCAGGAACGCCGGTCCGGATGTCGCGGCAACAGCGCCGGTCTGTAGCGCTTCCAGGAGCTGCTCCGTCATCGGTCCGGGATCCTCAAGGCCGGTGCGGTCCCCCGTGCCACGCCCGTCACCGGCCGACCTGCCGGGTATCCGAAGTGCCACACCCGGAGGCGGGAATGCCCAGGGGCGGCCGGTACCCGACCGTAAGGGCTGTGCGGCTGTGGGTCACTCCGGGTACCTGACCAGTGAAGTGAGTGAGTGGTACCTCGGTGAAGGCGTCGGCTGCGGGCGCGCGCACCGGGAGGTTCGGCAGTGGGGTTCCAAGCCGGAGCAGACGCAGGACGGGCGACGGGGCCGGCCGCGGCGTGAGATGAGCGTGCCCGCCGGTCTCGACGGCCATCGCCCGCAGAGTCCCGGTGTTTGGTGTGATCGTTCCTCTGGTGACGTGGCGTGCGGACAGGTACCGTCTGTGTCAGCTGTCGTGGTTCGGAGTTCCCCTTTGCCCATGCTTTTGGCGTGGGCTTTTTTGCTGTGCTGTGCCGCAGGGACCAGGGCGATCACCTCTGCCTTCCACATGGAGTGGGAGGCCTTCATCGGTTGGAAGGCATGACTATGGCTACGGGAACTGTGAAGTGGTTCAACGCGGAGAAGGGCTTCGGCTTCATCGCCCAGGACGGCGGCGGCCCGGACGTCTTCGCGCACTACTCCGCGATCAACTCCTCGGGCTTCCGTGAGCTTCAGGAGGGCCAGGCCGTGACGTTCGACGTCGTCCAGGGCCAGAAGGGCCCGCAGGCCGAGAACATCACCACGGCCTGATCTCACCAGCCTTTCCCGAGGGCGCACACGCTCAGGGCCGTGCAGCAGTGGCTGCGCGGCCCTGAGCTGTTCGAGTTCTGGGGCGGGCGCGACCGCCCATGCCCAGTGCGGCTGTCGTGCAACTCGGAGGAGCCGACGTTCACACGCTGGTCCAGGCGTCGAGGAAGGCCTTCCGTCCGGCCGGATCGTCCGACCTGCGGTCTGCGTGCAGGACGCGCCAGGCGGTGAGCTCGAGATCTCGAATCCACAGTTCGCCGATGACCTGTGTCTTGAGGTCGGGAAAACGGTCGGACTCGGCGAGGGCTCGACCGGTCACCTCCCGGGCGGCGACGCGTTGGGGCGGACCTCAGGAAGCATCGGCGATCCTTGTGCGTAGGCGAGCGGAGATGCCAGTTCGGGAGCGCCCTGATCGTTCCCATGGCCAGCCGATCCACTCGGCTTCGGCAGGCCCCGATCGGCGGCCGGATCACCGGGGTCCCGAGTTCACCCGCCGACGGAACAGCCCATGGCCGGCGACTGGGCCCGGGCACCCGGACCGACCTCCCGTCATGCCGTCCGGGTGAGGTCTCCTAGCATGACCGCATGGTTGCCAGCGAAGCCCAGGAGTCCGAGGGAGGACGAGAAGCCGCGTCCCGCGACGCCGCTGAAGTCGAGAGCAGTCAGGTCACCTCAGCGCCTGGAGAGCGCCGTGAAGACGGGCTGCCCGGCGGATCACAAGGTGACGACGCGGGGGAGAAGGCTCACCCGGTTGCCGCTCTGATGGAGCGGGCGGCCGACCTGGCCGAACCGATCAAGCCGAAGTTGCGTGGCTGGCTCCATGCCGGAATGGTCCCCGCCGCACTGATCGCAGGCGTCGTACTCATCTACCAGGCCCGTACTCCGCAGGCGGTCCTGGCCTGCGCCGTGTACTCGGTCACCGCCTGGCTGCTGTTCGCCACGAGCGCGGTCTACCACCTCGGCACCTGGGGGCCGCTCGGTGAGGCTCTTCTACGTCGTCTCGACCACGCCAACATCTTCCTGATCATCGCCGGCACCTGCACCCCCCTGGCCGTACTCCTCCTCACGCCGGACCAGCGGTCCGTGCTGCTGTGGATCGTGTGGGCGGGCGCGTTGGCCGGCATCGCGTTCCGGGTCCTGTGGGTCGGAGCTCCGCGCTGGCTGTACACCCCGTGTTACCTGGCCCTGGGATGGGCACCGGTGCGTTATCTGCCCGACTTCCTGCACACCGGCGGAGCGGCCGTGCTCACTCTGATCGTTGTCGGCGGTCTCCTCTACAGCGCGGGCGCGGTGGTCTACGCCCTCCAGCGGCCCGACCCCGCACCCCGCTGGTTCGGTTTCCACGAGGTGTTCCACGCGCTGACCGTGGCGGCCTTCACCGCGCACTACGTCGCCATTTCCCTGGCCACCTACTGACCGCGACAACGTTCCGCCTCGCCCCGGACCTGTTTCACTCGTTGGTCATCGGCGTAGTGGTCCTGGTCGCCGGCCTCGGCCTGCTCGGCCCGCGCCTGCGCCGCCCGGCCAGGGGTTGGCCGTGGTGGGTTGCCGGAACACCCTCGAGTCATCGCCCGGGGGGCCGTGATGCTGCGGAGGCGTCGGCGAGGTCGGCGCCGGTGGCGGCGTCACGCCGGGAGTGGTTGACGCCGTGCCAGTCCAGGCACATGACGGTCGCGTCGTCCTGCAGATGGCCGTGGTTGGCGTCGACGATCGTCGCGATGAGTGCGCGGGCGGCCTCGCGGGGATGCAGCGCGCGGGTGCGCACGATCAGATCGGACAGGTCCAGGCTGTTGGCATTGCGTTCCAGCATCCCGTCGGTCAGCATCACCAGCCGGTCGCCCGGTTGCAGGTCAAGCGACTGGACCCGGTAGGTGTGTGGGGCATGGAAGCCGAACGGCATGTCGATCTCCGGGGTGATCTCCCGCACCTGTCCGTCGCGCATGCGCAGTGGCCAGGGGTGCCCGGCGTTGACGAACTCGGTCGTGCCGTCGATCAGGCTGATGCGCAGGAGCTGGCCGGTGACGTAGCTCTGGCGGCCGTGCTCGCGCATGGCCCGGTCGGCCTGGCGGGCCTGTTCGGCGAGGTCGGCACCGGCTCGCCGGGCCCGGCGCAGGGCGCCCACCAGGAGGGTGGCCAGCAGTGCGGCGTCGACATCGTGCCCCATGGCATCGGTGACGGAGAGCTGGACCGTGTCCCGGTCGATCACGTAGTCGAAGGTGTCACCCCCGACGTGGTCGGCCGGCTCCAGCGCCCCGGCGACCGCGAACTGCGCGGCCTCGCACGCCAGCGAAGCCGGCAGCAGACGGTGCTGGATCTCCGCGGCCAGGCTCAGCGGAATGGTCCGCCGACCCCACTGGTAGACGTCGGTGTAGGACCGGTTCGCGATGACGATGTACGCCAGGGCGTGCGCGGTCTCGCTGATCTCCCGCATCGCCTCCGCGTCCGGCGCCGCGGGCAGGAACAGTTCGAGGAGCCCGATGGCGTCCCCGCGGTTGGTCACCGGGGCGACGATCCGTACCAGCGCCCCCTCGCCCCTGTCCTCCATGCCCGGCCGCTGGGTACGGATCACGTCGTCGTACAGGGTGCCCCGCAGCGGGATACGCCGGGCGGGCTCATCGGTGTCGACACTGCCCGCCCTCCCCAGCCGCACGACCGAGCTACCGGTGAAGTCGACGATGAGGAACGACACCGACGCGGCCCCCAGACGCTCCCTGAGCATGGCCGCGACCACGTCCAGCGACTCCACGGGCGCCGAGGTCTCCGCCGCCTCCAACGTCCCGGCCAAGGTCATCGCCCGGCCCCGGCCACCCCCGTTCTCGGGAGTGCGAACAGTCGGTTCACTGGCCCCGTCAGGCCGACGCACGGTCACGGTGACTCCTCGCTCGCTGGTGCTCAGGGCTCCGTCCCAGGTGTGAGCGGCCGGCGCCAAGCCCGGTGCCGGGCATGTCATTGCATCACAGAGCCCCTGAACGGATGAGCTTGTCGGCCGACCGTTCGTCGAACGGCTTCGGTCACCGGCGCCGTGTGGTGCGCCCGGGCCTCGCCGTCGCCCCGCCATCAGGGTTGATCCCGCCGCCTGGCCGGCCCATCCGCCGTACGAGCGGGACCGCGACGTTCGCGAGCGGCCGACGCGTGTACCGCTGGGTGTACCGACCCGGTGGGGTCTGCCGCTTACGCCCGTTCGACGCCCAGGGGGCTTTCCGCGTGCGCTGGATACCTCGTTGAACGCGGTCTGAACCGGGCACCCCTGTCCCCCTTCCCTCTTCTCAGGCGTCGGTCAGGTCCAGGAGGACCTTGGAGGCGACGGTTCGGTCGTGGGCTGTGTCGAAGGCGGCCCCGGCCTCGGTGAGGGGGAACGTGTGGGTCACGATCGCGTCGACGGGGAGGTCCTGGGCCAGGAGGCCGAGGGCCTCGTCGAACTCGGTGTCGAAGCGGAAGGCGCCGCGGAGATCCAGTTCGCGGGTGACGGCGATGTTGCCCAGCAGGGGGACCTCGCCGGGGGGCAGCAGGCCGAGGAGGACGACGGTGCCGCCACGGTGCACGTGTTCGACGCAACTGCGCAGGCCCGCGGGTGCTCCGGACGCCTCTACGGCGATGTCGAAGGGTGCCGGCCATACGTCGTTGCCGGGGGCGTCCGCCCGGAGGGTCGAGGTGGCTCCGGAGGCGGCGGCGATACGCAGGGGTGTGTCGAGGAGGTCGCTCACGACGATCTCGGCGGCGCCCTTGTGGCGGAGTACGGCGGTGACCAGGCAGCCGATCGGGCCCGCCCCGGTGACCAGGACGCGCCTGCCCCGCACGTCACCGGCCCGGTGCACGGCGTGCAGCGCCACCGACAGGGGTTCGGCCAGGACGGCACGGCGGAGGGCGAGCTCCGGCGGCAGCGGGCGGAGTTGTGCGGTGGGCACGGTGACGAGTTGGGCGAAGCCGCCCTGGACGTGGGGCGTGCGGGCGGCGCTGCCGAGGTAGCGGGTGTCGGCGCAGAGGTTGCGGCGGCCGGCCGCGCAGTGCGGGCAGTGGTCGCACGGGGTGGCGGGGTGGACGGCCACCGGGGTGCCGACGGCCGGTCCCTCGCCGTCGGGGCCCAGGGTGGCGACATGGCCGACGACCTCGTGCCCGAGCACCATCGGCTCCCGGACGGTGAAGTCGCCGACCCGGCCGTGGCGGTAGTAGTGCAGGTCCGATCCGCAGATTCCGCCGAGGGCGACGGCGACCGTCACCTGCCCGGCTTCGGGCCGGACGGGGGAGCGCTGTTCGACCCGGAGGTCTCCGGCCGAGTGGACGACACAGGCTTGCATGGGGGCCTTCCGTTCCTTCTCCGAGGGCGTTGCGTGGTGGCCGGGTCCGTCACAGGACGGAGAGCATGCCGCCGTCGACGTAGAGCACCTGTCCGTTGACGAAGTCGGCCGCGGGGGAGGACAGGAAGATCAGGGCGCCCACCAGGTCGTCGACGTCGCCCCAGCGGCCGGCCGGGGTGCGCTTGCGGACCCAGGCGCTGAACTCCTCGTCGGCGACCAGGGCCGAGGTGAGTTCGGTGTCGAAGTAGCCGGGGCCGATGCCGTTGACCTGGATGCCGAGCGGGCCCAGGTCGGCGCACATGCCCTTGGTGAGCATCTTCAGGCCGCCCTTGGTGGCGGAGTAGGCGGCGATACCGGGCCGGACCGCCTCGCTCTGCAGCGAGCAGATGTTGACGATCTTGCCGCGGCCCCGGGGCGCCATGCGCCGGGCGACTTCGCGCCCCACGAGGAAGGCGCTGGTGAGGTTGGTGTCGAGCAGGCGGTGCCAGTCGTCGTCGGTGAACTCCAGGAACGGGCGGCGGTGTTGGACGCCCGTGTTGTTCACCAGGATGCCGATCGGCCCGTTCTCCTCCTCGGCCCGGGCGATGCCGGCGGTGACGGCCGCCGAGTCCGTGACGTCGAAGGCGGCCGTCCGTACCCGGTCCCCGAAGGAGGCCGAGAGTTCGGTGGCGGTCGCTCGCAGGGCCGTGGCGTTCCGGCCGTTGAGGACGACCGTGCAGCCGGCCTCCAGCAGGCCCTTGGCGAGTGCCTTGCCGATGCCCCGGCTGGAGCCGGTGACCAGGGCGGTCTCTCCGGTGATGTCGAACAGTGGGTGGCTCATGCGCGTACCCCCGGGGTGCTGATCGGAGTACCGGCCTCGGTGTCGACCGGCGTGCTGATCAGGATGCCCGGTACGGCCGGGCCGCCGGGGAGGGGGGTGCGGGCGGGCCGGACGGTCGTCGACCTTCGCGGTCTCGCGCCGCCGCTCGCGGCGAAGGGGCTGGTGATCGAGGAGCAGGGCCCGGAGGCGGTCGGCCGGCGGCCGGGAGAGCGGGACCGCGCCCGCTCTCCCGACCGGTCGTCGTGCGGATCAGGAGGTCGGGGCGGTCAGGACGCCGACAGTTCCTCGCGGACCGTCCGGGCCGCGAGGACCAGGTTCTCCAGGGATGCGCGGGTCTCGGGCCAGGCGCGGGTCTTCAGGCCGCAGTCGGGGTTGACCCAGAGGCGCTCCGGGGGGATGGCCTCAAGTCCCTTGCGCAGCAGGGCGGATGCCTCGTCCGTGCTCGGTACGCGCGGGGAGTGGATGTCGTACACGCCGGGGCCGGCCTCGCGCGGGTAGCCGTGGGCGGCGAGTTCGCGGGCGACCTGCATGTGGGAGCGGGCGGCCTCCAGGCTGATGACGTCGGCGTCGAGGTCGTCGATGGCCTGGACGACGTCGCCGAACTCGGCGTAGCACATGTGGGTGTGGATCTGGGTGTCCGGGCGTACACCGCCGGTGCTGAGGCGGAAGGCCTCGGTGGCCCACGCCAGGTACGCCGGATGGTCGGCGGCCCGTAGCGGCAGGGTCTCGCGCAGGGCGGGTTCGTCGACCTGGATGACCGAGGTCCCGGCCGCCTCCAGGTCGCCGACCTCGTCGCGCAGGGCGAGGGCGACCTGGCGGGCGGTGTCGCCGAGGGGCTGGTCGTCGCGGACGAAGGACCAGGCGAGCATGGTGACCGGCCCGGTGAGCATGCCCTTGACGGGCTTGGCGGTGAGCGACTGGGCGTACGTCGTCCAGCGCACCGTCATCGGTTCGGGGCGGGAGATGTCGCCGGCCAGGATCGGCGGGCGGACGTAACGGGTGCCGTAGGACTGGACCCAGCCGTGCTGCGTGGCGAGGTAGCCGGTGAGCTGTTCGGCGAAGTACTGGACCATGTCGTTGCGTTCGGGCTCGCCGTGCACGAGGACGTCGAGGCCGGTCTTCTCCTGGAAGGAGATCACCTCGCCGATCTCGGCCCTGATGCGCTCCTCGTAGCCGGCCGTGTCGATCCGGCCCGCCCTCAGGTCCGCGCGGGCGGTACGCAGTTCGGTGGTCTGGGGGAAGGAGCCGATGGTGGTGGTCGGGAGCAGGGGCAGGCCGAGGCGGTCGCGCTGGGCGGTGGCCCGCTCGGCGTACGGCCGGGAGCGGCGGGCGTCGGTGTCCGTGACGGCGGCGGCGCGGGCCCGGACGGCGGGGTCGCGGGTGAGGGGGGAGGCCGCGCGGGAGGCCAGGTCGGCCCGGTTGGCGGCGAGTTCGCCGGTGATGGTGTCGGTGCCGTCGGCGAGGCCCTTGGCGAGGGTGACGATCTCGGCGGTCTTCTGCCGGGCGAAGGCGAGCCAGCGCAGGATCTGCGGCTCGACGTCCCGCTCGGCCGCGGTGTCGATCGGGACGTGGAGCAGTGAGCAGGAGGCGGCCACGTCGACCCGGTCGGCGAGCCCGAGTAGCGTGCCGAGCGTGGCGAGGGACGCCGAGAGGTCGTTGACCCAGATGTTGCGCCCGTTGACCACACCGGCGACCAGGCGCTTTCCGGGCAGTCCGCCCACGGCGGCGAGCGCGTCGAGGTTGGCCGCGGCGGCCTCGGTGAAGTCGAGGGCGAGCCCCTCGACCGGGGCCTTGGCCAGTACCGGCAGGGCGTCGCCGAGCCGGTCGAAGTAGGAGGCGACCAGCAGCTTCGGTCGGTCGGTGCGGGTGCCGAGGTCGCGGTAGGCGCGGGTGGCCGCGTTCAGCTCGGCCGGTGTGCGGTCCTGGACGAGGGCCGGTTCGTCCAGCTGCACCCACTCGGCGCCCGCCGCGCGCAGGTCGGCGACGACCTCGGCGTAGACGGGCAGCAGCCGGTCGAGGAGCGTCAGCGGGTCGAAGTCGGCGGCCACACCGGGCGCGGGCTTGGCGAGCAGGAGGTAGGTGACCGGGCCGACAAGGACCGGGCGGGCGGTGAGACCGAGGGCGAGGGCTTCACGGAGCTCGGCGACCTGCTTGCCGGAGTCCGCCGCGAACACGGTGTCCGGGCCCAACTCCGGTACCAGATAGTGGTAGTTGGTGTCGAACCACTTGGTCATCTCCAGCGGCGCCACGTCCTGGGTGCCGCGGGCCATCGCGAAGTAGCCGTCCAGGGCGTCCGCTTCGACGGCGGCGCGGTGGCGGGCGGGGATCGCGCCGACCATGACACTGGTGTCCAGGACATGGTCGTAGTACGAGAAGTCGCCGGTGGGAACCTCGTGGATGCCGGCCTCGGCCAGCTGCGACCAGTTCGTCCGGCGCAGGCCGGCCGCGGTGGACCGGAGGGTGCCGGCGTCGACGCGGCCCTTCCAGTAGCCCTCGATCGCCTTCTTCAGTTCCCGGTGCTGTCCCTGGCGGGGGTAGCCGTACACGGTGGCCCGTGCTGCCGCGGCTGCGGGCTTCGCTGTCACGGAAATCTCCTTCGCGAGATATCTCCCTGGAATCCCGGGACGGGACGCGGGCGCGAAGGGGTGACGAACCGGACGGACCTCGTTCCGCGCGGTACAGCGCGCGATCGTCCGCCCGATAGGTACGCCGACCCGCCCACGAGGCCACCGGGATGTCCGCGCACGAGGGATCGCGCGCGGGCAACGGGCAGGTCTTCGGACTCGCGGGCACGCCCTCCGTACGGAGGACACCTACTGGCCGTCGCTTCCCAGGCCCTGTTCACCGGACCCAGTGCGTATGACGGCGGTCGTTCCCGCTCACCGCTGCGGGGCAGTCCCGGATTCCCACCGGGTTCCCTCTTACGACGCATCCCGTCTGGCGGACGGGGCGAACCAGCTGCGTCGGCCAGCCTAGGGGGCGCCGCCTCGGCACGG
Organism: Streptomyces sp. NPDC032822; assembly: GCF_055578825.1. NCBI lineage: Bacteria > Bacillati > Actinomycetota > Actinomycetes > Kitasatosporales > Streptomycetaceae > Streptomyces > Streptomyces sp. NPDC032822. The sequence continues at coordinate 560,160 of NZ_JBVIOL010000005.1, read as the reverse complement.
AGAACTCCGCTCACATGGCGGACCGTGAGATGGGACACGCGGCGGGTGCCCGCGCCGGCCGGGCCCCTCAGTCCTGGTCGTACACGTGGAATCCCCGGCCGCTCTTGCGCCCCAACAGCCCTGCCTGGAACATCCGTTGGAGCAACGGGGGCGGGGCGTGGAGCGGCTCCTTGAACTCCTCGTACAAGGATTCCGCGATCGCGCCGAGGGTGTCCAGGACGGCCCGCGCACTCACCCGCCACCGCGGCGGCTGGGGCGAACCCGGCAAGACCTTCGCCATCGGCCTGGGCTGCGAGATCCGCCACGCGCACCGGCTCGTCTACTCCGACGGCCTCGACCTCGACAACGCCTCCGCCGCCACCCCCATCGGCATGGGCTGCCGCGTCTGCGAACGCCTCGAATGCCCCCAGCGCGCGGCCCCGCCCCTCGGCCGGCCGCTCCGGATCGACCAGCACAGCAGCACGTTCGTCCCGTATCCGGTGGCGGACCGCTGAACCGGGCCCGCCGCGCAGGCCTGCGAGCGGCCGGAAAAAGGTGCTGCCCGGGCCGGCCCACAGAGGCCGGCCCGGGCAGCACCCGTGATCAGGATCAGACGAGGTCGAACCGGTCCAGGTCCGCGACCTTGGCCCAGGCGGCGACGAAGTCGTTCACGAACTTCGCCTTCGCGTCGTCACTCGCGTAGACCTCGGCGAGGGCGCGCAGCTCGGAGTTGGAGCCGAAGACGAGGTCGGCACGGGTGCCGGTCCACTTGACGTCGCCGGTGGCGGCGTCACGGCCCTCGAAGACCGTCTGGTCCTGCGAGGTCGAGCTCCACGTCGTCCCCAGGTCGAGCAGGTTGACGAAGAAGTCGTTCGTCAGGACCCCGGGGGTGTCGGTGAAGACGCCGTGCGAGGACTGCCCGTGGTTGGCGCCCAGGACACGCAGACCGCCGACGAGGACGGTCAGCTCGGGGGCGCTCAGGGTGAGCAGGTTCGCCTTGTCGAGCAGCAGGTACTCGGCCGGCAGGCGGTTGCCCTTGCCGAGGTAGTTGCGGAACCCGTCGGCGGTCGGCTCCAGCGCGGCGAACGACTCGACGTCCGTCTGCTCCTGCGAGGCGTCCACCCGGCCCGGCGTGAACGGGACCTCGACCACGTGACCGGCGTCCTTGGCGGCCTTCTCCACGGCGGCGGCACCACCGAGGACGATCAGGTCGGCCAGGGAGACCTTCTTCGCGCCGGAGTTGAACTCCTGCTGGACGCCCTCCAGGACGCGCAGCACCTGGGCCAGCTCGTCCGGGTTGTTGACCTCCCAGCCGCGCTGCGGCTCCAGGCGGACGCGGGCACCGTTGGCGCCGCCGCGCTTGTCGCTGCCGCGGTGGGTGGAGGCCGACGCCCACGCGGTGGACACCAGCTGCGAGACGGTCAGCCCCGAGTCGAGGAGCTTGGCCTTGAGGGCCGCGATGTCACCGGCGTCGATGACCTCGCCCTCGGCCTCCGGCAGCGGGTCCTGCCACAGCAGGGTCTCCGCCGGGACCTCGGCGCCGAGGTACAGGGACTTCGGGCCCAGGTCACGGTGGGTCAGCTTGTACCAGGCGCGGGCGAAGGCGTCCGCGAACTCGGCCGGGTTCTCGTGGAAGCGGCGCGAGATCTCACCGTAGATCGGGTCGAAGCGCAGCGACAGGTCGGTGGTGAGCATCGTCGGGAGCTTCTTCTTCGACGCGTCGTGCGCGTCGGGGATGATCGCCTCGGAGTCCTTGGCCATCCACTGGTTGGCGCCGGCCGGGCTCTGGGTGAGCTCCCACTCGTAGCCGAAGAGGATGTCGAAGAAGTCGTTGCTCCACTGGGTGGGCTTGGTGGTCCAGGTGACCTCCAGACCACTGGTGATGGCGTCGCCGGCCTTGCCGGTGCCGTAGGTGGACCTCCAGCCCAGGCCCTGCTGCTCGATGGAGGCGGCCTCGGGGTCGTCGCCGACGTTGTCCGCCGGACCGGCGCCGTGGGTCTTGCCGAAGGTGTGACCACCGGCGATGAGGGCGACGGTCTCCTCGTCGTTCATCGCCATGCGGCGGAACGTCTCGCGGATGTCGCGGGCCGCGGCCAGCGGGTCCGGGTTGCCGTTGGGGCCCTCGGGGTTGACGTAGATGAGGCCCATCTGGACCGCGCCGAGCGGGTTCTCCAGCTCACGGTCGCCCGTGTAGCGCTGGTCGTCGAGCCAGGTGGTCTCCGGGCCCCAGTACACGTCCTCGTCGGCCTCCCAGACGTCCGCGCGGCCGCCGGCGAAGCCGAAGGTCTCGAAGCCCATCGTCTCCAGCGCGACATTGCCCGTGAGGATCATGAGGTCGGCCCAGGAGATGGACTGGCCGTACTTCTTCTTGACCGGCCACAGCAGACGGCGGGCCTTGTCGAGGTTGCCGTTGTCCGGCCAGCTGTTCAGGGGCGCGAAGCGCTGCTGCCCGCGGCCACCGCCACCGCGGCCGTCGCTGATGCGGTAGGTGCCGGCGCTGTGCCAGGCCATGCGGATCATCAGCGGGCCGTAGTTGCCGAAGTCGGCGGGCCACCAGTCCTGCGAGGTGGTCAGCACCTCGGCGATGTCCTGTTTCACAGCCGCCAGGTCCAGGGCCTCGAACGCCGCGGCGTAGTCGAAGTCCGCACCGAGCGGGTTCGCCACGACGGGGTCCTTGGCGAGGATCTTCAGGTTGAGCCGCTCCGGCCACCACTGGCGGTTTCCGCCGCCCTGGGTCGGGTGCGCGGCGCGGCCGTGCGCGACCGGGCAGCCTCCCGTCTCCTCCGGCTTCGGGTCCGTGACGATCGCGTCATGGTTCTCGGTCATGGGGGAATCCTTCCGAACGGGGTGGATCACAAGCTCGGGAACGGGCTGTGGGGCTGGTTAACGAACTACTTCACGAACTACTTCACGAACTGGGGGAGGAAGCGGTGGAACAGGCGGGGCACAGGCCCCAGTAGATGACCTCGGCCTCGTCGACGGCGAAGCCGTGGTCCTGGGACGCGGTCAGGCAGGGGGCGTGGCCGACCGCGCAGTCGACGTCGGCGACGACACCGCACGACCGGCATACGAGGTGGTGGTGGTTGTCCCCGACCCGTCCCTCGAACCGGGCCGGGCTCCCCGGCGGTTCGATACGGCGTACGAGCCTCGCGGCGGTGAGCGCGTGGAGGGCCTCGTACACCGCTTGCAGCGATATGTGGCCCACCCGGTCGCGCACTCCGGAGGCGATGGCCTCGACACCGAGGTGGTCACCGCCCCGGACGGTCTCCAGCAGCGCGACCCGGGCAGCCGTCACCCGCAGGCCGGCACCGCGAAGCTCCTCGGCAGTGGTCGGGAGCTGGGGTGCAGTCATGGCCCCCAACCTACCCCCACAAAGACGAATGGTTCAAGAAAAGGAACGGTACAGGTTAGGTGTCGCGCAGGTTGAGGGCCCGACGGCTCGCGTTCTTCTGTCGGCAAGCTTTCTCCCGCACTATCGGCATGTCCTTGACACGGCCGAAGCCGCAACCGAAGTCACGGCCGAAGTCACGGCCGAAGCCGGAACCGAAGCCGCATCCGACGACACACTCGACGGTAAGGAAGCGCCTGTGAGAACGCCCCGCACCGCGCGAAGAGCCGCACTTCTCGCCTCGGGCACCGTCCTGACGACCCTCCTCGCGACGGCCCCCGCGAGCCCCGCCGACCTGCCGGTGGTGACCGCCGCCCGCGAGACCGCCGCCCTCTACGACGACGAGGCCGGCGGCGACGCCGACGCCGACGACCCGGCGATCTGGCGCAACCCCGCCGACTCCGGTCGCAGCCTCGTCGTGGCCACCGCCAAGGAGGGCGGTCTGCGGGTCTACGACCTGGACGCCCGCCCGGTGCAGTCGGTGACCGCCCCGCGCCCGCCCGCCACGGACGACGCCCCGGGCCGCTTCAACAACGTCGACCTCGCCCTGGGCCTGCGTACCTCGGCGGGCCGGGCGGACGTGGCGGTGGTGAGCGACCGGGGCGCGGACCGGCTGCGGTTCTACCGCATCGACCCGGCCCGGCCGGGCGGCCCGCTGACCGACATCACCGACCCGGCCGCCGCCCCCGTCTTCTCCGCCGACCAGGCCGAGATCAACGACCAGCGCACCGCGTACGGCCTGGCCACCTGGAAGGACCGGGCCACCGGCCGCACCTACGCGCTGGTGAGCCGGCGCGAACGCACCCGCCTCGCGCTGCTCGAACTCGTCCCGGCCACGCACGGCACGGTCGGCTACCGCAAGGTCCGCACCCTCGACCTCCCCGCCTCCTTCCGCCTGCCGAACGGCACGACGTGGAGCCCGTGCCTGGAGCCCGGCGAACTCCCGCAGGTCGAGGGCATGGCCGTCGACCCGGCCACCGGCACGCTCTACGCCGGTCAGGAGGACGTCGGCATCTGGCGGCTGCGCGCCGACCTCACCGGCAGACCGGCGCTGGTGGACAGGGTGAAGGAGTACGGCGTCCCCGGGACCTATGACGAGGCGACCGAGGAGTGCGCGCTGGGCGCCGACCCCGGCTACGGCGGCCGACGCCTGTCGGCCGACGTCGAGGGGCTCACGATCCTCCACGAGCCTGACGGCGACGGCCACCTGCTGGCCTCCGGCCAGGGCGACGACAGCTTCGCCGTGTACGACCGTGAGGTGGGCGAGGGCAACGCGTACGAGGGCGGTTTCCGGATCGGCGCCGCGACGGACACCCTCGACGGCGTCGAGGAGTGCGACGGCGCCGCCGTGCTGAACGCCCCGCTGGGCCACCGCTACCCGCGCGGACTGCTCGTCGTCCAGGACGGCCGGGAGACTCCCGCGGTGCCGGACGGCGAGGGCGGCACGCGCACGGCGACCGGCTTCAAGTTCGTGGACCTCGGAGCGGTGGTGGACGCCACCGGGATCTGAGGGGTGGGGGTGTGCCGCCGGCACACCCCCACCGCCTGTCCGTTCCTCCCCCTCCGCGCCGGTGGCCTCGGACCGGTCATGCCCGGGCAAAGATCGGTGCCCGAATTCCCTCGCCCGGGCGGGACGCCCCGGGGCGCGTGGCAGGATCGGGCCGCATGAGGGCCTCCCCTGCGGTACGCGGGCTGCGCGCGGCGGTGTTCGCGGCGCTGTGCGTGCTGCTGGCCGCCGGGGGACACGCGCTGGCGACCGGGATGGCGCCGCCGCCGTGGATCCAACTCGCGGCGTTCGTACCGCTGTTCGTGGGCGGGTTCCTGCTGGGCGGGCGTGAGCGGTCGCTCGTCGCCATCGGTACCGGGACGCTCGTGGCGCAGGCCGGGCTGCATGTCGCCTTCGGGGCGGCACGGCCGGACACCGCGGCGGCCGGACGGCGCGGCCTGCACGCCGTCGCCGCCCTGCACGGCATGCACGGCATGCACGGCATGAGGATGGCCGCTCCTTCGCTGTCCCCCGCGCATGCCCTCGCCCCGCACGCCACCGTGGCCCACGTCTCGGCCGCCGTCCTGCTGACCTGGTGGCTGCGGCGCGGCGAGGCCGCGCTGTGGTCGTTGCTGCGGCGGGCGGTCGCCCTGGTGCCGGGGCTCGCCGCGTGGTGGCGGACGGTGTGGGGCGGAGGGGGCGTACCGGTCACCGCCGGGGGCGTACGACGGATGGGGGACGGGCCGCGGGTGCCGCTCGGCCTCCTGCCGCGGCACCCGGTGCGGCGGCGCGGCCCGCCGCCGGGGATCCCGTACGCGATCCGACCCTGAACGCCCTTACCCAGTACGGAGATCCACCCACCCATGTCTGCACCCACCGCCCTGCGCCGCGCCGTCCTCGCCGCCGTCCTCGCCGCCGCCGGTGTCCTGGCCGCCGCGGGCGTCGCCTCCGCGCACGTCACCGTCCACCCCGACAACTACGCCAAGGGCGCCACCGACGGCGTCCTGTCGTTCCGGGTCCCCGACGAGGACGACGCGGCGAGCACCACCGAGGTGCGGCTCTTCCTGCCCACCGACCACCCCGTCCTCGGCGTCCTCGTCTCCCCGCACGACGGCTGGAGCGCCAAGGTGACCGACACCAGGCTGAAGACCCCGGTCAAGACGGACGACGGCACCATCACCGACGCCGTCTCCGAGATCACCTGGACCGGCGGCAGGATCGGCCCCGGCCACTACGAGGACTTCGACGTCGCGTTCGGTCAACTGCCCGACAACACTGCACAGTTGGCGTTCAAGACCCTGCAGACCTACTCGAACGGCAAGGTCGTCCGCTGGATCGAGGAGAGCGGACAGGGCGCGGACGAACCGGAGAACCCGGCGCCGGTCCTCAAGCTGACGGCGGCCGCCAAGGCCGACACGGCTCGCGCGACCGGCGTGACCGCCGCGCCGGTCGCCGCCAGGGCCTCGGCGAGTGACTCCACCGCGCGCGGGCTCGGTGTCGCCGGGCTGGTCGTGGGTGTACTGGGCCTGGCGGCAGGGGTGTTCGCCGTCGTGCGCGGCCGTGCCACCGGGACGCGTTCCGCCTAGCGGCTCTGTCGTCCGGGCCTGTCGTCCGGGCCCTGTCGTCCGGGCCTGGTCCTACTCGGCGCCCGTCTCCTGGGCCCGGTCCGGCAGCAGTGCGCGCATCGCCTCGCACTGGGCCGGCCCCATGAACCGCTCCAGCGCCTGGACGACCGTCTCGGCCAGCACGTCGGAGGACTCCTTCAGCAGGCGGCGGGCCTTGTCGGTGAGGGCGACCTCGACGCCCCGCTTGTCTCCGCAGACCGACCCCCGGGAGACGAGCCCGGCGTGCTGGAGGCAGGCGATCTGGTAGGTGAGCCGGGTCTTGGGGCGGCCCAGGAGTTCCGCGACCCGGGTCATGCGCAGGCCCTCGGGCTCCTCGGCCAGCAGGCAGATCACCAGGAACTCGTCGTGCGAGACGCCGAGCCGCTCCTTGACGACGGAACGCAGCCGCTGCTCGACGGCCCCGGTCGTGGCCAGCATGAGCATCCAGGCGCGCAGCTCGGCGGGCAGCAGTCCGCCGCCCTGCGCGGAGGGGCATTCGGGCTGGTCGGCGGGGCGCTCGTCGGGGTCGGCCATGGTGTCCAGTGTACCTGTTGTCCAATTTTGGATGAGGTGGTTGTTCAGATTTGGATAATGGGCTAGCGTAAGGGTTCTCCAAATTTGGACCATCGGCGTTCGGCCGTCGGCACCAAGTCATCGGCGTCAAGCCATCAGGATCAGGGGAAAGATCATGACCGTCGCTGTGGAAACCGGCCTCTGGAAGCTCGACCCGAGCGCCTCCACCGTCGCCCTCCGGCACAAGACGATGTGGGGTCTGGTCACCGTGAAGGGCACCTTCGCCGGTGTGACCGGCCAGGGCGAGGTGCGCCCCGACGGTTCGGCCGTCGGCACCCTCACCGTGGACGCCGCCTCCGTGGACACCGGGCACACCAAGCGCGACACCCACCTGCGGTCCGCGCACTTCCTCGACGTCGACCACCACCCCGACATCGTCTTCGTCGTCCGCAGCGCCGAACTCCGCGAGGGCGGGACGGTCCACGTCGTCAGTCAGCTGACCGTGCGCGGCATCAGCAGGCCCCTGTCCTTCACCGCCCGCCTCGCCGGCGCGGAGGCCGACGCGCTCACGCTGGACGCCGAATTCACCGTGGACCGCGAGCAGTTCGGGATGGGCTGGAACCAGCTGGGCATGCTGCGCGGCCGGGCCATGATCGCCGCCACGCTCCGCTTCACGAGGTCGGCAGCCTGAGGTAGGTGCTCGACAGCGTCTGCGGCGCGGACGTGAAGGCCCGCAGCCGGATCCGCGCGCCCGGCCGGGGCAGGTGGTACCGCCCGGTGGGCGGCCGGAGTTCGTAGGTGGCGGCCCGGTGGGCGGGCAGCGCGGCCGGGCCGTGCACGACGGTCCAGTACGGGTCCATGCCCTGGCCGGTGGTGAGCGTGAAGTGAGGAGTGAGCGCGCTGTCCCCCGTGTTGGTGACCCGCAGGGTCAGCCGGGACAGGGCGGTCGCCGAGATCCGGTGCACCGAGAGCGTCCGCATCCGCAGCGGCGGCGTTCCCGTCACCGCCAGCGCGGAACTCACCAGGGCCGGCACGAGGAGCAGGACGGCCGCCGCGATCCGCGCCGGACGCCGGTGCGGGCCGGACAGCGGACGCGGTCTCGGCTGCCAGGCGTCGGCGAACTCGGAGGCGGGCGCGGTCACCGCCGCCGCCAGCCACAGCGGCGTCATCAGCAGGTAGTAGCCGTCCTGCGAACGGGTCGCCAGGAAGAAGGCGCACCACGGCAGGACGGTCGCCGCGGGGCCGAGCCGCCGGACGAACAGCACGAACAGCGCGAGCAGGGCCGCGGCCAGCAGCAGGCTCGCGTGCCCGTACCAGTCGAGACGGTCGCTGCCGTTCGTGAAGTAGAGCGAGACGCCCACCAGGCCCTGCCCGTGCAGCACCGCGCCCTGGGTCAGCGGCAGGGCGATCCCGGTGAACCAGGCGGCCCCTTCGCTCACCACGAAGTACGTGTTGATCAGCAGCCATACGGTGCCGGCGACCCCGACGATCCGCAGCACCACCCGTGCCGCGGCCCGGCCGCCCAGCTCCCCGCGCCGCACCGCGTAGATCCCCGCCAGCAGGAACGGCCCGAGGAACCACGGCAGTTGCTGCGCCGCGCACGCCGCTCCCAGACAGGCGGCCTGCGCGAGCCCGGCCGGACCGAGCCGTCCGCCGCGGCCGATCCGCGGCCAGCGCACCACCACCGGCACCAGCAGGGCCAGGGCCAGGATCGCCGGGTAGCCGAGCCTGCCGTACACGGGCAGCATGCCGAAGCCGAGGCAGACCATGGTCGCCGCCGGCCGCCAGGGCCCGGGCAGCAGCCGCCACAGCACCACCGTGCCGACGAGCAGCGCGCCCGTCGCCACCACCGTGGCCGGGGCGCCGCCGTGGCCCAGCCACAGCAGGGGCGCGGTGAGCAGCGGGGCCAGCGGGGGATAGCCGTACGTGTAGTCGTAGCCGCCGGTCACCGTCGGGGTGAGGGCGACGCCGTGGCCGAACAGCCAGGGCCACGGGTGTCCGTAGACGGCGTGCCCGGCGACCAGCTCCCGGGCGGCCTGCGTGGTGAGGTCCGCCTCGTCGGAGCCGTGGTGGTAGAGCGCGAGCGCGCACAGGGCGAGGGCCAGCGCGGTCACCAGGACGCACAGGTCCACCCGCGCCAGCGACCGCTCCCGGCGCACCACCAGGGCCAGCACCCCGCACACCAGGATCGAGGCGTAGCACACGGAGATCACCGCGGCCACGGGAAGCCGGTGACCAGCCGCCTGCGCCCACACCGAGCGCGTGCCGATGAGGAGGCTGATGTCGGCGAGCAGCGTCAGGACGCGATGCCACTGCGCGGGGGGTCGGGGGGCGGCGGGCACCGCCGGCCGGGTTCGCCGACCGGGTGCCGGCAGCCGGGTATCTGCCAGGAGCACGCCACCGGACGCTAATGGGGCCCGGTGAGCGAGGTGCCGGTGGAGGTGAAGAGTCCGGTGTGAGGACGGTGCGGAAGCCCTCAGTACACGTCCCGTACGTACCGCTTCGCCGCCGCCAGCTGCTTCAGCCACGCCGACGCCTCGGTCTCGTCCAGGCCGCCGTGCGTGACCGCGATGTCCCGCAGGGCCCGGTCCACGTCCTTCGCCATCCGGGAGGCGTCGCCGCAGACGTAGAGGTGGGCGCCGTCCCGCAGCCAGCGCCACAGCTCGGGGCCGTGCTCGCGCATCCGGTCCTGCACGTACACCTTGTTGCGCTGGTCGCGGGAGAACGCGGTGTCCAGGCGGGTCAGGGTCCCCTCGTCGCGCAGCGCGGTCAGCTCGTCCTCGTAGTAGAAGTCGCAGGCGCGGTGCTGCTCGCCGAAGAAGAGCCAGTTGGGTGCCCGGTGGCCGAGCGCGCGCCGCTCCTGGAGGAAGCCGACGAAGGGCGCGACCCCCGTGCCCGGACCGACCATCACCATCGGCGTCGAGGCGTCGGCGGGCGGCCGGAAGTGTGGCGAGCGCTGGACGAACACCGGTACCTCGGTGTCCGGTTCGGCGTCGGCGAGGAAGGGCGAGCAGACCCCGCCGCGTGGCCGGCCGTGCAGGTTCTCGTAGCGCACCACGGACACCGTGAGGGAGACCAGGTGCGGGTCGACGAGCGGGCTGGACGATATCGAGTACAGCCGGGGTTGCAGTTTCCTCAGGGCGTCCGCCCAGTCCTGCGCGTCCGCCCGCACCGGGTGCTCGGCGAGCACGTCCACCGCCTGCCGTCCCCAACTCCACTGCGCCAGGCCGTCCTTGTTGTCCGGACGCAGCAGCCTGCGCAACTCCCGGTCGTCACGGACGCGTTCGGCGACGAAGCGGAGCAGGTCCGGGGTGATCCGCGTGATGTCCAGGTGCCGGTACAGGGCGTCGGAGAACGCCACCTCACCCACACCCTCCAACGACACGGAGGCCGACGCTCCCACGCCGGTCGCGGCGAGCCACTCCGCCACCAGCGAGGGCGAGTTGACCGGCCGGACCCCGAGGGCGTCCCCCGCCTCGTACGTCAACGAGGTGCCGCTCGTGTCGAAGGTGAACCGCCTGACCTCCTTGCCCGCGCCGGGCAGGCTGAGCAGCCGGTTGCCGACCAGCCGGGCGGCGGCGGGGGCGGGCCTGGGGGAGCGGGCGGGCCGGGGCGGGGTGTCCGTCGCGGGCTCGCGGACCTCCGTCCTGGTGTCGAGGGCGCTCAGCACGCCGTCCAGCCAGGCGTCCGCCGACGGCTCGAAGTCCGGCTCGCAGTCCGTGCGCGGCGCCAGCCGCACCGCACCCAACTCGTCGAGCCGGGCGTCCAGTCGGCGCCCGTGCCCGCAGAAGTCGTCGTACGAGGAGTCGCCGAACGCCAGGACGGCGTAGCGGACCCCTTCCAGGCGTGGGGCCCGCTCCCCGGACAGCGTCTCCCAGAAGCCGGAGCCGTTGTCCGGCGCGTCGCCGTCGCCGAAGGTGCTGGTGATCAGCAGCAGGTCGGCGCCGGACGGCAGGGTGCCCGGGTCGGTGTCGTCCATCCCGACGAGCCGGGCCGTGTGCCCGCTCGCGGACAGCCGGTCGGCGACGGACCCGGCGAACTCCTCGGCGTTCCCGGTCTGCGAGGCCCACAGGATGACGACCTCGCGCCCGGACGCGGACCGGGTCCGGGGTTCGGCGGCCGTGCGCGAGTACATGCCGGCCAGGACGCCGTTCACCCACAGCGCGTGCTCGGGACTGAAGGGGGCGTCCGCCGGGAGCACCGGGGTGCCGGGGGAGCCGGAGCCGATGCCCGCGAGGAAGCCGGTGAGATAGAGCCGTTCCTGAGCGGTGAGGACGGGCGGCGGGGAGGGGGTGAGCCCGAAGGGATCCGGGCCGCCGGGCGTGACGGCGGTCGGGACGACGACCTCGTCGACCTCGGCGGGCGTCGCCGGTGTCGCCACCCGCGTCAACGACACCGCGCACACCTTGAACTCCGGCTGGAACGACACCGGGTCCACCGCGTCGTTCGTGACGGCGTTGACGCTCAGGTACTCCCCGAACAGGTCGTTCCAGTGGAACGGCGCGAAACAGCCCCCGGGCCGCACCCGGTCGGTCACCACCGCGGGCAGCACCGCCCGCCCCCGCCGCGAGGCGACCTCCACCCGGTCGCCGTCCGTGATCCCCAACTCCCGCGCGTCCTCGGGATGCAGCTCCACGAACGGCCCGGAGTTCAGCTTGTTGAGCTTGGCGACCTTCCCCGTCTTCGTCAGCGTGTGCCACTGGTGCTGCACCCGCCCGGTGTTCAGCACGAACGGGTAGTCCTCGTCGGGCATCTCGGCCGCCGGCAGATGCGGCCGTGCGTGGAAGACGGCCCGCCCGCTGCCGGTCGGGAACCGCAGCCCGCCCTCGCCGTCGACGTACCGGATCGGATTGCGCTCGGGCCCGTCCTCGGCGGCGGCCGGCCACTGCACGGGCGTCGACCGCAGCCGCTCGTACGTCACCCCGCGCAGGTCCCACCCGGTCACCGGGTTCCAGAAGCGCCGGATCTCCTCGAAGACCTCCTCGGCGCTCTCGTAGGAGAACCCCTTCTCGTATCCCATCTCCCGGGCCACCGCGGCGATGAGCCGCCAGTCCGCCATCGCCTCCCCGGGCGGGTCGGCCGCCGCCCGGGTCAGGGTGAGGCTCCGCTCGCTGTTGACGAAGACGCCCTCGCCCTCGGTCCACATCGCGCCGGGCAGCACGACATCGGCGTACGCGTTGGTCTCGGTGTCACCGAAGACGTCCTGGGCGACGACGAACTCGGCGGCCTCCAGGCCCTCGATGACGGTGCGGCGGCCCGCGACCGAGGCGACCGGGTTGGTGCAGATGATCCAGCAGGCCCTGATCTCCCCGTCGGCCATCTTCCGGAACATCTCGACGGTGCCCTTGCCGACGCCGTCCTTCCGCAGGGCGCCGGGCGGCAGCTCCCACACGTCCTCGGCGAACGCCCGCTCCTCGTCGACCAGTACCGAGCGCTGCCCCGGCAGCCCCGGCCCCATATAGCCCATCTCGCGCCCGCCCATCGCGTTGGGCTGGCCGGTGAGGGAGAAGGGCCCGCTGCCCGGACGGCAGATCGCGCCGGTCGCGAGATGCAGGTTGACCAGGGCGTTCGTGTTCCAGGTGCCGTGCGTGGACTGGTTGAGGCCCATGGTCCAGCAGCTCATCCACTCCCCGGCCTCACCGATCAGCCGCGCGGCCTCGCGCAGGTCGTCCTCGGCGATCCCGGTGATCTCCGCGACCGTTCGCGGCGGGTAGTCGGCGAGGAACTCCGGCAGCGCCTCCCAGCCCTCGGTGTGCGCGGCGACGAAAGCGGGGTCGGTGTGCCCGTTCTCGACCAGCAGGTGCAGCAGCCCGTTCAGCAGGGCGAGGTCGGTACCCGGCCTGACCTGGAGGAACAGCTCGGCCTTGGCGGCGGTCGCGGTGCGCCGCGGGTCCACGACGATCAGCTTGGCGCCCGCCTTCACCCGCTCCATCATCCGCAGGTAGAGGATCGGGTGGCAGTCCGCCATGTTCGACCCGATGACCAGGAAGACATCCGCCCGGTCGAAGTCCTCGTAGGACCCCGGCGGCCCGTCCGCGCCCAGCGACAGCTTGTATCCGGCACCGGCGCTCGCCATGCACAGCCGGGAGTTCGACTCGATCTGGTTGGTCCGCACGAACCCCTTGGCCAGCTTGTTCGCCAGGTACTGGGCCTCCATGCTCATCTGCCCGGAGACATAGAAGGCGACCGCGTCCGGCCCGTGCTCGTCGACGATCGCGCGCAGCCGCCGCGCGGTCTCGGCGATCGCGTCGGCCACCGGCACCGGTACCGGCTCCTCGCCCCGGTCGTCCCGGACCAAGGCGGTGGTCAGCCGGCCGGGCGCGGCGAGCATCTCGGCGGTGGTCGCGCCCTTGGTGCAGAGCCGTCCCGCGTTCGCCGGGTGCGCCTTGTCCCCGGACGCCTTCAGGACCGTACGCCTGCCGTCCGGGCCCATGCCGACGTCGAGCAGGAGGCCGCAGCCCACACCGCAGTACGAGCAGACCGTGCGCACCTGCTCGGTCCGGGGTGTCGTCGTCATACCGACGACGGTACGAATTGCCCGTTACGCCGATGTCACACGGCTTGATCATCGGGCGTTACGCCCGTCACACAGCCGGGCCGGGGACGCTGTGAGGTGCGATGGGATCGCGGAGCGTGTCGTATTCGGCCGAACGGGTGACCATGCGTAAGAATTGCCCGATGCAGACAGCAGTGCGAGCCGAGAACGGAGCATGCCGGTGAACAGCCACGATGTCACCGACGAACAGTGGGAGGGGCTCGCCCAGGTAGTGCCGCTACGAGGCCGGGACGCCTGGCCGTCCGCGGTCGGACACCGGGCCCTGCCCGACGCGGAGACCGAGACCAGGCGCCACTTCGTCATCCTGCGCGTCAACGTGTTCGCGGACGCCCGCGAGGTCGCCGAGACGCTGATGGCGGGCATACCCGTGCTCCTCGACCTCACCGGCGCGGAGACCGACGTCGCCAAACGGGTCCTCGACTTCAGCACGGGCGTCGTCTTCGGCCTGGCGAGCGGAATGCACCGCGTCGAGCGGAACGTGTTCCTGCTCACTCCGGCCGACACCGAGGTGACCGGCCGGACGGACGGGGTGGAGGTGCCCGGCGGCTGAGACCGGAGAGGCCGGTCCCTCGATCGTAGGAAGGTGTCGGCGGCGGAACGGTTCGCCTGACGGCGGAGACCTACGGTCCGCATATGACCGTGTCCTGTACGTCCGCCGCGTCCCATCCCTCTTCCGCGTCCACCCCGTCCGCCTTACCCTCCCCGCCGGTCCGGGAGCGACCGGACCGGCCGTGTGTCGTCGAACTGCGGCTGTCCGCCTTCGCCGGACACCGCCGGGCCGGGTTCCCGCTCGGACCGCTCACGCTGTTCGCCGGCCCCAGCGGCTGCGGCAAGACGACCGCGCTCCGGGCGTACGAGGCTCTCGCCCGGCTCGGCGGCGGGGCGGCCGTCGACGAGGTCTTCCCCGACCCGGTCGCCTGCGTCCCCGACCGGGCCCGGCCCGACGCCCAGCGCCGACGGGGCTTCCGTATCGGCTGCACGGCCGACGGACCCGAGGGCCCGGTCCGGCTCGACCTCGCCGTCCAGGCCGAACCCCATCTGCGCATCGTGGGCGAGCGGCTGTCGGCGGACGGCCTGGTCCTGCTGCAGACCGCCCTGCGCGACCCCGCGCGGCGCACCGTGCAGGCCGCCTGGCACACGGCGGGATCCGCGCCGGTCACCCGCGCCCCGCTGCCCGACGACCGGCTCGGCACCGCCCTGCTCCCGCTGCGCGTGGCCGGCAAGACCGACGGACAGCGCCGGGTCCTCGCCGCCGCCGAGCAGATGGTCGTCGCCCTGCGCTCCGTGTTCGCCTGCGATCCACGTCCCGACCGGATGCGCGCCCCCGTCCCGACCGGCTCCGGGCGACTGCTCGGCGGCTGCGACAACCTCGCCGACGTGCTCTGGCGCACCCGCGCCGAGTGCACGCGACGACACGCCCAGCTCGTCACGGCGGTACGCGCCGGATGCGCCGGCCCCGTCACGGACCTGTTCGCCGAGCCGCTCACCGACGGGACCGTCCGCGCGCTGCTCGACCGGGGCGACGGCGTCCGCACCCGGCTCGGACGGCTGGGTGACGGGGAACTGAGGTACCTCGCCCTCGCGTTGGTGCTGTTCACCGGCCCCGGGGTGCTGGAGGTCGACCCGGCCGGCGAGGTACCGGCGGCCCTGCAGACCCTCACCGTGCTCACCGACAACCTCGACCGGGGCCTGGACCCGCGGCAGCGCACCGAACTGCTGGGGCTCGCCGCCCGGATGTGCGACCGCGGGCACATCCGGCTGGTCGGCACGGTCAGCGACGCGTCCTGGGCCGCCGGGCCGCCCGGGATCACGGTGGTACACCTGGACCCGTGACCGAACCTCTCGACGTGGCGACACTGCAGCGCAGGCTGGCCGAGTTCGCCGCCGCCCGCAACTGGCAGCAGTACCACACACCCAAGAACCTCGTCGCCGCGCTCAGCGTCGAGGCGTCCGAACTGGTGGAGATCTTCCAGTGGTTGACGCCCGAGGAGTCCGTCGGCGTGATGGCCGACCCCGACAGCGCACACCGTGTCACCGACGAGGTCGCCGACGTCCTCGCCTATCTGCTGCAACTGTGCGAGGTGCTCGGCATCGACCCGCTGGCGGCGCTGGACGCGAAGATCGACCGGAACGAAGGGAGGTTCCCGACGCCGTAGACGACGTCCTGTTGTAGACCAATTCGGGGAGCGGTCCCGTCCGTTATCACTCTCCGCAGTCAAAAGTCGGGTCGAAACCGATTCGTTGTCCGAAGATTTCGGCCTTCCTCTGGTTTTTCGTCTCAAGTACTCTCACTCTGGGTAATGAACAAGGGAGTTCGGGCGGACGTGCCACGGGCGCGTCGGGACAGACGGGGGCAGCGCATGGACGCTGTGCGGCTGATCGTGACGAGCAGACGCGCCCTGGCGGGAGGCGGTGAGGCATCGGAACTCCTGGCGGAGGTGTGGCAGGCGCAGGCCCTGGCCCAGGCGATAGGCAGCCGCCTCGCGGTCGCCGGACCGCCGGAACTGCGCGGCGAGGCACTGGGGTTGACGGAACTGGCGGGCCGGGGCTGCGGTGTCCTGGACCGCCCGGACATCGACACGGAACACCTCCGCGCCGCCCAGCTCACCGAACTGGGCGACGCCCGTCAGGCCCTGCTCTGCCTCGGCGGCCTCCTCGGCGAGGTCGGCATCGCGCTCGTCGGCCTCGCCTGCGCCGCGGACGACGAGGGCAGGTACTGGCAGTGCATGGAAGCCATCGACGCGGCGGACGAGTCGAGGGACCGGGTCCTGGAGATGCTGCGGAAACTGACCGACCGGGACGAGGCGTTACCGGCGTAGACCCGCCGCCGGTCCGCGGCGGTGGGTCAGACGGTCTCCCCGTCCGCCGCCGGTCCCCGCCCGCCGCCCGTGGCCGACTGCAGATCCGCGTCCAGCGCCGACAGATCCGCGTTCAGCGCCGCCATCAGCTCCTCCATCTGCTGAAGCAACCCCTTCGGCCGCCCCGCCTCGGAACCGGCTTCTGGCCCCCCACCCTGTTGCGGCACGGTTTCTTCGGACATGACGGCCTCCTCGGCCCAGGGCCTCCACAGGAGGCCGACGCGGGTCACGGACGACGCTCCGGCGGACGACCGTCCGGTGCGGGCGCCGGTCGGTCCGGCTCCGCCCGAGCCAACGATCACCGCCGTACCGGGTCACTGGCGAGAGCACACCCCGGGGGCGGCGCCGGCCGATTTTCACCCGACCGGGCAGGCGTGCGACCGCGGGGACCGGTGAGGTTGACCGCGGTCGCAGCGTGCAGGATGGAGACATGGATCTTCGCATCTTCACCGAACCCCAGCAGGGCGCCACCTACGACACCCTCCTCACCGTCGCCAAGGCCACCGAGGACCTCGGTTTCGACGCCTTCTTCCGCTCCGACCACTATCTGAAAATGGGCTCGGGGGACGGCCTCCCCGGCCCCACCGACGCCTGGATCACCCTCGCCGGCCTGGCCCGCGAGACCCGGCGCATCCGGCTCGGCACCCTCATGACGGCCGGCACCTTCCGGCTCCCCGGCGTGCTCGCCATCCAGGTCGCGCAGGTCGACCAGATGTCCGGCGGCCGGATCGAACTGGGCCTGGGCGCCGGCTGGTTCGAGGAGGAGCACACGGCGTACGGCATCCCCTTCCCGAAGGAGAAGTTCGGGCGCCTGGAGGAGCAGCTGGCGATCGTCACCGGACTGTGGGCCACCGAGGTCGGCGCGACCTTCGACTTCCACGGCACCCACTACGACCTCGCCGGCTCGCCCGCGCTGCCCAAGCCCGCCCAGGACCGGATCCCGGTGCTCGTCGGCGGTCACGGCGCCACCCGCACCCCGAAGCTCGCCGCGCGCTACGCCGACGAGTTCAACATGCCGTTCGGCTCGGTCGAGGACAGCGAGCGCCAGTTCGGCCGGGTGCGTGCCGCCGCGGAGGAGGCCGGCCGCAAGGCCGACGAGATCACCTACTCCAACGCCCTCGTCGTCTGCGTCGGCAAGGACGACCAGGAGGTCGCCCGCCGCGCCGCCGTCATCGGCCGCGAGGTCGACGAGCTGAAGGCCAACGGCCTGGCCGGCACGCCCTCCGAGGTCGTCGACAAGATCGGCCGCTACGCCGCGATCGGCTCCGAGCGCGTCTACCTCCAGATCCTCGACCTGTCCGACCTGGACCACCTGGAGCTGATCTCCGCGCAGGTGCAGTCGCAGCTGTCGTAGGCCCGGTGGCGGAGGCGGGCCGGTCACTGTGACAGGCCTGTGGCCGGAACTGTGGCCTCCGTCACGGCCCGGATGATCAGGATGCTGATGGGGTGGCCCGATGCGAAGAGCCGCCCCCTTCCTGCCGATCCTGGTCGCCGCCGCCCTGCTCGTGACGGGCTGCGGATCCGAACGTGCCGGATCCGAACGTGCCGGTTCCGGAGGCGCCGGAGCCGGCGCGTCGTCACCCAGCCCGGTCTCCGAGCCGGCCGTGGACGGCGTGCGGATCACCGGCCTGACCCTGCCGTCCCCCTCGACGCCCGGCAGCGTCTCCGCGTACTCCTCGCTCTCCGCGACCTACGAGATCGTCAACGACGGCTCCGAGGCGCTGACCTACACGATCCTGTTTGACTTCACGACGGCCACCGGCGAGGTGATGACCAACATCCGGCAGACCGTCCGCGACGTCGGACCCGGCCGGACCGTGCGGCGCACCGTCGACATGCCGCCCGCGATGGGTGGCCGAGACGCGAACGCGACCCGGGTGAAGGTCTCCGAGGTCACCGGCGTCCCCGCGGCCGAGGCACCGGCCGAGGCGGGCGACTGCCCGACAGACGGGATCCGCGTCTTCGCCGACGACGGCGACGCCGCCATGGGACTGCGGGTCGTGGGGCTGTGGCTGGAGAACTGCGGCACCGCCGACTACCACGTCGAGGGCTATCCGCAGCTCACCCTCCTCGGCGAGGACCGCGAACCGGTCGACGGGGTCGAGGTGCTCCGCGGCGCCGGTGACATCACCAGCGGTGCCACCGGCGCCGAGGGCCCGCCCCGGCCTCTCACCCTCAAGCCCGGCGAACGCGCCCGGTCCACCCTGGTCTGGCGCAACACGGTCGACCTCGGCCTCGACGCCGTCGACGCCCCCTACGTCCGGGTCCGCGCCAGATCCGGCGCCGCACCGGTCACGGTGACCCCCCACCTCGACCTCGGGACCACCGGAAAACTGGGCGTCGGACCCTGGAAGGCCGAGCGACCCCAGCGGCGCGAATAAACGAAAGCGCCGGTCGGCGGGGGTGTGGGATCGTGGGACGGTCGTCCTGCCGAGCCCTCGGGATCACCGTCCCTGGGGGCTTTCGCGTGTACGGCACACCACCACATCCACCGGCCGGAGAGGCCCTCCGCATGTTCCTGACGATCAGTACCACCGGCACCCCCGAACGCCCCGCCACCGACCTCGGTTACCTGCTGCACAAGCATCCCGAGAAGGCGCAGGTGTTCTCCACCTCCTACGGCAAGGCGCACGTCCTCTACCCCGAGGCCGACGCCGGGCGCTGCACGGCGGCGCTGCTCCTGGAGGTCGACGCGGTGGCACTGGTCCGGCGCGGCAAGGGCAAGGGACGCGGCGGCGCCCCCGACGCGGCACTCGCGCAGTACGTCAACGACCGTCCCTACGCCGCCTCCTCGCTGCTCGCCGTGGCGCTGAGCGGCGTCTTCTCCAGCGCCATGCGGGGCGTGTGCAACGCCAGGCCCCAGGCTCCCGCCCAGCCCAGGCCGCTGCGCATCGAGGTGCCCGCGCTCCCGGCCCGAGGCGGCCCGGAACTCGTACGGCGGCTCTTCGAACCGCTCGGCTGGACGGTGGGCGCCGAACCGGTGGCGCTGGACAGCGAGTTCCCGCAGTGGGGCGACTCGCGCTATGTGCGCCTCCTGCTGGAGTCGGACACGCTGACCGTCGCCGAGGCCCTGCGCCATCTGTACGTCCTGCTCCCCGTCCTCGACGACGCCAAGCACTACTGGGTGTCCCCGGACGAGGTCGACAAGCTGCTGCGGGCCGGCGAGGGCTGGCTGCCCGACCACCCGGAACAGAAGCTGATCACCAGCCGCTATCTGTCCCGCCGTTGGTCGCTGACCCGGCAGGCCATGGAACGCCTCGAACTGGTGCGGCTGGCCGAGGCCGACGACAGCGAGGTCGAGGAGATCGACAACGCCGTCGAGGCGGAGGCCGAGACCGAGGAGAGGCCGACCCCGCTCGCCGTGCGGCGCCGGGACGCGATCATCGCCGCGCTGCAGGCGTCCGGCGCCGCCCGGGTGCTCGATCTCGGCTGCGGACAGGGCCAGTTGGTGCAGGCGCTGCTCAAGGACGTGCGGTTCACCGAGATCGTCGGCACCGACGTGTCGATGCGGGCCCTCACCATCGCCTCCCGGCGACTGAAGCTGGACCGCATGGGGGAGCGGCAGGCCGCGCGCGTCCAGCTCTTCCAGAGCTCGCTGGCCTACACCGACAACCGGCTCAAGGGGTACGACGCCGCCGTGCTCAGCGAGGTGATCGAACACCTCGACCTGCCGCGGCTGCCCGCCCTGGAGTACGCGGTGTTCGGCTCGGCCCGCCCCCGGACCGTGCTGGTGACCACCCCCAACGTCGAGTACAACGTGCGCTGGGAGAGCCTCCCGGCGGGTCATGTCCGGCACGGCGACCACCGGTTCGAGTGGACACGCGCGCAGTTCCGGGCCTGGGCGGACGCGGTGGCCGAACGGCACGGCTACGGCGTGGAGTTCGCACCGGTCGGCCCCGACGACCCGGAGGTCGGGCCGCCGACGCAGATGGCCGTGTTCAGCATCAGGAACGAGAAGGACCGGAACGAGAAGGAGGCGAAGACGGCATGACCGAGACCCGGGTTTCCGAACAGCGGGGACGGGTGCTCCCCGTCACCGACCTCTCCCTCGTCGTCCTCGTCGGCGCCTCCGGCTCCGGCAAGTCCACCTTCGCCCGCCGGCACTTCGGTCCGACCGAGATCATCTCCTCGGACTTCTGCCGCGGCCTGGTCTCCGACGACGAGAACGACCAGAGCGCGACCAAGGACGCCTTCGACGTCCTGCACTACATCGCGGGCAAGCGCCTGGCGGCGGGCCGCCGTACGGTCGTGGACGCCACCAGCGTGCAGCAGGACTCGCGCCGGCAGCTCGTCGACCTCGCCAGGCAGTACGACGTGCTGCCCATCGCCATCGTGCTCGACGTGCCCGAGGAGGTGTGCGCCGAGCGCAACGCGGCCCGCACCGACCGGGCCGACATGCCGCGCCGGGTGATCGGCCGCCACATCCGCGAACTCCGCCGGTCCCTGCGCCAGTTGGAGCGCGAGGGGTTCCGGAAGGTACACATCCTGCGGGGCGTGGAGGAGGTGGAGCACGCCACCGTCGTCACCGAGAAGCGCTTCAACGACCTGACCCACCTCACCGGCCCCTTCGACATCGTCGGCGACATCCACGGCTGCGCCGCCGAACTGGAGACCCTGCTCGGCACGTTGGGCTACGCCGACGGCGTCCACCCGGACGGCCGTACCGCGGTCTTCGTCGGCGACCTCGTCGACCGCGGACCGGACAGCCCGGGCGTGCTGCGCCGCGTGATGTCCATGGTGGCCTCGGGCAACGCCCTGTGCGTGCCCGGCAACCACGAGAACAAGTTCGGCCGTCACCTCAGGGGCCGCCAGGTCCAGCACACCCACGGACTCGCCGAGACAGTCGAGCAGATGGCCGGCGAGAGCGAGGAGTTCACCCGGCAGGTACGGGAGTTCATCGACGGGCTCGTCAGCCACTACGTCCTCGACGGCGGCAGGCTGGTCGTCTGTCACGCCGGTCTGCCCGAGAAGTACCACGGCCGCACCTCCGGCCGGGTCCGCTCGCACGCCCTGTACGGCGACACCACCGGCGAGACCGACGAGTTCGGGCTGCCGGTGCGCTACCCGTGGGCGGAGGACTACCGGGGCCGCGCCGCCGTGGTCTACGGCCACACCCCGGTCCCCGAGGCCACCTGGCTCAACAACACCATCTGCCTGGACACCGGCGCCGTCTTCGGCGGCAAGCTCACCGCGCTGCGCTGGCCGGAGCGCGAACTCGTCGACGTACCGGCGGAGCAGGTCTGGTACGAGCCGGCCAGGCCGCTGCGCAGCGAGGCGCCGGGCGGGCAGGACGGACGCCCGCTGGCCCTCACGGACGTGCACGGACGCCGGGCCGTGGAGACCCGGCACGCGGGCCGGGTGTCGGTCCGGGAGGAGAACGCGGCGGCGGCCCTGGAGGTCATGAGCCGCTTCGCGGTGGACCCGCGGCTGCTGCCGTACCTGCCGCCGACCATGGCGCCGACGGCGACCTCGCAGGTGGAGGGCTACCTGGAGCACCCGGCCGAGGCCTTCGCGCAGTACCAGCGGGACGGCGTGGAGCGGGTCGTGTGCGAGGAGAAGCACATGGGCTCCAGGGCCGTGGCCCTGGTGTGCCGGGACGCGGAGGCGGCCCGCGGACGCTTTGGGGTCGACGGACCGACCGGCTCGCTGTACACCCGCACCGGCCGCCCCTTCTTCGACGACGAGTCGGTGACCGAGGAGATCCTCGGCCGCCTCAGGACGGCGGTCGACGAGGCCGGTCTCTGGTCCGAACTGGCCACCGACTGGATCCTGCTGGACGCCGAGCTGATGCCGTGGTCGCTGAAGGCCTCCGGCCTGCTGCGCAGTCAGTACGCGGCCGTCGGCGCCGCCTCCGGAGCGGTGTTCCCGGGCGCGCTGGCCGCCCTGGAGGGCGCCGCGGCCCGCGGCGTCGACGTGTCCGACCTGCTGTCCCGGCAGCGCGAACGGGCCGATGCCGCCGCGAGGTTCACCGACGCCTACCGGCGCTACTGCTGGACCACGGACGGCCTCGACGGCGTCCGCCTGGCACCGTTCCAGCTCCTCGCCGTCCAGGGCCGCAGCCTCGCCGGACTCCCGCACGACGAACAACTGGCCCTGCTGGACCGGCTCGTGGAGCACGACTCCACCGGCCTGCTGCAGACCACCCGGCGCCTGTACGTCGACACCGGCGACCCGGAGTCGGTGCGGTCGGGCGTCGACTGGTGGCTGGAGATGACCGGCCGCGGCGGCGAGGGCATGGTCGTCAAGCCGGTCGGCGCGCTCGTCCGCGGCGCGGAGGGGCGCCTGGTGCAGCCCGGCGTCAAGTGCCGCGGCCGTGAGTACCTGCGGATCATCTACGGCCCGGAGTACACCCGCCCGGACAACCTCGCCCGGCTCCGCGGCCGGTTCCTCAACCACAAGCGGTCGCTCGCGATCCGCGAGTACGCGCTCGGCCTGGAGGCCCTCGACCGGCTGGCCGAGGGCGAGCCGCTGTGGCGGGTCCACGAGGCCGTTTTCGGGGTGCTGGCCCTGGAGTCGGAGCCGGTGGACCCGAGGCTGTAGCCGGCCCCGGCACCCGTGAGGATCGATTTCCGGCCGAGTCGTCCAGCTCCTGGGCGCTCGGCCGGACTTCGCGCCCCACGACACCACTTGTCCCTGGTGAACCGTCAGTTGCCGTGCTAACTTCGCAGGTCGGTCAGGCAGGCATACCGGCTTCATGGGGGACAGTCGGTGGAGACAGGCGCGGGGTGGGACGGGCCCGGGAGCGGTGCCGTGCGCCCGCACGGACTCCAGCTCCTCCAGGACCTGACCGACGGCCTGTGCGAACTGAGCTGCACGGAGGACTCCGAAAGCCGCCGCCAGTTCGCCACCCTCCTCGGACAGCACCTCGGCCGGCCCGTCGACGTACGCGGTGTCCGACAGCGCGAGGACGTGGTGGCGCTGGTGCGCGTCGCACTGAACGTGGCGGGCGGGGAACGCGTACTGGTCGGGGTGGTCCGTCTCCTCGAAGGAAACCCGGCGGGCGACGAACTCGACCGGCTGATCGACCCCTTCCCGGCCGCCGCCGTCGAGACGCCGCTCGGCCCCCTCAGCCGCGACGACGAGAGCAGCGCCCGAGCCGTCCTCGCCAAGGGCGAGATCTCCGCGAGCCGGCTGCGCGACGACCTGGTCGGCGAGCTGGGCGGCCTCGACCTGCCCACCGGACTGCTGCCCGAACAGCTCCTCACCCACGTCCTGGAGTGGAACACCCAGCCCGACGGCCTGCCGCCCGCCGTCCTCCTCCTGGACCGGGCGGCCCGCCTCGCGCTCGCCCCCGGCCATCGCACCGCCCTGTCCGGCTGGGCCGACGACTGGGCGGGGCGGGCCGGCCTGGCCAAGGAACTGGAAGGGCGCAGGGCGGCGCGCGCCCGTGTGGTGAGCGACCCCGACATCCCGCGCTGCCTCATCGTCGCCGTCGAACCGGCCCGGGACGGCACCGGCGAGATCGTCGTACGCCGCTGGCTCAACACCGTTCCCGGCCACTGGAACCCCCAGCCCGGCGAACCCGCCGTCACCACCCTCGACGGCCTCGGCACCGCCGTCGAGCAGGCGCTCGAGCAGGGCTCCCGGCTCTGGGCGGCACCGCGCGAGCCCGACCCGGGCGGACGCGTGCAGCCGCCGCCGTACATCGAGTTCGTCCTGCCGTACGACCTCCTCAACCACGATGTGGCCGGGTTGACGCACCGGATCGGCGACGGGCGGCCACTGCCCCTCGGACTGAAGTACGGGGTGCACCTGCGGAGCCTGGAGCGCATGCGCAGCGCGGACGCCCTGGTCCGGGAGCAGTGGCGGGAGCGCTGGCGCACCCTGCGGGAGCACGGGGTCACGGTGCACGGCTGGAGTGAACCCGATGGTGGGCGCCTCGACGCATGGCAGGCGGTACTGGCTGGGGAGAACAGACATACGGCCGTGGTGCTGGACGCCCCGGCCGACCGCCTTGCTCTGGAGGCGCTCAAGGCCGCCATCGCGGAAGGGATCGGACTCGCGGTCTGGGACCGCCGAGGGGTTTTCGACGAGGAACGCCGGGAGGTGGTGACCGCCGTGTTCGCCGCCGTACCGACGCCCGCGCAGATTCCCACGGCCATCCACCGACTGCGGCAGAAGGCCGAGACGCACGCCCAGGGACCCAGCCGGCTCCTCGGCCGCCACATCGGCTTCTTCTGGGACGACCCCACCCGGCTCGTTGACATCGACCCCGGCGATCTCGCCGGCGAGGAGGCACCGGCATGAGCGCCCACGAGCGGACGTCCCCCGACGGCTGGCGCGTCTTCCACGCCACGGGCCACGCCCCGGCCACCCCGCCCCGGCTCCCCGAGCCGCCGCCCTGGCGCCGGTTCCGCGGCGAACCCCTCCAGCCCACCCCGCCGGACGACCCCGAGGCCGCCCTGCGCCGCCTCGGCCCCGGCGACATCACCCCGCAGCTCGGCCCGGACGAGATCGACACCGTCAACGCCGCCCTGCTGCTGCGCCGCCCCCTGCTCATCACTGGCCCGCCCGGCGTCGGCAAGTCCACCCTCGCCTACCTGATAGCCCGCGAACTGGGCCTGGGCCGGGTCCTGGAGTGGAACATCGTCAGCCGCGCCACCCTGCGCGACGGCCTGTACGTCCACGACGCCATGGGCCGCGCCCAGGCCATCGCCGCCTGGCAGGCCGGACTGCGGGACGCGGAGGCGGACGGTGAAGCGCCCGCCGAGGACGTCAACTTCGGTCCCACGTCAAGAGATCGTCAACTCCCGCCGTTCCTAGGCGACTTCATCACCCTGGGTCCCCTCGGCACCGCACTGCTGCCCTACGATCGTCCCCGGGTGCTTCTCGTCGACGAGCTCGACAAGAGCGACATCGACCTGCCGAACGACCTGTTGCACGTCCTGGAGAACGGAAGCTATGACGTCCCGGAGCTGGTCCGAGACGCCGCGGACACCGCGCGCGTGCACACCAGCGACCCCGGGGGCCACGCCCTGGTGCGCGGCGGACGCGTCGAGGCCCGGGAGTTCCCGGTGGTGGTGATCACCAGCAACGGGGAACGCGAGTTCCCCGCCGCCTTCCGGCGCCGCTGTCTGCCGCTGGAGATGCGCACCCCGACCCGGGAGCAACTCCTGGCCATGGTCGAAGGACACCTCGGAACCCGCCCGCAGGGCACCGAAGACCTCGTCGACCTGTTCGTTCAGCGGGTCCAGGCCGGCGGCACCCACTCCCTGGACCAACTACTCAACGCTGTCCAGATGACTACCGCGGGTGGTTTCCAGGCGGATGGTGACGGGCGTAAGCTCGTGGAAATGCTGCTCCGCGACCTCGCGAAGGGCCGCTGAATGACCGGCTTTCCCAGGGAGCGCGCGTCCGGGCTCGGCGACGGAGGTCCCGTATCGGGGTCGTCGCCCCCTTCGGCGTTCTCCGAGTACGTCGAGTACCCGCGAGAGCACGGAGCGACGTTCCCCGCCGCCCCGGACCAGGGCGCAGCGGCCCACCCGCCGTACACCGAGGAACAGGCCGCACCGCGCTGGCAGGAGGTCGCCGACGCCGTCTGGCTCGCCGCCCACTGGTCCCACCACGACCGCCCGGCCGACGAGGAGACACCACCGGACGCCGGCACGAGCGCCCCGCGCCCCGCCCGCACGGACGCGGAACCCGACGGCGCGGGACCCCCCGAGACGTCCGGGACCGACGAGGCGAGCCCCGCGACGCCGCCCGTCCCCGACGCCGTACGGCCACCGTGGCGGTCGCCCGCGGGCACCCCGGGCCCGCCGCCCGGAGACCCCGCGCACCGGCCCGGCCCGCACGACCCGGACGCGGGCGAACTCTCCGTGCCCGCCCGGCTGTTACCCGACCCCGAGGGCCCCTTCGCCCTGCACGTGGGACGGCCGCTGCTGCCCGACGACCGCCCGCAGCAGGGGCCGGGCCGGGCCACCGCGCTGCTCGCCCGCGCCCTGCACCGGCTCGCCCGGCGCATCCCCTCCCGGGACACCCTGGAACTCGACGAGGAGACCACCGCCGAACAGGGCCTGGCCGACGGCATGTGGCTGCCCTTCCTGCGGCCCGCCCGCACCTCCGCCTTCGACCTCGTCCTCCTCACCGACGACGCGCCCACCATGCGGATCTGGGAGGAGGCCGCCGGCCACCTCGCCCGCGCCGCCGAACACAGCGGCGCCTTCCGCGGAGTGCGCACGGTCCGGGTCAACGTGCCGCGCACCGGTGCCGCCACCCTGAGCTGGGGCACCGGCAGGACCGCCGCCGACCCCGCCGAACTCCTCGACGGACGCGGCGGTCGCATCTTCCTCGTCGTCACCGACGGCCTCGCCCACGGCTGGGCCGGACCCGCCGCCGACGACCTGCTCGGCCGGCTCGCCCACGCCGGGCCCACCGCCCTCGTCCACCTGCTGCCGCCCCACCTGCGCCACCGTTCCTCCCTGTACCCCTACCAGGCGGTCCTGGAGGCCGGCGGTTTCGGCGCCGCCAACGACGGCCTCGCCCACTGGGCGCCGCCCGGCGGCCCCGACCCGCTGCGCCCGCTGCCCGCCGCGGGCGACAGCTCGGTACCGGTGCCCGTGCTCTCCCTGAAGGCCGGCTCCGTCGCCGCCTGGGCCGACCTCGTGACCGGGGAACGCGGAGTACGCCGCGCCCTGCCCGTCGTCCTGGCCGGCACCCTCCGCAAGGGCGCCCCCGCGCCCGGACTGCGCGCCCCGCGCTTCCCGCGCGCCGCCACCGCCGCCGTCCGCCGGTTCTTCACCCTCGCCACCCCCGCCGCCCGACGGCTCGCCACCCAACTCGCCGCGATCCCCTTCGAGTTCGACCTCGTGGAACAGCTGCGCCGGCGCACCATGCCGGAGACCGGCCCCGACCACCTCGCCGAGATCCTGATGGGCGGGCTGATCGACTGGGACAGCGGCGGCGAGGGCCGTCCCGAGTTCGCCGACGGGGTGCGCGAGGCACTGCTCGCCACCACCACCCGCAGCCAACTCGCCCGCACCGTCAGCGTGGTGGGCGAACTGCCCGCCGCCGGCGCCCGGGGCCTCGCGCTGCGCGCCGCCCTGCGCGACCCGGTCGGCACCACCCTGCCCGACCCCGCCGAACACGGCTGGGTGCGCAGCGAACTGGCCGTGATGCGCGCGCTGTCGGGACCGTACTCCGAACGCGCCAAGCGCATCGAACCCAACCTCGCCAGGATCGGGGCCGGTGCGGCCGAACGGGTGCCTGCCCGTTTGCCGGACCGCTCACTCCCTGAGGTGAACCACGCGGGCGGCGGGGGGTCAGCGGGCGGCGGAGAAGGCAGGGATCCAGCTAACGTCCCCGACGGACCTGGAGAGCCCGTGCAGAGCCCGGTAACCGACCCACACGTAGCCCCGGAGGCTGAGCAGCTCATGCAGAGCACCACGACCGCAACACCGGCTCTTCTGGTGAACGTTCCCCTCAGGAACACGTCGTTCGTCGGCCGCCAGACGCTGCTGAGGTCCGTGGAGGAGCAGCTCGGCGCCCAGGACACCGCGGCCGTGCTGCCGCACGCACTGCACGGCCTCGGCGGCGTCGGCAAGTCCCAGCTCGCGCTGGAGTACATCTACACCCACCAGCACGACTACAAGGTGATCTGCTGGATCCCCGCCGAGCGCGAGAGCCTCATCCTGGCCGCCCTCGCCAGTCTGGCCGCCCAGCTGGGCGTCGCCCCGACCGGCCAGGACAGCCTCGGCGCCCCCGCCGCCAACACCGCGGTGCCCGCCGTACTGGAGGCACTGCGCGCCGGATCGCCGTACGACAACTGGCTGCTCGTCTTCGACAACGCGGAAGACGTCGAGGCGGTGCGCAACTACTTCCCCACCAACGGGCCCGGCAAGGTCATCGTCACCTCCCGGAACCGGGCCTGGGAACGTGTCGCGACCCCGCTGCCGGTGAACGTGTTCGAGCGCGAGGAGTCCATCGAACTCCTCCAGAAGCGCTCGCCCGACCTGAGCGCCGAGGACGCCGACCGGCTCGCCGAGGCCCTCGGCGACCTGCCGCTCGCCGTCGAACAGGCGGGCGCCTGGCGCGCGGTCACCGGCATGCTCGTCGACGAGTACCTCGACCTGCTCGCCGAGCGCAGCCCCGAGATCCTCGAACTCGACCCGGCCCCCGACTACCCGGTCTCCGTCGCCGCCGCCTGGGACATCTCGCTGGAGCGGATCCAGCAGAACAACCCCGGCGCCCGGCAGCTCCTCGACATCTGCGCCAGCATGGCGCCCGAGCCCATCCCGCGGGCCATGCTGCGCGGCAGCCGCGGCATCAGCATCACCCCCGAGATGGACCCCCTGCTGCGGGAGTCGATCCGGCTGAACCGTGCGGTGCGCGACCTCAGCCAGTTCTCGCTGATCAAGGTCGACCCGCGCGCGGACACCCTCCAGATGCACCGCCTGCTGCAGACCGTGCTCCTGGCCAAACTGAGCCAGGACGAGCGGCAGCGGATGCGGGACGCCGCCCACCAACTGCTGTCCGCCGCCAAGCCCGGCGCCTACGGCTCCTCCCTGGAATGGCGCGCCTACCAGGCGCTGCTGCCGCACGTACTCACCTCCCAGGCCGTCACCAGCACCGACACCTGGGTGCGCGAACTGGTCTACGACACCGTGTGGTTCCTCTACTACTGGGGCGACCACGAAGGCGCCGCCGACCTCGGCCGACAGGCCTGGAGCGCCTGGATCGCCGCCTCCGGCGAGGAGAACGTCCACGTCGTCCGGATGAGCAAGAGCTTCTCCTTCCTGTTGCGCCAGATCGGGCAGGTCCCCGAGTCGATCCCGCTCGCGGAGAAGGCCCTGGAGGTCTCCCGCCGGATGGAGGTCGAGCCGGAGGAGCTGATCGACTCCCTGTGCGAGATGGCCGACGCCTGCCGCTACCAGGGCCGGTTCCAGGAAGCGCGGGACCTCGGCAAGGAGGCCACCGACCTGGCCCGGTCCCTGTTCGGCACCGACGACCCCGCCACGCTGCGGGCCACCCACAGCTGGAGCGTCGACCTGCGGCTGTGCGGCCAGTTCAAGGAAGCTCTGCCGCTGGACCAGGAGAACGCCCGGCTGCGCGACCTCCTGTTCGGCCCGGCCAGCTTCTTCACCCTCAACACCCTCAACGGCCTCTCCATCGACATGCGGGAGAGCGGCGAATACCCCGCCGCCCGCGACTTCCAGGAGGACGTCCACCGGCGGGCGCGCACCGCGTTCGGCGAGGAACACCCCCTCACCCTGCGCATCGCCCGCAACCTCGCGGTGTGCCGGCGCCGTGACGGGGCGCTCGCCGAGGCCGCCAAGCTCGCCGAGGAGACCCTGCGGCGCTTCGTCGCCCGCTACGGGCCCGACCACTTCGACTCGCTGTCCACCGCGACCAACCTGGCCGTCGACCAGCGGCTCTCCGGAGACCTCGACAGTTCCCGTCAGCTCGCCGACGTGACCCTGCGGCGCTACGAGCAGCGCCTCGGCGAGGACCACGCGTACACGCTGCTGGCCCGGGCCAACCTGGCCGCCACCCTGCGGGCGCTCGGCTCCCTCGACACCGCACAGGAGCAGGAGGACGCCGCGGCCGAGCGGCTCGCCGAGACGGTGGGCGAGCACCATGTCATCACCCTGACCGTCGCCATCGGCCAGGCCAACACGGCCTACGCGCGCCTCGACTTCGAGCGGGCGCACGAGATCGACGCGGCCAACCTCCCCCTGCTCGCCGAGGTGGCGGGCGAGGACCACCCGCTCACCCTGTCCTGCACGGCCAACCTCGCGCTGGACCTGCGGGGCCTGGGCCGTGGCCCGGAGGCGGACGAACTCCAGCGCAAGGCCGTGGACGGCTTCGGCCGCGTCCTGCGCAACGACCACCCCTGGCTGCTGGCCGCCCGCCAGCGCCGCCGCATCGAGTGCGACATGGCACCGATGCCGCTGTAGCCGGCGGCGCTCGGGCGGTGGAATCCGCGGGGCGGTCGGGGCTCGCCGGGTGGAGTGCGCGCGGTGCGCGCATCCTGCCGGGCGGGGGAGAACCACGGTCGAGCGCGTCGTCGGGCGATACGGCCGTCGCCCGGCGGGGCCCCGGCGGGAACCAGAAGGGTAGGACTTCTCCCGGCATCCGGGAGGGTCCGCCATGCCGTGTGCCCGGCCCGTCACCGTGCTGCGAGGGCCGATCCTGCCAAGGCGCGCCCCGGACTCAGCCCGCCCGAGGTCAGGCCGGAGACGCGGGCTCGGCACACCGATCCGCCACGATGCCCCCGATCCGGCTCGGACCGACCGGCCGGAGAGGCCCAGGCCCGGGCCCCGTGCCGTCAGCCGAGGTCTGCCACTCGTGTGGTCGCCGGGTCGTCCTGGGGGCGGGGGATCATCGGTGCCCCGTCCTGGAGCCGGTGGCCAGGGAGGGACAGGCGGCGGACCAGGAGGAGCAGGGGTTGGGTCAGGAGGGTCGTGGCCAGGGCCATGAAGACCAGGACCGTGTAGAGCGGCTGGCTCAACAGGCCTGCCTGGAGGCCCGCGTTGAGGGCGATGAGCTCGGTGAGGCCGCGGGCGCTGAGCAGGACCCCCACGGTCCGCGCGTCGTCCCGGTCCAGCCCGCCCAGCCGCGCCGCCACCGTTCCGCTGCCGATCTTCGTGACGACCGCCAGCACTGTCACCACCAGCAGGACGACCCATCCCGTGGCGTTCATGTTGTTCAGCGCGACGGCCTGCCCGGAGACGACGAAGAAGAAGGGCAGCAGCAGTGAGCCGACGTCGTGCAACGGCCGCACCAGCTCCGGATCGAGCGTGCCGCCCTCCTCCCGGGGCACCACGACCCCGGCGAGCAGCGCGCCGAAGATGACGTGCAGTCCGATGGAGTGGGTGACCCAGGCCGACCCGAGGGCGAAGCCGATCAGCAGCGCGAGCCGCAGCGAGGGTTCCATCCGGGTCCGCGGCCCCCACAGCAGCCGGCGCAGCAGCGGCCGGGCCGCCACCAGCATCAGCGCGGTGAAGCCGACCGCGATCAGTACCCGCCAGGGCCAGCCCAGGGCGTGGTCGCCGCTGTCGCCGTCCATCATCGTCCCGGCCAGGACGGTCCACCCGATCACGTCGAGCAGCCCGGCCGCGGTCACGGCCACCACGCCGGGCACCGTACGGGCCAGGCCGTTCTCCCGCACTATGGCGGTCAGCACCGGCACCGCGGTGATCGACAGGGCGACCCCGGCGAACACCACCATGGCGGGGGAGAGGTGCCGGGGCATGCCCAGGTCCTGTAACTGTGCCTGGAACAGCAGCGCGCAGCCGCTGCCCACCGCCATCGGTACCACGAAGGCCGCCAGCGCGATGGTCGCCGCCGTGCGCGCCCGTGCGCCCAGGACCTTCAGGTCGAGTTCGTAGCCCACCGCGAACAGGAACACCACGAGGGCGAACTGCGCGAAGCCGGTGAGCGCCGGGCCGATGGCGTCAGGGAACAGCGCGTCGTAGGCGCCCGGTGCGAGGCTGCCGAGCAGCGAGGGGCCGAGCGCTATGCCCGCCGTCAACTGGCCGACGATATAGGGCTGCTTCAGCTTCCGTGCCAGCCAGCCGGCCGCGTGGGCGGCCACCAGGATCAGGGCCGAGGCCCCCACGAAGTGCATGATCATCGTGTCAGGGCTCACGGCGTCTCCCTGGTGTCCAGTTGTCGGGGCCGGGGTCCGGCCGCAGGGGGTCTTCGCATGTGTGCTCGACCCCAATGCTCCTTATGGTACTGATAACTTGACGGCGTAACGGAGTCGTACACAACGCTGCACGGGTGTCACGGGGGGCACATGACGGCGGTCGTCTTCATCCACGGCACAGGGGTGCGCGAACCCGGCTTCTCGAAGCTCGCGGGGCGCGTGGCGGCCGGGCTGACCGCCCTGCGCGGCGGACTGCGTGTCGTGCCGTACTACTGGGGCGGTACCTACGGTGCCACGCTCGCCGCGGGCGGAGTCAGCCTTCCGGCAGCGCCGGGAGGCACCACCCGCGGCCTCGGAGCCGGTCTCGTCGAGACGCCGGGCGTCCTCGACGACGACACCGCCGCCTGGGCGGTGCTCTACTCCAACCCGTTCGCCGAACTCGCCGTCGCCGCGGGCGGCGTCCGGCCGGTCGTGGAGCGCCCGCCCGGCTTCGTGCCGCCGGAGCAGCGGGCCCGGACGCGGCTGGCCGCACTCGCCGCCCAAGGGGACGCACCCGCCGCCGAGCTGGGTCCCGGGCTGGCCCGCGCCGCCACCGACCTCGCCGCCCTTCCGCTGCTCGGCCCCGCGGCGGCCGCCCTCGACGCCGACGACCTCTCGGTCCTCGCCGCCCGCAGCCTGGCCGCCCGGGTCGTCGCCGACGCCCTGGACGCCGACGCGCCCCTCGTCCCGGTCGGCGACACCCGGGACACCGTCGTCGACCGACTCGCCGAAGCGCTGGGCGCACCGCCCCGGGGCACGGAGCGCGGACTGCGCTCCCTGCTGCTGCGGACCGCCGGATCCGCCGCGTCCCGCGCCGTCGTACGCCGCCGACGGGTCCTCACCGAGGCCGCCCACCCCGCCGCCGGGGACGTCCTGCGCTACCTGAGCCGCGGCGAGGCCGTCCGCGCGGACCTGCGCGGGCTCGTCGCGGGCCTGGAGCCGCCGGTCGTGCTGGTCTGCCACAGTCTCGGCGGGATCATCGCCCTGGACACCCTGATCGCCGCCCCGCTGCCCCAGGTCCGCCTGCTGGTCACGGCCGGCTCCCAAGGACCCTTCCTGTACGAGTCCGGCGCCCTGCCCACCCTCGAACACCCCGACCCGCTGCCGCCGCACATGCCGGACTGGCTGAACCTGTACGACCCCCGTGACCTGCTCTCCTACCTCGGCGGCGGCCTGTTCCCGGGCCGTGTCACCGATGTCCGCGTCGACAGCCGCCAGCCGTTCCCGGCCGCCCACAGCGCCTACTGGACCAACCCGGCGGTGTACCGGCACATCGTGGACCGCCTGCCGTGACGGGGCCCGGACCGCGTGTGGATCCGGCCCGGGTGCACGCCCTCGTCGTCGGGGTGGAGCGGTACGACGCCGGAGCCGACTGGGACCTGGCGGGGCCCGCCCGGGACGCCGTCGCCTTCCACCGGCTGCTGCGCGACGCCGGGGTCCCGGAGTCCCAACTCCGCCTCCACCTCGCCCCCTTGCCGCCGTACGTCCCCGACCTTCCGTACGCCCCCGCCGACCACGCCACCCTGCGCCGCACCCTGGTCCGTGAACTGCCCCTGGCCCAGGGGGACGTGCTGTGGGTGTGGTGGGGCGGGCACGGCGTCCTCGACCGGTCGGGCCGGCTGCGGCTGTTCTGCTCGGACGCGAGCACCGCCGACAAGCTGGGCATCGACCTGGACTCCGCGCTCGCCCGGTACGCCGGCGACGCCGTGCCCGGCTTCGGCGAGCAGCTGTGGATCGTGGACGCCTGCGAGACCTTCGAGGAGAGTCTGGGGTTCCGGGAGGCCCTGCCGCCCGACGCGCTGCCCGTCGGGCGGCCCGACCTCGCCCATCGGCAGACCCTGCTGCGGGCCGCCGGGCGCGGCCGGGCCGCGGCCAACGATCCCGTGCGCGCCACGGGCCTCTTCTCCGAAGTACTGCTCGCCCTGCTGGCCGACCGCGCGGCCGTGCTGCCCGCCCCGCCCGATCCGGAGGAACTGTTTCCGGCCGTACGAACGCGTATCGCGGCCCTCAGGGAAGCGGGCCGTACTCTGCAGTATCCCGAGATCCGGCTGCAGAGCCCGGAACGCACCGAGATCGTTCCCGTGGCAGGCCAGGCACCCCGGCCGCGCCCGGTCTCCCCGCTGCTGCGGGCCGTGGAGGCGCTGCTGGCCTACCCGTTGATGCACGACCCCACCGAACGGCAGACCGTGGTCGCCGCGTTGAACCCCCGTGTCACCGGGACGCTGCCCCGTCACAGCAAGGCCCGCACGGATGCCACCGGCATACTCAGCGGGCTCGCCCGCCACCACCCGGAAGCCCTCGGGGAGCTGTTCCACGCCGTCCTGTCGCTCGACGACGACCCCGAACGGGGAGCGGAACTCGACGCCGCGCTGCGTGAGTTCGAGGCCTCGACGGGCCGCCGACACGATCGGAAATGATCGAGTGGCGTGATCGTACGGTTTTCGACCCGGGCAGGAATGGCCATGATGGAAAGGGACACGGGCACGGGGCATCGCGTGCCACCGTGCGAGAAGGGGGAGCATCTTGGACCAGCCGCCCGCACTGCACCACCCCGCGGCCACCGCCGGTGCGTCGGCCGCCACCCGGCATGCCGACGTCTGGGAGTCGGATCTCGCGGACCTCGCGGCGCTGCCCTTGTCCGCCGTGGACGGTCTCACTCCGCTCCACCCGAACGCCCGCCTGCTCCAGGAGGTTCTGCGCGCCCGCAGCAGCATGCGGGCCGGAGGTGAGGGAGGAAACGGGGGCGCCCGGGCCGAATAGGCAGCCCGCCCGACGGCCACACCCTGACGAGGCACCGTGCGCCCGTCGGGGCACCCGCATGCCCGCACCCGCGACCGGAGGTCCCCGCCCATGAGCAGTGAGCAGCGCCCCGCCCCGTTCCGCATGCCCGAGCGGCTGTTCGCGGAACTGGCCGCGGGCGGCGGCTCGGCGGCGGCCGTCGCCTTCCTCGAACGCGGCGAACGGGCCCGCCGGTTACT
The DNA here is from genome assembly GCF_055578825.1 of Streptomyces sp. NPDC032822. Classification (NCBI taxonomy): domain Bacteria; kingdom Bacillati; phylum Actinomycetota; class Actinomycetes; order Kitasatosporales; family Streptomycetaceae; genus Streptomyces; species Streptomyces sp. NPDC032822. Next base: position 525,170 of record NZ_JBVIOL010000005.1, on the reverse strand, counting down.
GCTCCTGCGCACCCTGCTCGACCGCCTCGACACCCTGCCCACCCCGCTGGCCCCGGCCGCCGAGGCCTGGCGGGTCCTGCGGGAGGCGGCCGCGTCCGCCCCCGGCCCGGTCGACCGGCTGCTCCTCGCCCCCACGACCGGCGGCTGGCTCGCCCATGTGCTGCGCCGGGCCCACGGCACCGCCTCCGGGCCCCCGCTGTGGGCCGAGGCGGGCCGGCTGTGCGCCCTGGCGGTCGCGGCATCCCTGCACGCGGGTACGAGCGCCGACCTGCGCGTCCCTCTGCTGGACGGAGCACTGCCCCTGCCCGGCCTGGGACTGGCCCGACTCCCGGACGCGGAAGGCGGGTTGACGGTCGGCCGGGCCCGCACCGGCGGGGGAGAGCTGACGCTCGCGGGACCGGGGCGGGACGGGGGCACGGCGTCCGTGACGGTTCGGCCCGGGACGGTGTCCGTGGACGCTGACGGGCCGGCGCCGGGTGATCGCGGCGAGGCCCCCTCGGCGGTCCCGGAGTCCACCTGGCTGCCGCTGCGCGCCCTCACCCACCGGACGTCCGCGGGCCCGGTGGCCATCCCCCTCGACGACCTCGACCCCTATCGCGACCTGGACGACCCCCTGCCGCCCGCCCGGCTCGACGCCGCCGAGGCGATGGCGTGGCAGCGGGTGTTCGACGAGGCCGTGGCCGTGCTCGCGGTGCCGGGCGGGACCGGCCCCGGGCGGCTCGACCCGGCCTGGATCCGGGCGATCGTGCCCTGGGGCCGTACGAGTACGGTCCCGCCCGCCCCGCCGACCGTCCAGGTCTCCGCGTCCAGCGGGGACTCCTTCGGCGCGATGGTCATCGCCCGCCCCTCCACCGGGACCGCCCTGGCCGAGACCTTGGTCCACGAGTTCCAGCACAGCAAACTGGCCGCCCTCCTGCACCTCTTCCCGCTCCTCGACGACGACCGGCAGGAGCGCTACTACGCCCCCTGGCGCCCCGACCCCCGCCACCTCACCGGCCTCCTGCACGGCGCGTACGCCTTCACCGGCGTCGCGGGCTACTGGCGGGACCGCATGACGGCCGCGCGGGACGGCAGGGCCGGGACGGGAGACGGCCGGCCGGATATCGGGGGCGGCGCCGGGGACGGGCGTAGCGCTACGCGGGTCGACCGGGCGGCCGCAGGGGTGGAGGCGGTCGAGGAGACAGCCGTCGAGCGGGCGGCCGTCGAGGAGGAGGCCGGGTACCACTTCGCGTTGCGGCGGCTGCAGAGCCGGCTCGTCGTGCGCACCCTGCTGGCGGAGGACCGGCTGACCGTCCAGGGCCGGGCCCTGGTGTCGGGGCTGGCCCGCACCCTGGACGACTGGCTCCGCGAGCCCGTCCCCGCGTCCGCCCTCGCCCGGGCCCGCACGGCCGCCGCCCTGCACCGCACCGAGTGGCGGCTGCGCAACGTGGCCCCCGTGGACGACCCGGCGCACCCCGCGGGCGCCCCCTGCTTCCGCACCGACCGCACCTCCTGGCCGGACCCGCGCACCCACGCCTTCGCGACCCGCCCCACCGCCCCGCTCACCGCCGACGAACACCTCGCCGCGGGCGACCCGGCCGCCGCGCTGGCCCGTTACGCCGACGCGCTGGCCGCCGACCCCGCCGAACCGCACACCCTGGCCGGCTGGATCGTCGCCCGCGCCGCCCTCGACCCCGGCCGCACGGCCCGCCGCATGCTGGCCCGCCCGGAACTCCTCCAACCCCAGCCCAGCAACTGACCTCACCCCGCGGGGAGTTCACCCCACCAGCCGCAACCGCTGCCCGCACACCCCCACCCGCAGCGACTGCCCCCAGGTCAACTCCACCGCGTCCGCCTCCATACCGTCCCCGAACGCGATCAGCCGTTCCGACTCGACGGTGAGGTGGAGACGGGCCGGGCCCGTGAGTTCACCGGAGACCAGGGACGTGCCGGTGGCCGGGGACGGCCAGGCCTCGCGGACGAACCAGAGGAGGCGCGACTCGGTGGGGGAGGGCAGGCGCCCGCGGGCGCCGCGCTCCTGCCACACCGACCGGATCCATCCGGTCGCCCCGGTGCCGGTGCCGACCAGCACCCCGGACGACGCCTGGGCCTCGACGACACCCCCGTCGCCCTCCAGACCCAGGCGGTAGCGGGCCGTCTGATGTCCGACGGCTCCCAGACAGATCTCGTTGAGCGCGACGACCCGCTGGGTGTCGTCGGCGACGGCCTCGACCATGGTGCGTTCCTCGACGCCGACGGACCGGCCGAGGACGGCCGGCAGCAGTGCCGCCGCGTCCCGTGGGCGATGCCGGACCAGCACGCCGGGGTTGCGGCCGGGATCGCTGTCGATGCCCAACACCGGTTGCCCGGCGAGGTACTTGGCCACGTTGGCCACCAGCCCGTCCTGGCCGACCACGACCACCACGTCCTCGGGCGCGAACAGGAAGCGGTCCAGGTCGCCCCGCTCCACCCGGGCCTGACGCCAGGTCAGGGGCACCGCGGAGCCCACCTCGGCCAGGGCCTGCCGGGTCCGGTGGTGGCGTTCGGCGAGTTCGGCGATGTCCCGGCCGCGACAGGACAGGAAGAACGCGGCCTGTCCGTGTGTGCCGTGCCGGGCCACCAACTCCTCGTACTCCGTGGTGCGATGGACGACCACGACCCGCGGCGCCAGGCTCACGCCCGCTCCTGCGCGCCCAGCTTGGCCAGCAGCCCCGTCAGCACGTCCGGCGACACCGTCAGGCTCTCGATGCGCGGCAGGTTCTCCGCGATCCGGGTCCCGGTGAGCGCGTGCAGGGTCGCCGTGTCCACCTCGGCGTGCACCCGCAGCCACGCGGCCTGCGCCTCCGCCCGGGCCGCGCCGACCTCCCGCGCCCCCGCGGCCTCCGCCCGGGACAGCCGTACGGCACGGGCGGCCTCCGCCTCGGCGCGTACCGCGTCCGCCGCCGCGTGCTCCTCGGCCTCGCGGCGGGCGTTGGTGCCGCGCTGGTCGACCAACTGCTCCTCGCGGCGGGCGAGTTCGATCTGACTGTCCAGCTCGTTCTCGGCGATGGCCCGCTCCCGCTCCACCGCCACGGCCCGCCGTTCGTACGTCGCCCGGTCGGCCTCCTGCTGGATCTGCTCGCGGGCGGGGGTGCGCAGCGCGCGCTCGACCTCCGGCTCGGGCCGCAGCGCCATCACGCGTACGGCCACCACCTCGATGCCGGTCGCGGGCAGCCGCGGCTCGGCGTCCAGTCCGGCCGCGATCCGCTCGCGCACCGCGGTCACGCCGTCGACCAGCGCCGCCGCCAGGGGCGTACGCGCCAGGACGTCCAGCGCGTGCTGCTGGGCCGTCTCGGTGAGCAGGGTGCCGAGCTGCTCCAGCGGTGTGCCCCGCCACACGCCGGTGTCGGGGTCGACGGAGAAGTCGAGGCGGGCGGCGGCGACGCCGGGGTCGCTGATCCGATAGGTGACGGTCGCCTGCACCGCCACGTCCTGGAAGTCGGAGGTGCGGGCGTGGAACGTCATCGCCAGTTCCCGGTCGTCGACCGGCACCTCCGACAGTGCGGCGGTCAGTGCCCGGAACCAGAAACTCAGGCCGGGACCGTCGTGCAGCAGTCTGCCGCCGCGGTGGTGGCGGATGTGCGCGGTCGGTGCGCCGCGCAGGTGGCGCCAGCCCAGGCGCCGGGTGATGTCAGCCATCGGATCCCCTCGTTCTCGTCTTGTCGACGATAAAGCAGAGGGTTGATTATCGTCAAGAGGACGAAAACAAGTGACCGGGGAAACACCTGATCGACGGGTCAACAGACCCGCCGATGGTCAAGATGAGGGCATGGGATTCCATGTCGACTCCGAGGCCGGGCGGCTGCGCCGCGTCATCCTTCACCGGCCGGATCTTGAGCTCAAAAGGCTCACCCCCGACAACAAAGACGCCCTGCTCTTCGACGACGTGCTGTGGGTGCGCCGGGCGCGCGCCGAGCACGACGGGTTCGCCGACGTGCTGCGCGACCGCGGGGTCGCCGTGCATCTCTTCGGCGATCTGCTCACCGAGACCCTGGGGATCCCGGCGGCCCGAGCGCTCGTCCTGGACCGGGTCTTCGACGAGAAGGAGTACGGCGTACTCGCCACCGACCACCTCCGGGCCGCCTTCGAGACCCTGCCCGCCCGGGAGCTGGCCGAGGCGCTGGTCGGCGGCATGACCAAGCGGGAGTTCCTGGACGCCTACGAGGAACCGACGTCGGTGCGCTTCCATGTCATGGACCTCGACGACTTCCTGCTCGACCCGCTGCCCAACCACCTCTTCACCCGCGACACCTCCGCCTGGATCTACGACGGCGTCTCCATCAACGCGATGCGCTGGCCGGCCCGGCAGCGCGAGACCGTGCACTTCGAGGCGATCTACCGGCACCACCCGCTGTTCCGCGAGGAGACCTTCCGGGTCTGGTCCCAGGGGCAGGCCGACTTTCCGTCGACCATCGAGGGCGGCGACGTCCTCGTCATCGGCAACGGTGCGGTACTCATCGGCATGAGTGAGCGGACCACCCCGCAGGCCGTCGAGATGCTCGCGCACAAGCTGTTCGACGCGGGCTCGGCGACCACCATCGTGGCCCTCGACATGCCCAAGCGGCGGGCCTTCATGCACCTCGACACCGTGATGACGATGGTCGACGGCGACACCTTCACCCAGTACGCGGGGCTCGGCATGCTCCGCTCCTACACCATCGAACCGGGCGTCGGCGACAAGGAACTCAAGGTCACCGACCACCCGCCGGAGCACATGCACCGCGCGGTCGCCGCCGCGCTCGGACTCGACGAGATCCGGGTGCTGACCGCCACCCAGGACGTGCACGCCGCCGCCCGGGAGCAGTGGGACGACGGCTGCAACGTGCTGGCCGTCGAGCCGGGAGTCGTCGTCGCCTACGAACGCAACGCCACCACCAACACGCACCTGCGCAAGCGGGGCATCGAGGTGATCGAGATCCCGGGCAGCGAACTGGGCCGGGGCAGGGGCGGGCCCCGGTGTATGAGCTGCCCGGTCGAACGGGATCCCGTGTAGGGCCGGAGTCCGCGCGAACTCGTGTCTGTATAGAAATGCTGATCGTCGTATAGACTTCCAGGGTCATTTGTTCTCGTATCCCTGGAGCGCGCCCCATGGCGACTGTCCCGACGGCCCTCGCCGGACGCCACTTCCTGAAGGAGCTGGACCTCACCGAGCAGGAGTTCCTCGGTCTGATCGAGCTGGCGGCCGAGCTGAAGGCCGCCAAGAAGGCGGGGGCCGAGACGCGGTACCTGCGGGGCCGCAACCTCGCGCTGATCTTCGAGAAGACCTCGACGCGCACCCGCTGCGCGTTCGAGGTCGCGGCCGCCGACCAGGGCGCCTCGACGACGTATCTCGACCCGTCGGGCTCGCAGATCGGCCACAAGGAGTCCGTGAAGGACACCGCGCGGGTGCTCGGCCGGATGTACGACGCGATCGAGTACCGCGGGGACAGCCAGGCCAAGGTCGAGGAACTCGCCGCATACGCGGGCGTGCCCGTCTACAACGGCCTCACCGACGAGTGGCACCCCACCCAGATGCTCGCCGACGTGCTGACGATGGTCGAGCACGGCGTGAGGCCCCTCAAGGAGACCGCCTTCGCCTACCTCGGCGACGCCCGCTTCAACATGGGCAACTCCTACCTGGTGACCGGTGCCCTGCTCGGCATGGACGTCCGGATCGTCGCCCCGAAGTCCTACTGGCCGGCCCAGGAGGTCGTGGACCGCGCGCGGAAGCTCGCCGAGAGCAGCGGTTCCCGGATCACGCTCACCGAGTCCCTGGAGGAGGGCGTGGCGGGCGCCGACTTCGTCGCCACCGACGTCTGGGTCTCGATGGGCGAGCCCAAGGAGGTCTGGGACGAGCGGATCACCGCCCTCGCCCCGTACGCCGTGACCATGGACGTCCTGCGCGCCACCGGCAACCCGGACGTGAAGTTCCTGCACTGCCTGCCCGCCTTCCACGACCTCGGCACCAAGGTCGGGCAGGAGATCTTCGCGAGCCACGGTCTGACCTCGCTGGAAGTGACGGACGAGGTCTTCGAGTCGGCGCACTCCGTCGTCTTCGACGAGGCGGAGAACCGCATGCACACCATCAAGGCCGTACTCGTGGCCACCCTCGCCTGAGCGGGGTCCGTCCGGCTCTCACACCGCGCGCCGCTGAGCCGGCACCGTCGGCAGTCTGAACCACACCGCCTTGCCGGACTCGGTGGGGCGGTGACCGCAGGACGAGCTGAGGGCGCGGATCAGCAGCAGCCCGCGCCCGTGCTCCTGCCAGGGGTCGGGCTCGGTGTCCACCGGCCGGGTCAGGTTGCCGGGCGGTTCCGGGTCCGGGTCGTGCACCTCGACCTGGCAGCCGCTCGGCAGCAGCTCCACCACCAGCTCTATCGGCGCGTCCCCCGCGGTGTGCTCCACGGCGTTCGCCACCAGCTCCGCCGTCAGCAGCTCCGCGGTGTCGCTGTCGGCCCCGTGCTCCAGCTCGGCCAGCGCGGTGCGCACCAGGGCGCGGGCCACGGGCACGGCCGCGGCGGAGTGCGGCAGCGCGATGCGCCAGGAGGCGGAGGAGGAGGGGCGTTCGTGCAAAGCGGTTCCGTTCATGAGCAGGCTGTCCTGCTTTCAACCTTACGAATGGTACGGCGCCGTCCGGCAGGGTCGTCCGACGGGCACCGCGCGGGACCTTCGATCCCGTTGCAGGCGGCTTACCCCTGGCAACGGCTTGCCTCGCACGACTGATCCCGTCGTTGCCGCTCTGTCGACGAGTCGTGACGGATGTGACCGGGCCAGGTCAGATCCGCACCGGCGTATCGCGCACTCCTGACGACAGTCATGAAACGGTGATAACTTCGAAGGCCGGGACTCGTGGAGTCCCCTGAGGCAGTGCCCGCCACCCGATCGAGGAGGCCGCACGTCGTGAGTCCCTTCACCGGCTCCGCCGCCCGCACGCCGCACTGGCGGCACCTGCGCGTCGACCTCGCCGACGGCGTCGCCACCGTCACCCTCGCCCGCCCCGACAAGCTCAACGCCCTCACCTTCGGCGCCTACGCCGACCTGCGCGACCTGCTCGCCGAACTGTCCCGGGAGCGGTCCGTGCGCGCCCTGGTGCTGGCGGGGGAGGGGCGCGGCTTCTGCTCGGGCGGAGACGTCGACGAGATCATCGGCGCCACCCTGGCCATGGACACCGCCCAGCTCCTCGACTTCAACCGGATGACCGGCCAGGTGGTGCGGGCCGTACGCGAGTGCCCGTTCCCGGTGATCGCGGCGGTGCACGGGGTGGCGGCCGGCGCCGGCGCGGTGCTGGCCCTGGCGGCGGACTTCCGGGTCGCCGACCCCTCGGCCCGCTTCGCCTTCCTCTTCACCCGGGTCGGCCTGTCCGGCGGCGACATGGGCGCCGCGTATCTGCTGCCCCGGGTGGTCGGCCTCGGCCACGCGACCCGCCTGCTCATGCTCGGCGAACCGGTCCGCGCCCCCGAGGCCGAGCGGATCGGCCTGATCAGCGACCTGGCCGAGGAGGGCAAGGCGGACGAGGCCGCCGCGACACTGGCCCGCCGCCTGTCCGAGGGCCCGGCCCTGGCCTACGCCCAGACCAAGGCCCTCCTGACGGCCGAACTGGACATGCCGCTGGCGGCAGCGGTGGAACTGGACGCGGCGACCCAGGCCCTCCTGATGAACGGTGCGGACTACGCGGAGTTCCACCAGGCCTTCAAGGAAAAGCGCCCTCCTCAATGGAGCGGACGGTGACCCCGCCGACCCAAGGGGCACGGGGCCGTGCCGACAGGCGGCTTCGCCGCGGGGCGCGACCAGCCCCAGCGGACCCGCACCCGCCGACGGCGACCAGCCGCCCCCCACGCATCGCCGTCATCGGCGGCGGCCCCGGCGGCCTCTACGCCGCGGCCCTGCTGAAACGCCTCCGCCCCGACCGCGAGGTCACCGTCTGGGAACGCAACGCCCCCGACGACACCTTCGGCTTCGGAGTGGTCCTCTCCGACGAGACCCTCGGCGGCATAGAACACGCCGACCCCGCCGTCTACGAGGCCCTCCAGCAGCACTTCACCCGCTGGGACGACATAGACATCGTCCATCGAGGCACCCGCCACACCTCCGGCGGCCACGGATTCGCGGCCCTCGGCAGAAAGCGCCTGCTGGAGATCCTCCATCACCGCTGCCGCGCACTCGGAGTGGAACTCCGCTTCCGCTCCGAGGCCCCGCCCCCGGCCCACCTCGCCGAGACCCACGACCTCGTCATCGCCGCCGACGGTGTGCACAGCACCACCCGCGAGGCCTACGCCCATGTGTTCCGCCCCCATGTGGCCACCCACCACTGCCGATACATCTGGCTCGCCGCGGACTTCGCCCTCGACGCCTTTCGCTTCGAGATCGCGGAGACCGAGCACGGCGTGATGCAACTGCACGGCTACCCGTACACGTCCGACGCCTCCACCGTGATCGTCGAGATGCGGGAGGAGGTCTGGCAGGCCGCGGGCTTCGGGGAGTGCGACGAGCGGGAGTCCGTGGAGCGCTGCGCCAAGATCTTCGCGGACGCGCTGGGCGGCCGGCCGCTCGGATCCAACAAGTCGGCCTGGACCACCTTCCGCACGGTCGTCAACGAACACTGGTCCCACGGCAACATCGTCCTGCTCGGCGACGCCGCGCACACCGCGCACTTCTCCATCGGCTCCGGAACCAAGCTCGCCGTCGAGGACGCCCTCGCCCTGGCCGCCTGCCTGGAGGAGCACGACGGTTCGGAGGAACACGGCGGTCTGGAGCGGGCGTTGACGGCGTACGAGGAGGAGCGGCGGCCCGTCGTCGCCTCCACCCAGCGGGCCGCCCGCGCCAGCCTGGAGTGGTTCGAGAACCTGGGGCTGTACCTCGACCAGCCGCCCCGCCAGTTCGCCTTCAACCTGCTCACCCGCAGCCGCCGTGTCACCCACGAGAACCTGCGGCTGCGCGACCCCCGCTTCACCGCGGCCGTGGAGCGCGAGTTCGGCTGCCCGGCCGGCACGCCCCCCATGTTCACGCCGTTCCGGCTGCGCGGACTGACCCTGCGCAACCGGGTCGTCGTCTCGCCCATGGACATGTACTCGGCCACCGACGGACTCCCCGGCGACTTCCATCTCGTCCACCTGGGCGCCCGGGCCCTCGGCGGTGCCGGCCTCGTCATGACCGAGATGGTGTGCGTGTCCCCGGAGGGGCGGATCACCCCCGGCTGCACCGGCCTCTACACCGGCGCCCAGGCCGAGTCGTGGAAGCGGATCACCGACTTCGTGCACACGCGGGCACCGGGCACCGCGATCGGCGTCCAGCTCGGCCACAGCGGGCGCAAGGGCTCGACCAGGCTGATGTGGGAGGGCATCGACGAACCCCTGGCGGACGGCAACTGGCCGCTCGTGGCCGCCTCCCCCCTCCCGTACCGGCCGGACAGCCAGACCCCCCGCGCCCTCACCCCCGCCCAACTCGCCTACGTGCGCGAGCAGTTCACCGCTGCCGCTCGCCGGGCCGGCCACGCCGGGTTCGACCTCCTCGAACTGCACTGCGCGCACGGCTACCTGCTCTCCGGCTTCCTCTCCCCGCTGACCAACCACCGCACCGACGCCTACGGGGGATCGCTCGCCGGGCGGCTGCGCTTCCCGCTGGAGGTCTTCGACGCGGTGCGCGAGGTGTGGCCGCACGAGAAGCCCCTGACCGTGCGGATCTCCGCCACCGACTGGGCGGCGGGCGGGACCACGGCCGAGGAGGCCGTGGAGATCGCCCGTGCCTTCGCCGCGCACGGCGCCGACGCGATCGACGTGTCGACCGGGCAGGTCGTGGCCGAGGAACGGCCGGAGTACGGGCGGTCGTACCAGACGCCGTTCGCCGACCGGATCCGCCACGAGAGCGGTGTCCCGGTGATCGCGGTCGGTGCGATCTCCTCCTGGGACGACGTCAACTCCCTGATCCTGGCCGGGCGTACGGACCTGTGCGCACTGGCCCGCCCGCACCTCTACGACCCGCACTGGACCCTGCACGCGGCGGCCGAGCAGGGCTACGACGGGCCGGGGGCCGGCTGGCCCACCCCGTACCGGGCGGGCAGCCGACGCCCGCAGACCGGACGCGCGGACGCCCCCAAACCCCGCCTGAAGCTGGGGACGTGAGGACGTACGCGAGAGAGGCCCGCCCGGGTGCCCAGGCATGCTCCGCCGTGCCCGTGGCGCTGTCCGGCGAACTCCACCACGGCCGCGGTGCTCTCAGGCGAGCTCCACCATGCCCGCGGTCAGGGGTCGCGCCGTCCGCCGGGTCGATCAGGACGAACGCGCCGGTGCGCCGGGACACCGCGTAGTCGTCCAGCGCCAGCGGGTCGGCGGTGCGCAGGGTGATCCGGCCAGGTCGTTCGCCGTCAACTCGGCCGCTCCGGCCAGGTCCTCGACGATCACCTTGATGGCCCTTACGACCCCAGGGGCGGTAGGCAAGGAACTCAAGAAGAGAGGTAGAGGAAGCTGAGTGTCGCGCGAGTGCCCTGCGATGTGAGTGAGGTCACACGCCGGCGAAGGTCGCCCCCGCGTCCCGCAGCCGCTCGTGCAGCCCCCGGAACACCGCGGCCGAGCGCGCGCCCGGCCAGTCGGCAGGGAGCAGTCCGGCGGGCAGCCCGGGATCGGCGTAGGGAAGGTGGCGCCAGCTGTCCAGGGCGAGGAGGTAGTCGCGGTACGCCTCCTCGGCCGGGGTGTCCGCCGTCGCGCGCGCCTGCCAGTCCCGCAGTACGCGCGCGTGGCGGTCGAGGAACGCCTCGTGCTCCTTGGCGATCGCCGCCAGGTCCCACCAGCGGGCGACCGCCTCGATCGTCGCCGCGAAACCGAGGTGCTCGCCGCGGAAGAAGTCGACGTACGGTTCGAGCCGCAGCCGCTGGAGGGTGTGCCGGGTCTCCTCGTAGAGCCGTGCCGGGGCGATCCACACACCGGGTGCCGCGGTGCCGAAGCCGAGCCCGGCCAGACGGGAGCGCAGCACGTGCCGCTTCTGCCGTTCGGACTCCGGCACGGAGAACACGGCGAGCACCCAGCCCTCGTCGTCCGGCGGGGTCGTGGCATAGATACGGCGGTCGCCGTCCTCCAGCATCTGGCGGGCGTCCGGCGACGGTTCGTACCCCGCCGCCCCCTGTGCCGTCCGGGCCGGCAGCAGGAGCCCGCGGCGTTTGAGCCGGGACACGGACGAGCGTACGGAGGGAGCGTCGACGCCGACCGCGGCCAGCAGTCGGATCAGCTCGGCGACGGGCACCGGGCCGGGCATGAAGCGGCCGTACGCGCCGTAGAGCGTGACGATGAGAGACCGTGGTGCATGCTGGTCGGACACGTTGATCATCTTAGGTCGTCGGCATCACTGCTGGTCACCATCGGTGTCACCTTCGTCGCCGGGAGCGGTGCGCAGTCTGAACCGCTGGAGCTTGCCGGTCGCCGTGCGCGGCAGCGCGTCGAGGAGGACGATCTCGCGCGGGCATTTGTAGGGCGCCAGTTCGGACCGGACGAAGGCGCGCAGAGCCTCGGTGTCCCGCTCGGCGCCCTCCTTGAGGACGGCGTAGGCCATCACGACCTGCCCGCGTGCCTCGTCGGGCCTGCCCACGACCGCCGCCTCCAGGACGTCCGGGTGGCGCAGCAGGGCGTCCTCGACCTCCGGTCCGGCGATGTTGTACCCGGCCGAAATGATCATGTCGTCGGCGCGGGCGACGTACCGGAAGTAGCCGTCGGGCTCGCGGACGTAGGTGTCGCCGGTGATGTTCCAGCCGCCGCGCACGTACTCCCGTTGCCGGGGGTCGGCGAGATACCGGCAGCCGACCGGCCCGCGGACGGCGAGCAGTCCGGGTTCGCCGTCGGGCAGCGGTTCGCCGTTCTCGTCCTGCACGCGCGCGTGCCACCCCGGGACGGGCACCCCCGTCGTCCCCGGCCTGATGTGCTCGTCGGCCGCGGAGATGAAGATGTGCAGGAGTTCGGTGGCCCCGATGCCGTTGATGATCCGCAGGCCCGTCCGTTCCTCCCAGGCCCGCCAGGTGGCGGCCGGCAGGTTCTCACCGGCGGAGACGCAGCGCCGCAGCGAGGAGACGTCGTACGCGTCGAGTTCGTCGAGCATCGCGCGGTAGGCGGTGGGGGCGGTGAACAGAACCGACACCCGGTGCTCGGCGACGGCGGGCAACAGCTGCCGGGGACCGGCCTGTTCGAGGAGCAGGGCGCTCGCGCCGACCCGCATCGGGAAGACCACCAGCCCACCGAGCCCGAAGGTGAAGCCCAGGGGCGGACTCCCGGCGAAGACATCGTCACCATGTGGCCGCAGCACATGGTGCGCGAAGGTGTCGGCGGTCGCCAGCACATCCCGGTGGAAGTGCATGCACCCCTTAGGGCGGCCGGTGGTCCCCGAGGTGAACGCGATCAGCGCGACGTCGTCGGCCGCGGTCTCCACCGCGGTGTACGGCTCCGCGGGCGCCGCCCGGTTCAGCAGGTCGCCCGGGGCGTCACCGCCGTACGTGGTGATCCTGAGCCCCGGTATCTCGGCCTTGGAGAGGTCGTCGACGGCCCGGATGTCGCACAGCGCGTGCCGTATCTCCGCCATCTCGCACATCGTGCTCAGTTCGTGCGGGCGCTGCTGGGCCAGCACGGTGACGGCGACCGCGCCCGCCTTCAGCACCGCCAGCCAGCAGGCCGCCAGCCAGGGGGTGGTGGGTCCGCGCAGCAGGACCCGGTTGCCGGGGACGACGCCTAGGTCACGGGTGAGGAGGTGCGCGATGTGGTCGACATGGGCGCGCAGGTCGCCGTACGTCCAGGTCCCGCCGGAGGGGGTGTGGAACACCGGTCGGTCCGCGGCCGGCCCGGTGAGCAGCTCGGCCGCGCAGTTCAGCCGATCGGGGTACTCCAGCTCCGGCAGGTCGAAGCGGAGTTCCGGCCACTGGTCGGGGGGCGGGAGATGGTCGCGCGCGAAGGTGTCGACGTGGGCCGAGGCGTTCATGGCGGTTCGCCCCCTTGCCTTGTGGGCATCGGTGGTGGGCATCCCGGTCGGGCTCGCGGAACGAGCGTATCGTGTTGGTGACGACAGTCAACGGGGCGCGATACCGTCGGGGGAGTGGCCGCGGGGCCGCGGGGAGAGAGGACCGGCCATGCCCGCATTCTCACTCGAACCAGCACAGACCGCCCGGTGCGCCGAGCTGCGCGCCCTGGCCGCGGACCGGCTACGGCCCCTCGCGGACCGGGGCGAACCGGGCCGCGTCAACCGCCCGCTCGTCGCCGAACTCGGCCGACTCGGCCTGCTGTCCCGGCTGTTCACCTCCGGCGCCCTCGACCTCTGTCTGATGCGGGAGTCCCTCGCCTACGCCTGCACCGAGGCCGAGACCGCCCTCGCTCTCCAGGGCCTCGGTGCCCACCCCGTCCACGCCCACGGCACCCCGGCCCAGCGCGACCGCTGGCTGCCCGGGGTGGCCGACGGCACGACGGTGGCGGCGTTCGCGCTGAGCGAGCCGGGGGCGGGGTCGGACGCGGCGGCGCTGTCGTTGCGGGCAGAAGCAGAAGCAGAAGCAGAAGCAGAAGCAGAAGCAGAAGCAGAAGCAGAAGCAGAAGCAGGAACGGAAGCGGCGAGTGTGGGGGCGGCCGGGGCACCGGGTGCCGGGCGAGTCGACGCGTGGACGGGTCTCTCTGGCGAGGCGGGGCCGGGAGCGGGGGGACTGTCGGTGGCCGCTCCGGGTGCCGAGCCGGGCGGCGCGCGCCCCGGAGGCCCCGTCGCCGCCGTGCCCGCCGGCACCGCCCGCTGGCGGCTCACTGGGGAGAAGTGCTGGATCTCCAACGCCCCCGAGGCCGACTTCTACACCGTCTTCGCCCGCACCACCCCGGGCGCCGGGGCCCGCGGAGTGACCGCCTTCCTCGTCCCCGCCGACCGCCCCGGCCTGACCGGAGCCGCCCTCGACATGCTCTCGCCGCACCCCATCGGCAGCCTCGCCTTCGACGCCGTGCCGGTGAGTGCCGACGACATCCTCGGCGAGCCCGACCGAGGGTTCCGGGTCGCGATGGGCACCCTCAACCTCTTCCGCCCCAGCGTCGGCGCCTTCGCGGTCGGCATGGCCCGGGCGGCGCTCGACGCGACCCTCGCCCACACCGCCCAACGGGACGCGTTCGGCGGCAAGTTGAGGGACCTGCAGACGGTCGCCCACCAGGTCGCCGAGATGGCCCTGCGCACCGAGGCGGCCCGCCTCATGGTGTACGCGGCGGCGACGGCGTACGACGAGCACGCACCGGACGTCCCGATGCGCGCGGCGATGGCGAAGCTCCTCGCCACCGAGACCGCGCAGTACGTCGTCGACACGGCCGTCCAACTCCACGGCGCCCGCGCCCTGCGCCACGGCCACCTCCTCGAACACCTCTACCGCGAGGTGCGCGCCCCGCGGATCTACGAGGGCGCGAGTGAGGTCCAACGGGGCATCATCGCCAAGGAGTTGTACACAGGCGTGGAATCCATGGGAGCCGAGGCATGACCGCCGAGCGGGTGAACCCGCCCGACCTCTCCCCGCCCACCGGCTTCTCCCACGCCGTCGTCGCCACCGGGTCACGACTGGTGTTCCTGGCGGGGCAGACGGCTCTCGATGCCGAGGGGAAGGTCGTCGGCGACACCCTGCCCGAGCAGTTCGAGCGGGCCCTCGCCAACCTCCTCGCTGCCCTGACCGCCACCGGCGGCACCCCGGCCGACCTCGCCCGCGTCACGGTCTACGCCACGGACATCGCCGCGTACCGGACTCATGCACCCGAACTGGGCCGCGTGTGGAGGGAGTTGGCGGGACGTGACTATCCGGCCATGGCGGTCGTGGAGGTCGTACGCCTGTGGGACGAGCGGGCGAAGGTGGAGATCGACGGCTTCGCCGTGCTGCCGTAGCCGCGACCGGGTAACGATCGGTCCGCGACGGGGTCGCGATCAGTCAGGCAGCGATCGTCGGTGACCAGTGACCAGTGACCAGTGACCAGTGACCAGTGACCGGTGATCACTGATTCAGTGATCGGTCGGCAGTCAGGCGGCGATCGTCAGCCGCTCGGCGGGCACCCGGTGCGGGGCGACGATCCGGCCGTCCGGCAGCAGCTCGCCCGTGTCGTCGAAGACGATCGCGCCGGTGCAGAGCAGGTTCCAGCCCTGCTCGGGGTGGGCGGCGACGATGTGCGGGGCCGGGCTCTCGGCTGCGTGACACGAGGTCTGGTGGGAACACACGGCGCACCTCCACGTCGGTAGGACCGTCGGATCGGGTCCGTATGGATAGACCATCCTCTCGCCGAGAACTCATCGGAACGGCCTGTCGAGAAGCGTGACAACACGCGGACAACACCCGGACGGTTCCACGACCGTCGGTGCGGACTCGCCACCGAAGGGGTGACGGTCACGGCGGTGGGCGCACGTGCCCGGTACCAGTGGAGGCCCCCACTCCAGGAGGTTTCCCATGTCCCTGCGCCCCGCTCTCGGCGCCGCCGCCGGTACCGCGCTGCTCCTGCTGGCCGCGCCCGCCGCCTCGGCGGCCCTCGCCGCGCCGGCCACCGCCGACCCGTACGAGACGGTGACGGTCGACCCGACGGGCCGTCTCGCGGCCGACGGCACCGTCACGCTCTCCGGCACGTACCGCTGCACCGGGGGCACCGGCCCGGTGTTCGTCAGTTCGTCCGTCGTCCAGAACTCCTCGACCACGCGGCACGGCATCGGCGGCACCCGCGCGGTGTGCGACGGCATGGAGCACCCCTGGCAGAACAGCGGCAAGCCGTCGCCGAGTTCGCTCGCACCCGGCGCGGCACGCGTCGAGGCGACCCTGATGGAGCTGAGCCCGCAGGGCGGCCTGCCACTGCCCCGCTTCCACGCGGCCGACCGGGAAGACGTCACCCTGGTCAACGGCTGACCACGGCTGACCACGGCTGCCCCGGTTGTCGGCGGCCGGCTGGACCGGCCACGGCCGCCCGCGGCTGATCGCGAGGTCAGTCCATCAATCCCGCGGCGACCGTGGCGCCCAGTTCCCAGCACGCCTCGACGTCCGTCTTGCCGGGTTCACCCGTCACGGTCACGGCCTCGGCGGCCCGCCGCCAGCCGAGGCCCGTCGTGATCGCCTCGATACCGCGCACCGCGCCGGTGACGTCGTTGCCGCCGTGGACGTAGTAGCCGAACGGGCGCCCCTGTGTCGTGTCGAGGCAGGGGTAGTAGACCTGGTCGAAGAAGTGCTTCAGCGCGCCGGACATGTAGCCGAGGTTCGCCGGCGTGCCGAGCAGGAACCCGTCGGCGGCGAGCACGTCGGACGCCGTGGTGTCCAGCGCCGCCCGCCGCACGACGC
This sequence comes from Streptomyces sp. NPDC032822, assembly GCF_055578825.1. Lineage (NCBI taxonomy): Bacteria > Bacillati > Actinomycetota > Actinomycetes > Kitasatosporales > Streptomycetaceae > Streptomyces > Streptomyces sp. NPDC032822. The sequence goes on along the minus strand of NZ_JBVIOL010000005.1, from coordinate 508,891 downwards.
GGACACCCTCGATCTCCGGGTCCGTCGCTCCGGCGACCACGGCCTCGAACAGGGCCTGGCAGTTCGGCGAGGGCGTGTGGTGCACGATCAGCAAGGTAGCCACCCTCGTACCCTGCCACGAGAAACGGGGCGAGCCGTTTAGGGTCAGCCCCGTTGCCGGTCAGCCTCCGCTGCAGGGCTGCAGGGCTGCAGGGCTGCAGGGCTGCAGCCCTGCCGGACCGCCGCTTCGCCGGGTCATCGGCCCGCCCCAGCGCCCGGAGCAGCGGAGCCCGGTGGCGGACGCCCTCGCCGGTTCGTCCCGGGGACGGCGGCTGATCAGGATCGGCGACGGGGCGGACCCGGCGGTCACCGACCCCGATCCTCCCACCGCGACCCCGGCCCCCTGCGCGAGACGCCGATACACGCCGCCCCCGCTCCTGGTCGGCGCCTGAACCCGTGCACGGGTCGCTGCTCCGACCCACGCACCGGCCGCTGCTCCGCCCCGCAGGACCGTCGCTCAGATGTCCCGGAAGATCTCGATCTGCGCCCCGACCGAGTTCAGCCGCTCGGCGAGCTCCTCGTACCCGCGATTGATGACGTACACGTTCCGTAGTACGGACGTGCCCTCCGCCGCCATCATCGCCAGCAGCACGACCACGGCGGGGCGCAGGGCCGGCGGGCACATCATCTCGGCGGCGCGCCAGCGGGTCGGGCCCTCCACCAGGACCCGGTGCGGGTCGAGGAGTTGGAGGCGGCCACCGAGGCGGTTGAGGTCCGTCAGGTAGATCGCGCGGTTGTCGTAGACCCAGTCGTGGATCAGCGTCTTGCCCGACGCGACGGCCGCGATGGCCGCGAAGAAGGGGACGTTGTCGATGTTCAGACCGGGGAACGGCATCGGGTGGATCTTGTCGATCGGCGCCTCCAGCTTGGAGGGCCGGACGGTGAGGTCCACCAGGCGGGTGCGGCCGTTGTCGGCGGGGTACTCCGGGGTGCGGTCGTGGTCGAGGCCCATCTCCTCCAGGACCGCGAGCTCGATCTCCAGGAACTCGATGGGCACCCGGCGCACCGTCAGCTCCGACTCCGTGACGACGGCGGCGGCCAGCAGGCTCATGGCCTCTACCGGGTCCTCGGAGGGGGAGTAGTCGACGTCCACGTCGATGTTCGGCACGCCGTGCACGGTGAGCGTGGTGGTGCCGATGCCCTCGACCTCGACGCCCAGGGCCTCCAGGAAGAAGCAGAGGTCCTGGACCATGTAGTTGGAGGACGCGTTGCGGATGACGGTGACGCCCTCGTGCCGGGCGGCGGCGAGGAGCGCGTTCTCCGTCACGGTGTCACCGCGCTCGGTCAGCACGATCGGCCGGTCGGGCCGTACCGACCGGTCGATCGTCGCGTGGTACTGGCCCTCGGTCGCCGCGATGTCCAGCCCGAACCGGCGCAGCGCGATCATGTGCGGCTCGATGGTCCGCGTACCGAGGTCGCAGCCGCCGGCGTACGGCAGCTTGAAGCCGTCCATGCGGTGCATCAGCGGGCCGAGGAACATGATGATGGACCGCGTGCGTACGGCGGCCTCCGCGTCGATCGCCGCCATGTCCAGCTCGGCCGGCGGCACGAGTTCGAGGTCGACGCCGTCGTTGATCCAGCGGGTGCGGACGCCGATGGAGTTGAGGACCTCCAGCAGGCGGTACACCTCCTCGATGCGGGCGACCCGGCGCAGCACCGTGCGCCCCTGGTTGAGCAGGGAGGCGCACAGCAGTGCCACGCACGCGTTCTTGCTCGTCTTCACGTCGATGGCGCCGGACAGCCGACGGCCGCCGACCACCCGCAGGTGCATCGGGCCCGCGTAGCCCAGAGAGACGATTTCGCTGTCCAGCGCTTCACCGATTCGAGCGATCATCTCAAGGCTGATGTTTTGGTTGCCGCGCTCGATGCGGTTGACGGCGCTCTGACTGGTGCCGAGTGCCTCGGCAAGCTGCGACTGCGTCCAGCCTCGGTGCTGCCGGGCGTCACGGATGAGCTTGCCGATACGTACGAGGTAGTCGTCTGCCATGAGGGCGAGGTTATCTCAGATATGAGATGTCGCCTCTCGGGAAGTCTGTTCGGGTGACGACTCCGTGACGCGCCTGATGGGCCGTCAGTGACGCTTCGAGGTACGCGTCCGGCGCCATCCGAAGGGCCCGGGCAGATCGACCGATGTCGTACGGCGTCCCGTGCTGCTGTGGGTCTGCTTGGGGCCGTTGCGGCTGCCGGTGGTGATGGACCAGGAGCGCCGGTTGATGTTCAGGCGCACGCCGGGCAGGATCCGGAAGCTCTTGCGGAACGTGAGGGGCATGAGGGCCTTCCTTGAGGGTCGGTCAGGTACTCCCAACGCCCTTCGGATACCCCGACTTGACGAACTGATGGCCGAATGCGACTGCCTCCTTGAAGGTGGCCGACGCGACCGGCTCCGTGGCGTACGGCGGCACGGAGGTGTGGCGGTATGGCGGGGGCGATGCGGTACCGGTGTCGGGTGGCGCGACCATGGCCATGACGGTCACGGGCACTCGATGTCGACGTACGGGATGTCGTCGCAGGAGACCGGGTGAAGGTGGAGGGCGCTGACATGAATGCCGCCGTCGGCCCGCCCGTGGTGGGGGCGCTCCACCCGCACTGTGACGGAACAGCGGGGAGGCCGGGCATGACCAACCCGGCCCCATGTACTAGAGTTATCTCGACATCGAGATATCTACCTAGGCGCACCGCGGTCGCGCGCCATCAGCACTCTGGCGGTAAGGCATACCTAACTTAGCCTTACCTTAGCGGATTGGCCAAGAGGGCGTGGCGGCAGGATGCGGTGGTAGGCGCACAAAAATGAAGGAGACTGTCGTGTCGGCGAACAGCTTCGACGCCCGCAGCACGCTGCAGGTGGGCGACGAGTCGTACGAGATCTTCCGGCTGGACAAGGTGGAAGGCTCGGCTCGCCTTCCGTACAGCCTGAAGGTGCTGCTGGAGAACCTGCTCCGCACCGAGGACGGCGCGAACATCACCGCCGACCACATCCGGGCCCTCGGCGGCTGGGACTCGCAGGCGCAGCCCAGCCAGGAGATCCAGTTCACGCCGGCCCGCGTGATCATGCAGGACTTCACCGGCGTGCCGTGTGTCGTCGACCTCGCCACCATGCGTGAGGCCGTCAAGGAGCTCGGCGGCGACCCGGCGAAGATCAACCCGCTGGCCCCGGCCGAGCTGGTCATCGACCACTCCGTCATCGCCGACAAGTTCGGCACCCACGAGGCATTCGCGCAGAACGTCGAGCTGGAGTACGGCCGCAACCGCGAGCGCTACCAGTTCCTGCGCTGGGGTCAGACCGCGTTCGACGAGTTCAAGGTCGTCCCGCCCGGCACCGGCATCGTCCACCAGGTCAACATCGAGCACCTGGCGCGCACGATCATGGTCCGCAAGGGCCAGGCGTACCCCGACACCCTGGTCGGCACCGACTCGCACACCACCATGGTCAACGGCCTCGGCGTCCTCGGCTGGGGCGTCGGCGGTATCGAGGCCGAGGCCGCGATGCTCGGTCAGCCGGTCTCGATGCTCATCCCGCGCGTCGTCGGCTTCAAGCTGACCGGTGAGCTGCCCGCCGGCACCACCGCCACGGACCTCGTGCTCACGATCACCGAGATGCTGCGCAAGCACGGCGTCGTCGGCAAGTTCGTCGAGTTCTACGGCGAGGGCGTCGCCGCCACCTCCCTCGCCAACCGCGCCACCATCGGCAACATGTCGCCGGAGTTCGGCTCCACCGCCGCGATCTTCCCGATCGACGACGAGACGCTGAAGTACCTGCGCCTGACCGGCCGGGACGCGCAGCAGGTCGCGCTCGTCGAGGCGTACGCCAAGGAGCAGGGCCTCTGGCTGGACCCGAAGGCCGAGCCGGACTTCTCCGAGAAGCTGGAGCTCGACCTCTCGACGGTCGTCCCCTCCATCGCCGGCCCGAAGCGCCCGCAGGACCGCATCGTCCTCGCGAACGCCGCCGAGCAGTTCAAGGTCGACGTCCGCAACTACGTCGACTCCGTCGACGAGGCGGGCCAGGAGTCCTTCCCGGCCTCCGACGCCCCGGCCGTCGCCCCGAACGGCGCTCCGTCCAACCCGGTCACCGTGACCGCCGCCGACGGCTCGACGTACGAGATCGACCACGGCGCGGTGACGGTCGCGGCCATCACCTCCTGCACCAACACCTCCAACCCGTACGTCATGGTCGCCGCCGCGCTGGTCGCGAAGAAGGCCGTGGAGAAGGGCCTGACCCGCAAGCCGTGGGTCAAGACCACCCTCGCCCCGGGCTCCAAGGTCGTCACCGACTACTTCGACAAGGCGGGGCTCACCCCCTACCTCGACAAGGTCGGCTTCAACCTCGTCGGCTACGGCTGCACCACCTGCATCGGCAACTCCGGCCCGCTGCCGGAGGAGGTCTCCAAGGCCGTCAACGACCATGACCTGGCCGTGACCTCGGTGCTCTCCGGCAACCGTAACTTCGAGGGCCGGATCAACCCCGACGTCAAGATGAACTACCTGGCGTCCCCGCCGCTGGTCGTCGCGTACGCCCTCGCCGGCTCCATGAAGGTGGACATCACGAAGGACGCGCTCGGCGTCGACCAGGAGGGCAAGCCGGTCTTCCTGGAGGACATCTGGCCCACCGAGGCCGAGGTCAACGACGTCGTGGCGAACGCCATCGGCGAGGACATGTTCAACAAGTCCTACCAGGACGTCTTCGCGGGCGACGCCCAGTGGCAGGCGCTGCCGATCCCGACCGGCAACACCTTCGAGTGGGACGCGGAGTCGACGTACGTCCGCAAGCCCCCCTACTTCGAGGGCATGACGATGGAGACCACCCCGGTCTCCGACATCGACGGCGCCCGCGTACTGGCCAAGCTGGGCGACTCGGTCACCACCGACCACATCTCCCCGGCCGGTGCGATCAAGGCCGACACCCCGGCCGGCAAGTACCTCACCGAGCACGGCATCGAGCGGCGTGACTTCAACTCCTACGGCTCGCGCCGAGGCAACCACGAGGTCATGATCCGCGGCACCTTCGCCAACATCCGCCTGCGCAACCAGGTCGCGCCGGGCACCGAGGGCGGCTACACCCGCGACTTCACGCAGCCGGACGCGCCGGTGTCGTTCATCTACGACGCCTCGCGCAACTACATCGAGCAGGGCACCCCGCTGGTCATCCTGGCCGGCAAGGAGTACGGCTCCGGCTCGTCCCGCGACTGGGCGGCCAAGGGCACCGCGCTGCTCGGCGTCAAGGCCGTCGTCGCCGAGTCCTACGAGCGCATCCACCGCTCCAACCTGATCGGCATGGGCGTCATTCCGCTCCAGTACCCGGCCGGCCAGTCCGCCGAGTCCCTCGGCCTGACCGGCGAGGAGGCCTTCTCCATCGCCGGCATCACCGAGCTGAACGACGGCACCACCCCCGCCACGGTCAAGGTCACCACCGACACCGGTGTGGAGTTCGACGCGGTCGTCCGCATCGACACCCCCGGCGAGGCCGACTACTACCGCAACGGTGGCATCCTGCAGTACGTGCTGCGCAGCCTGATCCGCAAGTAGGCGGTACGGCAAGGCAGTTGAGGGCCGCATCCCCGTCACGGGGGTGCGGCCCTCCGCCGTACCCGTCCGCGGTGCCGTTCGCCGTCCCGTTCCTCGTGCCGGGGCCGGGAAATCGCAGGTCATCACCCATCCTCAGGTGGAACACAGGGTTCCCTCAGCGGACCGGGACACGATCGGGACATGACTGGCAGCTCCGGGTCCCGAACCGGCCGCGTCCGCGTGCTCATCGTCGATGACGAGCCCACGCTCACCGAAGTGTTGTCCGTGGCCGTCACCGAGGCGGGCTGGCGGCCCTACCCCGTCGTGGACGGACACAGCGCCCTGCGCGTGGCCCGCGGCTGCGCCCCGCACGCCGTGGTGCTCGACGGGATGCTGCCCGACCTCGACGGCCTCCAGGTGCTGCGCCGGCTGCGGCAGGAGAACCCGAAGCTGCCCGTCCTCATGCTCACCGCCCGCGACGCCCTGGAACACCGCCTGGACGGCCTGGAGGCGGGCGCCGACGACTATGTGACCAAGCCCTTCTCCCTGGAGGAGGTCGTGGTGCGGCTGCGCGGACTGCTGCGCCGGGCCGGCACCGAACACGGCCGCCGCGACGAGTCCGTACGCGTACTCGGCGACCTCGTACTGACCGAGGACAGCCGCGAGGTGCGCCGCGCGGACACGGCCGTCCCGCTCACCGCCAAGGAGTTCGACCTGCTCAGCCTGCTCGTCAACCACCCGGGCCAGGTACTGAGCAAGGCCCAGATCCTCGACCACGTCTGGAGCAGCTCCTTCGACGGCGGCGGCAACCTCGTCGAGGTCTTCATCTCCGGCCTGCGCCGCAAACTGGACAAGGGCCGGGCGCCGATGATCCACACCGTCCGCGGGGTGGGATACGCCATCCGGTCGGCGGAGGAGGGGAGATGACCACCCGGCCGAGCCTGCGGCTGCGCACCCGGTCCCTGCGCACCCGGCTGCTCCTCTTCGTCGGCGCCACCCTCGTCGTGGTGTGCGCCACGCTCGCGCTCACCACCGCCTACGTCCAACGCGCCTACCTGATGGGCAACCTGGACGACCGCGTCACCAACGCCGCCGAACGCAGCCTGGGCGGCGCCCTGCTCCACCCGGAACTGCCGGCCGACCTGGGCTTCCTCCACGAGTCCGGCCACCCCGCCGGCCTGCTCGCCGCCCGCCTCGACGGCGATGGCGCCCTCGTGTCCGCGGCGATCGTCGGCGAGGACGCCGCGCCCAGGGACCTGACCACCGCCGAGCGCACCGCCCTCGCGGGCATCGCGGCCGACGGCTCGAAGCACACCCGGACCGTCCCCGGCCTCGGCACCTACCGGGTCACCGCGCTCGACGACGGCGGCACCCGGGTCCTCGCCGGCCTGCCCATGGACGACGTCCAGGACATGATCAGCGGCCTGGTCGTGGTCGAGGTGGTCGTCGCCGGTGTGGGGCTGGCCGTCGCGGGCTGTTTCTGCGCGGTGGTCATACGGCGCCAACTGCGGCCCCTGGACCGGGTCGCCGCCACCGCCGCCGAGGTCTCCCTCGCCCCGCTCGGGCGCGGCGAGGTCACCGGCCTGACCCGGGTGCCCGAACCCGACACCGATCCGGGCAGCGAGGCCGGGCAGGTCGGCGCCGCCCTCAACCGCATGATCGACCACGTCGAGTCCTCCCTCGCCGAGCGGCAGCGCGGCGAGGAGCGGGTGCGCCGCAGCGAGGAGAAGATGCGGCGCTTCCTCGCCGACGCCAGCCACGAACTCCGTACGCCGCTCGCGTCCATCGCCGGATACGCGGAGCTGATGAACCGCGGCACCGACCGGATCGAGCCGGTGATCGCCTGGCGCCGGGTCTCCGCCGAGTCGGCCCGGATGACCGGCCTGGTGGAGGACCTGCTCCTGCTGGCCCGGCTCGACGAGGGCCGGCCCCTGCAGTCCGCCGAGGTGGATCTCGCCGCGCTGGTCGCGGAGGCGGTGTGGGACGCGCGTGCCGCGGGCGGCGGCCACCACTGGCAGCTGGAACTCTCCCTCGACGCCCCCACACCGGTCGTCGGCGACGAGGCCCGGCTCCACCAGGTCGTCGCCAACCTGCTGGCCAACGCCCGGATGCACACTCCCGTGGGCACGACGGTCGTGGCGTCCGTCGAGGCCACCCCGGAGCGCTGCGTCATCCGCGTCCGCGACAACGGCCCCGGCATCCCGCCCGCCCTCCTGCCCAGGGTCTTCGAACGCTTCACCCGGGCCGACACCTCCCGCTCCCGCACGGACGCGCGGGCGGGCGGCTCGGGGCTGGGCCTCGCCATCGTGGCGGCCATCACCTCCGCCCACGGCGGCCGTATCGACGTGCACAGCGTCCCCGGGCACACGGAGTTCACCCTCGACCTCCCCGTGGCGGACGACCCGCCAGGAGCGGGAGCAGGGACGGGTGCGGGGAGGGGGACGGGCGCGGGCGCGAGTGCGGTCCAGCCGGGCCGGAGCCGGTCGGCCTCGGTGTAGCCGACCGCGGGCATCACGTCCCTTCGACGAGGCACTGGTCCGATGTGCCTGAACAGCCGTGCGACGCAAGGGACTCGGGACGGGCGACCGGAACATGCCGATGGGCACCGGGGAATCGAAGCCCATCGGGTCCATGGGCGGTTACGACCTGCTCGAACGGCTGGGCAGCGGCGGCATGGGGGTCGTCCACCCGGCCCGCGCCGCCTCCGGACGCCAGGTCGCGGTCAGGGTCGTACACGCCCAGTACGCGCAGGACGAGGAGTTCCGCACCCGCTTCCGCACCCGCTGCCGACAGGAGGTCGCGGCACCCCGGCGGGTGAGCGGTGCCTTCACCGCCCCCGTGGTGGACGCCGACCCGGACGCCGAACTGCCCTGGATGGCCACGCTGTTCGTGCCCGGCCACACGCTGGAGGACATCGTTGCCGAGCAAGGGGGCCCTGAGCGGACGCGAGATGCGCACCCTGACCCTGGGGTCGGTGGAGGCGCTGCGGGACATCCAACGGGCCGGCGTGGTGCACCGGGACCCGAAGCCGAACAACGACCACCTTCGTGCGTCAGGCGTTTACAACTGAGCCATACGGCGCTAGCTTCCCCAGGAGGTGGGTGGGAGCGCTCCCATTCGGTGGACCGGAACCCGCTCCGTGGCCGCTTCCGCCCGCCGCATCCGCAACATGCAACGCCATCCGCACATCGGCATGCGTGCACCTGCACCTGTATCTGCATCCCTGCACCAGGATCCACTTCCACGCACCCGGGATCCAACGCACCCGCACCCCATGTCTGCGCACCCATACACGCGTAACCCCACGGCCCGTACCTCAGGAACGGACTGATCTGTCATGATCACGACAAGAACGCCGGGATCTCCCGACTTCCCGCGCCGGTTACTGTCCCCCACCCGCGCCAGAGCCCTCTTCCTCGTCCTCGTGGCACTGCTCGCGACGATCCCGGCGCTCAGCCTGGTCGTCACGGCCGGCGGCAAGGCGGAGGCCCACGGCACCCCGATGAAGCCCGGTAGCCGCACCTTCCTGTGCTGGCAGGACGGACTCACCGACACCGGCGAGATCAAGCCGGTCAACCCGGCGTGCAAGAACGCCCAACAGGTCAGCGGCACCACGCCGTTCTACAACTGGTTCTCGGTGCTGCGCTCGGACGGAGCCGGCCGCACCCGCGGCTTCGTGCCGGACGGACAGCTGTGCAGCGGCGGCAACGCCAACTTCACGGGCTTCAACGCGGCCCGCAGCGACTGGCCGCTCACCCACCTCACCTCGGGCGCGTCCGTCGACTTCTCGTACAACGCCTGGGCGGCGCACCCGGGTTGGTTCTACGTCTACGTCACCAAGGACGGCTTCGACCCGACCCAGCCCCTCACCTGGGACGACATGGAGGAGCGGCCCTTCCTCAGCGTCGATCACCCGCCGCTCAACGGCAGCCCGGGCACGGTCGAGGCCAACTACTCCTGGAACGGCCAACTTCCCACCGGCAAGTCGGGACGCCACCTCATCTACATGGTCTGGCAGCGCTCGGACAGCGCCGAGACCTTCTACTCCTGCTCCGACGTCGTCTTCGACGGCGGCAACGGCGAGGTCACCGGCATCCACGAGCCGGGCAACCCGAGCGAACCGGTGCCGGGCGCCTGCTCGGCCACCCGCAGGACCACGGGCAGTTGGAGCGGCGGCTACCAGTCCGAGGTGACCGTCACCAACTCCGGCGATGTGTCCATGCTGGGCTGGATGGTCGACTGGACGCTGCCGGGCGGCCAGAAGGTCGAGAGTCTGTGGAGCGGCAGCGCGACGTACAACGGCCAGGCGGTGATGGTCCACAACGCCGACTGGAACGGCTCACTCGATCCGGGGGAGAGCGCGACGTTCGGCTACGTCGTCTCCGGCTCCGGCGGTGATACGGCGACGACACTTCCCTGCCGGGTCGGCTGAGTCCGGACCGGCCGTCCTCACCCGCACCCGAACCCCTGCTCGGGGCGGACCCGGTGGCGTGTGCCACCGGGTCCGCGAGCCGGCCGGGCGAGGGGGGAGTCCGTCCGGCCGGGGGGTACGGCTTGTGGTGCGACCGCGTGGTGACGTTGCTTCGACAACGTTGTCCGAACAGCCCGCACCTGACTGTACCGCTCCGTCGGACAACGATGTCAATCGGGTGGGTCACTGGGCTGTGCGGGTGCCGTGACCGCGTGCCCCCGCAGCCGTACGCCCTCGTCCGTGGTACGGGTGGCGCACGCTACTGTCCCCGCGGCTTGTGCGACCTGTGGTGCGCGACCCGTCCGAAGGAGGAGGGGCCGCGTCATGCGTTTCCGTCCCGTGTCCCTGCTGTCCGCCGCGCTGCTCGCGGCGACCGGAGTCACCCCCGCACTCGCCGCACCCGTACTCGCCGCCCCCACTCTCCCCGCACCGGCGCTCGCCACCCCCGCCCCCGCCCCCGCCGCGCCGTCCGGCCTGGTGGGAGACCCCACCGGTCACGTCGACCCGCTCATCGGCACCGGGAACGGCGGCAATGTCTTCCCGGGGGCCGTCGTCCCGTTCGGCATGCTCTCCTTCAGCCCCGAGAACACCCGCGGTGACGCCACCCGGACCGCCGCCCCCGGCGGCTACCACTACGACGCCACCCGCATCCGCGGCTTCAGCCTCACCCACATGTCCGGCACCGGGTGCGCGGGCGGCAGCGGTGACATCCCGTTCTTCCCGTTCCCGGGCGAGGTCACCACGTCCCCGGCGAGCGACACCAAGGACGCGGTGTACGCCGCCGACTTCAGCCACGCGGACGAGACCGCTGAGCCCGGCCACTACAAGGTGGGCCTCGCCTCCGGCATCACCGCCGACCTCACGGCGACCGCCCGCACGGGCTCGGCCCGATTCACCTACCCGGACGGCAAGCCCGCCTCCCTGCTGATCCGCACCGCCAACTCCGAGGTGGGATCGACCGGTTCGGCGATCGAGATCGACCCGGCGACCCGCACGGTCTCCGGCTCCGTCACCTCCGGGAACTTCTGCGGGTATCTCGACCCGGAGGGTCGACGCGCCTACTACACCGTCCACTTCATCGCCCGCTTCGACCGCCCCTTCAAGGCGACCGGCACCTGGCAGGACGCCCGGCTGAGCCCGGGCTCGACCTCCGCGCGCGGCGGCACGGGCGGTTTCGCGAACGGGGGACGGCCCGTCGCCGGCAAGGGCGCCGGTGGATACGTCGAGTTCGAGCCGGGCGCGGGCCCCATCGGCGTCAAGGTCGGCATCTCGTACGTCGGCAGGGCCGGCGCCGAGGCCAACCTCGCCGTGGAGAACCCGCCGCGACGCTCCTTCGACTCGGTGCGGGACGCGGCCCGCCGGGCCTGGCGCGAGCGACTGGACGCGATCCGGGTGGGCGGCGGCACGGACGACGAACGCACCACCTTCTACACCGCGCTCTACCACTCCCTCCTGCATCCGAACGTCATCAGTGACGTCGACCGCCGATACCGGGGCGCCGACGGCCGCGGGCACGCCGTCGCCCACGGTCACCGCGCCCAGTACGGCACCTTCTCCGGCTGGGACGTCTATCGCGACCAGGTGCAACTGCTCACGCTGCTCGACCCGGACACCGGCTCCGACATCGCCCAGTCGCTGTACGAACTCGCCCGGCAGAACGGCGGAGTCTGGGACCGCTGGCTGCACGGCGCGGGCGGCACCCACGTCATGAACGGCGACCCCTCGCCCCTCGCCCTGGCCGGGATCCACGCCTTCGGCGGCACGGACTTCGACCTCGGCGGCGCCTTGGACTCGCTTGTCAGGGCGGCCACCGTACCCACCCGGCACGACCTGTCGCCGGCCGGGAAGCCGGTCCTCTCGGTCGGTCAACGCCCCTCCCTGGACAGGTACTTGGCGTCGCACTACATGCCGTCCGCGTCCAACGCCTGGGGCGGCGCCGCCGAGACGCTGGAGATGTCCGGAGCCGACTTCGCGCTCTGTGAACTGGCCCGTGCGGCAGGCCGCGAGGACACCGCCGAGACCTTCGCGGCCCGCGCCCAGTGGTGGCAGAACACCTTCGACATCGCCGCGCACCCGACCGGCGGCTACATCGCCGACCGCGGGGCGGACGGTGGTTGGGCCGCCGGATTCACCCCGGCCACCGGCAACGGCTTCGTCGAGGGGACGGCCGCCCAGTACACGTGGATGGTCCCGCACAACCCGGCGGGCCTGTTCGCGGCGATGGGCGGCCGGGAGAGGGCACTGACCCGCCTCGACGCCTTCTTCCACGACGGCGACGGCGACTGGGCCTTCACGGGCAGCGGCGGCGAGAAGGCCGAGCTGGACAACGAGCCGTCCCTCAACGTGCCCTACCTGTACGACTACGCGGGCGCCCCTTACAAGACGCAGGAGACGGTACGGGCGGCGATGCGCACCCTCTGGTCCACCGCACCCGGCGGCATCCCCGGCAACGACGACCTCGGCGCGATGTCGTCCTGGTACGTCTTCTCGGCGCTCGGCATGTACCCGCAGGTGCCCTCCCGTGCCGAACTCGCCCTCGCCTCACCGCTGTTCCCGCGCATCGAGATCGACCGCCCGAGCGGCGGCGACATCTCCGTCCACGCGGAGGGAGCGGGTGCGGCAGCCCCGTACATCCACTCCTTGAAGCTCAACGGCCGTTCACACGAACGGTCTTGGCTGCCCGGCTCCCTCGTGCGGGACGGCGGCAGGCTCGACTACACACTCTCCGAAACGCCCGACAAGGTGTGGGGGAGCACGCCGGCCGACGCCCCGCCGTCCTTCCGGGACGGGGAGCAGCCCTACCAGGTCAGCATCGACCCGGTCACGGCCACGATCGCGCCCGGGGAGAGCGCGAAGGTCCGCATCCGGACCCTGTCGATGAACGCCGGCCAGGGCCCCGAGGTCCGATTCCGTATCGAGGCACCCGACGGCATCACGGCAACTCCCCCCGAAGGAACGGTCGTCGACGGCACCCGGGAGATCACGCTGACCTCGGCCGCGGACGCCGCGCAGGGTTTCCACGACGTGAAGGTCACGGTGACCACGCGGGGCTCGTCGTACAAGCAACCGGTGTCCCTGAGGGTGGCCGCCCCCGGCACCCTCCTCGCCGCCTACGACACCGTCGGCGTCTCCGACGACTCCGGCGCCCCCACCGAGGCCGACTACGACGGCGGCGGCCGGAGCTACTCCCGCCAGGCGCTCGCCGCGGCCGGGCTGACCCCGGGCGCCCGGGGCGCGGCGGCCGGCCTGGCCTTCACCTGGCCGGCCTCGCCACCCGGCCGCCCCGACAACGCCTCGACGGCCGGACAACTCATCCAACTCACCTCGCCCACGCATGAGTTGTCCTTCATCGGGAGCGCGGTCAACGGCAGCCGCCGCGCCGAGGCCACCGTCACCTACAGCGACGGCAGCACCGACACCGTCGACCTCGCCCTCACCGACTGGACGCTCGGCGGAGGCGGCGGCAGCGTCCAGTACGGCAACCAGGTCGTCGCCCGGACCACACACCGGAACGTGGCCGGCGCGAACCAGGACCCGGTCCCCACATACGTCTTCGCGACCAAGCCGTTCACGGCCCCGCAGGGAAAGACCATCACGGCCGTCCGACTGCCCAAGGACCGAAACCTGCACGTGTTCACGGTGGCGGTGGGCTGAACGCCCCTGCTGACCCGTCGAGTCGGCGCCGGGACGTGTCTTTCGGGTACCGACGTCCGGCGCCGGACATCCTCCTCGACAACACCCGCGTCATGGACGTCCCGACGGCGTCGGCTGCCAGGGCACGCACCGTATCGCTGGTGTGCTCTGGGCGCTTGCTCGCAGTCACCCGCAACCGATCCTCACTCGTGTGACCGCGGGTCGAAAGAGGTCGCTGTCAGCTGGGCGCAGGGGAAGCGGCGCCGTCGGCCTGGAAGTCGAAGTTGATCTGGTCTTCCTCGACGGAGGTCACCTTGACAGTCACGCCCAAGGTGCTGCCGTCGTCCGCGGTGAGCGTGCAACGGGTGGTGGTGCCGACCTTCCCGGCGAGATCATCCGGGCAGGTGATGTCCGGCTTCGGTCGGCCCGTCGTGGCGGCGAGCTTCTCGGACAGCGTCGTGGCCAGCTTGTCCGAAGACATCTTCGGAGTGGACGTACCGACATGGACCGAGGCCGAGCAGCCGACGAGCAGCACGCCGACGGCCACGACCGAGAGGCACCACGTTGCAGCGGACGAACGGGCCGTGGCCATGAGGGCTCCATCAGTGGTGATCAAGGCAGAAAGACGCCGGACAGAATACGTGGCGGAACCGCGCCGGGTGGGTCGCCGATGGTCTCCCAGGACGTAGGCGGACGAGCCGAAGGCCGTAGCGGCGATTCCTCCCGGGTGCCCTTCGCCGGGCTCGGCCCCGGCGTCCAGGGGACTGCCTGCGCGTCAGCCCGGAGGGAGCAACCGGCGATGCCTCACGCTCCCTTCACTCTGCGTACTTCTGTTCGGTGGCTGATGGCGCCCCCGTTCCTCACCTGCGGGTGATCTCGCCCAGGTTCTGTGCGGGGGAGTGTCCAGGTCCGGAGGGGCCGGTAGGGGGCGGGAACGGTCGGTACCGTGCGCGGTGATCTTCTGTGGGGCGCCTGTCGGGCGTGAAGCGGACAAGACCTGAACGCAACGGGGGTTGCCCATGAGGTCCGGGAACGGCGGAGAGCGGACGCTCGCCAGCTCGCCGAGTGACAAGGTGCGCGCGGCGAAGTTCCTGGAAGAGCAACTGATGCCGGACACCCAGTCGGCCGGCCGTATGGCGGACGGTGGCGGAGCGTCGTCGTTGCCCGGCTTCTCCCCGGCGGCCACGGTGAGCCCCTTCACGAAGCGGGACACCGGGCTGCACGGATTCTCCGGCTGGGCCTCGGACCAAGGACTCTCCGATGCTCTGACCGTCTGGGAAGGGCAGGTCAATCGGCTGATGGGGCGGCTGCGGACGGAGTTGAGCGGGCTGCACGGCACGAGGAACATCCTCCAGAACCAGGACGCGGCCATCGGCGCGCAGGTCGCCGGAGTGCGGGCACCGAGCAGCCTCGACGGAATGTGACGGCTGCGACCGTGACGCTCAACTACCACGACGTGATGACGATCCGTCTGTCCCCGCTCGCGGACGTGTCCCAGGCGTGGAAGAGGATGGGGGAGCGCTTCGGTGAGTTGAGGACCGACTACGAGAAGCACGTGCGGTCCGTGTTGGACAACGGGAACTGGCAGGGTCTTGCCCACGGCACGCACCAGCAGTACGCCTCGGCCACGGCCTTCGAGTTCGGGGCGGCGAGGGCGGAGGCGGAGGCCGTCGCCAGTCTGCTCACGGATGCGCACATCGAGCTGACCCGTCTGCGCAAGGCGGTCAAGGACCTGGTCCGGGACGCTGAGGATCAGGACTACAAGGTCGATGCCTCAGGCAGGGCGAGCTACGTCGGGTACGAGAAGCTCTCCGAACAGGAGAAGCACGCCCTTCACCACGACCCCGGCCACTCCCGGCTGCTGGCTGCCGCCCGGGAGAAGGCGCGGGGCTGGACCGATGACATCGCCGAAGCGGTCAGGGCCGTCGACGCGGCCGACCAGAGCGTGAAGCGGGCACTGGCCCGTGCCACGAGCGATGTCTCGATGGACGGCATCGGCATCGGCGGGTTCAACGGCTCGGCCGTGGGTGATCTGGCGAAGGCCGGCATGCCGGACCCCCGAGCCACTGCGAAGACCGGTGGATGGATCTCCGAAGGCGGGTCCGAGGCATCCGGCCCCGGTGTCGGTACATCGGTCACCGGCCCTGACACCGGGGCCGGCAAGCTGGGCGAGGCCGAGGCGCACGCCGACCTCGGCCGTGCGACCGCTCAGGGCGCGCTCACGGACGGCCGGATGGAACTCGCGGGGGAGGCGGAGGCCTATGCGGGCGCCAAGGGCTCCGCGGCCGGCGGCATCACCAACGAGGGGATGCGGGGCGAAGCAGTCGCCATGGCGGGCGGAGAAGCCTCGTCCAAGGGACGCGTCGACCTCGGTCCCGTCGGGGTGTACGGGAGGGCGGAGAGTATGGCGGGCGGTCAGGCCGGTGCCAACGCGGGGATCGGTACCGATGGCGTGCAGTTGGGCGCCGGGGTGTTCGCGGGTGCGAAGGGAGGTCTCTCGGCCGGAGCGGACGTCGGGGGGATCGGGGTGGGCGGCACCGTCGAGGGATGGGCCGGTCCTGGCGCGGAGGCGAACCTGAACTTCAGCAAAGATGCCGGCGGAACATGGCGCTGGACCCCGAAGGTGGGTGCCTCCCCCGGCCTCGGCGGCGCTGCGGGCTTCGAGGTCACTGTCGACCCGGAGAAGATCGCCCACACCGCGGGATCCGCGGCCGACGCGGTGGGGGATGCCGCCGGGTGGGTAGCCGACGGGGTCACCAGCTTGTTCTGACGCACACTCCCGCGGAACCACCGCCTCAGCAAGGATGACCCGATATGCCCACCGTCCTGCCCGTGCCGATCCAGTTCGAACTGCCGGACGACTGGCGCCCCGAACCGCCGGACGACGTCGGAGCGCCGGGTGCCGCGTTCGTCGCGCGGCACCCGCGACCGGATGCCGGATTCACCGCGAACATCACCGTCGACGGCGACTACCGCCCGGACGCGGCAACGCTGTCGGAGATCGCCCGTGCGTCTGTGGAACGACTGGGCGAGGCCGCCAGGTCGGTCGAAGTCACCGACCACCGCGAGATCGGCTCGCCGGATGCACCCGGCCTCATCCAGACGCTGGCGGTCTCGACCGTCGTCGGCGGCGTGTACCGCGACCTCGTCCAGTCTCAGGTGTACCTGTCCATGCCGGATGTCGCCGATCCGCGCAAGCGCGTCGTGATGCGCCTCGTCCTGACCGCCACCGCGTCGCAGCACCCCCATGTCCTCGGCGACTTCCAGGACTTCGTGCGCACGGTCCGCCCGGACACCGGCACGGCTTCGTAGCGACTGGCCGGTCATTTCCGTCGCGTCGCAGTTGAAGGGCGCTGTCCCGGCGCGCCCGGCAGGCGCCCCGAAGCCTCCCGCATCAGACGCATCACCCACCCAACAGTGCCCCCAACCAGTCAAGTTGGCGGCGCACCTGCACGGCGTCTCCGCCCTCGTGGCCGTTGTGGGGATAGGCGTGGATCTCCTTGTGGGGGGCGGTGCCGGTCAGTTCGCCGTAGCGGTTGAACGCGGCGTACGTCCCGCTCGGTGGGCACACCGTGTCGCGCAGGCCCACGCCGAAGTGGGCGGGGGCCCGGGCGCGGCGGGCGAAGGAGATGCCCTCCAGGTAGGACAGGGTGCGGTAGGCGGCCTGTTCGGCGCCCCGGTGTACGGACAGGTACGCGGTGATCTCGCCGTAGGGCGCCGCGTCGGTGAGGTCGAGTGCGCGCCGGATGCCGCACAGGAAGGGCGCGGTGACCAGGACGGCCGCCAGATCCGGCACCAACCCCGCGACGGCCAGGGCGAGTCCGCCGCCCTGGCTGTTGCCGGCGGCGACGGTGCGGGAGGCGTCCACGCCCGGCAGCGCGCGTACGGCGGTCACCGCGCGGACCGCGTCCGTGACGAGACGGCGGTAGTGGTAGTCCTGCGGGGCGAGCAGGCCGCGGACAGCGGGGCCGGGGCCGCCGGGGGCGACCGGGTACGGGTCGGGGGTGTCGCCGCCGCAGCCGTACTGGTCGCCCTGGCCGCGGTTGTCCATGAGGAGATGCGCGTACCCGGCGTTTACCCAGGTCAGCCGCTCGTGGGGGAGGCCGCGCCCGCGCCCGTACCCGGCGTACTCGACGACCGCGGGCAGCGCCTCGCCCGCCCCGGTGGGCCGGCTGTACCAGGCGCGGACCGGATCGCCGGCGAAGCCGCGGAACGTCACGTCCCAGGTCTCGGTCAGCCGTAGACCGTTCTCCGTCTTCCGGGCCGACACCACCGGGTCCGATCGCGCGGCCTCCTTCAGGGTGCCGTGCCAGAACTCGTCGAAGTCGGCGGGCTCTTCGAGGTCCGGCCGGTAGTGCTCCAGCTCTCTCGGGGGCAGGTCGAACGCGGGCACGGCACACCTCGCAGGAGTCGGTCGATATCCAGAAACTTGCGACGCCGGGTGGGCGCGGATGAGGAGGGGACGGGTGCGGGTCACTGGGTCCTACCCAGAGCAAATGGGTTTCAACGTACGGCAGATGCGCCGACAGACTGCCGCAGCACCCATTGACAGCGCTTTCTGAGGGGCCTTAAGTTGCCGCGCAGTTACCGGTAAGAGCTCGAAAGTTTCGGTTCCGCGTATCCTCCCCGAGAGGACCGAGCATGAGCACCTCCACCACGTCGGCCCCACCGCCCGGCACCCAGGAGTCGCCGCCGGTGAAGGCGGCCCCCCGCCGGCCGTCCGCGCGTACCGGCTGGCGGCGCACCCTGCGCCGCGACTGGCAGCTGTACTCGCTGGCGGTCCTGCCGCTGCTGTTCTTCCTGGTCTTCCGCTATCTGCCGATGATCGGCAACGTCATCGCCTTCCGGCGCTTCGAGCCCGGCGGTTCGATCTTCGGCGAGCAGTGGGTGGGGCTGCGCTATGTGCGCATGTTCCTCACCGATCCGACCTTCTGGCAGGTGTTCCGCAACACCCTGTGGCTCGGCGGGCTCACGCTGGTCTTCTGCTTCCCGATCCCGATCGTGCTGGCCCTGCTGCTCAACGAGGTGCGCAGACGCTCGCTCAAGCGGTTCGTGCAGTCGGTGTCGTACCTTCCGCACTTCCTGTCGATCGTGATCGTCGCGGGCATCACCCTGCAGATGCTCGCCACCGACGGCCCGGTCAACCACGCGCTGGGCTGGTTCGGCCACGATCCGATCCGGTTCATCCAGGAACCGGACTGGTTCCGCGTGATCTTCGTCGGCTCGGAGGTCTGGCAGACCGCCGGCTGGGGCACGATCCTCTACCTCGCCGCGCTCACCACCATCGACGAGGACCTGTACGAGGCCGCGCGCATCGACGGAGCCAACCGCTGGCAGCAGATCTGGCACGTCACCCTGCCCGGCATCCGGCCCACCATGATCACACTGCTGATCCTCAACATCGGCACGTTCCTGGCGGTCGGCTTCGAGAAGGTCCTGCTGCTGTACAACCCGCTGACCTATCCGAAGGCGGACGTCATCTCCACGTACCTCTACCGCAGCGGTGTCGAGTCCAACAGCTTCAGCTACGCCGCCGCCATCGGCCTGTTCGAGGCGATCATCGGCCTGGTGCTGATCACGTCGGCCAACCAGCTCTCGCGGCGCACCGTGGGGACGAGCCTGTGGTGAGCGTGCACCGCCCCACCCGGGGCTACCGCGTCTTCCGGGGCGTCAACGGGGTGATCCTCACCCTGGTCGTGCTCGTGACCCTGTACCCGTTCGTCAACATCGTCGCGCGGTCCTTCAGCGGCGAACGCCAGATCCGGTCCGGCGAGGTGACGTTGTGGCCCAAGGGCTTCAACCTCACCACGTACAAGATCGTCTTTCAGGACGCGATGTTCTGGCGGAACTACGGCAACACCGTGCTCTACACGGTCGTATCCACCGTCGTCGCCATGGTTCTGACGACCTGTTACGCCTACGTCCTGTCCAAGAAGCAGTTGCGCGGGCGCGGTCTGCTGGTCGGCATCGCCGTGTTCACCATGTTCTTCACCGGCGGTCTGATCCCCAACTACGTGCTGATCAGCAGCCTCGGCATGAAGAACACCATCTGGGCGCTGGCGATCCCGAACGCGATCAGCGTCTTCAACCTGCTGGTGATGAAGGCCTTCTTCGAGAGCCTGCCCTCCGAACTGGAGGAGGCCGCGGAGATCGACGGCCTCAGTACGTACGGCATCCTGCTGCGAATCGTGCTGCCGCTGTCCAAGGCGGTCGTCGCGACGATGATCCTCTTCTACTCGGTGGCCTTCTGGAACTCCTGGTTCGCCGCGTTCCTGTACATGGACAGCACCGACCTGATGCCGGTCACCGTCTACCTCCGCAACCTCATCTCGGGCGCCACCGGAGGCGGCAACGCCGGCGCCGCGACGGAGCAGCTCAGCCAGGTCGGGGCGAACATCCAGGCGGTCACCATCGTGCTCACCGCGCTGCCGATCCTGTGCGTGTACCCGTTCGTCCAGCGCTACTTCGTCTCGGGCGTGATGCTCGGCGCGGTCAAGGGCTGAGGCCCCCGGGCAAGGGCCGACGCCCGTGACCCAGGGCCGGCGCCCGTGGTCGTGTGCTGACGCCTCCTCACATCGCTTACGGAACAAGGGAGTATCCGTGAAGAACGCAGGAGAGCTGTCGCGGCGTCAGATCCTGGCCGCCGCGGGATTCGCCGGTCTCGCCACCCTCACCGGCTGCGGCAGCGGTGACGACGGAGGGGACTCCAAGGACCTGTCCAAGAAGCGGAACGGCGCGATGAAGGAGTACCGCGCGGGCCAGCGGTTCAAGGCCGCCAAGCCGCTGTCCTTCTCGCTCCTGCACAACAACAACCCGGTCTACCCGACCAAGAGCGGCTGGCTGTTCTGGAAGGAGGTCGCCAAGCGGACCGGTGTCACCCTGAAGCCCGTGGACGTCCCGCTGGGCGACTACGAGAAGAAGCGCAGTGTCCTCATCGGCGCGGGCGACGCCCCGTTCCTGATCCCCAAGACATACCACCCCTCCGAGGCCGCGTTCGTGTCCTCCGGCGCGATCCTCCCGGTCAGCGACTACGTGCACCTGATGCCCAACTTCCGGGACAAGGTGAAGAAGTGGAGCCTGGAGCCCGAGCTCGACTCCTTCCGCCAGTCCGACGGCAAGTACTACCTGCTGCCCGGCCTGCACGAGAAGGCCAAGTCCGGCTACTCGCTGGCCTTCCGCACCGACGTCCTCGACCAGCACGGTCTGAGCCTGCCCTCCACCTGGGACGAGGTGTACGACGTCCTCAAGGCGCTCAGGGCGGAGTACCCCGACCGCTACCCCTTCACCGACCGCTGGAGCACCAACACCGCCTTTCCCGTCGGCGCGTTGATGAGCTACCTCGGCCAGTCGTACGGCGTCAAGGCCGGCTGGACGTACGACAACCTCAGCTTCGACAGCAAGGCACAGAAGTTCGTCTTCACCGGCGCGCAGGACGGCTACCGCCAGGTGGTCGGGTTCCTGAGGAAACTGGTCGCCGAGAAGCTCATGGACCCGGAGAGCTTCACCCAGACCGACGAGGCGGCGGTGCAGAAACTGCTGGCCGAGAAGTCCTTCGCGATCAGCGCCAACCCGCAGGAACTGGTCCAGAACTACCGCTACAACCTGGAGAAGCAGGTCAAGGGCGCGAAGATCGAGATGCTGCCGGTGCCGCTCGGCCCGGCGGGCCCGGTGGTGCTGGGCGGCACCCGGCTGGAGAACGGCGTGATGATCTCCAGCAAGGCGCTCAAGAGCGACACCTTCGTCGCGATGATGCAGTTCGTGGACTGGCTCTGGTACTCGGACGAGGGCCAGAAGTTCTGCAAGTGGGGTGTCCAGGGCGTTACTTACACCGAGTCCGGCGACCGGTACGAGCTGGAGCCCGGCATCAGCCTGATGGGCTCCGACCCGGACGCCCCGAAGGACCTGCAGAAGGACTACGGCTTCTTCAACGGCGTCTTCACCTACGGCGGCAGCTGGGCCTTGGTCTCCTCCTCGTTCAGCCCGGACGAGAAGGAGTTCCAGGCCGCCATGGCCCAGCGCGAACAGCTGCCCATCGACCCGGCCCACCCGCTCCAGTCCTTCGAGCAGGAACAGGCGACGCTCTGGGACACCCCGCTCAGGGATCACGTCACGCAGAACACCCTCAAGTTCGCCCTCGGCAAGCGCCCGCTGTCCGAATGGGACGACTACGTCGCCGAGTTGAAGGCGAAGAACATGGACCGGCTGGTCGACCTGCACAACAAGGCGAAGGACCGGTTCAAGAAGGAGAACGGGTGATCCGTGGGCCCGCCGGGTCGAGCGGCGCACTCTCCGACACCGGGCGGTACCGCGTCGGCGCCGCCCGCACCGGATCGACGTCCCGCACGAAGCCGCCGAGCCCGCCCGCCGGCACCACCGACTGCCCGCCGAGGACGGCCGGGTGGACCTGGACCTGACACTGAGCCGCCACGAGATCACGCTCGTCGAGGTGACCCCCGTCGAGGACGAGACACCGCCCCGGGCGGACGAACGGCGGCTGCTCGGAAGGGACCCACGATGAGCACGCACACGTCCGCCGGCTTCGGCGCGGGAACCCTCTCCCGGGCCGCCGCACTGATCCACACCCTCCTCACCGTCGAGGCACTGCTGCTGGCCGCCGCCTCGCCGGGCCTCGCCGGACTGCTGCTGGTGGGCCCCGACGCCGCCAACCTCCTGCTGGCCGCCGTATGCCTGTTGCCCCTCGGCCCGGCCCTGTCCGCCGCCCTGTATGCCCTCCACCACCGCGACCGGGACCTCACCGACCTCCATCCGGCCCGCGCCTACCGGCGCGGCTGGCGGCTCAACGCCCTCCCGGCGCTGGCCCTGTGGGCGCCGCTGCTCGCCTGGCTCACCCTCATCGCCTTCACCCTCACCCACTTCACCGCCACCGGCCTCCCCGGCTGGTGGGCGGTCCTGCTCGCGGCCATCGGCGCCGGCTCCCTCCTGTGGGGCGCGCACGCGCTGCTGCTCACCTCCCTCTTCACCTTCCGTGCCCGCGACACCGCCCGCCTCGCCGGGTACTTCCTGTTCCGGCACGGCCGCGCCACCCTCGGCGTCGCCTCGCTGCTGGTCCTGACCGCCGGACTCACCGCCCTGCTGACCGAGGCCCTGCCCGCCCTGCTGGCCGCCCCGCTGCTGCTGTCCCTGCTGCACAGTGGCCGCCAGGTGATCGCCGAGACCCAGGAGGACTTCACCGCATGACCCCGCCCCGCACCCCGAAGATCCCGTACGGCGGTGACTACAACCCCGAGCAGTGGCCGGAGCAGGTCCGGGACGAGGACCACCGGCTGTTCACCCGGGCCGGCATCGACACCCTCACCGTCGGTGTCTTCTCCTGGTCGCTCACCCAACCCGCCGAGGACACCTACGACTTCACGGTCCTCGACCGGATCCTGGACCGTGCCGTCGCCGAGGGCCGCCGGGTCTGCCTCGCCACCGGCACCGCCGCCCTCCCGCCCTGGCTCGCGAAGAAGTACCCCGAGGTCAACCGCACCGACTTCGAGGGCCGCGGACACCGCTACGGGCAGCGCCACAACTTCTGCCCCAGCGCACCGGCCTACCGTCGCCTCGCCACCGCCATGGCGAGGCGCCTGGCCGAACGGTACGCCGAGCACCCGGCGTTGCTCGCCTGGCACATCAACAACGAGTACGGCGGTACCTGTTACTGCGCCCTGTGCGCGGAGGCCTTCCGCGCCTGGCTGCGCGACAGGTACGTCACCCTGGACGCCCTCAACGACGCCTGGTGCACCGCCTTCTGGTCCCACCGCTACACCGACTGGGCCGAGATCGAACCCCCGAGCGCCCTCACCGAGCACTGGCGCGGCCCCGACCACACCGCCTTCCAGGGCACCACACTCGACTACTTCCGCTTCACCACCGACGCCCTCCTCGGCTGCTTCCTCGCCGAGAAGGAGGTGATCCGCGCCCACGACCCGGACACCCCCGTCACCACCAACTTCATGGGCATGTTTGGCCCCCTCGACTACCACCGCTGGGCGCCCCACCTCGACTTCGCGTCCTGGGACAACTACCCGCCCCTGGACGCCCCGCCGACCTGGCCCGCCCTCGCCCACGACCTGATGCGCGGCCTCAAGGGTGGTGCCCCGTTCTGGCTGATGGAACAGACCCCGTCCACCATGGCCTGCCGCGACGTCAACCCGCTGCGCCGCCCCGGCGAACTCCGCCTCGCCACCTTCCAGGCCGTCGCCCACGGCGCCGACGCCGCCCTGTACTTCCAGATGCGCGCCTCACTCGGCGCCAGCGAGAAGTACCACGGCGCGGTCATCGGCCACGCGGGCCGCGACGACACCCGCGTCTTCCGCGAAGTCGCCGAACTCGGGCGGGAGTTGGAGCTGCTCTCGGACGCGAGTCTGGGCGCCCGCACCCCCGCCCGCACCGCGTTGCTCTTCGACTGGGACAGCTGGTGGGCCCTGGAGATCTCCGACGGCCCCTCCCGCCTCGTCCGCTACCAGGACACCGTGCACGCCTACTACCGGGCCGCCCGCGAGGCCGGCGCCGACGTCGACGTGATTCCGCAGACCGCCGACCTCAGCGCCTACGACGTCGTGATCGCGCCCGTCCTCCACATGGTCAAGGGTGACCTCGCCGCCCGCCTCGAAGCGGTGGCCGCCCGTGGCGGCACCGTCCTGACCACCTTCCTCTCCGGCCGCGTCGACACCCACGACCGCGCCTTCCTCACCGACGTCCCCGGCCCCCTCGCCCCCCTCATGGGCATCCGCGTCGACGAATGGGACTCCCGCCCTCAGGACGTCGTACAGCCGATAGAACTCGGGGAGTTCCGGGCGGCGGCGCGCCTCGTCTTCGAGATCGTGCAGCCGCGCGGCGCCGAGCCGGTCGGGACGTACGGCGCCGACTTCTACGCGGGCACCCCGGCGGTGACCCGCAACCGGTTCGGCGCGAGCGGGGGCGAGGGCTGGTACGTCGCCACCGCCCTCGACCAGCCGGGCGTCGACTGGGTGGTCCGCCGCGTCCTGGCCCGGCACGGGCTGCTCGGCCCCTACGCCGACCAGCCGGGCGTGGAGACGGCGACCCGCGTGGCCCCCGACGGAAGCCGCCTGCACTTCCTCCTCAACCACACGGCCGAACCGGTCCGCCTGACCTCCCACGCCACCGCCACCGACCTCCTGACCGGCAAGCGGACCGAGGAGGGCGAGCCCCTGCCCCTCGACCCCCTGGGCACGGTGATCCTGCGGCTCCGGTAGCTGCGCAGCAGCACGGCCGATCCAGCACCTACCGCATCAGTGGATCCGGCGCCCATGTGCGTCGGGCACACCCGACTTGCGCAGGAAGTAGCTGTTGATCTGGTCGCGCCATTCGCGGGCGCTGCGGAGCTGCTCCTCGTAGCGCTCCGCGACCCGTGCGTGGCGCCCCGGATCGACGAGGCCCGCCAGGGACGCCCACAGCTCCCGGGCCGCCTCCACCTCCTCCACGCCCTCGAAGTGCGTGTCGTAGATGTGCTGGATCACCGTCTTCCCGCTGTGGAGCATGTGGTCGTACGACACGTGGTGGAAGAACAGCAGCAGCTCGTCGGGACAGGTGTCCGGCGACTCGTACACCTCGGACCAGGGCCCCGCGTACTGCGCCGCGTAGCCCGTGCCGGTCGCCGCGCTCCGGTCGACGCCGATGCCGTCCCGGTCGGCGAAGTGGTAGGTGCCCCAGGGGCTGTACTCGTAGCCGTCGACGCCCGGACCGTAGTGGTGGCCCGGCTGCACCATGAAGCCCACGCCGAGCGGGGCGGTGTACTTCTCGTACGTCTCCCAGGAGCCACCCAGCAGCTCGGCCAGCGAGGCCCCGAGCCGGGCGCCCTCCCCGCTCTCCGCCGGTGCGAAGGTCAGCCCGATCCACTCGCTCAGGAACCGGTGGGGGTCGGCGTCCGGCTGCCAGGCCAGTCGGCCGAAGGTGTACAGGTTGGCCTGGGCCAGCGGATGGCCGGTCCAGAACGGGTCGTCGCCGACGTTGGACACCGCCACCAGCCCGCCGTCCGCCAGAGCCCCGGCCTCCCTCCCGCCGTCCGGCCGGAACCGCAGCACCTCGCTCCACATCGGCCCCAGCCAGCACACGTGCCGCTGCTGCCCGGTGTACTCCTGGGTGGCCTGCACCTCGACCGCGAGCCGGGTCCGTGGCATCGCGCCGATGAGGGGTGATACCGGCTCCCGGACCTGGAAGTCCAACGGTCCGTGCTTGACCTGGAGCACCGCGTTCGCGGCGAACTCCCCGTCCAGCGGCACGAAATGGTCGTAGGCGGCCCGCGCCCGGTCGGTGCTCCGGTCCCGCCAGTCCTGCCGGTGGTCGTAGACGAAGGCCCGCCAGTGCACGGTCCCGCCGTACGGTTCGAGTGCGGCGGCCAGCAGGTTCGCCCCCTCGGCGTGACTGCGCCCGTAGGCGAACGGGCCCGGCCGGCCCTCCGAGTCGGCCTTCACCACGAACCCGCCGAAGTCGGGGATCGCCGCGTACACCCGCGCGGTCGCCTCGGCCCACCACGCCCGTACGGCCTCGTCGAGGGGATCGGCCGTCGCGAGACCGTCCAGCACCACCGGCGCGGCGAACGTCACCGACAGATGCGTCCGGATGCCGTACGGCCGCAACACCCCTGCGATCTCGGCGACTTCACCGATCCGGTCGGTGAGCAGCCGCGCCTCGGCCGCGTGCACGTTGACGTTGTTCACGGCCACGGCGTTAATCCCGCAGGCGGCGAGCAGCCGCCCGTAGGCCCGCACCCGCTCCACCTCGCCCCGCGCCCGCCCGTCCTCCCAGAACAGCGACCCGCCGGCGTACCCGCGCTCCACCTGGCCCATCACCGGGTGCACGGCCACGTTGTCCCAGTGGTCCAGCATCCGCAGCGCCACCGCGGGGCGGTGCGTCTCCCGCCGCCGGTCGTGGCGGAAGGCCCGCTCCCCGAGCCGCACGACATGGAACAGGCCGTACAGCAGCCCGGCCTGCCCGGACGCGGTGACCGCCGTCCGGCCGTCCCGGCGCAGGAAGGTGAACCCCTCGTCCCCCAGGTCCTCGGGGCCGGTCAGATCCAGCACCAGATCGTACCGGGAGTCGCCCGGCTCGGCGTCGCGTACGACACGACCACCGAACCGGGCGCAGGCCTGGGCCACTTCGCCGTGCACCGTCTCCACCAGCGGGCCCGATCCGCGGACCAGCACCCGCCGGGTGCCGATCGGCCGGAACGCCTCGTCCGGCAACCACGCCGGGTCGACACCCTCGGGCAGGACGGGCACGGGAAGCGGCATGAGACCCCCAACTCGGATTCCCGACTCGGCCGCTCAGCCGAGCAGTTCGACCTCCGACACCACCGCCTCGCCGTCGAGGACCAGACGGTACTTCCCGTACGTACCCGGTGACCCCACCGTGAACGCACGTGTCTGTCTGTCCCACGCGAAGGACTGCCCGGACCGTCTGTCGAGGGTCCGCCAGGTCTTCCCGTCGGCCGAGCCCTGGAGCCGCCAAGCGGCCGGCGCCTTCGTCCGGTCCGCCGACGAGGTCAACGTGTACTGGACCGCCCTGGCCCGCCCGGAGACCGGCAGTTCCACGGTCGCCGCCACGCCCGCCTCCGTCGCCGACGTGTCGTCGAACAGGGCTCCCTCGCCCTTCAACACGTCCGCGCGCGGGCTCGGCACCTCGTCGTCCCGGGTGATCGACACGGGCGCGGCCTTCCTGCCCGTGCCCCACGACGAGGGCTCGGGCCCCATGGCGAAGTCCAGGACCCCGCCCTTCGCCAGCAGCGAGTGGGGGAGCGAAGTCGACCTCCAGGAGCGGCCGTTGACCTTCAGTCCCTGTACGTACACGTTCTTCGCCGTGTTCTTCGGCGCCCGCACCACCAGGTCCCGGCCGTTCTCCAGATGGACGGTCGCTTTGGTGAACAGCGGTGATCCGACGGCGTATTCACCACTGCCCATCACCAACGGGTAGAAGCCCAGCGCGGAGAAGAGGAACCAGGCCGACTGCTCGCCGTTGTCCTCGTCACCGTGGTAGCCCTGCCCGATCTCGCTGCCGGTGTAGAGCCGCGACAGCACCTCCCGCACGTTCCGCTGCGCCTTCCAGGGCTGCCCGGCCGCGTCGTACATGTAATTGACGTGGTGGGCGACCTGGTTGGAGTGCCCGTACATGCCCATCCGGACGTCCCGCGCCTCGGTCATCTCGTGGATGACACCGCCGTAGGAGCCGACGAGGTCCGGCGAGGCGGTCTCCGGGGTGGCGAAGTACGTGTCGAGTTTCTCCGCGAGTCCGGCGCGTCCGCCGTAGAGGTTGGCGAGGCCCCGGCTGTCCTGCGGGGCGGTGAAGGCGTAACCCCAGCCGTTGGTCTCGGTGTAGTCGTAGCCCCACACCCGCGGGTCGTACGCCGAGGAGTCGACGCGCCAGTCACCCGCCGGGTCCCGGCCCTGGAAGAAACCGGCCTCGGAGTCGAACAGGTTCACGTAGTCCTGGGCCCGGTTGAGGAAGTACGCCGACTCCTCCCGGTAGCGCTTGTCACCGGTCTCCCTGAACAGGGCCTGCCCCATGCGCGCGATGCCGTAGTCGTTGAGATAGCCCTCCAGGGCCCAGGACAGGCCCTCGTGGGTGTCGGTGGCCGTGTATCCGAGGAACGGCGAGGTGGCCATGCCCTTGCGCCCCACACCGGACGACGGGGGCACGACCGTCGCGTTCTTCAGGGCCGCCTCGTACGCCGCCTTCGCGTCGAAGTCGACGCCCTTGACGTACGCGTCCGCGAAGGCCACGTCCGACGAGGTGCCGGTCATCAGGTCCGCGTACCCGGGCGAGGACCAGCGCGAGGTCCAGCCGCCGTCCTTGTACTGCTGCACGAACCCGTCGACCATCTCGCCCGCCTGACCGGGTGTCAGCAGTGAGTACGCCGGCCAGGTCGTCCGATAGGTGTCCCAGAAGCCGTTGTTGACGTACACCTTGCCGTCCACGATCTTCGCGCCGGTGTGCGTCGGGGTGTCCGGACCGGGCATGGGCGAGAACGGCGAGGCGTACTTGTACGTCGAACCGACCTTCTCGAAGCCGGAGTTGGGGTACAGGTACAGCCGGTAGAGGCTGGAGTACAGGGTGGTCAGCTGGTCCGGCGTGGCGCCCTCCACCTCGACCTTGCCGAGGATCCGGTCCCACTGCTTCTGGGCCCGGGACCTGACCGTCTCGAAGGAGGTGCCGTCCGGGATCTCCTGGCGCAGGTTGTCCTTCGCCTGGTCGAGGCTGATCAGGGAGGTCGCCAGACGCAGGGTGACGGTCCGGTCGGCGCCCGCGTCGAAGCGCAGACGGCCCTTGACCCCGCTGGACGCCCCGTCCGTCACCGGCTTGTCGAACACGCCGTACACGAAGAGCCGGGTGGCGCCGGTCGACAGCCCGGACTTCACGTCCGAGTAGCCGGTGACGACCCCCGCCGCCTTGTCGAGGGTCAGCCCCGCCTGGTCGGTCACGTTGTCGAACAGGACGCTCGTGTCGTCGCCGGGGTAGGTGAAGCGGAGCGCCGCCGCGTGGTCGGTCGGGGTCATCTCGGCCTTCAGGCCGTTCTCGAACCGCACCCCGTAGTAGTACGGCCGCGCGGTCTCGTTCTCGTGCCGGAAGGCCAGCTCCCGGGCCTCACGGGCGGTGTCCGGGGTGCCGGACGCGGCGGACGGCATCACCTGGAAGGTCTGCCGGTCACCCATCCAGGGACTGGGCTCATGGCTCGCGCTGAACGCCTGGACGGTCGGCAGGTTGTCCGCGTTGTTGCCCCGCGCGTAGTCGTACAGCCAGCTGAGCGAGGACGCGTTGGTCACCGGCGTCCAGAAGTTGAACCCATGGGGGACGGCCGTGGCGGGGAAGTTGTTGCCCCGCGAGAAGCCGCCGCTGGAGTGGGTGCCGCGGGTGGTGAGCGCGTAGTCGGAGAGGTGGGCCTTCGGCTTCTCGGGCGCGACCGACCCGATCGTCACGTCGTCCAGCCAGCCCCGGAACCTCGCCGGCCCCTTCGCCGAGTCGTACGCCACCAGGATCCGGTCGACGGTCCGGCCCGCCGCGACCGACCCGATCCGCGCGGCCACGTGGTTCCACTGGTTGACGTAGAGCACCTTCGAGGCGCCCTGCGCCCGCGGTGACAGCCCGAACCCGTGCTCGTCGGTGGCGCCCAGGTCGCTGAGGTGGGTGCCGTCGGTGAAGGCCAGGTCCACCGACACGTGGGTGGCGTCGTAGTCCAGGTCGCCGTCCGCCATCGAGGGGAAGATCCGGTACGACAGCCGGGTGTCCCGGCCGACCGCCACATCCACGTCGAAGATCTTGTTGTACGAGTACGCCCGCCCCTCGGCGGTGTGCCGGCCGGCGTACCGCAGGGCCCGCTTGCCGGTGAAGCCGGCGCCCGCCTTCGCGGTGGGCGAGCCGCTCGGGCCGCGGTCGACCAGCGAGAGCATGTCCTGCGGGACCGGGCCGTCGTCGCCGCCCGTGGAGAACTGCACGTCGGCGAGTTGGAGGATGCCCGAGGCGCCGTTGTTCGCGGTGACGTCCAGCCGGAAGTGCCGGAACGCGGCCGGCTCGGCGAGGTCGTACGTCTTCGTCTGGAACCGCTCGGCGAAGGTCTCCCCGGTGCGGGTGTCGAGGGTCTTCCAGTCCTTGCCGTCGGCGGAGCCCTGGAGGGTCCAGTCTCTCGGGTCGCGCTGGGCGGCGTCGTTCGCGGAGGTGAGCGCGTACCGGACCACCGCGGCCGGCTTGTCGAGCTCGAACTCGGCCCACCCGGTGGCCGCGAAGGTCAGCCACTTGGTGCCCGGTTCGCCGTCGGTGAGGTTCTCCTTGACCTCGCCGCCACCGGTGTTCTCGCCACTGGCCCGGACATCTGTGACATGGTCGGTGACGTTGCCGGGGATGCCGGTGCTGTAGCCGCCGTCGACGCCCGAGGCGCGCGGTGTGCCGTCCGGTGCGGTGTCCACGGTGTTGATCCAGTCGGGCGCCGGATCGCCCGCCTCGAAGGAGGACGCGAAGGACCGGTCGGCCGCGGCGGGTGCCCGGGGCAGTGCCACCGCCGCCCCCTGGGAGCCCACCGCCATCACCCAGGCGGCCGCCACCACCATGACCACCGAACCCCGCCCGCCCGACGAGCCCCGTCTGAGCCGAACCCTGTGCTGCTGCATACGCGAGCACTCTCCCTGCGCAGTGGACAACGTTGTCAACTTCATGGCGCAAGGATCAGTAGTTACTCAAGTGGACTGTGATGTCAAGGGTGTTGACTGTGGCATTCGAGCTCTATGTCAGGGATTTTTCCGGCAAGGCGCACACAGGGCACTCATATTTCCGGGAGGTCTCAACTCGGAAAAGACCCACGGTCAACCTTGCATTCGATCTTGCTCCATTGACGTGAAGTGGACTATACCTGTCGGCGATTCACCCGATGCGCACGGCATGATCGAAGTTCACGATCCGCACGTCACCATCCGCACGTCACGATCCGCACTTCCTGCACGACCCTGCTTGACCTGACCGCGGTGCCCGGGAGGATCCGGTACACCGCCTGAGTCCTGGAGAAGGCGAGGACTTGAGCATGGGATCCACTTCCGCCGAGAACAACGGAACCGGTGGCGTAGGCCGCCGCGATCTGATCAAGCGGTCCGCCGCGCTGGGCCTGATCTCCGTTCCCACCATGAGCTTCCTGTCGGCCTGTGCCAGCAGTGGCGGCGACGACGACGGGGACAAGGCCAAAGCCGGCAAGAAGACCGCGAAGAACCCGCTGGGCGTGAACGACACCGCCGGGATGGAGTTCGTCCTGTTCGACGGCGGTTTCGGCAAGGAGTACGCCGAGGACGCGGTGAAGATCTACGAGAAGAACTTCCCCAAGGCCAAGGTGAAGTTCTCGGCCACCCAGAAGATCCAGTCCACCCTCCAGCCCCGCTTCAACCAGGGCACCCCGCCGGACCTCATCGACAACTCCGGCGCCGAGCAGATGGACATGGGCGTCCTGGCCGGCAAGAACCAGCTCACCGACCTCACCCCGCTGCTGGACTCCGCGTCCTACGACGACCCGAACAAGAAGGTCCGCGACACGCTGCGCCCCGGCATCGTGGAGATGGGCCAACTCGACGGCGACCCGGTCTGGATCATGTACTACGCCTACACGGTGTACGGCGTCTGGTACTCGCAGAAGGCCCTGGACTCGCTCGACGCCACGTATCCCGAGACGTGGGACGAGATGCTCGCGGTGTGCGAGAAGGCCAAGAAGAAGGGCATGGCGGGCTGGACGTACGCGGGCAAGTACCCGTACTACCTGCCCTTCTCGCTCTACCCGATGATCGGCAAGGTGGGCGGCGTCGAGGTCCTGGACGCGATCGACAACCTGGAGCCGAACGCCTGGAAGCACCCGGCGGTCAAGGCGTGTTTCGAGGCCTACTACGAGCTCTACAAGAAGGGCTACATCCTCAAGGGCACGCCCGGTCTCGACCACATCCAGTCGCAGACCGCGTGGGCCAAGGGCAAGGCGCTGTTCATCCCGAACGGCTCCTGGGTGGAGAACGAGTCGGCGAACGTCATGCCCGCCGACTTCGACCTCGCGGTCTCCGCGCCCACCGGCATCGACTCCTCCGACAAGCTGCCGTTCGGCACGATCTGGGCCTCCGGCGGCGAGCCCTTCATCGTCCCGGCCAAGGCGAAGAACGGCGTGGGCGGCATGGAGCAGCTGCGCATCATGCTCAGTGAGGCGTCCTCGAAGAACTTCACCAGCAAGGTCAAGTCGCTCACCGCGTACAACGGCGGCACCGACGGCATCACCCTCACCCCCGGTCTCAAGTCCGGTGTCGCGGCGCTCGACAAGGCGGGGGACAACGTGGTGAATCCGCGTCTGCAGGACTGGTACGTGCAGTTGCAGAAGGAAAAGATCGGGGTGTCCGGACTCGGCGAGATGATGGCCGGCCGGCTCACTCCGGCCGAGGCCATCAAGAAGATCCAGGCCTTCGCCGACGAGACCGCCAAGGACACGTCGATCAAGCACTACAAGCACCAGTAACAGAACCGGAGAAGCGATGCAGCACGGCAAGTACCGGTTCATCGTGGGGTTTCTGGCGCTGCCCCTCGGACTGTACGCGCTTTTCGTGATCTGGCCGTTCATCCAGTCCATCTACTACTCGTTCACGGACTGGACCGGTCTGAGCCCCGAATTCAAGATGGTCGGCCTGGACAATTACCGGAGGATGCTGGACGACGAGATCTTCTGGAAGTCCTTGCAGCACAGCTTGATGTTCGCGGTCGTGCTGCCGCTGCTGACGATCAGTCTGGCGCTGTTCTTCGCTTTCATGATCAATGTCGGCGGACGGAGAAGGAAGGGCGGCCCGGTGATCTCCGGTGTCCGGGGCTCTTCCTTCTACAAGATCGTCTACTTCTTCCCGCAGGTGCTCTCGATCGCCATCGTCGCCCTGCTGTTCGCGTTCGCGTACAACCCGGACAGCGGAGCGATCAACTCGCTGCTGCGCGGGATCGGGCTCGACAGCGTCCAGCCCCTGTGGCTGGGCGACCCGAGCCTGGCCCTGTGGTGCGTGATGGCGGTGCTGGTGTGGTCCACGGTCGGCTTCTTCGTGGTCCTCTTCTCCGCCGGTATGGCCTCCATCCCGGCGGACCTGTACGAGGCGGCGCTGCTCGACGGGGCGGGCCGCGCCACCACGTTCTTCCGGATCACCCTGCCGCTGCTCTGGGACACCGTGCAGTCCGGCTGGGTCTACATGGGCATCCTCGCCCTCGGCGCCGAGTCGTTCGCGGTCGTACAGATCATGACGACCGGGCCGGGCGGTCCCGACTACTCGACCACCGTCCTGGTTCTGTACGTGTACCAGAAGGCGTTCCGCGACGGACAGGCCGCCTACGCCACCACGATCGGTGTCGCCCTGCTCGTCGTCACGCTGGCCTTCGCGGCCCTCGTGATGCGACTGGGCCGGCGCGAGCGGCTGGAGTACTGATCAGATGAAGACGACCGAGACCTCCGCCTCCGTACCGGCCCAGCCCGGTTCCCCCGTCGACAAGGTCGGCTCCGCGGCCGGCCCGCCCCGGAAGGAGAAGAAGGAGGGCACCACCCTCAACGTCTTCTCGCACGGGATCCTGGTCATCTGGGCGATCCTCGTCGTCATGCCGCTGCTCTGGGCGGTGATGACGTCCTTCAAGGACGACAGCGCCATCTTCGGCTCGCCCTGGTCGCTGCCCGACAAGCTGCACTTCGACAACTGGTCGCGGGCCTGGACCGAGGCCAACATGAGCGACTACTTCCTCAACACCATTCTGGTGGTGGGAGGTTCACTCGTCGGCACCCTGGTGCTCGGTTCGATGGCGGCCTATGTGCTGGCCCGCTTCGACTTCCCGGGCAACCGGTTCATTTACTACCTGTTCATCGGAGGCATGAGCTTCCCGATCATGCTCGCGCTGGTCCCGCTGTTCTACGTCGTGAACAACATGGGCCTGCTGAACACGATCCACGGGCTCATCCTGGTCTACATCGCCTACTCGCTCCCGTTCACGGTGTTCTTCCTCACCGCGTTCTTCCGCACCCTGCCCAGCTCGGTGGCGGAGGCGGCCTTCGTGGACGGGGCCTCGCACTCCCGGACGTTCTTCCAGATCATGCTGCCGATGGCCAAGCCCGGCCTGATCAGCGTGGGCATCTTCAACTTCCTCGGGCAGTGGAACCAGTACATGCTGCCCACCGTGCTCAACACCGACCCGGACAAGCGCGTCCTCACCCAGGGACTGGTCCAGCTGGCGGTCAGCCAGGGCTACAAGGGTGACTGGTCCGGCCTGTTCGCGGGCCTGGTCATGGCCATGCTGCCGGTACTCGCGGCGTACATCGTCTTCCAGCGTCAGGTGGTGCAGGGACTCACCGCGGGGGCGCTCAAGTAGCGCCCGGCGGCCCGTACGGACACCGCTCCCGGCAGTGCCGGGAGCGGCCTTCGGCATGGTGTTCAACAACCCGGATGCGGTTCAACCTCTTGACGGGAGGCGACCCGAACGGCTCAGCTTAGAGTTCACTAGTTGGACATAGACGGGGCCTCATCGATGCGGTCCCGCGCGCAGGAGGTCGTCGTGGAGACTCCGGGGTCGCAGTCGTCACTGCACCGAGCCAACCTGGAACGCGTGGTGCGGGCCGTCCGACTGGCCGGGTCGCTCACACAGGCGGAGATCGCCCGGTCCACGGGCCTGTCCGCGGCAACCGTCTCCAATATCGTGCGCGAGCTCAAGGACGGCGGAACGGTCGAGGTCACCCCCACCTCGGCGGGTGGCCGCCGGGCCCGCAGCGTCTCCCTGAGCGGGGACGCCGGCATCGTCATCGGCGTCGACTTCGGGCACACCCATCTGCGGGTCGCGGTCGGGAACCTGGCCCACCAGGTGCTGGCCGAGGAGTCCGAGCCGCTCGATGTCGACGCCTCCTCGGCGCAGGGCTTCGACCGGGCCGAACAGCTGGTCAATCGCCTGATCGCAGCAACGGGCGTCGACCGTTCCAAGATCGCCGGCGTGGGTCTCGGTGTCCCCGGACCCATCGACCTGGACTCCGGCTCGCTCGGCTCCTCCGCCATCCTGCCGGGCTGGATCGGCACCAAGCCGGCCGAGGAGCTGGGCGGGCGCCTGGGCGTGCCCGTGCACGTGGACAACGACGCCAATCTCGGCGCCCTCGGGGAGCTGGTGTGGGGCAGCGGCCGGGGGGTGCGCGACCTGGCGTACATCAAGGTCGCCAGCGGTGTCGGCGCAGGTCTGGTGATCAGCGGCAAGATCTACCGCGGTCCAGGTGGCACGGCGGGAGAAATCGGGCATATTACGCTTGATGAATCCGGCCCCGTCTGCCGCTGCGGCAACCGCGGCTGCCTGGAGACCTTCGCGGCGGCGCGCTATGTACTGCCGCTCCTCCAGTCCAGCCACGGGACGGATCTGACGATGGAAGGCGTGGTGAGGCTGGCGCGGGACGGAGACCCGGGCTGCCGTCGGGTGATTGCCGACGTCGGCCGACACATCGGCAGTGGAGTCGCCAATCTCTGCAATCTGCTGAACCCGAGCCGGGTGGTCCTGGGCGGTGATCTCGCCGAGGCCGGCGAGCTGGTGCTCGGGCCGATCAGGGAGTCTGTCGGTCGCTATGCGATCCCCAGTGCGGCACGCCGGTTGTCGGTGCTGCCGGGGGCGCTCGGAGGCCGTGCGGAGGTGCTCGGAGCACTGGCCCTCGCGCTCAGCGAGATGGGTGATTCGACCCTTTTGGACGGCACGCTGCACGCTGCGACGCCTGCCTTCACTTAGAGAACGCAGGACGCCGTTGCCATCTCGTTAAGTATTTACTTCTTGACGTCGCACGCGTGGCCGAGTTGACTTCCAGCCACCTCGGCCGCAACGACGCGGCCTCGTCAGGGAGGTTCAAAAGTGAACACGCTTATGCGTCGTACTGCCGTTGCCGTCGCGATCGGGGCGCTCTCCGTCTCCGTCGCCGCTTGTGGCAAGGCGGGCGACGACGACTCGGACAGCGGCGGCAGCTCGGACAGCAAGTCGATCGGCCTGCTTCTTCCCGACAGCGTCACCGCTCGTTACGAGAAGTTCGACAAGCCGTACTTCGAGGACAAGGTCGCCGAGCTCTGCTCCGACTGCAAGGTCGAGTACGCCAACGCCGCGGCCGACTCGGCCAAGCAGGCGCAGCAGGTCAGCAGCATGATCACCAAGGGCGTCAAGGTCATCGTGATCAGCGCCCAGGACTCCGCCGCGATCAAGTCCTCGATCCAGAAGGCCGTCGACAAGGGCATCAAGGTCATCGCGTACGACCGTCTGGCCCAGGGCCCGGTCTCCGCGTACGTCTCCTTCGACAACGTCAAGGTCGGCGAGCTCCAGGGCCAGGCCCTGATCGACTCCCTCGGCGACAAGGCGACCACCAAGTCCAAGGTCGTCATGATCAACGGTGACGACGCCGACCCGAACGCCGCGCAGTTCAAGGAAGGCGCCCACAAGGCCCTCGACAACAAGGTGGACATCGCCTACGAGCAGTCGGGTCTGTGGAAGGACACGGTCGCCGCCCAAAAGATGTCGGCCGCCATCACCCAGATCGGCGCCAAGAAGATCGCGGGCGTCTACGCCGCGAACGACGGCATGGCCGGCGGCATCGCCACCGTCCTCAAGGGCGCCGGCATCAGCGGCATCCCGCTGACCGGTCAGGACGCGGAGCTCGCCGGTATCCAGCGCATCGTCGCCGGTACCCAGTCCAGCACCGTCTACAAGGCCTTCAAGCCGGAGGCCGACGCGGCCGCCCAGCTCGCGGTCAACCTGCTCGAAGGCAAGAGCATCGACTCCCTCGCCACCGAGACGCTGACCAGCGGCTCCGGCAACAAGGTGCCCTCGCAGCTGCTGACCCCGGTCTCGGTCACCGTCGACAACATCAAGGACACGGTGATCAAGGACAAGCTCTACACCGTCGCCGACATCTGCACCGCGGAGTACGCCGCCAAGTGCAAGGCCGCCGGTCTGGAGTAGCAGTCGCCGCCCCTCGGCGGCAATCACAGCCTGTCCGGCGTCCGCCCCACCTTCATACCCCGCTGCGGGGCGGGCGCCGGACGGAAGCACGCCACGAGCGACCTCAGGGCCGCTCAGCCGTTGCCAAGTGGCGTCGGCCGTGCGCATGTTCATCTTGTAAATCGGTGCCTTGAGCACCACCCTCCGCGCCTTTCGACAAGCGCGGCATCCCCGCCGGTCAGGCGGCGAAGGAGATGGTTCACGTGTCCGCTACGCCCGTGCTGGCGTTGCGCGGAGTCTCCAAGCGATTCGGTGCGGTGCAGGCCCTCACCGAGGTCGACCTGGAGGTTCACGCCGGAGAAGTGGTCGCCCTGGTGGGCGACAACGGCGCAGGAAAGTCCACGCTGGTCAAGACGATCGCCGGCGTGCATCCCATCGACGAGGGCGTCATCGAGTGGGACGGCCGGCCGGTCAGCATCGACAAGCCGCACGACGCCCAGGGACTCGGCGTCGCGACGGTCTACCAGGACCTCGCCCTGTGCGACAACCTCGATGTGGTCGGCAACCTCTACCTCGGACGCGAGCTGCTGCACCGCGGCGTCATCGACGAGGTCACGATGGAGAAGAACGCCCGCGAGCTGCTGAGCACCCTCTCCATCCGCATCCCGAGCGTGCGCATCCCGATCGCCAGCCTCTCCGGCGGCCAGCGTCAGGTCGTCGCCATCGCCCGCGCGCTGATCGGCGACCCCAAGATCGTCATCCTCGACGAGCCCACCGCCGCCCTGGGCGTCGAGCAGACCGCCCAGGTCCTCGACCTGGTCGAGCGGCTGCGCGAGCGCAACCTCGGCGTCATCCTCATCAGCCACAACATGGCTGACGTGAAGGCGGTCGCGGACACCGTCGCCGTCCTGCGCCTGGGCAGGAACAACGGTTCCTTCCCGGTGAAGGACACCACCCACGAAGAGATCATCGCCGCGATCACCGGTGCCACGGACAACGCCGTGACCCGTCGCGCGGGGCGCACCACGGAGGCGGCAAAGTGAGCGAAACGTCCAAGACCGTGAAGCAGGATCCGGAGCCGGCGGCCCAGAAGACCGTCGCCCCGGCGGACGACCCCACGGCCGCGCCCGTCACCGTCGTCGACCCGCGGCTGCTGATCCGCGAAGAGGGCTTCAAGGGCTACTGGACCGAGTTCAAGCGGAAGATGAAGGGCGGCGAGCTCGGCTCCCTGCCCGTCGTCATCGGGCTGATCGTCATCTGGACGATCTTCCAGCTGCAGAACGACCGGTTCCTCAGCGCCGACAACCTCTCCAACATCAGCTACTACCTCTCGGCCACCGGCATGCTCGCCATCGGCCTGGTCTTCGTGCTGCTGCTGGGTGAGATCGACCTGTCCGTCGGTTCCGTCAGCGGTCTGGCCTCCACGCTGTTCGCGGTGTTCGTGGTCGACCACGGCGTGAACTCCTGGCTGGCCCTGCTGCTGACCGTGATCACCGGTGTCGGCATCGGCGCCCTGCACGGCTGGTTCTTCGCCCGGATCGGCGTACCGGCCTTCGTGGTGACCCTGGCGGGCTTCCTCGGCTGGAACGGTCTGATGCTGTGGCTGCTCGGTGAGAGCGGCACCATCAACATCCCGGACGAGGGTCCGGTGCACCTGTTCGGCCAGAGCTCGTTCTTCATGAACCAGGCCATCGTCGGCGCCTACCTGCTGGCCGCCCTCGGTGTCGTGGCCATGCTCGCGGGCTCGCTCATCGAGCAGCGCCGCCGTCGCGAGGCCGGTGTGCCCTACCG
The DNA here is from genome assembly GCF_055578825.1 of Streptomyces sp. NPDC032822. NCBI lineage: Bacteria > Bacillati > Actinomycetota > Actinomycetes > Kitasatosporales > Streptomycetaceae > Streptomyces > Streptomyces sp. NPDC032822. The sequence goes on along the minus strand of NZ_JBVIOL010000005.1, from coordinate 470,028 downwards.
GCCCACCAGCGAGATCGCGCTGCGGGTCGGCGCCCTCGCGGTGGCCGCGTTCGTCGCCGCGTACGTGCTGAACTCGTCCGCCGGTGTCTCCAACGCGCTGGTGATCTTCCTCGCCTCGCTGGTCGTCGTGGACTTCGTGCTGCGGCGTACGACGTACGGCCGCAAGATCTTCGCGGTCGGCGGTGGCATCGAGGCGGCCCGCCGTGCCGGTATCAACGTGTCGATGGTCCGGATCACCGTCTTCGCCATCGCCGGTGGCTTCGCGGCGGTCGGCGGTATGTTCTTCGCCGGCCAGACGCAGAGCGCGACGCTGAACGCCGGTGGCGGCAACACGCTGATGCTGGCCATCGCGGCGGCGGTCATCGGTGGCACCAGCCTCTTCGGCGGGCGGGGCACCGTGTGGTCCGCGCTGCTGGGCATGCTGGTCATCCAGTCGATCCAGACCGGCCTGGACCTGCTGAACATGAACACGTCGATCCAGTACATGATCACGGGTGCGGTTCTGCTGGGTGCGGTCGTCATCGACTCCGTCTCGCGTAGGAGTCAGAAGGCCGCGGGTCGCGCGTAGCGCGGTCGCGCCGATTCGCCGTTGGGGTGCGGGGCGCACTGCGGGTGCCGGTTCGTCGTAACTGGTCGCGCCCACGCGGCGGAGCCGCACATGTCACAGCCCCGCGCCCCTTGCAGGGTGCTCCTGTTGCCCGGTGCCTCTGAGGTGCCGGGCACAGTCATGTCGTAGGAACGGTACATATTGGGTACAGCCGATCGCGTGACGTATCACGCACCGCCCGGGCGCGGTCTCCGAAGACGGAACATTAGACTCGACAAGCCCGGCAACAGCTCTACTGCAAGGAGGCACGGGTGCCGCTGCTGACCCGCATCAGGGGACCGCGTGATCTGGACCGGCTCAGCCTGGAGCAGCTGGACCAGCTGGCCGAGGAGATCCGGACCTTCCTGGTCGACGCCGTCTCCAAGACCGGCGGCCACCTCGGCCCCAACCTCGGTGTGGTCGAGCTCACCATCGCCCTGCACCGGGTGTTCGAATCGCCCAGGGACAAGGTGCTCTGGGACACCGGCCACCAGTCCTACGTGCACAAGCTGCTCACCGGCCGCCAGGACTTCTCCCGGCTGAAGATGAAGGGCGGCCTCTCCGGCTACCCCTCGCAGGCCGAGTCCGAGCACGACGTCATCGAGAACAGCCACGCCTCCACGGTCCTCGGCTGGGCCGACGGCATCGCCAAGGCCAACCAGATCCTCGACCGCGACGACCACGTGGTCGCCGTGATCGGTGACGGCGCCCTGACCGGCGGTATGGCCTGGGAGGCGCTCAACAACATCGCCGACGCGAAGGACCGCCCGCTGGTCATCGTCGTCAACGACAACGAGCGCTCGTACGCGCCGACCATCGGCGGCCTCGCCAACCACCTGGCGACCCTGCGGACCACGGACGGCTACGAGAGGTTCCTGGCCCGCGGCAAGGACCTCCTGGAGCGCACCCCGGTCGTCGGCAAGCCCCTCTACGAGACCCTGCACGGCGCGAAGAAGGGCCTCAAGGACTTCATCGCCCCCCAGGGCATGTTCGAGGACCTCGGCCTGAAGTACGTCGGCCCGATCGACGGCCACGACATCGAGGCCCTGGAGTCCGCGCTGGCCCGCGCCAAGCGTTTCGGCGGCCCGGTCATCGTGCACTGCCTCACCGAGAAGGGCCGCGGCTACCAGCCCGCCCTCCAGGACGAGGCGGACCGCTTCCACGGCATCGGCCCCATCCACCCCGACACCGGCCTGCCCATCAAGGTCTCGGGCGCCGACTGGACCTCGGTGTTCGGCGACGAGATGGTCGCGCTCGGCAAGGAGCGCGAGGACATCGTCGCGATCACGGCGGCGATGCTCCAGCCGGTCGGCCTGAAGAAGTTCGCGGAGGCCTTCCCGGACCGGATCTACGACGTCGGCATCGCCGAGCAGCACGGCGCGGTCTCCGCCGCGGGCCTCGCCGCCGGCGGGGTGCACCCCGTCTTCGCCGTGTACGCGACCTTCCTCAACCGCGCCTTCGACCAGGTCCTCATGGACGTCGCCCTGCACAAGTGCGGTGTCACGTTCGTGCTGGACCGGGCCGGGGTCACCGGCACCGACGGCGCCTCCCACAACGGCATGTGGGACATGTCGATCCTCCAGGTCGTGCCGGGCCTCAGGCTGGCCGCCCCACGCGACGCCGACCAGGTCCGCGCCCAGCTGCGCGAGGCCGTCAAGGTCGACGACGCGCCGACCGTGGTCCGCTTCTCCAAGGGCGCCGTCGGCCCCGCCGTACCCGCCGTGGGACGCGTCGGCGGCATGGACGTGCTGCGCGAGCCCGGTACCGACACCCCGGACGTGCTCCTCGTCTCGGTGGGCGCCCTCGCGCCCATGTGCCTGGAGATCGCCGGACTGCTCGACAAGCAGGGCATCACCACGACCGTCGTCGACCCGCGCTGGGTCAAACCCGTCGACGAGGCCATGGCCCCGCTCGCGGAGCGGCACCGGGTGGTCGTCACCGTCGAGGACAACTCCCGTGTCGGCGGCGTCGGTTCCACGATCGCGCAGGCCCTGCGCGACGCGGGTGTCGACATCCCGCTGCGCGACTTCGGCATCCCGCCGCGCTTCCTCGACCACGCCACCCGCGCCGAGGTCATGACGGAGATCGGGCTGACCGCGCCCGACATCGCCCGCCAGGTCACCGGCCTGGTCTCCAAGCTGGACGGCAGGTACGGCAGTACGGCGGCCGAGGTCGACTCGGTGGAATCCGCCCGCGACTGACGGCTCCCGGGCTCCGCCGAATGGGCCGGTCGTACCACTCTTCGCGGTGGAACGACCGGCCCGTTCGCGTGAATACGCCCGCGCCGGGGCATACGACCTACGCCCCCTCTCGATCATGTCGAGGACGACAAAGCGTGGGAGGTATCCGTGAGCAGCACCCTCTTCCGGACGAAGAAGGTCGAGCAGTCCATCCTCGATACCGAGGAGCCAGAGCACGCGCTCAAGAAATCCTTGTCCGCGCTGGATCTGACCGTCTTCGGCGTCGGCGTCATCATCGGCACCGGCATCTTCGTCCTGACCGGCACGGTCGCGAAGAACAACGCCGGTCCCGCCGTCGCCCTGGCCTTCGTGGTGGCCGGGGTCGTCTGCGCGCTCGCCGCGCTCTGCTACGCCGAGTTCGCCTCCACCGTCCCGGTGGCCGGCTCGGCCTACACCTTCTCGTACGCCTCCCTCGGGGAGATGCCCGCCTGGATCATCGGCTGGGACCTGGTCCTGGAGTTCGCGCTCGGCACCGCGGTGGTCGCCGTCGGCTGGTCCGGTTACATCGCCTCACTGCTCGACAACGCAGGCTGGCATCTGCCCGCGGCGCTCAGCGGCAGGGACGGGGCCGACGGCTTCGGCTTCGACATCCTCGCCGCCGCGCTCGTGCTGGTGCTCACCGGCGTCCTGGTGCTCGGCATGAAGCTGTCGGCGCGGATCACCTCGCTCGTCGTCGCCATCAAGGTGACCGTCGTCCTCGTCGTGATCATCGCGGGCGCGTTCTTCATCAAGGGTGACAACTACGACCCGTTCGTCCCGAAGGCGCAGGAGGTCTCGGCGGGCAACGGCCTCGACTCCCCGCTCATCCAGCTGATGTTCGGCTGGGCGCCCTCCAACTTCGGTGTGCTGGGCATCTTCACCGCCGCCTCGGTCGTCTTCTTCGCCTTCATCGGCTTCGACGTCGTGGCCACGGCCGCGGAGGAGACCAGGAATCCGCAGCGGGACATGCCACGCGGCATCATCGGCTCGCTGATCATCTGCACCGTGCTCTATGTGGCGGTGTCGATCGTGGTCACCGGCATGCAGCACTACACCGAGCTGTCCATCGACGCCCCGCTCGCCGACGCCTTCAAGGCCACCGGGCATCCCTGGTACGCGGGCTTCATCAGCTTCGGCGCCGCCGTCGGCCTGACGACCGTCTGCATGATCCTGCTGCTGGGCCAGACCCGCGTCTTCTTCGCGATGAGCCGCGACGGACTGCTGCCGCGCTTCTTCTCCCAGGTCCACCCGCGCTTCCAGACCCCGCACCGCCCGACCATCCTGCTCGGCGTCATCATCGCGGTCGTGGCCGGCTTCACCCCGCTGAGCGAGCTGGCCGAGCTGGTGAACATCGGTACGCTGTTCGCCTTCGTGGTCGTCGCGATCGGCGTCGTCATCCTCCGCCGCACCCGCCCCGACCTGCCCCGCTCCTTCCGCACCCCATGGGTCCCGATCCTGCCGATCGTCTCGGTGGCCGCCTCGCTGTGGCTGATGCTCAACCTGCCCGCCGAGACCTGGCTGCGGTTCGGCATCTGGATGCTGCTCGGCTTCCTCGTGTACTTCGTCTACGGCCGCTCCCACAGCCGTCTCGGCCTCCAGGAGAAGGCCGCGGCAGCCGAGACGGGCCGGCCCTCGAACAACACCGAGGGCTGACCCACCGCCTCGCCCCACCCCACCGGCTCGCCCGGGCTTCCACCTATGGAGGTCCGGGCGCGGCTGTAGCGGGGCGGGTGGTGGACAGCACCGAGGGCTGGCCTACCGGCTCGTCTCACCTCAT
>NZ_JBVIOL010000005.1:0-465349 GCF_055578825.1 Streptomyces sp. NPDC032822 | reverse complement strand
GAGGTCCGGGCGCGGCTGTAGCGGGGCGGGTGGTGGACAGCACCGAGGGCTGGCCTACCGGCTCGTCTCACCTCATCCGATCGCCCGGGCTTCCACTCACGGAGGTCCGGGCGCGGCCGTACCGGGGCGGGTGGCGGACCCCCGGCGGCGATCGGCCCGCGGACGCGGAGCCATTCATCCTCGCCACGGACCCGGTGCTCGCCGACAGCCCGCCGCGGCCGTGTGGGGACGGGGCGTGGGCGCAACAGGCCCCGCGACGGACTCGGTGCTCGCCGACGCTGCCGCGGCCTTCTGGGGGCAGTAGCGTCGGTGGTACGCGGCCTCGCTAGGGTCGCCAGGTCGCCCAACCGACCCGGTGCTCGCCGACAGCGCGACGCGGCCGTGTGGGGACGGGGAGTGGCCGCAACACGCCTCGCCCCGGACTCGGTGCTCGCCGACGCTGTTGCGGCCTTCTGGGGGCGGCAGCGTCGGTGGTGCGCGGCCTCGCTCGGGCCGCCGGGCGGTCTGTCGGCGGGTGGCCGTGCTGGGAGCGGCAAGCCGGACGGGAAGGGCGTCCAAGGTGGCTGCTTCATGGCCGTCACGCAAGGCCCAGGTGCGGGTGCCGGCCCGGGTGGGGAGAGGATCGGCCTCCGTGTTGTCGGGCTCGCGAGGGCGTCGGCGACGGCCGCGGGGGCCGTCCTGCCGGAGGCCACGGGGCCGTCCGGCGCTCCGGGGTGTACCGGGCGAGAACCGTCAGGCCGGTCTGACGGTTCGGGGGCCCGCGACCTCGGCGCCCGACTCCGTCACCCGTCGCCGCAGTTCGCGGTCCGCGGTGATCACCAGGACCGGTCGGTCGCCCGCCCCCTCGGTCAGCCTCACGATGTGGTCGTCCCCGCTTCCGGGTGCCGTCTCGACCCGTACCCCCGGCACCGACTCGACGCCACGGGCCGCGCCCTCGACCACGAGGACCAGCTCCACCGGCCCGGAACGTCCCGGCACCCCGTCCGCCGCGAGCCGGTCGCGCAGTCGCTCGGCGGCGCCCCGCCGGTCCCGCCACCATCCGTCGGGCACCGATCCGACGACGTTCGCGGCGTCCACGATCACGAGCAGCGGGGCGTTCTCGTCCATACCGGCCAGGGTCCCACGGGCGTCGGTTCAGTCCACCCGCTTCTCGTCGAAGCTCGCGAAGTACGCCGCCACCATGTCCTCGTCGGCATGACCCTGCGCGGCGGCCCGCTCCAGCCGCTCCGCGCTCGCCGCGGCCACGTCCAGCCGTACGCCGTTCCGCTCACCCGCCTCGACGATCAGCCGGGCGTCCTTCGCGGCGGTGGACACCGCGAACTGGGCGGGGGAGAGCCGGTCGTCGAGGACGAGCGCGGACTTGGCGCGCAGATAGCCCATGTCGAGCGGTCCGCCCTCGATGAGGTCGAAGAAGGTGTGCGGGTCGACGCCGAGGGCCTGGGAGAGGGCCAGCACCTCGCCGGTCGCCGCGGTGGCGGCGAGGACCCAGCTGTTGGCCACCAGCTTCAGCCGGGTGGCGGAACCGGCCGCGCCGTCCTCACCGGTCCACACCGTGCGCGTGCCGACCGCGTCGAAGACCGGCGTCACCGCGGCCCGCCCCTCGGCCGGTCCGGCGGCCAGCACGGTCAGCAGACCGGCCTCGGCGGGCTGACGGGTGCCCAGCACCGGTGCGTCGAAGAAGACCAGCCCGTGCTCGCGGGCGAAGCCGGCCAGGGTGCCGATCGCCTCGACGCCCGCGGTCGTCGACTGGACCCAGGCGGCGCCGGGACGCAGACCGGAGGCCGCCTCGCGCATCACGTCGAGGGCGGCGGGACCGTCGTACAGCATGGTCAGGACGACGTCGGCGTCCCGCACGGCCTCGGCGGGGGTGCCGGCGACCTCGACGCCGTCGGCGGCGAGGGGCTCGGCCTTGCCGCGGCTGCGGTTCCAGGCCCGGACGGTGTGTCCGGCGCGGGCGAGGTTGCGGGCCATCGCGGCCCCCATGATCCCGGTGCCCAGAACGCTCACGGTGCGCATGTCGGTCATGACGTCGACTTCCTGTCCTCGTACGGTGCCCGTTGCCGTGCTCCAGCCTGCCGGACCCGTCGGCCGAACCGTGCCTCCGGGGGCAGACGGCGTCGGCGGGACCCCTCCGCTTAGAGTGATCCGGTGAACGGCGACTGGCTCATACGCGGCCGAGACGGCCGGCTCAGTGTGTATCTGCCCGCGGGCGACGCCGTCCTGTGCCGGGCGGAGCGTGCCCCCGGCGGCGCGTGGGACACGGCCCGCCGGGTGGGCGGCGAGCAGAAGCTGCGCCCCGTGCTCGCGGTCGGCCAGGGCGCCGACGGCTACGCCCATCTGGTCGCCTGGCGGCCCCTGGCCGACGGCGAGTCCGCCCTGGTGCACTCCACGCACTTCCGGCCCCGGCTGGCCGCTCTCGACTGGGCCCCGGTCGGGCCGCCCGGCAAGAAGGGCCCCGCCGTCGCCCTGCCCGCCGTCGCGGTCGACGGGCAGGGCCGCGCCCATGTCTTCCTGCGGAACCGGGGCGGCGGCGTGAGCATGGCCGCCCAGAAGGAGAAGGGCGGCTGGAACCCCTGGCGGGACCTCAAGGGGGCCGACGTACAGGAGGAGTTGGCGGCCGTGACGGGGGAGTCCGGACGCGTCGAGGTGTACGCGGCCACCCCCGGCGGCCTCCTGCACTGGCGGCAGGAGGAGCCCGGCGCCCAGCCGGTCCTGGGGGAGACGGTCGAGACGGCGGTTCGTCCGGGCACCCTCCGCGCCCTCGCCACGTCCGCCGAGAGCACCACCCTGTTCTTCACCGACACCTCGGGCGACCTGTGCGCCTGGCGCCCCGGCAGCAAGCCGGTCACGCTCCTCGCGTCGGCGGGTCCCGGCCCGGTCACCGCCGTCCGCTGCGAACTCGACGGTCACGACTGCACGTTGGTCGCCCAGCGCTCCGCGAGCGGCCGGGTGGCCTTCGCCGCGTACCCCACCGAGCAGGAGTCGGCGGGCGCCTGGTGGACCGAGTCGGGTCCCCAGCTCCCCGCGGACGCCGAGGTGTCCCTGGCGGTCGACGAGGACGACCGGGTCGTGGCCGCGACCCTCTCCCCGTCGGACGGGCAGCTGCTGCTCACCCGCCGCAAGGAAGAGCCGGGTCTCGCCCTGGAGGCATGGCGTCAGATCTGATGCCCTGGGGATGGCCGCCGTCGAAGGCCGCCGTCGGTCCCCCGGCGGAGACCCGGCCCGATGTCCGTATCTGATCGCCTGGGTGCGTCTTCATGACAGGACATGACATGTGGCGTTCGGAAAGCTGAGACACGCGAACTCCATAGAGGGTTGTATGGGCGTGTGCGTGACAAGAGGCACTTTAAGAAACTGTGGTTAAGGCGTGAAGGTGTTGTTAGCCTCCCTTCGTTTGTTCGAATTAATCGGGAGACCGACGTAGCACCGGCACCCGGCCGCGAGGTCGGTAAAACGGGGTTGGGAATGTTGTCGTGAGCAGATCCTCCACGGTGGATCTTGTCGTTGTCGGACTCGGTTACGTGGGGCTGCCACTGGCCCGTTCCGCCGCCGGCGCCGGTCTGAAGGTGGTCGGTCTCGATCGCAGTCGACGTGTCGTCGACGGGCTCACCGCCGGGCGGTCGCACGTGGACGACATCACCGACGCCGATGTCCGCACGATGGCCGAGCAGGGCTTCGAGGCGGTCGACAGGGCCGAGGTCATCGCGGACGCCGCCGCGGTCGTGGTCTGCGTGCCGACCCCGCTCACCGACCACGGCGCCCCCGACCTCGGCGCGGTGCACGCCGCCGTGGACGACATCGCCGCCCACCTGCGCCCCGGCACCCTCGTGGTGCTGGAGTCGACGACCTACCCCGGCACCACCGACGAGGTCGTCCGCCCGCGCCTGGAGGCCGGCGGGCTGCGTGTCGGCACCGACTTCCACCTCGCCTTCTCCCCGGAGCGCATCGACCCGGGCAACCCCTCCTTCGGCCTGGAGAACACCCCGAAGGTCGTCGGCGGCATCACCGCGGACTGCACCAAGGCCGCCCGCGCCCTCTACGAGCGCTTCGTGAACCGCGTCGTCGAGGCCAAGGGCACCCGCGAGGCCGAGATGGCCAAGCTCCTGGAGAACACCTACCGGCACGTCAACATCGCGCTCGTCAACGAGATGTCGATGTTCTGCCGTGAGATCGGCGTCGACCTCTGGGACGCGATCCGCTGCGCCTCCACCAAGCCGTTCGGCTTCGCGCCCTTCTACCCGGGTCCGGGCGTCGGCGGCCACTGCATCCCGATCGACCCCAACTACCTGTCGTACAAAGTGCGTTCGCTGGGCATTCCGTTCAGGTTCGTGGAGCTCGCGCAGGAGATCAACCAGCGCATGCCCGTGCACGTGGTCAACCGCGCGGCCGATCTCCTCAACGACCAGGGCAAGGCCGTCCGCGGCTCCCGCGTCCTGCTCCTCGGTGTCACCTACAAGCCCGACATCTCCGACCAGCGGGAGAGCCCGGCCCTCGCCGTCGCGGAGAACCTCCTCGCGCGCGGCGCCGAACTCGTCTACTTCGACCCGCGCGTCGAGGACTGGAAGGTCGGCGGCGAGAGCATCGAGCGGGTGGAGGACTACCTGACCGCGGCCGAGACCGCCGACCTCACCGTCCTGCTCCAGCCGCACCGCGAGATCGACCTCGGTGAACTCGCCGACCGCGCCCGGGCGTTGTTCGACACCCGGGGCAAGTCCGCCGACCATCCGCGGGTGGTCAAGCTGTGACTTCCGAGGACACGTACATAGCCGGGGCGGTCGACTCCGGTGGACATCGTGGGCACCGAAAACGCCGGCACCTGAAGGTCTCGTACATCGTCTTCCTCGGCCTCGCCGTGCTGATCGCCACGCGGCTGGACGCCGGTTCCCTGCACCTGTACTCGATGGGTGCCATGGGTCTGCTGACCCTGAAGATGTTCGGTGCCCTCTTCTACCGGCCGGCCAAGGCCGGCCGGGAGGAGCTGGAGTACCTGGAGAACTCCTGGGTCACCGCGGTCATCCCGATCTACAACGAGGACCCGGTGATGTTCGAGCAGGGCATGCGCAGCCTCCTCGCGCAGAGCCGGCTGCCGAACGAGATCCACATCATCGACGACGCCAGCGCCAACGACTCCGGCATCCGGACGGCGAAGAAGATGCGCCGCGAGTTCGAGGCCAGGGGCGTCAAGTACACGGTCAGCGTGCAGCCCGAGAACAAGGGCAAGCGCGAGGCCCTCGCCCTCGGGTTCCAGGCGGCGCCGTACTCGGACATCTTCCTCTGCGTCGACTCGGACACCGTCCTGTCCCGCGACACCGTCCGCGAACTGCTGATGCCGCTGGCCGACGAGAAGATCATGGCCTCCACCGGCATGGTCCTCGCGCTCAACCACGACAGCAACATCTTCACGCGCCTCCAGGACCTGCGCTACGGCAACTCGTTCCTCTTCGAACGGGCCGCCTACTCGCGTCTGAAGTCGGTGCTGTGCTGCTGCGGCGCGCTCTCCGCCTACCGCGGCACGCTGGTGCGCAAGTACCTCGACGACTTTCTCAACCAACAGTTCCTGGGCAAACCGGCCGTCTTCGGCGACGACCGCCGGATGACCAACTACTGCCTGATCGAGGGGCAGGTGGTCTTCCAGGAGACCGCCGTCGGCTACACGGCCGTCCCCGAGAAGCTGCCGCACTTCCTGCGCCAGCAGGTCCGCTGGAACAAGTCCTTCTTCCGCGAGTCCCTGTGGGCCTTCCGGCACCAGAAGAAGTACCGGCCCGCCTTCTGGCTGACCTGTATGGAACTGGCGCTGTGGCTGGTCTTCGGCTCGGCGATGTTCTACTCGATGGTCATCCTGCCCATCATCAAGCCCGCCCAGTTCGTGAACCACATCGGTGACTACCTGATCTTCATGGTGCTCATGGGGTACCTCCGCAATGTGCGGTACCTCGACTTCCCGCGCCGCGGCATGGGCTTCGTCAAGCGGTTCGGCATGTTCCTGCTCGCGCCGATCTACGGCGTGATCCAGCTGACCCTGCTCACCCCGCTGCGGTTCTACGCCCTCTTCACGCTGCACAAGGGCAGTTGGGGCACCCGGCAGGGCGGCGTCGAGGTGTCCGTGGCCGGCGACCACGAGGCCGATGTGACGGAGATCTTCGAGGAAGAGGACCCGTACTCGGACAAGAAGGTCAGCGAGACGCTCCAGTTGATGCGTCTGGAAGGCGTGGCCCTGCGCACCCGCCCGGCGGGCGCCATCCCCACCCAGCCGCAGCCGCTGCCCGGCTACGACGAGCAGCACGCGCACATTCCCCAGCAGGCCGTGACCTGGGGGACGCCGGCCCCGGCCGGACAGCAGCAGTGGCAGGACGCCCCGTACGACCCGTACCAGCAGGGCTACGACCCCCACCAGCACCAGGGCGGCCAGGTGGACCCGTCCTGGCAGCAGGGCAACGGCCAGGGCCGCGGACCGGGCTGGTAGGCCCCACGCGGACGAGGAGGAGGGGGTGGCCGGTCGCGGCCACCCCCTCCTCCACGCCCGGGGCCTCACGTGTAGGAGGCCATCGCCTCCTCGACCGTCAGCACCGGGATGTCGCGGTCGTCGATCGCCTGCATCAGGGACTTGAGGCCGGCCTTGCCGATCTCCGTGCTGGTCGCCGGAGAGCCCTCGACGACCTTGTGCAGACACAGGATCAGCCAGTCGCCGTTGGCCGCGCAGCGGTCCAGCCGGCCACCCGCGCCGGTCACCTTCGACAGCGCCGTACCGCCGATGCCCGAGCCGTCGTTGATACCGGTCAGCGCCTTGAGCCGGTAGGGCATCGCCGGGGCGAAGGACTCGATCGTCTCGGAGATGATCGACCGGGCCGTGGTGAAGTGGCGGCTCGCGATCAGGTCCACCGGAACGCCGTCCGACGTCTTCTGGAACGCCCCGTGCGGATAGGCGAAGTGCTCGCTGGAGAAGCCGTTGCCGACCAGCCACTCGCGCAGCTTGCGGAAGTCGTCGTCCGCCTGTTCCGCGGTCAGCTTGGGATAGCTGGCGGTGTGGGTGGCGTTGGCGTAGGAGTGCCCGGCCATCTCCCAGCCCGAGTAGTCCTGCATCGAGCGCATCTGATTGACCGTCAGGAAGCTGCCGGTGCCGATCGCGTCGGCGATGTTGTAGACCGTGCCCGAGTAGCCGAACGAGTCCATCACCGGGCGGGCCAGGTCGTGGATCGACTTGTGGGAGTCGTCGAAGGTGATCGAGACGACGCCCTTCGGGAAGACCGTGGCGGTGTCCGGTATCAGCTCGACGGCCTGCAGCCGGTAGGTCACCGCACCGCCCGCGTTGTCGTACACGGCGAACGACATGTCGGTGAAGCCGGTCCTGGTGGACGGGGCGCCGGCCGCGGAGAGCGAGTACGTGCCCGCCGCGCTGGTGACGTCGGCCCACTGGAGGTGGACCGTCACCCACTCCCCGGACTGCACGTAGTTGGCCGACGTCGTCGAATGGGCGTGCAGGGTCCAGGAGAAGTAGTTCGCCAGGGAGCCGCTGCCCAGGTAGAAGACCAGCTTGGACAGGTTGGTGACGTCCTCGACCCGCAGCACGAGCCGGATCATCTTGCCGGTCAGGTTCTGCGCGGTCATTCCGGTCCTGCGGACGTACGACTGCTTGCCGGTGCCGTTGGTGGTGACCCGGACCGACTGGGTCCCGCGCACGAAGGCGGTCGTGTCGTTGGCCTCGGCCGACGCGGTGCCAGCGCCCGCCGCGGTCCAGCCGTGCGAGGCCTGGAACTGCTGGGACCAGGTGGCCCGGCGGTACTTGGGCCGGCGCCCGGACGGCGCGTAGGCCGGGGGCGTGACCAGGCCGCCGATGGCCGCCTCGGCCGCCGCCGCGGCGGGCTGGGCAGCCACGGTGGAGCCCACCCAGGCCCCGCCGCCCGCCAGTGCGACGCCTCCCGAACCGCCCATCAGCAGCGCGGCGCGCCGGCTCAGCGAACGAGAACGGGACTGTTCTGTGCTCAACGCTTCTCCTGAACGGTGTCGAAGTAGTTCATGCCGTGGTCGCTGTACTCCTTGACGGCCGCGTCGACGTCCTTGGCGGACATCACGTCGTTCGCGTTGTAGTACAGCCAGTCGACCTTCATGTCCCAGGCCCGGTCGCCCTTGAAGGGCAGATCCACGAACCAGTGGTTGAAGTTGATCGACATGCCGGCGCGCGGGGCGTACTTGCCGCTGCTGCCGAAGAGCTTCCTGCCGTCCATGCGGTAGGTCACCACGTCGTCCTCGACCGTGATCATCATGGTGTGCCAGCCGGCCAGGCTCTTGTTCGTCGTGGTGTAGACCCGGTCGTTCTCTTCGTGGTCGTACCAGGTGACGGTGTCGAGCTTCGGACCGAGCCGGCCCCAACCGCCGTTCGGCATGTACTCGTTGTCGAGTTCGCTGTACGTCTTCCCGCTGCCGCCGATGGTGTAGAAGGTCTGGTTGACGTGGTCGCCGCCCCCGCCCTTCGCCGGCTCGTCGCTGAAGTGGATCCGGGCGGCGTAGGTGCCCTCGCGGAACTCGCGGCTCGCGGTGCCCAGACTCGCCTGCCCGGTACCCGACTCGGTGCCGTCGGTGGAGGCGCGCAGGTTGAGCACCTGGCCGTCCCCGAGGGCGTCCCGCTCACCGGGGAAGGTCACGCCGTCGGCCGTCCAGGTGTCGTCGATGCCCGGACCGCCCTTGCTGGTGCGGACCAGCCAGCCGTGCTTGAAGAGCGCGGGGTCCTTGGCGCCGACGTAGTGGAAGTTGTCGAACAGCACGCCCTCGGGGGCGGCCGGCAACGGGTCGGGGGCCGCCGACGCCTTGGCCGAGGCCGCGTCCTTCTCGCCGCCGCCGTCCGGCTCGTCGCCCCAGACGAGGACACCCCGCCGGTACGCGGTGACCGCCTTCGACTCCTTGTACGTCGTCTTCTCGGCGTCGAAGGAGCGGTCGTTGGACTGCGTCAGCTTCTTGTGGTCGGCGCGGTACAGCTGGATGTCGATGCCCTCGCTGTTGGCGCCGGGCTTCAGGGTGCCCGCGTCCTCGGTGAAGCGCAGCTCCAGGTAGTGGTCGGCGTTCTCGGCGGACCGGTCGAGCTCGGTGACCTTCCCGGCGATGTTCGAGCAGCCGACGGCGGCCTGGACGCAGTTGTACGCGTACGAGGAGTCCGTGTCCGCGGTGAAGTAGTACCGCAGCGTCACCTCACTGAGCGGCAGCGGCTTCTTCGACTCGTTGAGGACTTCGAGGGAGGGCTCGGCGGCGGCCGCGGTGGCCGGGGTCTCGGTCCGGTACCGGACGACGAGCTCCGGCGGGTCCGGGTTCGCGGCCTTCCAGACGGGATAGAGCGCCGTGGCTCCGGCGGCAACCACACAGACCAGGAGGAGCAACCTGATCTTGGGCCAGACCCGACGTCGGGGTGGGCGGCGGCGGGTGGTCGCCACGGTGGGAACTCCTTCGCACGGTGCCGGTCGGCAGAGGGGTCGAAACCGTCAGCACCATGTAAACAAGTGGTCGGATTATGTGAGGATCCTATCCGTCAAGACCAGCGAAAAGGGGGCGGAGCGCCCGGATCGTTACCGGGCACCCCACCCCCCTCAGGGGTAACGCGTTACGCCGGGACGCTCGCGACGCCCGGAGCCAGGAACGGCTTGCCGTTCACCCGCTCGGAGACACCCTCGCGGTCCAGGTACGGCGTGATGCCGCCCAGGTGGAAGGGCCAGCCGGCGCCCGTGATCAGGCAGAGGTCGATGTCCTGGGCCTCGGCGACGACACCCTCGTCGAGCATCAGCCCGATCTCCTGGGCGACGGCGTCGAGGACGCGGTCGCGGACCTGCTCCTCGGTCAGGACGGTGTCGCCCTGCTTCAGCAGCGCGGCGACCTCCGGGTCCAGCTCCGGCTTGCCGGAGTCGTACACGTAGAACCCGCGCTTGCCCGCCTTGACGACGGCCGCGAGGTTCGGGGAGACCGTGAAACGCTCCGGGAAGGCCCGGTTGAGGGTCTCCGAGACGTGCAGACCGATCGCGGGACCGACCAGCTCCAGGAGCACCAGCGGGGACATCGGCAGACCGAGCGGCTCGACGGCCTTCTCGGCGATCTCGACCGACGTGCCCTCGTCGATGACGTTCTGGATCTCGCCCATGAAGCGGGTGAGGATGCGGTTGACGACGAACGCCGGGGCGTCCTTCACCAGCACCGCCGTCTTCTTCAGCTTCTTGGCGACACCGAACGCCGTGGCCAGCGAGGCGTCGTCGGTCTGCTCGCCGCGCACGATCTCCAGCAGCGGGAGGATCGCGACCGGGTTGAAGAAGTGGAAGCCGACGACCCGCTCGGGGTTCTTCAGCTTCGACGCCATCTCGGTGACCGACAGCGAGGAGGTGTTGGTGGCGAGGATCGCGTGCGCCGGGGCGACCGCCTCGACCTCCGCGAACACCTGCTGCTTGACCCCGATCTCCTCGAACACGGCCTCGATGATGAAGTCCGCGTCGGAGAATCCCTCGGCCTTGTCCAGCACACCGGAGACCAGGGCCTTGAGACGGTTGGCCTTGTCCTGGTTGATGCGGCCCTTGCCGAGCAGCTTCTCGATCTCGGCGTGGACGTAGCCCACACCCTTGTCGACGCGCTCCTGGTCGATGTCGGTCAGCACGACCGGCACCTCAAGGCGGCGCAGGAACAGCAGGGCGAGCTGCGAGGCCATCAGACCGGCGCCGACGACACCGACCTTGGTGACCGGACGCGCGAGCGACTTGTCCGGGGCACCGGCCGGGCGCTTGCCGCGCTTCTGCACCAGGTTGAACGCGTAGATGCCGGACCGGAGTTCGCCACCCATGATCAGGTCGGCGAGGGCCTTGTCCTCGGCGTCGTAGCCCTGCTGGAGGTCGCCGTTCTTGGCGGCGGCGATGATGTCGAGGGCGCGGTAGGCGGCCGGGGCCGCACCGTGCACCTTGGAGTCGGCGACGGACCGGCCGCGCGCGACGGCCTGGTCCCAGGCCTCGCCGCGGTCGATCGCCGGACGCTCGACCGCGACCTCGCCCTTCAGTACCTGGGCGGTCCAGATCAGCGACTGCTCCAGGAAGTCGGCGCCCTCGAAGAGGGCGTCGGCGATACCGAGGTCGAAGACCTGCCGGCCCTTCAGCTGCTTGTTCTGGTTGAGGCTGTTCTCGATGATCACCGAGACGGCCTTGTCGGCGCCGATCAGGTTGGGCAGCAGGGTGCAGCCGCCCCAGCCGGGGACCAGGCCGAGGAAGACCTCGGGGAGCGAGAACGCCGGGAGCGCCTTGGAGACGGTCCGGTACGCGCAGTGCAGACCGACCTCGACGCCGCCGCCCATGGCCGCGCCGTTGTAGTACGCGAAGGTCGGCACGGCGATGCCCGCGAGGCGCTTGAAGACCTCGTGGCCGCCCTTGCCGATGGCGAGCGCGTCCTTGTGCTCCTTGAGCAGCTCGACGCCCTTGAGGTCGGCACCGACGGCGAAGATGAACGGCTTGCCGGTGACACCGACACCGACGATCTCGCCGGCCGAGGCCTCCTTCTCGACCTGGTCGATCGCGACGCCCAGGTTCGCCAGCGAGGCCGGGCCGAAGGTGGTCGGCTTGGTGTGGTCGAGGCCGTTGTCGAGCGTGATGAGCGCGAAACGCCCGGCGCCGTGGGGCAGGTCGAGGTGGCGTACGTGCGCGGACGTCACGACCTCGTCGGGGAACAGCTCGGCCGCACCCTTCAAAAGCTCAGCGGTGGTGCTCACTTGTCCCCCTCGAAGTGCGGGTTCTCCCAGATGACCGTGGCGCCCATGCCGAAGCCGACACACATGGTGGTCAGGCCGTAGCGGACGTTCGGCTGTTCCTCGAACTGGCGGGCCAGCTGCGTCATCAGGCGTACGCCCGACGAGGCGAGCGGGTGGCCGTAGGCGATGGCGCCGCCGTACTGGTTGACGCGGGCGTCGTCGTCGGCGATGCCGTAGTGCTCCAGGAAGGCGAGCACCTGGACCGCGAAGGCCTCGTTGATCTCGAAGAGGTTGATGTCCTCGATCGACAGGCCGGCCTTGGCGAGGGCCTTCTCGGTGGCCGGGATCGGGCCGTAGCCCATGACCTCCGGCTCGACACCGGCGAAGGCGTACGAGACCAGGCGCATCTTCACCGGCAGGTCGTGCTCGCGGGCGAAGTCCTCGGAGGCGATGATCGAGGCGGTCGCACCGTCGTTCAGGCCGGCCGCGTTACCGGCGGTGACCCGGCCGTGCACACGGAACGGCGTCTTCAGACCGGCCAGGTTCTCCAGCGTCGTGCCCGGGCGCATCGGCTCGTCGGCGGTGACCAGGCCCCAGCCCGTCTCACCGGCCTCCGGGCTGGTGCGGCGGACCGAGATCGGCACCAGGTCCTGCTGGATCTTGCCGTTGGCGTACGCCTTGGCGGCCTTCTCCTGCGAGCGCACCGCGTACTCGTCGGCGCGCTGCTTGGTGATCGTGGGGTAGCGGTCGTGCAGGTTCTCGGCGGTCATGCCCATGAACAGGGCGGACTCGTCGACCAGCTTCTCGCTGACGAACCGCGGGTTCGGGTCCACGCCCTCGCCCATGGGGTGACGGCCCATGTGCTCGACACCACCGGCGATGACGGCGTCGTAGGCACCGAAGGCGACCGAACCGGCCGCGGTCGTCACCGCGGTCAGCGCACCGGCGCACATGCGGTCGATCGAGTAGCCGGGCACCGACTGGGGGAGACCGGCGAGGATGCCCGCGGTGCGGCCGAGGGTCAGACCCTGGTCGCCGATCTGCGTGGTCGCGGCGATGGCGACCTCGTCGATCTTCTTCGGGTCGAGACCGGGGTTGCGGCGCAGCAGCTCCCGGATCGCCTTCACGACGAGGTCGTCGGCCCGGGTCTCGTGGTAGATGCCCTTCGGGCCCGCCTTGCCGAACGGGGTACGGACGCCGTCTACGAAGACGACGTCCCTGACGGTACGAGGCACGATGGCTCTCCTCCAGGGTGCGGGACGGCTCTACTGCTGCGATGCGCTGAGCGCGCGCTCAGGGCCCATGCTACTTGTGGGTAACCAGACTGCCCAGTCCCCCCGGCCCAAGCGGTGAACGTCACACCCTCGGAGGAGCCGTCGAACCCCTCGGCGTCAGGACCGGAGTGGGCACCGGGTGCGATCCCGGGCCCTCTCCCGTGATCAGCCCGAACAGGGTCAGGGCCGCCTCCGCCCCGAATCCGTGCACGTCATGGCTCATCGCGGAGAGCGGCGGATGGGTGATCCGGCACAGCTGGGAGTCGTCCCAGGCGAGCAGCGAGACGTCCTCCGGCACCCTCAGCCCCATCTCCGCCGCCACCGAGAGGCCCGCCACCGCCATGATGTCGTTGTCGTACACGATGGCCGTCGGCCGGTCCGGGGCCGCCGCCGTCAGCAGGGACCGTGTCGCCCGGGCCCCCGCCTCCCCGGAGTAGTCCGTGGCCACCTGCCAGGCCCCGGCCAGGGCCAGGGAGCGGGCCGCCTCGTCGAAGGCGGCGGTCCGCATGGAGGTGTGGCCGAGGGCCGCCGCACCCCCCACCCGGGCGATCCGCCGGTGCCCGAGCGCCGCGAGATAGCGCACCGCCTCCGTCACGGCGGTGGCGTCCTCGGTCCACACGGACGTGAGGCCACCGGTCAGCGAGGGATGCCCGACCGCGACCGCCGGCATCCCGAGCCGCTCGACCGCCGCCACCCGGGGGTCGTCCGCGCGGAAGTCCACCAGGATCGACCCGCCGATCTGCCGCCCCCGCCACCACGACTCCTGCAGCCCGACCTCCTCCTCCACACTCCGTACGAGCCTCAGCAGCAGCGAGCAGGAGTGCTCGGTCAGGACGCTCTCCACCCCCGAGACGAACTCCATGTAGAAGGGTTCGAGCCCGAGCAGCCGGGCGGGCCGGCAGATCGCCAGCCCCACCACGTCCACCCGCGAACCGGCCAGCGTCCGCGCGGTCGGGCTCGGCGCCCAGCCGAGCTCCCGCGCCGCCCGGAAGATCCGGTCCCGGGTCGCCTCCGCCAGCCCCGGCTTGTGGTTGAAGGCGAGGGACACGGCCCCCTTGGACACGCCGGCGAGCGCGGCGACGTCCTTGATGGTGACGCGGGAGGTGGTCATCGGCCGGGCTCCATGCAGTACAGGGCGGACCGGGCGGCCACCGCGTCCGGAGTCTTCCAGCCCGTCACCCCGATGGTCACCCGCTCCCCGGGAAGCAGTGTGACCAGCCCCCGGTCGGCCCGCGCCGCCGGATCCAGCCGGTCCGCCTGGAGCAGCAGATCCCGCACGAGGGTGTGGGCCCGCACCTCGATCCCGCCCGGCACCAGCGTCACCTCGAACTCCGGTCGCGGATAGGGCACTTCGCGATCGGCCGAGGGAAAGTACAGCGCCCGCAACCCGTCCGCGTCCGCGACCAGGAACTCCTTGGGCCCGACCGGCTCCAGCTCCCCGGGCACCCCGACGTCGGCCACGGACCGCCGCCCGGCGCCGAACTCCACCCGGGACGACCCGATCACGTCACCCTCGACGGACATCCGGCGCAGGACCAGCACGCCCGACCACTCCCGCGCCGACTGGTTCACCACGGCCGACACCAGCCCCGCGTCCCGTACCTGGAGGGTGAGCAGCCGGTCCGCGTACACCCGCCGCAGCTCGTGGTAGAGCGGCTTCTCCCGCCCGTCCCCGTCGACCGCCGCCCACGAGGTCACCGGCCAGCAGTCGTTGAGCTGCCACACCACCGTGCCCGCGCACACCGGCCAGTGCGACCGCCAGTGCTCGATCCCGGCGGCCACCGCCCGCGCCTGGTTGACCTGCGTGAGGTAGTGCCAGCGGTCGAAGTCCCCTTCGGGGAAGGCGAAATGACGCTCCATCCCGCGCCGCAGCTTGCCGTTGCCGTCGTCGGCCTTCTGGTGGTGCAGCATCCCGGGGGAGTCGCAGGCGAGCTCCTCGCCCGGCAGGGCCCGCCGCAGCGTGGCGTACGCGGGCGGCGCCTGCCAGCCGAACTCGGCGACGAAACGCGGCACGTTCGCGCGGTACTCCGCGTAGTCCTCCCGGTTCCACACGTCCCACGAGTGGTGCGTGCCGTGCGCCGGATCGTTCGGGTGGTGCTCCCACGACCCGGACCACGGACTGCCCGCCGTGTACGGCCGGGTCGGGTCCAACTCGGCCACCACCCGCGGCAGTACGCCCAGGTAGTACCCCTCGCCCCAGGAGTCCCCGGCCAGCCGCCGCTCCCAGTTCCAGTCCCGGAACCCCCACAGGTTCTCGTTGTTGCCGTTCCACAGCACCAGCGAGGGATGCGGCATCAGCCGGACGACGTTCTCCCGCGCCTCCGCCTCCACCTCGCCCCGCAGTGGCTGCTCCTCCGGGTAGGCCGCGCACGCGAAGGGGAAGTCCTGCCAGACCAGCAGCCCGAACTCGTCGCAGGCGTCGTAGAAGTCCTCGCTCTCGTAGATCCCGCCGCCCCACACCCGCACCAGGTCCACGCCGGCACCGGCCGCCTGCCGCAGCCGCTCCCGGTACCGCTCGCGGCCGATCCGGGACGGGAACACGTCGTCCGGGATCCAGTTCACGCCCCGCGCGAAGAGCCGCTCCCCGTTGACGACGAGGGTGAACCCGGTGCCGTGGGCGTCGGGTCGGCGGTCCAGCTCGACGCTCCGGAAGCCGATCCGCCGCCGCCACCCGTCCAACGGGCGGTCCTCGTGCAGCAGCGTCAACTCGACGTCGTACAGGGGCTGTTCGCCGTACCCGCGCGGCCACCACAATCGTGCGTCCGGCACGTCGAGCCGCAGGACCCCCCGCGTCCCGTCGATCACGGCCCGCCCCCGCACCCCGCCGACCGTGGCCTCCACCGTGAGTTCGGCCTCGACCCGGGACCTCTCGACGTCCAGGTGCAGCGCGACCCGCCCCACGCCGCCTTCGACGGTCACCACCGGGCGCACCCGGGCGATCCGGGCCGTGGACCACCGCTCCAGCCGCACCGGCCGCCAGATCCCGGCCGTCACCAGGGTCGGCCCCCAGTCCCAGCCGAAGGAGCAGGCCATCTTGCGCAGGTACTGGTAGGGCTCGGCGTAGGCGGCGGGCCGCTCGCCCACCTTGCCGCGCACGGCCTCCGCCTCGGCGTACGCGGAGCGGAACCGCACGGACAGCAGCCCGCTCATCCCGGTGACGTCGAAACGGTAGGACCGGTGCATGTTCCTGGTGCGGCCGAGGAGTCGACCGTCGAGCAGGATCTCGGCCGCGGTGTCGAGACCGTCGAAGACGAGGTCGGTCTGCTCATGCCCGTCGACCGCCCCGAGCTCCCTCTCGTACGTCCACTCCCGCCGCCCCACCCACGCGACCTCCCTCTCGCCCAGCCCGAGAAAGGGATCCGCGATCACCCCCGCCGCCAGCAGATCGGTGTGCACGCAGCCCGGCACCGAGGCCGGCAGGGCGTCCCCCTCGTGCTTCAGGGTCCAGCTCTCGGTGAGCGGTGTGGCCTCCAGCATCCGCACTCCCTAAACCGTTTCAGGCCCGCAGGCGGTCATGTCTTCACAGCCTTGGCGAAATAGGGACTTTACCGGTTCAGAAAGCGCTGTCAGAGTGCCGAATCAGCCATCCCACTCGTGCTCGTCCGTCCCATGAACGGAGTTGACGCACATGAACCGCCGTACCGCCACCGCCACCGTCGTCGCCACCGGAGCACTGCTGCTCTCGGCCGCCTGCACCGGCACCGGAGGCGCCTCGAAGGGAGCCGACGCCAATGCTCCTGACGATCCGTCAAAGGTCACCGGAACCATCAAGGTCCTGACCCAGCGCACCGATCTCGTCACCGACGGCACGATGAAGAAGTACGCCGCCGCGTTCAACAAGACGTACCCGAAGGTCAAGGTCGAGTTCGAGGCCCTCACGAACTACGAGACCGAAGTCAAGATCCGGATGAACACGGAGAACTACGGCGACGTCCTGATGATCCCCGCGGTCATCAAGAAGGCCGACTACCCGCGGTTCTTCGCCTCGCTGGGCACCGAGACGGAACGCGCCAGGAAGTACCTGTTCACCGACTACACCACCGCCGACGGCAAGGTGTACGGCCAGAGCCCGATCGGTGTGATCCCCGGCTTCCTCTACAACAAGAAGGTCTGGCGGGAGGCCGGCGTCACCGACTGGCCCACCACCCCGGCCGAGTTCATCACCGACCTCAAGGCGATCAAGTCCAGGACGGAAGCGGTCCCGTACTACACCAACTTCGCCGCCCAGTGGCCGCTGTCGCAGTGGACGTCCGTCAACGGCTCGGTCAACTGCGACCCGCAGGCCTCCACGAAGCTGGCCGAGGGCGACCCGTGGGCCGACGGCGCGGACCTGCGCGTCGGGGACACCCTCCTGTACGACGCCGTCCACGAGGGCCTGATCGAGAAGGACCCGACGACCACCAACTGGGAGGAGTCCAAGCCCCGGTTGGCCAAGGGGGAGCTGGCCACCCAGTGGCTCGGCACCTGGGCGATCATCCAGTTCCAGGACGCCGCCAGGCAGGCCGGGGTGAACCCCGACGACATCGGGTTCATGCCCTTCCCGACCCAGGTGGACGGCACGTTCTGCGCGGTCGTCGCCCCCGACTACAACCAAGCCGTCAACGTCCACTCCAAGAACAAGCCCGCCGCCCGCGCCTGGATCGACTGGTTCACCGAGAAGTCCGGCTACGACAAGGACAACCTGGCCATCTCGCCGCTCAAGGACGCGCCCCTGCCCGAGGTGCTGAAGCCGTACGAGGAGCAGGGCGTGAAGCTCATCGAGCTGGACGACAGCGCCGGAGCCACGGTCAAGGAGATCGACAACCAGTCCGAGGTCGGCATCTACGCCCCCGAGTACCGCCAGAACCTCGTCGACCTCGCCCGTGGGGCAAAGAAGGGCAGCCTGGACGACTTCTTCGCCGACCTCGGCAAGCGCTGGACCGAGACGCAGCGGACGCTGGGGTCCTGATGGCGGACACCACCGAGAAGGCGGCCCCGCGGGTCGCCACGGGGGCGGCCACCCCGGCCGCCCCCACCCCGGCCCGGGCGCCGCGCGGAACCCGCCTGTGGCGCGGCGTCACCCCCTGGCTCTTCCTGCTCGCACCCCTCGCCCTGCTGGTCACCTTCACCTACGCGCCGATCGCCAACATGCTCGCGTACAGCTTCACCGACTGGGACGGCGTCAGCCCCGAACTGCACTACACGGGCATCGAGAACTACACGGAGATCTTCACCAGGGAGGACCTCTTCCGGGTCTTCTTCGTCAGCGGCTACTACCTCGCCGCCTCCGCCCTGCAGATCGTCGCCGCGCTCTACTTCGCGACGATCCTCAGCTTCGACGTCCGCTTCCGGAACTTCTTCAAGGGCGTGCTGTTCTTCCCGTACCTGATCAACGGGGTCGCGATCGGCTTCGTCTTCCTGTACTTCTTCCAGGACGGCGGCACCCTCGACTCGGTACTGGCCCTGGTCGGCCACCACACCGACCACGCCTGGCTCGGCACCCCGGTCTCCGCGAACACCTCGCTGGCCGGCGTCTCGATCTGGCGCTACCTGGGCCTGAACTTCGTGCTCTTCCTCGGCGCGATCCAGTCCATCCCGGGGGAGCTCTACGAGGCGGCCGAACTGGACGGCGCGAACCGCTGGCACCAGTTCCGCCACATCATCGCGCCCGGCATCAAGCCGGTCCTCACCCTCACGGTGATCCTGTCCATCTCCGGCTCGCTGTCGGCCTTCGAGATCCCGTACATCATGACCGGCGGCGCGACCGGCACCGAGACCTTCGTCATCCAGACCCTCAACCTGGCCTTCCGCTTCAACAAGACCGGCCTCGCCTCGGCCGCCGCGGTCGTCCTGCTGCTGATCATCCTCCTGGTGACCTGGCTGCAGCGCCGCCTCGTCCCCGACGACAAGGTGGACCTCGTATGACGCGCCGCACGGTGGCCCGCACGCTCGTGTACCTCTCGCTGATCGGCGCGAGCGCCCTCGTCCTGCTCCCGCTGGGCGTGGTCCTGCTGACCTCCCTCAAGTCCTCGAAGGAGATGGCGAACGGCAGCGGCGCGCTCTCGCCGCCCGACAGCCTCTTCAACGTCGACAACTACGTGACGGCCTTTCAGGACGGCCGGATGCTCACGGCGTTCGTCAACACGACGATCATCCTGGTCGTGGCCATCGGGGGCACGGTCCTCATCGGCTCGATGACCGCGTACGCCATCGACCGCTTCACCTTCCGCTTCAAGAAGCTGGTGGTCGCGCTGTTCCTGATCGCCGCCCTGGTCCCCGGAGTGACCACCCAGGTGGCGACCTTCCAGATCGTCAACAGCTTCGGCATGTTCGACAGCCTGTGGGCACCGATCGCGCTCTACATGGGCACGGACATCGTCTCGATCTACATCTTCCTGCAGTTCGTACGGTCCATCCCGATCTCCCTCGACGAGGCCGCCCGACTGGAGGGCGCCAACGCCTTCACGATCTACCGGAAGATCATCTTCCCACTGCTCAAGCCTGCGATCGCGACGGTCGTCATCGTGAAGGGGATCACCGTCTACAACGACTTCTACATCCCCTTCCTCTACATGCCCTCCGAAGATCTTGGCGTGATATCGACGTCCCTGTTCCGCTTCCGAGGCCCCTACGGCGCCCACTGGGAGGTCATCTCGGCGGGAGCGGTCCTCGTGATCCTGCCGACGCTGGTGGTGTTCCTCAGCCTGCAGAGGTTCATCTACAACGGCTTCATGCGCGGGGCGACCCGGTGAGGCCGCCCCGCGGGGCGGCCGGGGCGGCTAGGCGGACAACGCCGCCACCAGCACCGGAGTCACCTGCTCGACCTGCCAGGGCCGCGCCCCGAGCCCCGTCAGCGCGGAGCCCACGGACTCGGCGCTGACCTCGCCCGGCGGCTCCCAGCACACCCGGCGAACGGTGTCCGGCGTGATCAGGTTCTCCTGCGGCATGTTGAGCGACTCGGCCAACGCGGACACCGCGGCCCGGGCCGCCGACAGCCGTGCCGCGGCCTCCGGATCCTTGTCCGCCCAGGCCCGCGGCGGCGGCGGTCCCGTCACGGCCTGCCCCGGCTGGGGCAGTTGCGCGTCGGTGAGCGCCTTCGCCCGGTCCACCGCCGCCTGCCACTGCTCCAGCTGCCGGCGCCCCATCCGGTGCCCGAACCCGTTCAGCGCGGAGAGCGCCTGCACGGTGGCCGGAAGGGCGAGCGCCGCCTCCACGATGGCCGCGTCCCCGAGCACCTTGCCCGGCGACACGTCCCGGCGCTGCGCGATCCGGTCCCGGGTCTGCCACAGCTCCCGTACGACGGCCAGCTGCCGCCGCCGGCGCACCTTGTGCATGCCGGACGTCCGCCGCCACGGGTCCTTGCGGGGCTCCGGCGGCGGCGCCGAGGCGATCGCGTCGAACTCCTGGCGGGCCCACTCCAGCTTGCCCTGCCGGTCGAGCTCCTTCTCCAGGGCGTCCCGCAGGTCGACGAGCAGTTCCACGTCCAGGGCGGCGTAGCGCAGCCAGGGCTCGGGCAGCGGGCGGGTGGACCAGTCGACGGCCGAGTGGCCCTTCTCCAGGACGAAGCCCAGGACGCTCTCGACCATCGCGCCGAGGCCGACCCGGGGGAACCCGGCGATCCGGCCGGCCAACTCGGTGTCGAACAGCCGGGTGGGGACCATGCCTATTTCGCGGAGACAGGGCAGGTCCTGGGTGGCCGCGTGCAGCACCCACTCGACGCCGGACAGGGCCTCGCCGAGACCGGAGAGGTCGGGGCAGGCCACCGGGTCGATCAGCGCGCTCCCGGCACCCTCGCGGCGCAGTTGTACCAGGTAGGCGCGCTGGCCGTAGCGGTAGCCCGACGCCCGCTCGGCGTCCACGGCGACGGGGCCGGAGCCGGCGGCGAAGGCGGCGATCACCTCGGCGAGGGACTCCGCGTCGGTGATCACCGGCGGAATGCCCTCGCGGGGTTCGAGCAGGGGAATCGGCTCGGGGCCCGTGTCCGGGCCGGTATCAGGCGTCGGCGCCCCCGTAACAGAAGATCCGCCGTCGTCCGGAGGGGCGCCTCCGGTGGTTCGCAGTGTGCTGTCTGCTGCGGTGTCTTGGGCGTCGGTCACATGTCAAGGGTATCTGTGTATGGACAGCGCCCGCCGACGGAACGTTCCGTCGACGGGCGCCTGAGGGTCGTAAACCAGTCAGCTCGGTGAAAGATCCGGTTCACGACGGGTGGGATACGTGGCGGGGGATCAGCGATCGATCCGGTTCACGTCTGTGAAGGGTGGGGGGTCAGTGGATGATGCCGGTGCGCAGGGCCACGGCGACCATGCCGGCGCGGTCTCCGGTACCGAGCTTGCGGGCGATGCGGGCGAGGTGGCTCTTGACGGTCAGGGCGGACAGGCCCATCGAGACGCCGATCGCCTTGTTCGACTGGCCTTCGGCGACCAGTCGCAGCACCTCGACCTCACGGCCGGACAGTTCGCGGTAGCCGCCCGGGTGGCTCGGGGAACCCGGGGGGCGGCGGTGCATACGGGCGGCGGCGGATCCGATGGGGGCGGCACCCGGCCGGGTGGGGAGCCCGACGTTGCTACGGGTGCCGGTGACGACATAGCCCTTGACCCCGCCGGCGAGTGCGTTGCGCACCGCGCCGATGTCGTCGGCCGCGGAGAGGGCGAGGCCGTTGGGCCAGCCCGCGGCGCGGGTCTCCGACAGGAGGGTGAGGCCGGAGCCGTCGGGCAGGTGGACGTCGGCGATACAGATGTCGCGGGGGTTGCCGATGCGGGGACGAGCCTCCGCGACGGACGAGGCTTCGATGACGTCGCGTACACCGAGCGCCCACAGGTGGCGGGTGACGGTGGAGCGGACGCGCGGGTCGGCCACGACCACCATGGCGGTCGGCTTGTTCGGGCGGTAGGCGACCAGGCTTGCGGGCTGCTCTAGGAGAACGGACACCAGGCCTCCTGGGTGGGGGACGAACCGTGCTTTCAAGGTCACAGACGTCTTCGGCACCAAACCCGTTTGGCTTTAGAGAATGATCACGATCTAGTGAGTAACAATCCGTGCAATTCGGACACGCGATCGATCATTCGAAGATCGAACGGCTTCATTCCGCGTCGATACGCGGCCGAAAGTGGCCGTATCGACAAAGTGATGGCCAAGAGTGCCCCACGGTCAGTGCGACTGCGGGCCGCGGCGCTGCGGCAGCGTGACCACCGACGCGTCGCCCGGACCGGCCGGCGGCAGGCCCGCGATCTGGGCGAGCAGGTCGCACCAGGCGGACAGGTGCGACGCCGTGTCCGGAACGCCGCCCAGCCCCTCACGGGGTGTCCAGGAGGCACGGATCTCGATCTGCGAGGCGGGCGGCCGTTCGGACATGCCGCCGAAGTAGTGGGAGCTCGCCCGCGTGACGGTGCCGCTCGGCTCACCGCACGCCAGTCCACGCGCCGACAGCGCACCCGTGAGCCACGACCAGCACACGTCGGGCAGCAGCGGGTCGGCCGCCATCTCCGCCTCCAGCTCGGCGCGCACCAGCGTCACCAGCCGGAACGTGCCCCGCCAGGCGTCGTGCCCGGACGGGTCGTGCAGCAGCACCAGCCGCCCGTCCGCCAGGTCCTCGTCACCGTCGACGACCGCGGCCTCCAACGCGTACGCGTAGGGCGCGAGCCGCTGAGGTGCGCGCGTCGGCTCGATCTCGACCTGCGGCCGCAGCCGCGCGGTCCTGAGCGCGTCGACGGCCGCCCGGAAGGGCAGCGGATCCGTGCCGTTCGTATGCAGGTCCTCCTCCTTCGCGTCGTCCATCCCGTCAGCGCCGTCCGACAGTCGTCCCTGAGCCGCAGCCATGCGGGGAAGATTAAGGGGAACGGGGGCTTCGTGCAGGGAGGACACCCTGTCGGCCGGTGTCGGGGTTGCCGTCCGGGCGGGCTCCGGTGCCGTGGGAGACTTGCCCCGTGAGTGCCAACGAGAGCCCCGCGACGCCGCCGACAGCCACATACGAGTCCGCCTTCATGAAGGCGTGCAGGCGCGAGCCAGTGCCGCACACACCGGTGTGGTTCATGCGACAGGCCGGGCGCTCGCTGCCGGAGTACCGCAAGGTGCGCGAGGGCATCCCCATGCTGGAGTCCTGCATGCGGCCCGAGCTGGTCACCGAGATCACCCTCCAGCCGGTGCGCAGGCACGACGTGGACGCGGCGATCTACTTCAGCGACATCGTCGTCCCGCTCAAGGCCATCGGCATCGACCTCGACATCAAGCCCGGCGTCGGCCCGGTCGTCGAGCGCCCGATCCGCACCCGCGAGGACCTCGCCCAGCTGCGCGACCTCACCCCCGAGGACGTCTCCTACGTCACCGAGGCGATCGGCCTGCTGACCGCCGAGCTCGGCGCCACCCCCCTCATCGGCTTCGCCGGCGCGCCGTTCACCCTCGCGAGCTACCTCGTCGAGGGCGGACCGTCGCGCACGTACGAGAACGCCAAGGGGATGATGTACGGCGACCCCGAGCTCTGGGCCGACCTGCTCGACCGCCTCGCCGAGATCACGGCCGCCTTCCTCAAGGTGCAGATCGAGGCCGGCGCCAGCGCCGTCCAGCTGTTCGACTCCTGGGCCGGCGCGCTGGCCCCCGCGGACTACCGCCGCTCGGTGCTGCCCGCCTCCGCCAAGGTGTTCCGGGCGATCGAGGGGTACGGCGTCCCGCGCATCCACTTCGGTGTCGGCACCGGCGAGCTGCTCAAGCCGATGAGCGAGGCCGGTGCGGACGTCGTCGGCGTCGACTGGCGGGTCCCGCTCGACGAGGCCGTCCGCCGGATCGGACCCGGCAAGGCGCTCCAGGGCAACCTCGACCCGACCGTCCTGTTCGCCGGCCCGGAGGCCGTCGAGACCAAGGCCCGCGAGGTCCTGGACGCGGCGGCGGGCCTGGAGGGCCACGTCTTCAACCTCGGCCACGGCGTCATGCCCTCCACCGACCCGGACGCGCTGACCCGTCTCGTGGAGTACGTCCACACGCAGACCGCCCGCTGAGCCCGGCTCACCAGGTGTGCCGGGGCCGTGCCCGCCTGCCGAAGAGCAGGCCGCGCGGTTCCGGCGGCGGGGGAGTGCCCGCCTTGAGCGGCCAGGCCAGCAGCATGCCCGCGAGGAAGCCCACGATGTGCGCCGCGTACGCCACGGTCCCGGCGCCCGACACACCCTCGCCGGACGAGTACACCGCCTGGAGCACGAACCAGAAGCCCAGTACCAGCCAGGCCGGCAGCCTGAGCGGCAGGAACACCAGGAACGGCACCAGGACCCAGACCCTGGCCTTCGGGTACAGCACCAGATAGGCGCCCAGGACCCCGGCGATCGCGCCCGACGCACCGATCAGCGGGTCGGTCGAGTCGGCGTTCACCAGTGCGAATCCGTACGACGCCGCGTAGCCGCAGACGACGTAGAAGAGCGCGAAGCGCACATGTCCCATGCGGTCCTCGATGTTGTTGCCGAAGATCAGCAGGAACAGCATGTTGCCCAGCAGGTGCAGCCAGCCGCCGTGCAGGAACATCGCGGTGAGGACCGACAGCACCGGGGACTTGTCGTAGCCGGGCGGGCCCACCACGCAGCCCGCGCCGTGCGGGCCCATCCCGACCTCGCCCGTCGGTACCAGGCGCGGCAGCTGATGGTGGATCAACTCCTGTGGCACCGCCGCGTACTGGTCCAGGAACGCCTGGAGATGGCACTGCTGGGCCAGGCCGCTGTCCCCGGCAACGGAGCCGGAGAGGCCGGGCATGAACAGGAACACGAGGACGTTCGCCGCGATCAGCGCGTACGTCACGTACGGGGTGCCGCGCACCGGGTTCACGTCATGGACGGGGATGACCACAAGGAAATGGTGCCCGCGATGCGGGTCCCGAATCGGTGAACGCCGTCCGGTGCGCACGCGTATGTCTCCTCAACTGCCCGCGACACGGGGAAGGCGGGTCGCGGGGACGACGTGAGGAACAGGCGATGAACGACCGAGTTACTCCTCAGATGCAGGCCCTGCCCGACGGCGAGGCCGAGATCTCACTGGTCCTGCGCCTGCCCTGGGAGGACGTGGCCAGGCTCGGCCAGGAGGCCGGACGGCTGGCCTCCCAGATGCAACGGCCGGTGACCCTGGACGAGGCGGTGAGCCACCGGCTGCGGTCCGCGCGCAGTGCCGCGCACGCCCGGCCGGCGGGGGAGCAGCCGGCCGCGGTGACGGCGACGACCAGCGCGTCGGTGTCGTCGCTGCCGCCGCGGCCTCCGGCGGATCAGGCGCGGCAGGCGATCGAGAGGATCAACGGGTCGGCGTAAGGGCTCAGTTCGACTCCTGGACCGCCTTCGAGGCCTTTCTCGCCGCTACCAGTACCGGGTCCCACACCGGTGAGAACGGAGGGGCGTAGCCCAGGTCCAGGGCTGTCATCTGGTCGACCGTCATCCGGGCCGTCAGCGCCACCGCGGCGACGTCGACGCGTTTGGCCGCGCCCTCCCTGCCGACGATCTGCACGCCGAGCAGCCGTCCCGTGCGGCGCTCGGCGAGCATTTTCACCGTCATGGGGGAGGCACCCGGGTAGTAGCCGGCCCGGCTGGTCGACTCGACGGTGACCGACACGAACCGCAGGCCGGCCCTGCGCGCGTCCTTCTCGCGCAGGCCGGTGCGGGCGATCTCCAGGTCGCACACCTTGCTGACCGCCGTGCCGACGACGCCGGGGAACGTGGCGTAACCGCCGCCGGCGTTCGTGCCGATGACCTGGCCGTGCTTGTTGGCGTGGGTGCCCAGCGCGATGTGCTGCTGCCGGCCGGAGACCAGGTCGAGGACCTCGACGCAGTCGCCGCCGGCCCAGATGTTCTCGTGCCCGCGGACCCGCATCGCCAGGTCGGTCAGCAGCCCGCCGTGCGTGCCGAGGGGCAGCCCGGCGGCGCGCGCGAGCCCGGTCTCGGGCCGGACGCCGATGCCCAGCACCACCACGTCCGCCGGGTACTCGGCGCCGTCGGTCACCACGGCCCGCACCCGGCCCTCGCCGTCCGTCGGCAGTTCGGTCACCTCGGCGTCGTCGACCATGGTGATGCCCAGGCCCTCCATGGCCTCGTGCACCAGGCGGCCCATATCCGGGTCGAGCGTCGACATCGGCTCCTGGCCGCGGTTGACGACCGTCACCTCGTAGCCGCGGTTGACGAGCGCCTCGGCCATCTCGACGCCGATGTAGCCCGCGCCGACGACCACCGCGCGTCGCCCACGCGTGCGTGCCAGCGTGTCCAGCAGCGCCTGCCCGTCGTCCAGGGTCTGCACACCGTGCACCCCGGGCGCGTCGGCCCCCGGCAGGTCCGGGCGGACCGGGCGGGCACCGGTCGCGATCACGAGTTTGTCGTACGACGTCCAGGACTCCGCCCCGGAATCGACGTCCCGCGCGCGGACCCGGCCCCGCTCGACGTCGATCTCCGTGACCTCGGTGCGCATCCGCAGGTCGATGGCGCGGTCCCGGTGCTCCTGGGGCGTGCGGGCGATCAACTCATCGCGCTCGGTGACGTCGCCGCCCACCCAGTAGGGGATGCCGCACGCCGAGTAGGACGTGAAGTGACCGCGCTCGAAGGCCACGATCTCCAGCTCCTCGGGGCCCTTCAGCCGACGGGCCTGGGACGCCGCGGACATGCCCGCGGCGTCCCCGCCGATCACCACCAGCCGCTCGGTGCCCCGGTCGGTGCCCCGGTCGGTGGCCCGGTCTGTGTCGCGGCCTGGGCCACGGCTCGTTCCGCTCATGCTCATGCGAACACGCTACGTGGGCAGGGGGTTTCGGTCCTGCCCGGCCACGTCCCCGGCCCTCGCCGGGGAACCGGTTCAGCTCTCCTCGCCGCCCTCCTGCGGCCGTGCGGGCTGCGGGGCGGTCCTGGCCGTCGGCAGCGGGCCCAGCGCTGTCGTCGCGGCCGCGGGGGCCGGGCGGCGGGGCATCCGGGGCCGGACCAGCCGCACCCACACCAGCACGAGCAGCGCGAGCACCACCGCGAACGGCAGCACCGCGGCCAGCGCCACCAGGATCCAGCGCAGCATGCCCACGAACGCGTCCCAGCCGCCCGTCAGCGCGTCGAGAACACCCGGGTCTTCGTCCTCGACGGCCGCCTTCACCGGCGTCTCGGACAGCGAGAGGGTGATGGTGGCGAGACTGGCGCGGTCCTTCAGGGACGCCTGCCGGGCGAGCAGCGACTCCAGGTCGGCCTGGCGGGTGCTCAGCTCACCCTCCAGGGTCACCACGTCGCTCAGTTTGGTGGCCTGGTCCATCAGCTCGCGGATCCGCGCCACACTCGCGCGCTGGGTCGTGATGCGGCTCTCCACGTCGACGACCTGGTCGGTGACGTCCTGCGCCTTCGCCGTGCGCTCCAGGAGCTTGCCCGAGCCCTCCAGTTCGGCGAGGACCTCCTCGTACTTGTCGACGGGGACCCGCAGCACCACCCGGGTCTCCTCGTTGCCCTCCCCGTCGCGGGAGGTGGTCTCGTCGCCCACGTAGCCGCCCGCGTTCTCGGTCGTCGTGCGGACCTCGCCCAGCGACTTCGGCACGCTCTTGACCCGCACGGTCAGGGAGGCGGTGCGGATGATGTGGTTCGTGGAGACCTTCGGCGGCGCGGTCGCCTTGGCGCCGCCCGCGCCGCTGTCGCTGTCGGCGGCACCGGCCGGGGCGTCCTCCTTCGCCTCCGACAGGGCGGCCGAGTCGCCCCCGGAGTCGCTGCTGCCGGAGCCCGCGCCGCTGCAGCCGGTCAGCGCGAGGGCCGCGGCCAGCAGGATCCCGGCCAGGGCCGGGACGGGTCGTACGGAACGTCGTGTGCGCATGTGGGTGTGCCCCCCGGGTTTGTGACCACTGACGTTCCTTCGACGCCGGACCCGGCCCGAACGTTGGCGGGAAACGGTCCCGATGCGGTCACGGTCGGGACTCGTGAAGGACACCGGGTCGCCGCGGGAGTGTCAGTGGGGTCTGAGAAAGTGGGCCACATGAGCGCAACGGGTACGGGCAGCGGGCAGGTCGTCGTCATCGGAGCCGGAATCGCCGGGCTGGCCGCCGCCCACCGGCTGGTGCGGCGCGGCGCGCGCGTGACCGTCCTGGAGGCGTCGGACCGGGTCGGCGGCAAACTGCTGCCCGGCGAGATCGCGGGCGCGCGGGTCGACCTCGGCGCCGAGTCGATGCTCGCCCGCCGCCCCGAGGCCGTCGCCCTCGCCCGCGAGGTCGGCCTCACCGACCGCCTGCAGCCGCCCGCCACCGCGACCGCCTCCCTGTGGACCCGCGGCGCTCTGCGCCCCATGCCCAAGGGACATGTGATGGGCGTCCCCGGCACCGCCGCGGCCCTGTCCGGCGTGCTCTCCGAGGAGGGCCTCGCCCGCATCGAGCGGGACGCGGACCTGCCCCGCACGGAGGTCGGCGACGACGTGGCGGTCGGGGAGTACGTGGCGGCGCGGCTGGGCCGAGAGGTCGTCGACCGGCTCGTGGAGCCGCTGCTCGGCGGGGTCTACGCGGGCGACGCGTACCGCATCTCGATGCGCTCGGCGGTCCCGCAGCTCTTCGAGGCCGCGCGGACCCACGACTCGTTGACGGAGGCCGTCCGCGAGATCCAGGCCAAGGCCGCCGCCAACCAGCAGACCGGGCCGGTGTTCATGGGCATCGCGGGCGGCGTGGGCACCCTGCCGCTCGCGGTGGCACAGGCGGTACGCGCGGAGGGCGGCGAGATCGTGACCGGGGCACCGGTGACGGAGCTGCGCCGCGAGACGCCCACCGGCTGGCGCGTCGTCACCGGGGACCGGGTCCTGCACGCCGACGCCGTGATCGTCGCCGCCCCCGCTCCCGTCGCCGCCGGCCTGCTGCGCACCGAGTCCCCCGAGGCCGCCGCCGAACTCACCGCCGTCGAGTACGCCTCCATGGCCCTGATCACCCTCGCCTACCGCCGCGCCGACAGCGCCCTCCCCGAGGGCAGCGGCTTCCTCGTGCCGCCCGTCGACGGACGCACCATCAAGGCGTCGACCTTCGCCTCCCGGAAGTGGGGCTGGATCGCCGACGAGAACCCGGACCTCCTCGTCCTGCGCACCTCCGTCGGCCGGTACGGCGAGACGGAGGTCCTCCAGCGCGAGGACACCGACCTGGTCGACGTCTCACGGCACGACCTGAAGGCGGCCACCGGCCTGGACTCCACCCCCGTCGAGACCCGCGTCACCCGTTGGGACGACGGCCTGCCGCAGTACCCCGTCGGCCACCACGCGCGCGTGGCCCGGATCCGCGAGCACGTCGCCGGGCTGCCGGGCCTCGCGGTGTGCGGCGCGGCGTACGACGGCGTGGGCATCCCCGCGTGCATCGCGAGCGCCTACGCCGCCGTGGACCGGATCCACGGATCCCTGGGCGGTGCGCGGGAGCTCACCGCCCACCCGGTGCGGGCTCCGCACGGCGGAGCGGGAGAATGAGGCCATGAGTGACGACGCCCCCACCACCGAGTCCGGCACCACCGAGTCCGGCAGGATCCCGAACAAGGGCAAGCTGGCCAAGGACCTGAACGAGGTCATCCGGTACACCCTCTGGTCCGTCTTCAAGCTGAAGGACGTGCTCCCCGACGGCGCCGCGCGCGCGGGCTACGCCGACGAGGTCCAGGAGCTCTTCGACCAGCTCGCCGCGAAGGACGTGACGGTCCGCGGCACGTACGACGTCTCGGGCCTGCGCGCCGACGCCGACCTGATGATCTGGTGGCACGCGGAGACCAGCGACCAGCTCCAGGAGGCGTACAACCTCTTCCGCCGCACGAAGCTGGGCCGCGCCCTGGAACCGGTGTGGTCGAACATGGCACTGCACCGCCCCGCCGAGTTCAACCGCTCGCACATCCCGGCGTTCCTCGCCGACGAGACGCCGCGCAACTACATCAGCGTCTACCCCTTCGTGCGCTCCTACGACTGGTACCTGCTGCCCGACGAGGACCGCCGCCGCATGCTCGCCGACCACGGCAAGATGGCCCGCGGCTACCCGGACGTGCGCGCCAACACGGTCGCCTCGTTCTCCCTCGGCGACTACGAGTGGATGCTCGCCTTCGAGGCCGACGAGCTGTACCGCATCGTCGACCTCATGCGTCACCTGCGTGCGTCGGAGGCCCGGATGCACGTCCGCGAGGAGGTGCCGTTCTACACCGGGCGCCGCAAGGACATCGGCGATCTGGTCGCCTCACTCGCCTGATCGGCGCGACGCCCCGAGGGGCCGGCGCTCAGCGTGCGGCCCCGGCGGCCGGCGCCTTCCGGGAGTCGGCCGCCCGCCTCGGCTTCGGCTCCGGGCGCGGTGCGCAGGCCGCGCGCCGCACCGGGAGCCGGCCCTCCAGCAGATACGCGTCCACATGGCCGTTGACGCAGGCGTTCGGCCCGCCCGCGACGCCGTGCGTGCCGGCGTCCCGCTCGGTCACCAGGACCGAGCCCGACAGCCGCCGGTGCAGCTCCAGCGCGCCGTCGTAGGGAGTCGCCGCATCCCGCTCGGCGGCCAGGACCAGCGTCGGCGGCAGCTCGCCGGGACCGGTCCGCACGTCGAGGGGGCGCTGCCGCGGTGCCGGCCAGTACGCGCACGGCAGGTTCATCCACACGTTGTCCCAGGTCTCGAACGGCGCCACACGCGCGAGCCGGGTGTTGTCCCGGTCCCACACCCGCCACTCGGTCGGCCAGGACGCGTCGTTGCACTCGACGGCCGTGTAGACCGCGTTGGCGTTCTCCGCCTCGGCAGCCGCCTCCGGATGCGGCCCGGCCTGCTCGATCAGCGGCTTCGGGTCACCCTTCAGATACGCCGACAGCGCCTGCGCGCGGTGCGGCCAGTAGTCGTCGTAGTACCCGGCGGACAGGAACGCCCCCTGCAGCTGCCCGGGCCCGACCTTCCCGCCCGCCGGCTTCACCGCCAGCCGCGCCGCCGCCTTCTCGTAGCTGCGCAGCACCTCCTGGGAGGTGCCGCCGAGCCCGTACACGTCGTCGTGCTTCGCGATCCACTCGCGCAGGTCCGCCCAGCGGCCCTCGAACGCGGCCGACTGGTGGAGGTTGTTGCGGTACCAGATCTGCTCGGGGTCCGGGTTCACCGCCGAGTCGAACACCATCCGCCGGACGTGCGAGGGGAACAGAGTCGCGTACAGCGCCCCGAAGTAGGTGCCGTACGAGGCGCCCATGAACGTCAGCTTCTCCTCGCCCAGCGCGGCCCGCAGCACGTCCAGGTCGCGGGCGTTGTTGAGGGAGGTGTAGTGCCGCAGCGCGGCGCCGGCCCGCTTCGCGCAGCCCCGCGCGTACGCCTTCGCCCGCGCGATCCGCTCCTGCTTGTACGCCGGGGAGGGGTACGTCGGCGCCGGCGAGGGAGCCTTGAGGAACTGCTTCGGGTCCGTGCAGGACAGCGGCGCGGAACGGCCCACCCCGCGCGGGGCGTAGCCGACGAGGTCGTAGGCCGCGGCGAGCCGCTTCCACTCGGGGAGCACACCGATCAGCGGGAAGTACATGCCGGAGGCGCCCGGCCCGCCCGGGTTGTAGACCAGGGCGCCCTGCCCGGGCACCCGGCGCTTGCTGTTGTGCGGGTCCTTGTGGGTGGCCCGGGTCCGGCTGACGGTCAGTCTGATCTGCCTACCGTCGGGGCGGGCGTAGTCGAGCGGGACGGTCACCGTGCCGCACCGCATGCTGCCGGGCAGGTCCTCCGCCGCGGGGCAGGCGCCGAAGTCGATGCCCGCGGCCAGGGCCCGCGCCGCGGCCACGGTCGTACCGCGGACCTCGGCCGCGCCCGGGACGGCCGGGGCGCTGCCGGCCGGGGCGGCGGCGAGCGTGGTCAGGAGCAAGGTCCCGGCGGCCGAGTAGAGGGCGGGGGCTCTCATCGCGTTTCCCTTCGGTGCACGGCAGCAACAAAAGGGATATTTCGTTCGGTTTACGGTGAAGGCAAGCACCACCCGCCCGGTGTCGGCCCCAATGCCTCCGTACGCCCCCTCCGGGGACGCTAGGCGCGCCAGTGCTGCGGCTCGCCGTGCGCGAAGGCCGCGCGCAGCTCCGGTTCACCGATCGCGCGGACGCCGTGGACGGCGACGGAGGTGAGATCCGTACGGCCGCCCCCGCCGGAGCGCCGGGTCAGGGGGCCCAGGAGCCGCTGGCCCGCCGGGGAGGCCCAGCGCGAGTACGGGGGGACCTCGATCCGTGCGACGGCCAGACAGCTCAGACTGAAGGCGAGCGGCAGCGCGAACCAGACGGCGACCAGATGCCGAGGCATGTCCGACGGAGCCGGTGCCAGCAGTGCGGTCGCGCCGAGTACGGCGACGGCCACCACGGCCAGCCGCACCTGACGGACCCGGGCCGCGACCCCCGCCCTGGCCCTGTCGGGCACGGCGAGTCCCGCGCTGACGAGCCGGTCGGCGAGGCCGCGCACCGCGTCCGTGGCGGCGGCGGTGGCCCGGACCGGAGCGATGAGGGACTGCCCCTCGGGGCCGATCGCCCCTATCACCGAACGCTCGATGTCGTCCCGCCCGCGCGGGTCGACGACGGTCGCCCAGCCGGTGTGGGCGAGCAGTACCCGCCGCTGGCGGGCCAGGGAGACCAGGGTCAGATCGGCGACCCGGCGAGGGCCGCCGGACAGGAACGCGGCCTCGTACAGCGTCAGGTCGTGGGCCCGGCCCGCGGTCGCCGGTCCGGTGTCCACGGCCGCCGCGTGGACGGCGGCCAGGCACAGTCGCGTACACGCGGTGCCGGCGGCGGCCCAGGCCAGCAGCAGGAGAAGCGCCCAGAACATGTGTTTTTTCTATGCGACGGGGTCCGGTCGGCGCCATGCCCTTTTCACGATCCGGACGGAGCGTTGTCGGTATGTGACGTTCCGGTGAGGGGAGGGTCAGGAGGTTTCGGGCGCCGCCGGGGGTGGGTTCGAGGCGGCCGGGGGCAGTGTGTAGCCGGGGGACTCCGGTGCGGTCAGCGGGCTCGCCGGTCGCGGGTCGGTGAGCGGGCTGGGCGGGGCCGGTGAGTGGGTGATCGGGGGAGCGGCGCCGGCGGCCATCTCCTGGGCGAGCGCGTCGAAGTCGACGTATCCGGTGGCCTCCAGGACCTTGATGTGGTCCAGCACGGTGGTGTTCGCGTCGTCGGCGAGGGCGCGGACCAGGGAGTTGCGGGTACTGGCCCGGACCTGGGCGACGACCGAGAACACCTTGCCGTGCGCGAGGCGCAGGATGTTGGCGAAGTCCCGGTCGTAGGTCACGCCCTGAGCCGCGGTCAGGGTCGTGAGCCACTGCCGCTGCTGATCGTTGGGCTCGTCGGGCAGTTCGAGCCCGAGCTTGGCGGCCACGTCACGGGCCCGCTCGTCCAGGAACAGGTGCCCCTCGATGAGGTGCTGTCCCGCCGTCCGCACGGCCTCGGTGGTGCCCTTCTGCTCCGCCTGCCGGCCGGCGGGCAGTTCCCACAGGCCGGCCAGCCGGACCTTGGTGACGAACTCGCGGTCGAGCGGGGACAGCGGCCCGTACTGGGTCGACACCGTCTGGGCGTTCAGCAGGGCGGGCCCCGTCCCGGACCGGTCGGAGTACGACCAGAGCGGGAAGACCAGTGCCACGAGGGTCGCGATCAGGCCGGTGACGATGAGCCCGGTACCGGTGAAGATGCCTCTGCCCTTGACATGGGGTCGGGATCGCATGGTGCCTCCTGTCGCGGCACCGCACGCTGCTGCGTTACGGGTGCGGAGTTCGCATATTACTGCCGGGTCCGCACCAACTGCCGTACAGGGAGGCATGGTTGCATCGAGGGTGAAACGGGACGAATGGGTGAGGTGGAGCGGGGTGCTTATGGGGGCATACGGGGGTGAAGTGCCGTCGAGGCGCGGACTGCGGACCGACTGTGTTAATCCCGGCACACTCGGCGGGGCACGCGGGCCGCGTGCGTGACCGGGACGGGGCGTGAAGGGTCTCAGCGCCGCAGCAGTACCCGGCGCGTCGCACGGGCCAGTCGCAGCGTCGGGCGCTGCGAGCGCGGTGCCGGGCCGGACCGCTCCAGCCACCACTCCCGCAGTGCGCGCCGCGTCACCGCGTCCTGAGGGCGCCCGGCGAGCAGTGCGTGCTCGGCGAAGTCCAGGGCGTCCCGCCGGTATCCGTCGGACATCGGGTGCCCGGGGGCGTAGGCGAGGAACGCGGGACGGTACGCGGTGCCGAGGATCTCCGGCAGCTCGGGGGCGACCTTGGCCACGACGTCCGCCCGCTTCCCGGCCAGCGCCCGCGCCTGCACCCCCAGCCGCACCCGGTCGAATCCCTCCGGTACGGGGGTCCCCGCGACCAGCGCGGACAGCAGCGCCGTCTGGGCGAGGGCCAGGCGCTGGCGGGTGGGGTCGTCGGCGGCCGGGCCCGGCTCGCGGGAGACCCGGGCGGGAGCGGAGACGGTCCGCGTCCCGGTGGGTGCGGGCTTCGCACCGCCCTTCTCCAGCGCCTCCCGTATCGCCGTCAACTCCCCCTCCAGTTCGGCAGGTTCGGGGAAGTTCTCGTCCCGCTCCAGCAGGACGCCCGGCGGGGAGATCCGGGACGCGAGGTCGGTCAGGATGTCGAGGACCGGGCGGGGGACCGGGTGGGCGTGGCTGTCGTGCCAGACGCCGTCGCGTGCGAATCCGCCCGCGACATGGACGTACGCGATGGCCTCCAGCGGCAGCTCGGCGAGCGCTCGTGCCGGGTCCTCGCCGCGGTTGACGTGGTTGGTGTGCAGGTTCGCCACATCGATCAGCAGCCGCACACCGGTCCGGTCGGCCAGCTCGTACAGGAACTGTCCCTCGGTCATCTCCTCGCCGGGCCAGGCGAGCAGCGCCGCGATGTTCTCCACGGCGAGCGGCACCGGCAGTGCGTCCTGCGCGATCCGGACGTTCTCGCACAGCACGTCGAGGGCGTCCCGGGTGCGCGGTACGGGCAGCAGATGGCCCGCCTCCAGACGCGGCGACGCCGTCAGCGGCCCACCCGCGCGGACGAACGCGATGTGCTCGGTGACCAGCGGCGAGCCCAACGCCTCGGCGCGCTCGGCGAGGGCCGTGAGCCGCGCCCCGTCGGGGCGGTCGGCGCCGCCGAGGCCGAGCGAGACGCCGTGCGGGACCACGGTGACCCCGCGTTCGCGCAGCCGCAGCAGCGAGTCGGGGAGGTGGCCGGGGCAGACGTTCTCGGCCACGACCTCGACCCAGTCGATGCCGGGCATGCGCTCCACGTCGTCCGCGATCTCGGGCCGCCAACCGATGCCCGTTCCCAGTCGCTTCATGGTCCCCTCCTCGGCTTCCCCCGGATCCGCGGTGCCGCCTCCTCGGCGTGACGGGGGTATGGCCCCGCCGCGCGGACCCGAACCCCTCGGCGGGCTCCTTCAGAGCAACATTTGAGGTTCGGGCCGGCCTCGGCCGGTCCTTGGAGGTACGCAGGAGATGCCCGGGATGTTCAGAAAATCGGGCACGACCGGGAAGCCGGCGAAGAGCCCCCGGTCAGCGCAGTGCCGGGTGGTCGGCGACCACCGTGCTGGAGCCGGCGGCGATCTCGGTGAAACCGGCATCCCGAACCAACGGCAGTCCGCTCGTGGTGAGTTCGCCCCAGCGCGCGGGGTCCGCGGCACGCACCGACAGGGGGAAACCGGCGGCCCGCCACGCCTCCCGCTCCTCCTCGCCCAGCTCCCACCAGGCGAGCTGGGCGCCGTGCCCGGTCTGCGCCATCGTCTTGCCCGCCGACATCTCCAGATCCGGGTTCAGCCACAGCACGGGCGCCGTCCCGTCCGCCGCCGGCGGCGGCTCGGGGTCGTCGAGATCCGTGCCGGAGACCTGGAGCCGGGCCAGATCCTTCGGCCAGCCGTCCAGCGGCACCGGCGGGAAGACCCGTACCTCCGCCGACTTGCCGGTCACCGTGATCCCGGGCAGCGCCTCGGCCCGCCGCCACTCGGCGCCGCGCGCCCGCCGCACGACCTTCCGGATCCGGGCGTCCTGCCACTCCCGCATCACCTGTGCCCACTCGCCGTCCCCGAGGGACCGCTCGTCGCCGAGCATCACGAGGACGGCACGGGCGGCGGTCTCCAGAGCGTCCGTACGGGCCGGGGGCGCGTCCCGCTCGATACGGACGACGAGGGGCAGCACGAACTGGGGGGCGCTGTCGCGGATGCCGGGCTCGGACCGGAAAGGACTGTCGCTCGGGGGCGTCGGATCATGGCTCACGACGACCCACCCTAAAGGGGCGCGGAACCGTGCCGGGCTGCGGCTCCGCCCCGCGGGCGCGACCGGCCACGGCCCGCCCGCACCCGCCGACGCACCGGTCGTACCCTGAACCCATGAGCGAGGACCACCGCACGACCAGCGACGCGCCGCCGTGCGAGGAGTGCGTCCTGTGCCGAAAGCCCACCGAGTACCCGGAGTCGTACCGGGGGCTCACCCTGTGTCCGGTGTGCGAGTGGCAGGAGGCGCAGCGGACGGCCTGCTCGGGCTGAGCGCCGCGGCCCCGATCAGCTCGGACACCTTCACGAACCGGTACCCCCGCCTGCGCAGCTCCGGCACCACCGCCCGCACGGCCCGCTCGGTCGTCGGCGCCGCGCTGCGGGTGCAGTGCATGACGACGACCGACCCCGGCCGCACGCCGTCGAGGACCTGCCGGGCCACCGCGTCCGCGTCCGTCGCGAACGCGTCCCCGCTGACCACGTCCCACTGCACGGCGGTGATGCCGGCCGGCGTCAGCGCCTTCAGGGCCCGCCGGTCGTAGCACCCGCCGGGAAAGCGGAAGTACGGCATCGGATCCGGCACCCCGGCCCTGCGGAGCGCGGCGTACGCCCGGTCCACGTCCGCGCGCATCCGGTCCCCGGACACGGTCGGCAGCCCGTAGCAGTCGGCGGTGAAGGCGTAGTGGCTGTAGGAGTGGTTGGCGACCTCGAAGAGCGGGTCCCGGCCGATGGAGCGGGCCTGGACCGGGTACTCCTCGGCCCACCGGCCCGTCATGAACACCGTGGCCGGCACCTTCAGCGCGCGCAGCGCCGCGATCAGCCGCGGATGGTCGAACCGCTCGCCGGCCGCGGCCCGGGGGCCCTGGTCGGCGGTCATGTCGGCGTCGAAGGTGAGCGCGACGGTCCTGTCCGAGGCGCGGCGGGGCCCGTGCTCGAAGACGGGGGTCAGACCGGCCGGGCCGGGGGCGAGCGTCGGGGGCCGGTCGGGAGCCGCCGAGGGGGCGGCGGGGGCGGGGCGGGGAGCCTGGGGCGCCTCGGGGGTGCCGCAGGCGGCGAGGGCGGCGCCGAGGGCGCAGACGGCGGTGACGCGTCGTACAAGAGTGATCACCGTACGAACGTACGGGTGATATGTCCCGTATCAGGGGTGGTGCCGCTCTGGTGTCACCCGCTCGGAGCCGGTCGTCCCTCGGAGCCCGTCACGGCGCGAGCAGCCGTCCGCGGCACTCCGCGACGTCGAAGTCGGCCTTCGGGTACTGCGGGTCCAGCGCCTCCAGGTGCTCCAGGAGCAGCCGGCCCACCGCCCAGTTCCGGTACCACTTGCGGTCCGAGGGGATCACGTACCAGGGGGCGTCCGGCGTCGAGCAGCGCTCCAGGGCGATCTCGTACGCCTCCTGGAACGCGGGCCACAGGGCTCGGTCGTCGATGTCGGCCGGGCTGAACTTCCAGTGCTTGTCCGGCCGGTCCAGCCGCTTGAGCAGCCGGTCGCGCTGCTCCTCGTAGGAGATGTGCAGGAAGCACTTGACGACGGTCGTGCCGTCGTCGGCGAGGGACTGCTCGAAGCGGTCGATCTCGTCGTAGCGGCGCTCGATCTCGTCGGGCGGGGCGAGCGCGCGGACGCGGGCGACCAGGACGTCCTCGTAGTGCGAGCGGTCGAAGATGCCCAGCTCGCCGGGGTGCGGGAGGGACTGCTCGACGCGCCACAGGAAGGGGTGCGCCCGCTCCTGCGGGGTGGGCGCCTTGAACGCCCGGACCCGGCAGCCGGAGGGGTTGCAGAAGCCGATCACGTGCTTGATCGTGCCGCCCTTGCCGCTGGTGTCCATGCCCTGGAGGACCAGCAGCACCCGGCGCCGGTCGCCCGCCGTGCTCGCCGCGAACAGCCGCTCCTGGAGGTCGGCGAGGCGCTCGCCCATCCGGGTGGTCGCGGCCAGGCCCGCGACCTTGTCCCCGGGGCCGAGAGGGACGGAACCGGTGTCGTAGGAGGACAGGTCGACCGGCTCGCCGCCGGGGACGCGCAACAGCTCGCGCAGACCGGCCCGCTCTTCCTTCCGGGACTTCCGCCTGGTGTCCTTCTCGGCCACGGGGCACCTCTTCCGGTCCGGTTGCCGCTGCCCTACCTACGCCACGGTCCCGTCACCGCGAACGTGGTTCCGGGTGTGTAGCAGTTGACGTACATCGTCCCGTCGTCCGGCGAGAACGTCACGCCGGCGAACTCGCCCCACTCCGGTTCCTCGGGCGTCCCGATGTTCTGCCGGCCGCGGGCCATCGCGTAGACCTCGCCGCGCCGGGTGACGCCGTAGACGTGCTGGGCGCCGTTGCCGTCCTCGCAGACCATCAGGCCGCCGCTGGGGGCGAGGCAGATGTTGTCGGGGGACTCGCCGGGCAGCTGGACGTCCGTGTCCGGGCCGAAGACGATCACCAGGGTCAGCCGGCGCTCGGACGGGTCGTAGCGCCAGATCTGCCCGAAGTGGTCGGCCGCCGAACCCTCCGCGCTGTGCGCGAACGACGACACGAAGTACACCGACCGGCCGCCCCAGTAGCAGCCCTCCAGCTTCTGCGCGTGCGTGATGCCCTTCGGGCCGAAGTCCTGGAGCCGGATCGGGGTCTCGGCGGCCAGCGGATCCGGTACGTCCACCCATTCGACGCCGTCGAAGCAGGCGCCTGTCTCCTGGACGGACGACAGGTCGGGCACGCCCGGCACGCGCATCGCCTGGAGCCGGCCGCCCGCGCGCAGCGAACGCAGGCCGCCGAGCGGCTTCTCGGGCAGGAAGCGGTAGAAGAGGCCGAACGGCTTGAGGAAGGCGTCCTCGGTCTCGTAGACGACACCCCGCTTCGGGTCGACGGCGATCGCCTCGTGCTGGAAGCGGCCCATCGCGGTGAGCGGGACGGCACCGGAGCGGTGCGGGTCGACCGGATCGACCTCGAAGATGAAGCCGTGGTCCTTGGTGTAGCCGTTGGTGCCGGCCTTGTCCTCGGTCTCCTCGCAGGTCAGCCAGGTGCCCCAAGGGGTCGGGCCGCCCGCGCAGTTGACCGCCGTACCGGCGATGGCGACCCGCTCGGACAGCACCTTGTCGTGCGGGTCCAGGGTCAGTGCCGTACAGCCGCCCTTGCCGGCCGGGTCGTAGGTGAGGCCCGCGACGGTCGGGACCGGGATCCTGCCGTCGGCACGGTTCTCGTGGTTGCGGACCAGGTGGACGCGGCCGTGTCTGCCGGCGAAGGCCGACATGCCGTCGTGGTTGGAGGGGACCCGGCCCTCCCCGGAACGCAGCTCGTCGCCCTCGCGGGACAGGACCCGGTAGCGGAACCCCCGCGGCAGGTCGAGCAGCCCCTTCGGGTCGGGGACGAGCGGGCCGTAACCGGTGTGGCCCAGCGACTGGGCGGCGGCGGTGCCGGCGAAGAGTTCGGGGAGGGCTCCCGTGAAGGCGATGCCCATTCCCAGGGCGCCGGACCCGGCGAGGACTTGACGTCGTGTTGCGGACATGACGGAGTGACCTTCCTGCTGGCGGACAGGAGCTGTGACGCCGCT
Source organism: Streptomyces sp. NPDC032822 (assembly GCF_055578825.1). Classification (NCBI taxonomy): domain Bacteria; kingdom Bacillati; phylum Actinomycetota; class Actinomycetes; order Kitasatosporales; family Streptomycetaceae; genus Streptomyces; species Streptomyces sp. NPDC032822. The sequence goes on along the minus strand of NZ_JBVIOL010000005.1, from coordinate 425,778 downwards.
GTGTCTATCACCTGGACCTGGATGCGGGAACCACGCGCGGAGCGTGTCACCGGTCGGCGGGATGTTCCCGGGACCTCCCCAGGAAGCGCGGCAGCTCCACCGGGGAGGGCGGGACGGGCGTCGACGTCTTCTCGGCGGCGCCCGCGACGACGGTCCGCGACAGCCGCGGTCGCGGCGCGGCCGGCGTGTCCTCCCCCTGCCGCACGGCCGCCTCGGGGAGCGGTCCGGCATGGTGGCCGAAGCCACTGCCGCACCGACATGCCCGGTGTCTGTTCCGGGGCCCGGATCGGCCCCGGAACAGACACCGGGCATGGGTACCGCACCGGCCGCGTGCCGGCATGAGCACTACGGCGTGGTCACCCGCACCGGTTCCGTGCCGACCGCGCTGTGCCGCTCGGCCCAGTTCTCCAGGGCCGTACGGCAGGCGTGGTCCAGGTGGTGCAGCCCGGACAGGTCCAGTTCGACCGGGCGGTCCTGGGGCAGCGCCTCCAGGCTGTCGAGGATCTTCGGCAGCCTGAGGAAGGTCGCGTTGCCCGACAGGTACGCCTGGACGGGACCCGCGCCCTTGTCGATGACCTCCATCTTGAGGTGCGAGGCCTCCCAGGCGGTCTTGGCGACGGCCAGCGCGAGACCGATGAGCACGCCCTCGAACATGCTGACCGCCACGATCGACAGCGCGGTCACCACGAGGATCAGTGCCTCACCGCGGTGCTCGCGCCACAGCGCCACGATCGACCGGACCGGGATGAGCTTGGCGCCGGCGTGCACCAGGATGCCCGCCAGGGCCGGGATCGGGATGTAGGCGAGGGCGGACGGCAGCAGCGCCGCGAACAGCAGCAGCCAGACGCCGTGCATGACCCGGGCCGCCTTCGTCCGCGCGCCCGCCTGGACGTTCGCCGCGCTGCGCACGATCACCGCGGTCATCGGCAGCGCGCCGAGCACGCCGCAGAGCGCGTTGCCGGTGCCCTGCGCCACGAGTTCCTTGTCGTACTCGGTGCGCGGACCGTTGTGCAGCCGGTCCACGGCCGCCGCGCTGAACAGCGACTCGGCGGACGCGATCAGCGTGAACGCGACGATCGTGGCGAGCACGCCGACGCTCGCGAGTTCACCGAAGGCGTCCATCGACGGCGGCTGGATGGAGCCCAGCAGCCCCTGTACCTCGACGGTGGCGACCGGCAGCGAGAACGCCAGGGCGGCGAGCGTCGCGAGACCGACGGCGGCGAGCGGCGCGGGGACCGTACGTACCTGCTTCGGCAGCCGCTTCCACAGCACGAGCACCGCGACGGTGCCCACGCCGAGGCCGAGCGAGGCCAGCGCCCCGGTGTCCTGGACGGCGTCGGCGAAGGCGCCGGGCAGTCCGGCTATCTTGCCGAGGCCGGAGGCCGGGGCCTTCGCCTCCACGACCGAGTACAGCTGTCCGGCGATCAGGACGAGCCCGATTCCGGCCAGCATGCCCTCGACGACGGAGACCGAGATGGCCCGGAAGTAGCGCCCCAGCTTCAGGGTGCCCATGAGGATCTGGAGCAGCCCGGTCGTGAGGACGATCACGCCGAGCACGGGGAGGCCGTACTCCTGGACGGCCTCGAAGACGAGCACCGTCAGACCCGCCGCCGGTCCGGAGACCTGGAGGCTGCTGCCCCGCATGAAGCCGGTGACGAGGCCGCCGACGATGCCGGTGACCAGGCCCAGTTCGGCCGGGACTCCGGAGGCGACGGCCACGCCGACGCACAGGGGGAGGGCGACGAGGAAGACGACGAGGGATGCGGCGAAGTCCTGCCGCAGATGGGGGAAGCGGGTGCGTGCGGTGTCCTGGTCCATGGCCGCCCTCACAGTGCTCGGAAAGCGTCGGCGGGCACGTCGTGGGTCAGCACTGACCCCGTGTGTACCTCGTAGTACCAGGCGTGGAGGGTGAGTTGCCCCTCCGCCAGCTTCTTGTCGATGTAGGGGTACGAGCGCAACCGCAGTACCTGGGCGAGCACATGGCTCTGCACGCCCTCGGCCACGGTCGGGTCCTCGGCCGCCCCCGCGGGGCGCGGAGCGGCGTGCGTGAGCCAGTCGCGCACGGCCGGTACGGCGGTCAGGTCGTCGCCGCGGACGAGGGCGCCGACGGCACCGCAGTGCGAGTGCCCGCAGACCACGATGTCGCTGACGCCGAGCACCTCCACCGCGTACTCGATGGTCGCCGCCTCGCTGGTGGGGTGCTCGGAGGCGTACGGGGGAACGATGTTGCCCGCGGTGCGCAGCTCGAAGAGCTCGCCGGGCCGGGCGCCCGTGATCAGCGCCGGGACGACCCGGGAATCGGAGCAGGTGATGAACAGGACCTGCGGAGACTGGCCTTCGGCCAGCCCGGCGAACTCCTCAGGGCGCTGTCCGAACGTGCGGGCGTTGTCGATGAGGGGCTGCATGTGTGGTGACTCCTCCTGGCGCGCAAAAGGGCGCGTCGGGCTTACATGACAGTGGTGGGGGGAGAGAACTGCTCTGCTGTCAGCAGCGGAACACCTGAAGTGCGGCCGGGGTGTGGGACGTCATGGGTCTCGACGTCCGGACGGTTCCGGGCACGGCGGGTTTGCTCGCGGCCGCCGGATCCTGAGCCAGCAGCGGGCGCTCGGGCCCCTCAGGGGTGAAGTCGACGGCGCGGTGCCGGTCGCGATTGTGGAGGGGACCGGTCGGGTCCCCGTCGGGGTCGCAGTGGCGGTGTGTGGCGGACTCGTCGCGCAGTGCCTTGCCGGAGGGTTTGATTCCCGGCTGGGCTTTGGCCACTGCATGACGGGCTGTGTGCGCGGATGCGAAGGAAGCGGTGGGCGTGAAGAGCTGGAGGGAGAGGAGGACGGTGGCGATGATCGCCACCACGGTCCGTGCCGTCCTGTCGCTGAACATGTGCCCCCCTCCAGGCGATTCATGTCTCTGGCCGTTCGCTAAGCACTGGCCAACGATTGGTCAACGTCTGGTCAAGAAACACCTTAACCATGCAAAGTTGTTTGCAGGGTTAACTTAACGTTTCCAGCTGAAGAGAGGCTGAAGCGTGTGGGTGGCTTGGCGCGAAGCGGCTCTTGATCTTGGTGGGTTGGTGCGCTAGACGGCCTCGACCAGGCTCTTGGCGTCCCGGGCCAGAGCGGTCAGGCGGGAGATCGCGCGGAAGTACTTCTTGCGGTAGCCGCCGTTCAGCATCTCCTCGCTGAACAGCCGGTCGAAGGGCAACCCCGAGGCCAGTACCGGGACTTCACGGTCGTAGAGGCGGTCCGCGAGCACGACGAGCCTCAGGGCCGTCGACTGGTCGGGAATCGGTCCGACGCCGGTGACGCAGACCGCCTTCAGGTCGTCGGCCAGTGCGCCGTAGCGGCTGGGGTGGACGCGCGCGAGGTGGTCCAGGAGCTGCGGGAACGCGTCGAGCGAGGCACCCGGCGTGCGGTGGGCGGCCTGGGTGACCTGGTCGTCGGTGAACGGCGCCGGCGCCTCGGGCAGGCCGCGGTGGCGGTAGTCCTCGCCGTCGATGCGCAGGGCGCGGAAGTGCGCGGACAGCCCCTGGATCTCCCGCAGGAAGTCGGCCGACGCGAACCGGCCCTCGCCGAGCTTGCCCGGCAGGGTGTTGGAGGTGGCGGCGAGGGCGACGCCCGCGTCGACGAGCTTGCCGAGCAGGGTGGAGACGAGAACGGTGTCGCCCGGGTCGTCCAGCTCGAACTCGTCGATGCACAGCAGACGGTGCCCGGACAGGGTCTGGACCGTCTTCTGGAAGCCGAGGGCGCCGACCAGGTTCGTCAGCTCCACGAAGGTGCCGAACGCCTTGAGCGCGGGCTCGGCCGGGGTGGCGTGCCAGAGGGAGGCGAGCAGGTGGGTCTTGCCGACGCCGTAGCCGCCGTCGAGGTAGACACCGCGGGGGCCCGCCGGGGCGGCCGGCGCCTTGCCCCGTCCGAAGCCGAGGAAGCCGCGCCTGCTCCTCCCGGTACCGGAGGCGTGCGCCCCGCCGAGCCCGGCCGCGAAGCCTTCGAGGACGCGCACGGCCTCGGTCTGGCTCGGCTGGTTCGGGTCCGGCAGATACGTCCCGAAGCGCACCGAGTCGAATCGCGGCGGCGGCACCATCTCGGCGACCAGCCGGTCCGCGGGGACATGCGGCTCACGGGCGCACAGGGACAGCGGGGCGGCGTCGGCTATCGGGCCGATTCCGGACGCGGCGGGGGAGGTAGACACGGTTATTCATGGTAGGGCCTGTTCGGGGGGTCCGGCCGAGTGGCCCGGTCGGGGGTCTGGACGGACAAGGGCGGACCGGGGCGGGGCGGGGGGTGCCTGCCGGGTGCGGCCGGGCAGGAGCCGGTGCGTCCGGTTGTACGGCGGAGGGGGAGGCGGAGGGGCGTCGGCGCGAGGGGTGGGGTTTCCCGGGTGACGCCGGGGACGGACGGGGCCGGAGCCCGCGAATCCGTCCGGGATCCGCCCGGGCGGATCCCGGGGCCCGTGCCAGACTGCACGCCATGCGACGCCTGTTTCCTGTGACCGACGAGACAGTGGCCGAGACGGCGACCCGGACCCCGGGTGGGGAGGGGGTGGGAGGCGCCGGCGCGAGCCCCGGAACCGGGGACGCCGGTGGGGTCGGCCGGACTCATCTGGTCGACCGGGAGTGGAGCCTCGCCGAGCTGGCGGCCGCGTACGCCTACCCCGAGCCGGCGCCGGGCGCGGCCTCCGGTGGGCCGACGGCCTGGCTGCGCGCCAACATGGTCTCCACCCTCGACGGCGCCGCCCAGCACGACGGCCGTTCGCAGCCCCTTTCCAGCGCCGCCGACATGCGGATCTTCGGCACCCTGCGGGCCCTCGCGGACGCGGTCGTCGTCGGTGCGGAAACGGTACGCCAGGAGGGATACCGGCCCGCACGCGCGCGTGCCGAGTTCGCGGAGACCCGGGAGGCGGCCGGACAGGGACCCGCGCCCGTGATCGCCGTGGTCAGCGCGAGCCTCGACCTGGACTTCGGGCTCCCGCTCTTCACCTCGCCCCTGGTGCCCACCCTGATCCTCACCGGCGCCGCCGCACCCTCCGACCGGATCGCGGCGGCCGAGAAGGCGGGCGCCCGGGTGGTCGTCGCCGGAGACGGCGTCGGAGTCGAGCCGGCCCGTGCCGTACGGGCCCTCGCCGAACTCGGCCACACCCGGCTGCTCACGGAGGGCGGTCCGCGGCTGCTCGGCCAGCTGGTGGCCGCCGGGGTGCTCGACGAACTCTGTCTGACCGTCGCCCCGGTGCTCACCGCGGGGGACGCGCAGCGCATCGCCGGCGGGCCCTCGGTCGCGGTCCCGCAGCGCTTCGCACTGGCGTCCCTGTTGGAGGAGGAGGGTTTCCTCTTCAGTTGCTACCGGCGGGCGTGACGCGGACACCGCGGGGCACTCAGGTGCGGGCCGCCGCGGAACCGCCGCCGAAGGCCACCGCGGGGGAGGCGACCTCGGACGGCCGCGTCGGGAGGCCGGTTCTGAGGGTGAGCCCGGACGGCCGCTTGGGAACGCCGTCGGGCGGCCCTTGGCAGGGCCACCCCGGACGGCCTCCGGCGTCCGACTGATCCGGAAACGGGTTCGATCGGGACCGCTGGGACCGACATCGGCGGAATCTTCCGTTCCGTTTAGCTTTCGACGGGCACACTGAATCCGGCAGTACCCGTGCGATCACGGGGCAGGATGGTTTCCGCAGGGCCTCGCGGCCCACGGAGGAGAGAGGGCCGAACGGCCCTCGGAGGAGAAAAGGGGCGCCTGGTGTTCACAAGCGTTTTGATGATCGAGAAGGCCCTTACGTCCGCCGATGTGGAGTTCGTCACCACCTTGCACGGGGACGAGCAGGTCGCCTTCCACGTGCTGTTGCAGCCGCGCGGCGACCAGGCGGACCGGCTGCTGCGGGCCATCGACGACGTCGCGCTCGGCGAACTCGACGACGCCGCCCGGGAGCGGGAGACGCCGGAGGGCGACGAGGCGAGAGGGCCCGGGGAACAGGCGCTGGAGGTGTCCCTGAGGGCCCTTCGGGCGGCCGGCAGCGAGGCGGAGGGCCGGCTGATCGAGGCCCATCCGCTGGACGCGCTGAAGTCCCTGGTCGCCGAGACCGGCGCGGACGAGGTGATCGTCCTGACCGATCCCCACTACGTGGAGGAGTTCTTCCACCGGGACTGGGCGTCGCGGGCGCGGCACAAGGTGGGAGTACCGGTGCTGAAGCTGTTCTCGCACAGCAAGGCGTGAACCGTACCCGGACGTGGCGTCGGCACCCGACCCGGCGGGCCCGGGCCGTCTCCTGCCGGGCGTCTTGGGACTCGTCGTCCTGGTCGCCGACCTGTTCATGACGTACGGCACGGGTCAGTAGGGTGGGTGGCCGCACGTTCGCCGCACCACGTACAGGGAGACACGCATGGCACCCGGCCTTCCCACCGCCATGGACCGACCGCATTTCATCGGCATCGGCGGCGCCGGAATGTCGGGGATCGCGAAGATCCTCGCGCAGCGCGGGGCGAAGGTGGCGGGCAGCGACGCGAAGGAGTCGGCGACCGCGGAGGCGCTCAGGGCGCTGGGCGCGACCGTGCACATCGGGCACGCGGCGGAGCACCTGGCGTCCGACGCGACCTGTGTCGTCGTCTCGTCGGCGATCCGGGCCGACAACCCGGAGCTGGCCCGGGCGGCCGAACTGGGCATTCCGGTGGTCCACCGGTCGGATGCGCTCGCCCGCCTGATGGACGGGCTGCGTCCGATCGCGGTCGCCGGCACCCACGGCAAGACCACGACCACGTCGATGCTGGCCGTGTCGCTGGGCGAACTGGGCCTGAAGCCGTCGTACGCGATCGGCGGCGACCTGGACGCGCCCGGCTCCAACGCCCTGCACGGCGAGGGCGAGATCTTCGTCGCCGAGGCCGACGAGTCGGACCGCAGCTTCCACAAGTACGCCCCCGAGGTCGCGATCGTCCTGAACGTCGAACTCGACCACCACGCCAACTACGCCTCCATGGACGAGATCTACGAGTCCTTCGAGACGTTCGCGGGCCGGATCGTGCCCGGTGGCACGCTGGTGATCACGGCGGACCACGAGGGCGCGCGGGAGCTGACCCGGCGGCTGGCCGGGTCGGTGCGGACGGTGACGTACGGCGAGTCCGAGGACGCCGACGTGCGGATCCTGTCCGTGACGGCACAGGGGCTGAAGAGCGAGGTCGTGGCCGTCCTGGACGGACAGGAGCTGACCTTCACGGTGTCCGTCCCCGGCCGGCACTACGCGCACAACGCGGTGGCCGCGCTCGCGGCGGGTGTGGCGCTGGGCGTCCCGGCGGCGGAGCTGGCCTCCGCCCTGGCCGCGTACACGGGCGTGAAGCGGCGCCTCCAGCTGAAGGGGGAGGCCGCCGGGGTCCAGGTCATCGACTCCTACGCGCACCACCCCACGGAGATGACCGCCGACCTGGAGGCGATGCGCGCGGCGGCCGGTGACGCCCGGATCCTGGTCGTCTTCCAGCCCCACCTCTTCTCCCGGACGCAGGAACTCGGCAAGGAGATGGGCCAGTCGCTGGCCCTCGCGGACGCGTCGGTCGTCCTGGACATCTATCCCGCCCGCGAGGACCCGATCCCGGGCGTCACCAGCGGCCTGATCATCGAGGCGGCGCGGGCCGCCGGCGCGGACGTGACGCCGGTCCACGACCAGGGCGAGGTGCCGCAGGCGGTCGCGGGAATGGCGAAGCCCGGTGATCTCGTTCTCACCATGGGCGCGGGTGACGTGACGGACCTCGGCCCGCTGATTCTGGACCGTCTCGCACAGAGTTAAGGGGTTGGCCTTCATGTCGTACGACGTCGAGAAGCCGGACGAGCAGTGGCGCGCGGAGCTGACCCCGTCGGAGTACGCGGTACTGCGGCAGGCCGGGACCGAGCCCGCCTTCGTCGGCGAGTACACCGACACCAAGACGCAGGGCGTCTACTCCTGCCGTGCCTGCGGCGCCGAACTCTTCACCTCCACCACCAAGTTCGAGTCCCACTGCGGCTGGCCGAGCTTCTACGACCCGCGCGACTCGGACGCGGTGGAACTCATCCAGGACCGGTCCCACGGGATGGTGCGCACCGAGGTCCGGTGCGCCCGCTGCGGCTCGCATCTCGGGCACGTGTTCGAGGGTGAGGGGTATGCGACACCGACGGATCAGCGGTACTGCATCAACTCGATCTCGTTGCGGCTGACGCCCGACGGGGAGTGACCACCCGACGGCCGGCGCGCCCGGTCACCCCGGTGCCGCCGTGCTCCCCCTGACGACCAGGCGGGTCGGGACGAGGTCGGTGCCGGGGGTGGGGTCGGCGTGGGTGCGGATCCGGTGGAGGACGCCCTGGACGCAGCGGCGGCCCACCTCGGCGAAGTCCTGGTGGACGGTGGTGAGGGGCGGGACGAAGAACGCGGCGTCGGGGATGTCGTCGAACCCGACCACGCTGATGTCCTCGGGGACGGAGCGACCGCGTTCGTGGAAGGCGCGCAGCAGGCCCAGGGCCATCTGGTCGTTGGCGGCGAACACGGCGGTGCAGTCGGGCAGTTCGGCGAGCGCGAGGCCGGCCGCGTAGCCGGACTCGGCCGTCCAGTCGCCGTGCAGGGGCGGCGGCACCGGGCGCCCGGCCTCCTCCAGGACGGCACGCCAGGCCTGGGTCCGGCGCTGACTCGCGAAGGACGTCTCGGGGCCGGTCACGTGCCATACGGTCCGGTGGCCCAGGTCGAGCAGATGTCCCACGGCCTTCCGCGCACCGTCGGCCTGGTCGGTGTCGACCACGCTGTGGCGGTCCCCGGCGTCCGAGTCCACGACCACGACATGGACGCCGGGCGGCAGTTGGACCGTGGCGGCGTCCAGCAGATGGATCTCCATGATGACGACGACGGCGTCGACGGCCAGCTCTCCCATGCGGGTGAAGGCGCCCAGCATGTTGTCCTGGGTCGGGACGTCGATGGGGATCAGCGTGATGGCGTACCCCTCGGCCGCGGCATGGGTGGCGATGGCCTCCACGGTGCGGCTGTTGCCGGTCGAGGACAGGCTGAAGAGGATCACGCCGATGGTGTTGAACCGGCCGTAACGCAGGGCGCGGGCGGCGCTGTTGGGCCGGTAGCCCAGTTCGCGCATCGCGGTGAGCACCTGCTCGCGGGTCGCGCCGATCACCCCGGGCTGGCCGTTGGCGACCCGGGAGACCGTCTGCGAGGAGACCCCGGCGAGCCTCGCCACATCGGCCATGGAGACGCGCTGCTTGCGGCGCCCGCCGGGCACGCCCGAACCACCCCGTTCCACCACGGATGCCTCCTTCTGCCGGGTCGGTGCCTGTGATGCGACGCATCGGATGTTACGTGCGGGAAACCTTGACGGTCGCCGGAGCGGGTGTCACGATTCCGGCGCCGCAGTGTTTACGTAAACATCCCACCGGACCTCCTGAGCCCCCACCAGGCCGGTCCTGCTGTGTCGCGCAGCGTGTTCACGTAAACATCCTGTGATCCTGAAAGGGCACGTCGATGCGCAAGACCCCCACCCGAAGCCGCACACACTCCCGGCTGCGTACCGCCTTCGTCGCGGTCGCCGTCGCCGCGATCAGCGGCACCACCCTCGCCGGCAGCCCCGCCTCCGCCACCCCGCGGGCCACCGACACGACCCAGTTCAAGGGCGTGAACTGGGCCGACCCGCGGGACAACTTCGCGGACGACCTCCTCCAGCTGTCCGGTCTCTCGACCTCCGACAACTACGCCAGGACCTATGCCAAGGCGACCCGGATCATCGCCGCGTTCCGGGCGAACCTCGGGGCGAACACCGTGCGGCTGCCCATCAACCCGTACACGGTGAACGGCGGTTACTGGAAGTCGTACCGCGCGGTCGTCGACGCGGCGTCGGACCAGGGCTTCAAGGTCATCGTGTCGTACTGGGAGGGCACCGGCGCGCAGAAGGACGGCTTCATCGACAACCAGGCCACGTACTGGCCGATGTGGAACACCGTCGTCAAGACCTACAAGAACGACAAGCGGGTCTACTTCGAGCCGATGAACGAGCCGCACGGCTACACCGACACCGAGTGGGCCGACATCGCCGCGAAGTGGCTGAACACCTACCGGCAGGTGCCCCGCAACCGGGTCTTCGTCAGCGGCGCCGGCTACAACGACCACGTCACCACGGTCTGCGCCGACCCGCGGCTGAAGGGCACCTACCTGTCGCTGCACCACTACGGGTTCTGGAAGGACTACGCGACCTACGACCAGTGGGTGGCCGACCTCAAGGTGCGCATCGGCGACTGTGCGGGCCGGACCGTCGCGGACGAGTTCGGGTCCCCGATGACCACCGGTCTGAACTACAACGTGCCGACCCCGGGCGACAACTACGTCAACTACCTCCAGGCCGTCACGGACACCTTCCGCGAGCTCAAGATGGGCTCCGTGTACTGGCCGGGCCTGCGCACCGACGACAGCTACTCGCTGCAGACCCTGACCGGCACCACCGCCCGCCCCTGGCTGGCCACCACCAACCAGTCCGGTGCCGACCGTCTCGCCTGGGCCTGGGGCCGCGGCAAGCCCGTCAAGCAGCCCTGATCCGCCCGGCCGAGGTGACCCCCGCACCCGCGCCCTCGATGTGGGGGTCACCGGCACAATGCCTGTCGTGAAGGTCACCGCCCGCGAACTCAACCGGGCCACGCTCGAACGCCAACTGCTGCTGCGCCGGGAGCCGCTGGGCGTCGGCGACGCGGTGCGCCGGCTGGTCGCGTTGCAGGCGCAGCAGGCCACCTCGCCGTACGTGGCGCTCTGGAACCGGATCGCCGATTTCGACCCGGCCGCCCTGGACGGCGCGTTCACCGGTCGCGAGCTGGTCAAGGCGACCCTGATGCGGATCACCCTGCACGTGGTCCACGCCGACGACCACCCGGTCTTCCGGGACGCGATGCAGGAGACGCTGTACGCCTCCCGGCTCGGGCAGCGCTTCGCGGCGGCGGGGCTGACTCCCGCGGACGCCGGTGAACTGGTGCCCGGGCTGCTGGAGTTCGCCCGAGAGCCCCGGACGAAAGCCGAGCTGGAGGCGTGGGTCGAGGAACGGGTCGGCGCCGAGAAGAGCGCGGGGGCGTGGTGGGGGCTGCGGGCCTACGCGCCGCTGCTGCACGTCCCGACCGGCGGGCCGTGGTCGTACGGCATCTCGCCGTCGTACGTCGCGGCGCCCGGGATGGGCGTGTCCGCGGGGCGGGAGGGGTCCCCGGAAGCTCTGCGCAGCCTGGTCCTGCGCTGTCTGGCGGGGTTCGGGCCCGCGTCGGTGGCGGACGTGGCGCAGTTCGCCCTGGTGCGGCGGGCTTCGGTCCGGGCCGCGCTGCGGGCTCTCGACGGTGCCGTCGAGCAGTTGGAGGGCCCCGAGGGAACGGTGCTGTTCGACCTTCCCGGCGCCCCGCGCCCGTCCGGGGACACGCCCGCCCCGCCCCGGCTGATGGCGATGTGGGACAGCGTCCTGCTGGCCTACGCCGACCGCGGCCGGGTCATTCCGCCGGACTACCGCCGCCTGGTGATCCGCGTCAACGGCGATGTGCTGCCGACCCTCTGGGTCGACGGCCGGGTCGCCGGGGTGTGGCGCCCGGCCGAGGGCGGCATCGAGGCGACCGCGTTCCACGAACTGCCGGACGAGGCGTGGGACGGGCTCGCCGCGGAGGCGCGGTCCCTGACGGCGTTGCTCGCCGCCCGGGACCCGCGGGCCTACAGCCGGTACGCCCACTGGTGGGCCAAGCTGCCCGCGGCGCAGGTGCGGGTCCTCGGGGCGGGGGGCTAGGCGCTGCCGCACGGGGCTTCGGGACGCGGGGTTCCTTGCGATGCGCGGCGCGCGTTGCGATGCCAGGCGCTTCGCCGTCATGGCCCGTAGCGGTGCACGGGTGCTTCGCCATCACGGCCCGTCGTGGTGCACGGCGCTTCGCCATCATGGCCCCTCGTGGTGCACGGCCCTTCGCGATGCGCGGCGTCTCGCCATCACCGCCCGTCGTGGTGCACGGCCCGTCGTGGTGCACGGCGCTTCGCCATCATGGCCCCTCGTGGTGCACGGCCCTTCGCGATGCGCGGCGTCTCGCCATCACCGCCCGTCGTGGTGCACGGCCCGTCGTGGTGCACGGCGCTTCGCCATCATGGCCCCTCGTGGTGCACGGCCCTTCGCGATGCGCGGCGCTTCGCCATCACGGTCCTTCGCCATCACGGTCCTTCGCCATCACGCCCTTGCGTGCTTCACAGCACCTTGCGATGGACGAGTGCCGAGAGGACCAGGGCGCCCGGGATCAGTGGCAGCCAGATCGTCACCACGCGGTAGCCGATGACGGTGGCCGTGGCCAGGCTCAGTGGGGCGCCCAGCGCGGCCATGGTGAAGACCAGGGCCGCGTCCACGGGGCCGATGCCGCCCGGCGCGGGGACGGCGCCGGCCACCGCGCCGGCGGCGAGGAACGCGAGCGTGACCTGTGTCCAGGTCAGCGGCAGCCCCAGCGCGGCACCGACCGAGGCGACCACGGCGGCCTGGAGCAGCGGGGTGGCGGCGGCTCCGCCCCAGAGGGCGAGGACGCGGGCAGGGCGGCGGTGCAGCAGCCGGGCGTCGGTCAGGGCGGTGCGGACGAAGGTGAGGGCGGGGCGGCGCAGCGGGGGCACGGCCGCGGCGAGCAGGGCCGGTGCCGCGATACCGAGGGTCACGGCGCCGGCGGCCAGCAGCAGCGTGCCCTTGTCGGGGGTGAGCCGGACCAGTCGCAGCAGGTCGGGCGAGGCGGCGAGGAAACCGAGCAGGACCAGCGTCTTCGCGATCGGCCTGACCAGGACGTAGAGGGCGAGGGAGGCGGCGGCCCGGGGGAGGGGGATGCCCCGGCCCAGCAGGAAGCGCAGGGTGACCGCGTGGGCGCCGACACTCGCCGGGAGCACGTGGTTGGCGGCGCCGGCGGCGAACTGCGAGGCGAGCAGCAGCCCCGGTGGCAGCCGGTCGAGCAGAGCGCCCTGCCGTACGCAGGCGGCGGCCACCCAGCCGAGGCAGGTGAAGAAGACCGCCGTCAGCAGCCACCAGGGGTCGGCGGCAGCCAGCCGGGTGGCGCCGTCGTACACGGTGTGCCAGTCGAATGCCGCCCAGGCCGCGATCAGCAGGAGCGGGAGCAGGCTCAGCGCCTTGGGGAGGAGGCGCGCGGCGGCGGGGGAGCGGCCGGGGGCGGGGAGTGTTCCGGGGGAGTCGTCGAGCGGGAGCGGGTGCAGGGACACGGCGCACGTCGTCCTTCCACGTCATGGCCCGCGCGATGGCGGTGCGGTGCGGGTCGTGACGGATCCGAGGCGAGGCAGGGGCGGGGGGAGCGGAACAGCGGGAGAGCGGTGGAGCGGGCGAGCAGGAGGGGACCGCTGAGTCTTTCCCGTCCGGTGTGACGCCGTGGTGACCGGGAGCCGACGAGGCGTGGGCGTGCGGCCGTCGGAAGTGAGTTTGCCCATGGGACGCCTGTCTCAGTCCCGGCCCGGAACAGTTGTGAATCACCAAACCAAATGGATGTTGACTTTTGGCTGACTGAGCCAGAGGATTTCAGGGGTGAGCCCCACCGAAGGCATGACCCTCAGCACCGCCGGCACCGCGCTCCCCGTCGACCTGGACGAGGCGGCCCACCGCTGTCTGGTCGCCGGATTCGACGGCACGACGACCGTCCCCGACACCCTGAAACGCCTCGTCGACCGCGGTCTCGGCGGGGTCATCCTGTTCACCCGCAACGTGCGCGACGCGGAACAGGTGCGCCGGCTCACCGACACCCTGCGCGCCCTGCGGCCCGACCTGCTGGTGGGCATCGACAACGAGGGCGGCGGTATCGGTCACCTGGTGGCCGCGGGCGCCCCCGAGGTCCCCGGCTCCTTCGCGCTCGGTGTCGCGGACGACCTCGCGCTGACCGCCCGCTGCGCCGACGCGCTCGCCGGGCACCTGGCCACCCTCGGCATCACCGCCTCCTACGCGCCCGTCGCCGACGTCCAGCACCTCCCGGACAACCCGATCGTGCGGACCCGCGCCTTCGGCACCGACCCGGAGCGGGTCTCCCGGCATCTGGCCGCGTGGATCGCCGCCACCGAGGCGCGCGGTGTCGCGTCGTGCGCCAAGCACTTCCCGGGGCACGGCGGCACCGTCACCGACAGCCACCACGAACCGGCCGTGGACCCGCGGTCCCGTGAGGCGCTCGACCTCGCGCCCTTCCGGGCCGCCGTCGCCGCCGGTGTGCCGATGCTGATGAGCGCGCATGTCGTCTTCCCGGCGCTGGACGCCAACCGCCCCGCGACCCTCAGCCGCCGCATCCTGGGCGACCTGCTCCGGCACGACATCGGATTCGACGGGGTCCTGGTCAGCGACGCGCTGGAGATGAAGGCGATAGCCGACCGGTACGGCGAGGAGGCGGGGGCGCGGATCGCCCTCGCCGCGGGCGCGGACCAGGTCATCGTCGCCGTACCGGATCTGGAGGTCACCCTGGGCTGCCGGGACGCGGTGCTGGGCGCGCTGCGCGGCGGGAGCCTGCCGGAGGAGCGGGTCGGCGAGGCCGCGGGCCGGGTGCGTCGGCTCGCCGAGCGGTACGCGACGCCCGCGGCCGAGGTCGCCGGGTGGGACGCGTCGGCCGGGCTGGAGGCGGCCCGGCGGGCGGTGGCGGGCCGGGGCGGCCCGGCGCCCGTGCGCGGCGCGCATGTCGTCGACCTGTTCCCGCCGCCGCATCCGGCGCTCAACTGGGGCGGCGAGGACCTGCTGACCGCGCTGCGGGCCGTCGACCCCACGGCCACCGGCACCTGTGTCAGCGGGGAGCCCGCGGACCCGGACGCCCTCGTCGACGGCATCCTGCGGATGGCCCGGGGCCTGCCGCTGGCCGTCGCCACCTGCGACGCCGGGCTGTACCCCTGGCAGACCCGCCTGCGCGACACCCTGCTGACCCGGCGCCCGGACGCGGTCCGCGTGGCCACCGGCCTGCCGGAGGGCGACGCCCTGTGCTCGTACGGCCGCGGCAAGGTGAACCTGCGGGCGGTCGCGGAGGCACTGGCGGGGGCGTGAGCCGGGACGGCACCCGCGGTGGCCTCCCGCGCCGTCCCACGACAGCCCTACGCCCCCTGCGGCAGCCGCAGGGGGCGTAGGGCTGTCGCAGGGCGTCCCTCACGGGAGCCGCAGGACCTCCTTGATACCCCGCGCCGCCAGGTACCCCTCGTCCTCGGCCCGCGCGGCCAGCACCACCGCCGGGCGGACGCCCTCCGTGCGCAGCCGCATCCATTCCTCGAAGTACGCGCCGCCCGGACCGGACACGGAACGGGTGGCCGGCGTGCAGTCCAGGACCAGGGCGGTCTCGCGGGGGCGGGGCGTGTGGGTCTCGGCGGCGGCCTCGGCGAACGCCTTCGCGATCGGCTTCGGGCGGCCCGCCGAGTCGAACAGGCCCAGGGTGTATTCGAGTTCCGGGTAGTCGGCGAGGGAACGGTCCACGTCGTGGGAGCACCACCACGTCACACCCCACAGGTTCGCGCACTCGGCCGCGTTCCGTACGGTCGCCCGGGCGAAGTCCGGTGCGTCGGCGGCCGGGATGTGCGGCTCGGGCGCGCCCGTCTCCTGGACCCAGACGGGACGCGCCGGGTCGAGGGCGTACGCCGTGGCGAGTTCCGTGCCGTACTCGGCGAGGTGCCGCACCTGCGGGGAGCGGGGGCCGTAGCGGCGGGCGCAGTCGCCGGAGAACACCCAGGGGTGGACGGTCGTCAGGTCGCCCTTGTGGGCCGAGGCCTCGGGGGTGAAGGGATGGTCGTCGCCGTACCAGGCGGCGTCGTACGCGGAGTGCGTGACCAGGTGAGCGGGGCGGACTCCCTCGCGGGCGGCGGCCAGCAGGGTGTCCAGGTAGTGGTCGACCTCGTCGGCCGTCACCGGGTTGTGCTCGACCAGGTTGTTGAGCTCGTTGCCCAGCTGGAGGCCGATGAGGTGGGGGCGGCCGGCCAGGGCGCGGCCCAGCGTGCGCAGCAGTTCGGCCTGTGCCTCGATGGTCTCCGGGTCCGTGAACACGTTGCGGTGGTGCCAGCCGCGGGTCCACTCCGGGTAGAAGTCGAAGCTGGACAGATGGCCCTGGACGCCGTCCACCAGGACGTCGAGGCCCGCCTCGCCGGCCAGGTCGACGAGCTGGGCCAGCTGGTCCACGGCGGCGGTGCGCAGCAGCGTGCGGTTGGGCTGGAGGAGGGGCCACAGGTGGAAGACACGGACGTGGTCGAGGCCGAGCCCGGCTATCTGGTCCAGGTCCTCGCGGGCGTGCGCGGGATCGAAGTCGTGCCAGGAGTGGAACCAACCGCGGCGGGGCGTGTAGTTCACGCCGAAGCGGAGTGTACGGATGGGATCCTCCTCGGGTCCGCTCGTGAGCTGCTCTCGTCCGGCCTGCTCGTGCAGGGCCGGCTCTCTGTGCCGGTCGCTCTTGTACTGCGCGAATGTATCAACCACCATAGTCAGTGATGAGCAATGATTTGAACCGGAATCCGGGAAGTCTGGTCGTCGGCCTCGACGCGGGCGGCACCCGCACGCGGGCCGTCCTCGCCCTCGCCGCGGACGGACGTGTCCTCGGCGAGGGCGCCTCGGGGCCGGGCAACGCCCTGACCGTCCCGCTGTCGCAGGTCACCGACCATCTGGTGGAGGCCGTCGGCCGGGCCGTGCCGGAGGAGGCGCGCGCCCGGGTCGTGGCCGTGTCCGGCGGTTTCGCCGGGGCCACCGCGGCCTCCCCGGACGAGCCCGGACACGTCAACGCGCGGACGGCCCTCGCCGCCGCCCTGCGCCGGCTGGGCGTCCCGACCGGCCCGGTCCGCGTCTGCAGCGACATCGAGGCGGCCTTCGCCTCCGCGCCCGGCACCCCCGCCGACGGCCTCGCCCTGGTGGCCGGCACCGGCGCGGTCGCGATGCGCATCGCCGACCGCCGGGGCACGCTCACCGTGGACGGCGACGGCTGGCTCCTCGGTGACGACGGCAGCGGCTTCTGGATCGGGCGCACGGCGGTACGGGCCGCGTTGCGCATGGCGGACGGGCGCGGACCGGCGACGGCCCTGGCCGGGTCCGTGGGCCGGGCGCTGGGGCTCCCGGACGGCGTGCTGCCGCCGGACGACGACGAGAGCGGTGCCGGCTGGAGCCGACGGCTGCGCGAGGAGTACCGCATGTACCTCCTCCCGGCGGTCATGGCCGACGCTCCGATCCGGCTCTCCCGGCTGGCCCCGTCGGTGTCCGCGGCGGCGCGCGACAAGGACCCGGTCGCGCAGGCGATCCTCGACGAGGCGGCCGATCAACTGGCCGCGACGGTAAGGGCGTTGAACCCGAGTCCGGGCGAACCCCTCGTCGCCACCGGCGGGCTGCTCGGTCCCGACGGCCCCCTGACACCGCTGCTGGCCGAGCGCCTCGCCGCCCTCGGACTGGCGCTCGACTGGGTCGCCGACGGCTGTCGGGGTGCCGTGGCCCTGGCCCGGCTCGCGACAGGCGGCCGAGCATGAGTGACGCGGTCTACCGCGACCCCACCGCCCCCGTCGACGCCCGGGTCCACGACCTGCTCTCCCGGATGACCCTGCGCGAGAAGGCCGGCCAGCTCAACCAGCGGATGTACGGCTGGGACGCCTACCGTCGCGTCCCCGGGGGCGGCTTCGAACTCACCGACGCCCTGTACGCCGAGATCGAGCGCTTCGCCGGACTGGGCGCCCTGTACGGGCTCCAGCGCGCCGACGCCTGGTCCGGCGTCGACCACGCCGACGGGCCCGGCGCCGAGGACGGCGCGGCCCTGGCCGACCTGGTGCAGCGGCAGGTCGTGGAGCGGAGCCGGCTTGGCATCCCCGCGCTCTTCGTCGAGGAGATGCCGCACGGCCACATGGCCCTCGACGGCACGGTCCTCCCGGTCAACCTGGCCGTCGGTGCCACCTGGGACCCCGAGCTGTACGAGACGGCCGCCGCCCACGCAGCCGCCGAACTGCGGGCCCGCGGCGGCCATGTCGCCCTGGTCTCGGCCCTCGACATCGCGCGCGACCCGCGCTGGGGGCGCACCGAGGAGTGTTTCGGCGAGGACCCGTACCTGGCGGCCCGGCTCACCGAAGCGGTGGTGCGGGGCATGCAGGGCACCGGCGAACGCTTCGCCCCCGACAAGGCGCCCGTCGTCCTCAAGCACTTCGCCGGACAGGGCGCCACCGTGGGAGGCCGCAACTCCGCCGAGTCGGAGCTCGGGCCCCGCGAACTCCACGAGATCCACCTCCCCGCCGTCCGGGCCGGGATCAGGGCCGGAGTCGCCGCGCTCATGGCCGCGTACAACGAGGTCGACGGGATGCCCTGCTGCGGCAACCGGGCCCTGCTCACCGGGCTGTTGCGCGAGAGGTGGGGTTTCGACGGGCTGGTCATGGCCGACGGCCTGGCCGTGGACCGGCTGGCCCGCGTCACCGGCGACACCGTCTCCGCGGGCGCCCTCGCCCTCGACTCCGGTGTGGATCTGAGCCTTTGGGACGAGGGGTTCACCCACCTGGAGGAGGCGGTCGGGCTGGGGCTGGTCGGGGAGCAGGCCCTCGACACCGCCGTCGCCCGCGTGCTGCGGCTCAAGTTCCGGCTCGGCCTCTTCGAACAGCCCGGCACCGCAACGGACTTCCCGGCCCACGGCAGGGACGTGAGCACGGCACTCGCCCGGGCCGCGGTCACCCTCCTCCGCAACGACGCCGGTGTGCTGCCCGTCGCGGAGAGCGTCTCCCGTATCGCCGTCCTGGGACCCCAGTCGGACACCGCGGCACACCAGTCGGGCGACTACACCGCCCCGCAGCGCCCCGGCACGGGTGCCGGCCTCCTCGACGCGCTACGGCGACTCGCCCCGCCCGGCGTCGACATCCGGCACGCCCGAGGCTGTGCCCTCACCGGCGGCGACCTCTCCGGCATCCCCGCGGCGGTGGCCGCGGCCGCCGCCTCCGACCTGGCCGTCCTCGCCCTGGGCGGCAGCAGCGCGCGCACCCCGGACACCGACTTCGCCGCCAACGGGGCCGCACGGGGCGCCGTTTCCGAGCTGACCTGCGGCGAGGGCGCCGACCTCGCCGGACTGCGGCTCGGGGAGGCGCAGTACGCCCTGCTGGACGCCGTCGTCGCGACGGGTACGCCCACCGTGGTCGTGTTGATCCAGGGCCGCCCGTATGTCGTACCCGACACCGCGGCGGCGCTGCTCACCGCCTGGTACCCGGGCCCGTGGGGCGGCGAGGCCCTCGCCGAGGTCCTGCTCGGACACCGCGAACCGACCGGCCGCCTCCCCGTCTCCGTGCCCCGCTCCGCGGCCCAACTCCCCGTGTACTACAACCACAAGGACATCGAGTACGGCGGCTACGTGGACGACAGCGCCGAGCCGCTCTACCCCTTCGGGCACGGGCTGGCGTACACGAGCTTCGCGTACGGCCCACCGAGGCTGGCCGAGCACACCGACGGCCGCACGGACGGCCGCACGAGGGTGCCGACCGTCGAGGTCGAGGTGACCAACACGGGCTCGCGGCACGGCCGTACGGTGGTCCAGCTCTACATCCGGCGGCTGCGGACCCCGGTCTGGCCGCGCACGCTCGAACTGCGCGCCTTCCGGGGCGTCGACCTTCCGGCCGGGGAGTCCCGCACCGTCGCCTTCACCCTCGGCGCCGACCAACTCGCGCAGGTCGGCGCCGACCTGGAGACGGGCGTGGGGTCCGGCACGCTGGAGATCCGGGTCGCGCAGTCGGCGGGGGACGCGCTGACCGCCGTACCGGCGATCCTGCGCGTCCCCTGAGACAGCACGGCGGACGTCACGGCGGACGTCGCAGGAGACGTCACCGCCGAGGTCAGAGCTTCACCGCGCCCGACGACACGCCCTTGTAGAACCACCGCTGGGTGATCACGAACAGCACCAGCACCGGGATCACCGAGATCACCGAACCCGCCATCACCAGCCGCTGGTCGTAGCCGAACGACGAGGTCTGGAGCCGGGCCAGGCCCAGCGTCAGCGTGAACTGCTCCTCCGTGCGCAGCACGATCAGCGGCCACAGGAAGTCGTCCCAGGCGCTGATGAAGGTGTTGATGGTGACGACCAGGATCGCGCCGTACGCGGAGGGCAGGTACAGGTACCGGAACCGCTTCCACTCGCCCGCCCCGTCGAGCATCGCCGCGTCCTCGATCTCGCGCGGCACGGCGAGGAACGCGGCCCGCATGATGAGGACGTTGATCGCGGCGACGAAGCCGGGCAGCCAGACGCCGGCCAGGTGGTCGACCAGGCCGAGGTCGCGGATGCTGAGGAACAGCGACACCATGATCGACTCGAAGGGGAACATCATGGACGCCATCAGCACGATCCAGACCAGCTTGCGGCCCTTCCAGCCGGGCTTGGAGAGCATGTAGCCGGCCATGGTGGAGAAGACGAGCTGGCTGGTGATGGACAGCATCGCGACGAGGAAGCTGTTCCTGATGTACGTCCACACCGGGACCTGCGCGAAGACCTCCTTGTAGGCGCGCAGCGTCGGGTGGTGCGGAAACAGCGAGGCGCCGGAGCCGAAGACGTCCTCGGTGGGGCCCTTGAGCGACGACAGCAGCTGCCACACCAGCGGGCCGACCGTGATGAACAGGACGAAGACCAACAGCAGGTAGCGGACGACCAGTTCGCGGGGGCGGCCGTAGTCCCGCCAGCGCGGTACGAGGCGCCGGGGTTTGTCCACGGCCGTGGTCATGACTCGTCCTCCTTCGTCAACCGCTGGGCGAGCAGCGTGAGGCCCAGGGTCAGGGCGAACAGGGCGACGCTGACCGCGGCGCCGTAGCCGGCGTTGCCGGTGAGCGGGTCGAGGCCGACGTCCCGGATGTAGAAGGGGAGCGTGCGGTCGGCGCCGCCGGGGCCGCCGGTGGAGCCGCCCAGCATGTAGATCTCGGTGAAGACCCGCAGCGAGCCGATGCCGGTCAGGGTGCCGACCAGCATCATCGACTGGCGTACGCCGGGCACGGTGATGTGCCAGAAGCGGCGGGCCGCGCCGGCGCCGTCCACGGCGGCCGCCTCGTGGAGTTCCTTCGGGACGTTCCCCAGCGCGGCCAGGTAGAAGATCATGTACCAGCCGAGCCCCTTCCAGATGGTCAGGCCCATCGCCGACAGCAGGATCAGCCACGAGTCGGACAGGAAGGGGATGGCCTCCTGGACGATGTGGCCCTTCTCCAGCCAGGTGTTGACCAGTCCCTGGTCGCTCAGCAGCCACTGCCAGCTCAGTCCGACGACCACGCTGGAGGCGAGGACGGGTGTGTAGAAGGCGGACCGGAAGAAGCCGATGCCCGGGACGTTCTTCTCGACCAGGATCGCCAGCAGCAGCGGCAGCAGGATCATCAGCGGCACGACGATCACCGCGTACAGGACGCTGTTGCGGGTCGCCAGCCAGAAGTCGGAGTCGCCGAACATCCGGGTGTAGTTGTCCAGGCCGACCAGCTTGTATGCGCCGCCGAGCGGCTTGGCGTCGGTGAAGGACACCAGGATCGTGTTGAGGAAGGGGAAGACCCCGAAGACGGTCGCGCCGATGACCGCCGGGGTCATCCACAGCCAGGGCAGCCACCACCGGCGATACAGGGCCGCGCCCCCCGCGTCCGCGGTCGGGCCAGGAACCACGGAGCGGAGGGCGCGGCGCAGCCGCCCCGGCTGCTCGGAGGAAGTGCCGGGGCGCGGGGCGCCCGCCCCGGGGGAGGCGGGGACGGGCGCCTGGTCGAGGGTGTGCTGAGCCATCGTCAACTGCCCTGCGCGATCAGCTCGTCGGCCTTGGACTGAGCCTCCTTGAGGGCGTCCTCGGCGCTCTTCTTGCCCTGCATGGCGAGCTGGATCTGGGCGGAGATGGCGTTCAACTCGCCCGGGGTGAGGGCGATCTCGTCGGCGGTGGCGGTCTTGCGGTCACTGGCGACGATCTTGCGGGCCTCGGAGAACGGGTCGGTGCCCTTGACCGACTGGAAGAAGGGGTCGTTCAACGAGGCGGTGGTGGACGGGAAGATGACGACGTTCGGGTCCTTCGCCCACTCCAGCTGGTTCTTCGCGTTGGTCAGGAACTGGGCGAAGGCCAGCGCGGTCGCCGCGTTCTTGCTGGTGGCGGCGGTGCCGATGTACTGCGGGGCGCCCACGGTGTGGCCGAGGGCGTCCAGCATGTAGCGGGCGACGCCGGTCTTCTCGTAGATCGACGGGTTGTTCTGGTCGATGAAGCGCAGGTAGTTGGGGTTGGTGGAGCCGTAGACCAGCTTGCCCTGGCCGTAGACGGTGGACGGGTCCTGGTTGGAGGAGAGGGAGTCCCTCGGCATCGCGCCGGCCTGGTAGAGCTTCTTCATGCCCTCGACCCACTGGGCGGTCTTCGGGTCGTCGGCGAAGGCGAAGGACTTGCCGTCGGCCGCGAGGACCTTGATGCCCATCTGCTGCCAGTCGGCGGGGATGCGCAGCGACGGGTTGGCGAGGAAGGCGTAGTAGTCGCCGTCGGAGGCCTTGGCGATCTTCTCGGCGTCGTCGAACAGTCCGAGGACGGTCGTCGGAGCTTTGGCCGGGTCCAGGCCCGCCTTCTTCAGTAGGTCGGTGTTGAAGGTCTGCACGATGCCGCCGGAGTACCAGGGCAGCACGCTGTGCACCTGTTTGCCGTCGGCGTCCGCGTAGGTGCTCGACTTCCACAGCGCGGGCACGAACGGATCTCCCGCGCCGGGTGCCTTGGTGTCGAGGTTCAGCAGGTAGCCGTTCTTGGTGAGCGCCTCGGCCGTGTTGACGTTGATGTTCACCACGTCCGGCAGGGTGCAGCCCTGCGCGTCGGCGACCAGGCGCTGGGTGAAGGTGGAGTCGCCCGGGTCGTCGATCCACTTGACCTCGGCACCGGGGTGGGCCTTCTCGAAGGCGTCGATGACCCCGTTGAAGTAGTCGCCGAAGTCCTTCTTCAGGTTGGTCGTCTGGAAGGTGATGGTGCCCTTGACGTCCCCGGAGAGCTTTCCGGACCCCACGTTGCCCTGGTCGACCTCGCAGCCCCCGGCGGTGCTGTCGCCGCCGGAGGAGCCGCCGGAGAGGCCGCAGCCGGAGGCGGCGAGGGACAGGGCGGCGATACAGGTCAGGGTGCGGGTCAGTCTCGTTGTACGCATGTGGTGGGCCCTTCTGCGACCGGGCGAGTCAGGGATGGGGCTGGCTGAGTGGCTGGTTCAATCAACCAAGTTCGACTCCGATTGATGAAAAGGTGGACCAGAATTCATCGGAGGTCAATGGGTTGCCGTGTTGCTTTTAGGTTCCGTGGGAGATCAGTGCCGGTGTTCGTGATCCGGATGCGAGGGGTCGCCCGGATGCTCGTGCCCGTGCGTGTACTCCACGCCCGCCCGCGCCCGGTCCAGCCAGTCGAAGAAGGCCCGCCGACCCGCCGCCTGCCGCAGCTCGCGCAGGATGCCCGCGCGCACAGCCTCGTACGGCACGAAGTCGTCCTGTGCCGCTCCGCGGAAGGGCTCGGCCCCGCGCCGGAGCGCCTCCGCGGTGAGGAAGCGGTCCCGGTTGCGCTCGTAGTAGTCCCGTACGGCCGCCTCGGGGACGTCCTGCTCGCGTTCGAGGCGGGCCAGCAGGGCCCGGGCGGCCGGGGAGTGGGCGAGCGCCGCCGCGACGATGCTGCCCAGGTCGGCCACGTCGGTCTCGGCCACCGCGAGCACCTGCGCCGGCGACACCTCCGCGGGCGGCCTCAGGCCCCGGTCCGCGCAGGCCCGGCGGGCCAGTTCGTCGGTGACCACCACCTGGGTCGCCCAGCGCCTGCGCTGCCGTTCGGCCCGGGCGAGCGCCTCGGGCCGAGTCTCGCGGTCACGGGCCGGAACGGCCTCCAGGAGGGCGTCCACCCGGTCCTTGGAGACCCGCTCGCCGTCCACCACGGCGGCATGCGCGACCGCGGGGGAGTGCGGAGGCGGGGCGGGCGGGTGCGGTGCGTGCGCGTGTCCGGTCGTCGGGTTCACGGTGTCACCTCCAGCTCCACGGCCTCCGTGTAGGCCACGCACCCGTGCCAGCCGACCTTCGCCATCAGCCAGTACGACCCCGGCTCCACCGCCGAGCCGTCCACCTCGATCACGACCTCCCGCTGCTCCCCGCCGGCCACGGTGAACCCCTGGACGCCCGGCCCGACCCCGGCCCAGGTGCCCCAGGACGACACGGCCCACAACTGGCCGCCGACCGGCCCGAGGGTGGTGTTGCGCAGGATCACCGGAACCCGGACGCGTCCGTCCCGGCGTACCGTGATCCGGTCGACTCCCAGCGTCGACACCAGGCTTGGACCGGACCGGCCTCCCGGTACGTCGAGCGCCACCACGTCCTCGTACGTCTGCCCGCCGTACGACAGCCGGGCCGCCAGCCGGTGCCGGCCGGGCTCGGCGTCCGCCGGTGGTGTCACCGTGACCTCCGCGAGGGTGAAACCGCCGGGGCCCAGTGCGTACGGCAGCTCGGCGGGCTCGACGGACCAGCCGGCCGGCACCTCGAAGGCGACCGTGCCCGACGCCGCGGAGTCGGTCAGCTCCGAGGACACCCGGACGGTCGCGGTGACGGGGCCGGAGACGGTGAGCGCGGTCGGCGAGACGTAGACGGCCACCGGAAGGTTGCCGCGCGGGGCCGGCCCGGAGTTGTGGAGCCAGTACCGGGTGTGGACCGGCTGGGCGGGCTCGTGCGCGGCGACACCGGGGCCGGGCTCCGCAGCGGCGCCCGCCGTCGGCGTGGCCAGCACGGTGGCCACCTCGAAGCCGGTCAGTCCGACGTCGAGGATCCCGTCCCGGTCCGGCGCCAGCCGTTCCCCGGGCCGCTCCAGTACGTCCGCACGCGTGCCCTGAGCCCACGGCGAGGGCCCGTGCACCCGGGCCCGCACCGGCCGCCCGTTCACCTCGTGCATCCGCACGACGACCCCGCGCCCCGGATCGGCCGCCGCCACGCTGCCCCGGGCCAGCGCGGAGCCGGCGGGCTTGAGGGCGTCGAGCAGTACCTCGCGGGCCGGCTCCAGGGTGAGCAGCGACGCGCTCCGGGGCAGCAGTCCGGTCCCGTCCCCGGTCCGCGGGCGTGCGCTGAGCGGATGGTTGAACTCGTGCCCGCGCGCGGGCAGTTCCAGCTCCCGCCAGTCGCCCTCGCCCGCCACCACGGCGTAGTCGAAGGTGTGCGACCAGCGCTGCAACTGGAACGCGGAACCGTCGGGGGCCGTGCGGCGCGGCGGATCCACCCAGATACCGGAGGGCCAGCCGGTGCAGGAGCGCATCAGGGACATGTACAGGTCGCCGGAGGTGGTGACCACGCAGCCGGGGGTGCCCCGGTTGAGGACGGCGAAGCCGCGCCCGTCCCAGTGGTCGCCCGGCGGCAGCGCCTCGCCGCCGCCCGCCGCGGTGGCCGTGACGGTGAAGTCGTCCAGGTCGGCGATGAGCGCCTCGACCGCCTTGGCGTCGTCCTCGGGCCCGGCACCCGCCACCACGAGCAGCGGCAGCCGCTCCAGGTCGCGCAGGTCGGCGCCGGGCACCCACTCCTCGCGCAGCCCGGCGCGCGGCGCGACCCACACGGCGGCCACGCCCCGCTCGGCCAGCTGCCGTCCGAGTTCCCGCCCGGCGGCCGGGTCCCAGCCGAGCGCCTCGGCGACCACCTGGTTGCGGTCGGGGCCGCCGACGGCGATCCGGATGTCGGGGAGGTTGGAGTCGACCTCCAGGTCGCCGTAGCGGGGGCCGCCCGCGAGGGTCGAGGTGGCGGTGACACCCGCGCGGACGAGGGCCGCGGCGAGGGGCGTGCCCAGCTCACCGGCGACCTCCCAGTCGGTGTACACCAGCTCGGCGACCCCGATCGAACGGTGGCCGAGGAGGTCGCCGGAGTCGTCCAGGACCGCGACCCGCGCGGTGGACCCCAGGCCGAACCAGGTGTTGGCCGGGTTGTCGAGCGTCCACGGGAACCGCTCGCTGTCCACCTCCACGAACCCGAAGCCGCGCCCGATGACGGCGTCCGCCACCTCGTGCACGGGCAGTCCGCCCCGCACGTCGGACGGCCAGCGCACCCGGATCAGCCGGTCGGCGCCGTCGTAGCCGTCGATCGTGGTGGAGACGTCGAGCCGGTCGACGCCGGTCCACAGGGTCAGCCGCTGGGTGTAGCGGAAGAGCCCGAGGTCGGCGCGGACGGTGATCCGGGATCCGGCGGGGGAGTGCTCGACATCGATGTCGGCCGGCACGTCCCGGCTGCGGGCGGCGGTCGTACCGGTCGGTGTGAGATGCCAGGGGCCCTCGCCGAAGCGCGGGTGCCTCGGGTACTCCTCCTGGACGACGAGTTCGTTGCCGATGTCGCCGGGTCGCAGCAGTTCCCGGCCGCCTTCGGCCAGGGTGCGCAGGCTGCTGACGCCGCCGCCGCGGACGGGGTCGACCGTCACCTCGTAGAACGCGTTGCGGATCGTCGTTCCCTCGCCCGGGGTCCAGCCGGGCACCGAACCGGGCGCGAGCGGGAGCGACTTGAGGCCCATGCCGGGGACCTCCGGTACGACGATCCGGAGCTGTCCGTCGTCCTCGCGCACGGCGGGCAGCGGTACGGAGGCGTCGTCCAGGGGGACGAGTCCGGGGTCGGCGACCGTGAGCACGTCCCGCCGCTGCCAGGTGGCCGGGTTGAAGACGACGAGATCGGTGCCGGAGCCGGGTCCCGGGGCCACCGCGTCGGCCAGGGCCCGGGTCGCGTCGGTGTGCACGGTCTCGGCGAGGTCGTACAGCTCCCGCCAGCCGGTGAGCAGGTCGATGTAGACCTGGTCGGACTCGGAGCCGGTGATGGCGTCGTGGTGGGCGCCGTAGACCAGCTGCCGCCAGGCCTTGTCGAGAGCGGCGTCGGGATAGGGGTGTCCGGTGACGAGGGTGGCGAGCGTCGCCCAGGCCTCGGCGTCGGCGAGGAGCGCCTCGCCGTACCGCTGGGCCTGCTTGGTGTCGATGTAGGAGACGTCCTTGCCGGTGTAGACCGGGTTCATGTCCCGGGTCTGCGGGGAGGCCTTGCGGCCCTCGGCCTCCAGCTCCGCGCGGACGGCGGCGAAGAAGTCCCGGGGGATCGCGCTGACGAACCGCGGCCAGACGTACCGCTCGTTCCAGTCGCGGTGGATGCCCATCACCCAGCGGCACGGCGGCGCGTAGTCACCGCCGACCGGGAGCAGCACGTTGCGGGTGAGCGCGACCTGCTTGAGCCCCTTGAACAGCTTGAGCGCGGCGGCCTCCGCCTCGGGCAGGGTCGGCGCGTTGTCGATGGCCCAGCCGGCGCCGTAGTGGTTGACCATGTAGGCGGTCAGCAGTCCGCGCCCGGAGGGGGCGATCCAGCTGAACTCGGCCGGGAACTGCATCCGCTTCGGGTCCCGCGGCTCCTCGCCGAAGACGGAGAGGGTCGGCCCCCACTGGTGGAAGGGGCCCCGCGCCCACGAACTCGACGTGACCCCGGCGTCCGCCATCAGCCCCGGGAACTGCGGATCGTGCCCGAACGCGTCCAGTTGCCAGGCGGTCTCCGGGGACGCCCCGATGATCCCGCGCTGGAACCCGTCGCCGTACAGCGCGTTGCGTACGGTCGCCTCGGCGCCGGTGAGATTGGTGTTCGGCTCGTTGTAGGTGCCGCCCATGATCTCGACACGGCCGGTGCGGATCAGCTCGCGCAGGAACGCGCGCTCCTCGGGGAAGGCGTCCCAGTACGGCTTGAGGTAGTCGACCTCCGCGAGCACGAAGGTGTACGCCGGGTCGCGCCGGGCCAGATCGCAGTGCGCCCGCACCAGGCTCATCCCGGACTGGCCGCGCGAGTCGAAGGTGCGGGCCGGCAGACCGGTGAGGGCGGGGTCGTCGGCGACGTCCCAGGTCTCGGTGTAGGCGGCCTGGGTGTTCCACCAGACGGGGTCGTAGTGGAAGTGGCTCACCATGAACATCGTCCAGCCCGGCTCGGCGACCGTGAACTCGCCTGTGTGCTCGTCGCGTTGGTCCCCGTCGGTGGCCGTGACGGTGATCGCGCGGCGCTCGCCGGGGGCGAGGCCCTCGGCCACCACGGGTATCTCGGCGCGCAGGGTGCCGTCGTCGGCCACCGTGGCGTCGGCCCGGCCGGTGACCCCGGGGCCCTCGACGGTGAGCCGGACGGTCCGGCCGGGAGTGTGGCTCAGCTCGACGGCCACCACCTGGCGGGGCCGCTCGGTGGTTCCGACGAAGAGCTCGGTCGACTCGACACAGGACACGCGCATGGGGCTCCTACCAGAATGCTCGGCGGAGCCCCATCGTGGCACCGAGGAGGTGGTTCAAACAACCATCTTTGTGTTTCCTCGGTGGTTCATCCATGCATCTTCGGCCGTGATCGAGGAGTGCCGCCCCGGCCGGTCCCGGTGTCAGCGCGTGCGGCGGCCCTTCACCGTGTGGCCCGGGGTGATGTGGTCGGTCAGTGCCAGGGAGGCGCTCGCGCGCTGGTAGGAGAGCTGGGCGACCCGGACGTAGAGGCAGTCGATGAGGACGAGCACCGAGTGCCGGCCGCCGATGCTGCCGGTGTGCAGGAAGCTGGTCTCCGAGGTGGCGGAGATCAGACGGAGGTCGGCGGCCTTGGCGAGCGGTGAGCGCGGGTCGGAGGTGATCGCCACGGTGGTGGCGCCGCGCTCCTTGGCCAGCTCGAACGGCTCGATGGTCTCCCGGGTGGCGCCCGAGTGCGAGATGCCGATGGCGACGTCCGCCGGGGTGAGCAGGGCGGCGGAGGTGGTCGCCCCGTGCACCTCGGTCCAGCCGCGTACCGAACAGCCGATGCGGAACAGCCGGGTCTCGGTCTCCTGCGCGACCGCGCCGCTGCCGCCGACGCCGTACACGTCGATCCGCCGGGCGCGGGCCATGGCCTGGGCCGCGCGCTCGATCGCGTCGAGGTCGATCCGGTCGATGGTCTGCTGGACCGCGCGCAGGTCGGCGGTGCCGACGACCTGCACGACCCGCTCCAGGTCGTCGTCCGGGGAGATGTCCGGACCGATCTCCGCGGTGCCCCAGTCGGACACCTCGCCCCGGCCGCGCTCCTGCGCCAGCTCGATCAGCAGGTGCTGGTAGGAGTCCAGGCCGATCGCCCGGCAGAAACGCGTCACCGTCGCCTGCGAGGTGCCGGTGCGGCGGCCCAGCTCGGCGGCCGAGCAGTGGGTGACGGCGGCCGGATCCTCCAGGATCAGCTCGCCGACCTTCCGCAGGGAGCCCGCCAGCCGGGGCAGCTCGGTGCGGATCAGTGTGGTGACGTCCGTCGAGGGCATGGGAAAGAATGTATCAGCCACCGTTCATGGTGCGGATTGAATACCAGGACCGCTCATGATTTATTGATTCACCGCTGGGGACGTATAGGGTGGTTCAATCCATCAGTAGTGGGGAGTGTCGCGTGTCCGTCGAGTCCGTCAGCGCCCAGGGGTTCGCGCGCGAGAGCCTGGGCGTCCTCCAGCACATCACCGAGTCCGCCCGCGAGGACGTGGCCCGAGCCGCCGAACTGATCGCCGAGTGCGTCCGCACCGACGGCGTCATCCACGCCTTCGGCACCGGCCACTCCCAGGCACTCGTCCTCGAACTCGCCGGCCGCGCGGGCGGGTTGGTGCCCACCAACCGGCTCAGCATCGCCGACCTCGTCCTCTACGGAGGCGACGACCCGGCCGTCCTCGACGACCCGCTCCTGGAACGCCGACCCGGGGTGGCCACGCGCCTCTACGATCTGGCCGCCCCGCGCACCCAGGACCTCTTCGTCATCGTCTCCAACTCCGGTGTCAACAACGTCATCGTCGAGATGGCCCTGCACGCCAAGGAGCAGGGACACCGCATCCTGGCCCTCACCTCCCTCAGCCACACCCACGCCGTCCCGGCCGGCCACGCCAGTGGCAAGAAGCTCGTCGACCTCGCCGATGTCGTCCTCGACAACGCGGCCCCGCGCGGCGACGCGCTGCTGGAACTGCCGGGCGGGGGCGCGGTGTGTGCCCTGTCCACGCTGACCGGGGTGATGCTGGTGCAGATGGCGGTCGCGGAGGCGTCCGCGGTACTGCTCGCCGCGGGGCAACGACCGCCGGTGTACGTCTCGGCCAACGTGCCCGGCGGCTTCGAGGGCAACCTCGAACTGGAGAAGCGGTACGCCGGGCGGATCCGGCGCACCGCGAGCTGAGGTTCCCGGCACCCGTGGAGCTCTCCGCCGTCGCCTGATCGGGTGAGCCCACGGGATCCGGGCGGGCCCGCCGGCGGGCCCGTGCTGGGATGACGGGGTGAGTGAGAGCAACAGCCCGCCGAGCGACCCGCCCGATCCGCCGCCGTCACCCACGCCCCCCTCTCCCCGGTCGCGTCGCCGTGTCGGGCGGGCGGCGGAGGCCTTCCTTCAGGCCCGGTACGGGGAGCTGCCCCCGGCGGGCGGGAACCGCTCCGTCTGGGTCTCCCTCAAGGTCGTCACAGGCGTGGTTCTGCTGCTGGCCGGCACCGTCTTCGCCTTCGAGGCGGACCTCTTCGGCACCGAGGGACGCACCCGCGAGCAGGAGAAGGTCGACGAAGAGCTCGACCGCGAACGGGCGCCCATCGACGCCTCGATGGTGGAGCACTGGTCGGAGGGCAGTGCCCTCTACTACGTGCTGGACCGGCGCCTGACGAGCGGCGAACGGAACCGGCTGCGGGGCGGCGGTCACGTGGGCTACCTGACCAAGACGCTCAAGGCCCGCCCCCTGGAGGCCGGACACTGCGGCCGGCGGTGCGGGCGGGTGCAGTACTTCCTGAAACTGAGCAGTCAGAAGACCCAGGATCAGATCAACGTCACCGACTTCTCCGTCCGGGACCTGAAGTGCACCCCGGTTCGCTCGGACGACACCACGCTCTTCCTCCTGCCGTCAGGAGAGAGCAGTGTGCCCACGCCGCTGTCGGTCGACCTGTCCGTCACCCGTCCGACCTTCATGGTGGAGGACGTCGACAACGGAGGCAGTGTTCCGTACAGCCGGAACGGGGGTGAGGTGCTGGGGAGCGGGGCGAAACCCTCCACCTTCGCGATCGACGTCGACGCGCGTTCCCGGTGCACCTGGACCCTGGAGCTCTCCTACCTCCCGAACGGTCCCGACCAGGAGCTGAGGCCCTTCGTCGTCAAGAAGGGGCTTCGTGGCGAACCGATCCCCGAGAACCCGGCTGAGACCTGGGTCTTCGACGTCGGGTCCTGGCGTGAGGCCGACGAGAGGGACGCGTCGTGAGCGTTCGCGCGGGGTGGCGGCGCGGCCTCCTGGCGGCCGTCGCGGTGACGGCGGTCCTGTCCGGCTGCACCTCGGGCACCG
Source organism: Streptomyces sp. NPDC032822 (assembly GCF_055578825.1). Classification (NCBI taxonomy): domain Bacteria; kingdom Bacillati; phylum Actinomycetota; class Actinomycetes; order Kitasatosporales; family Streptomycetaceae; genus Streptomyces; species Streptomyces sp. NPDC032822. The sequence goes on along the minus strand of NZ_JBVIOL010000005.1, from coordinate 394,620 downwards.
GAGAGGAGCCGGCCGTCCACGACGACGCGGCGCGCTCACCGGCGCGGTACAGCACCCCGCACACACCGCGGGTGCCCGACCTCCCCGAGAAGCCCTGCCCGTCGGACGACGTCATCCACACCCAGGCGTGGGGACTGGCGTCGCACGACCCCGAGTCGATGGCGTCGGTGACGGCCAAGGTCTGCGCCGGGAACTACGTCGCCATCGAGTCGCTCTTCCCCGGCGACCCCCAGCACGACTACGGACTCGGGGTCGTGCGCGACGGAAGGATCAGTCTGAGTGTGCCGGGCGATCCGGGCAACCCGTGGCAGCGAGAGATGGTCACCTGCCTCAACAAGGATCTCGGCAGGGCCCCGAAGGTGATCCAGGAGTTCTTCGGCTGCTACCGATGGGGCGTCGGCGAACCGTCGGCGCGACAGACCGCGGTGGCCCGCACGGTCAAGGACTGGTTCACCGCCGTCGGGTCGCTGGATTCCGGCCGCCGCCACGCGAGTTCGACCCGGGCACTGTGCGACCTCTACGCCCCCGGCATCCAGCGGGAGTTCACCGATGCGCTCGCCGAGTCCGACGTCGTCCGGTCCGCGTACGACTGCCCCGCCTACATGGTCGGCTTCATCATGGCCAACCTGCGGGCCCAGGCGCGGCAGAGGGAGCTTCTGCGAGTGAACGTCGACGCCCGCAAGGTCCAGGTCTCCGGCGACCGGGCGGCGGTCATCCGGGAGGCCTACGACGTGAACCCCCTGGACCCCGCCAGCGGGCTGCCCGGCGATGAACAGGCGCCGTGCCGGGACGCGTACAAGGAGGACGCCGTCATCTTCCTCGTACGCGTCGGTGACGCGTGGAGGATCCGTGACCTCAGGAGTGGGAGCCGGGGGGTCGCGTACGTGGGCTGCGTCGACGGGAGACCGGCATAGCGCCGGTCTCCCGTCAAGGGGCCCTGCGGCCACCGCTGTTACTCCACGGGCACCGGCGTGAGAGCGACGGCCAGCGGATAGGCGCCGGTCTTCAGGGCGGCCTTCGCGGTGCCGGTCGCGGTGTCGACCGGCACCAGCGTGTTCCCGTCGGCTGTCGTGACGTACGCCGTGGCGCCGCTCCAGTCCAGGCCGACGTCGAACGCCGACCTGCCGACGGTGATCCGCTTGCCCGGCGCGCCCGTGACCGTGTCGACGGGGGTGACGCTGTCGCCGTCGCTGGGGCTGACCCACAGGGTCCGCCCGTCCGGTGAGAGGGCGAGACCGTAGGCCTGGCCGGTGACCAGGAGGGTCGGTTCGGTGTCGTTGGTGGCGGTGTCGATCGGAGTGACCGTCGAGCCGCCGGAGTTGGACACGTACACCGTCCTCCCGTCCGGCGCGGCCACGACGTTGAAGGGGCGTGGGCCCACGGGGACGGCGGTCCCGGCCTTCCCGGTGGCGAGGTCGACGGGCGTGACCGTGTTGTCGTGGATGTCGGCCACATAGAGGGTCTTGCCGTCGGGGGTGATCGCCATGTTCTCCGGCCCGGAACCGACCGTGACGGGCGGGCCCGCGGTGAGGGTGCCGGTGTCCACGGGCTGGACCGTGCCGTCCGTGTAGTTGGCGACCCAGAGCGTGCCGCCGTCCGGTGTGAGGGCCAGGCCGGCGGGGACCTTGCCGACGGCCACCGTGGCGGTCACCCTGCCGCTCGCCACGTCGATCACGCTGACCGTGTTCGCACCCTGGTTGGCGGCGTACGCGGTCCGTCCGTCGGCGCTCACGACCACCTCGCCCGGGTTGGCGCCGACACCGATGTCGGTGTGCTTCCCGGTGGAGAGGTCGACGGAACTGACGGAGGAGCCGCTGAAGTTGGCGGTCAGCGCCTTGAACGTGCCTGCCGTGTCCGTGACCTGGACCGGAATCGCACGGGAGAGGATCCCGTCGCCCGAGACCACCACGGAGTGCACGCCCGCGGTCTCCCCGGTCAGCGTGACGGTCGCCGAGGCGCTGCCCCCGGCGGGGACGGTCGCGGTGCCCTCGGCCGGCGAGGCGGTGACGCCCTCGGGAACGTCCAGCTTCCAGGAGACCGTCCTGGCCGCTGTGGACCGCTCGTCGGACAGGGTGAGCGTCACGGTCCGTGCGGCGCCCGGCTGCAGGGACGCGGAGGCGGGGGAGAAGGCGGCGTCGACGCCGGGGTCCGGGGCGTTCTCCAGCATCGTCGTGTAGAGGAACTGGTCCATGACACCGGGCGAGACCTGCTCGGGTACGGCGTCCAGCGCCTTGCGCTCACCCCGGAGCCGGTTCCAGTACGTGGCGACCGCGTCGGTGTCGCCCCGCTCGTCGGCGAGGAGCAGGTCGACGGCCGTCCGGCCCGCGGTGCCGTAGGCGCCGAGCTTGTCCAGCCAGGCGGCGGTCTCGGTGAGGAACCCCGGGTTGTCCAGGCGGGCCCGCAACCGGGCGGGTGTGGCGGCCATGTCGGCGAAGTAGGACGACAGCCGGGCGGCGGCGCGGTCGAGGCCGCCGTCCTGCTCGTGGGCCGTGCGGAAGTCGGCGATCAGGCGGGTGAGGGTGGGGGACTCGGTGGGGTCGAGCGAGGAGGAGTGGTTGTTCTCGGCGAAGATGCGGAGCCACTTGGCGGCGCCGGTTCCCGACGCGGCGAGGTCGCGGACGGAGGCGAGGAAGGCCGCCCGTGGGTCGTAGGCCTCCGGGTTCCACAGATAGGCGGCCGACGTGAACAGTGCGAGCCGGCTCGCCTCGCCCTGGACCATCGGGTTGGCGGTCACTCCGGTCGCGGCGCTCGCCACGCCCGCCTCGCGGCCCGTGTAGGGGCCGAGCAGCAGACGGCTGGTGACGTAGTCGTTGACCGGGTAGTTGTCCCAGACCAGGATCGGATGGCCGTACAGCTCACGGGCCTGCGCGACCTGCTCGGCGGTGATGGTCGGCGCGATCACGCCGACGCCGGTCCACTCCACGACGACGGACGGGTCCAGCCGCTCCCGCAGCGCCTTCTTGTAGGGGGAGTCGGCGAGGTCGGAGTACTCGGTGGGGACCATCTCCAGGGGCTTCAGGTCGGTGTGTTCGGCGGAGAAGTCCTGCCAGACCCGGTTGAGCAGATGGGCCTGCGCGGCGCCGGCCGCACCGCCCCCGGTGCCGAACTCCCTCTCGTCCTCGGCGCAGTTCCACTTCGTGTAGCTGATGTCGTCCAGTGGGACCGCGAAGGAGCGGACACCGATCGCGTACAGCGAGTCGAACTTGGTGGTGAGGGCCTTGATGTCGGCCTCGGAGGAGTAGCAGACCGACAGGCCGGGGGAGAGGGCGTAGGTGAAGCGGACGTGGTCGGCGGCGGCCCGGTCGACGAGCTCCTTCAACCGGGCGAGTTCGGCCGCCGGGTAGGCGTCGCGCCAGCGGGCGCGCAGATACTCGTCGTCCTTGGGGGAGTAGACGTAGACGTTCTGCTTCGTGCGTCCGTAGAAGTCGAGTTGGCGCAGTCGCTCGGCGTGGGTCCAGGGGGTGCCGTAGAAGCCCTCGACGACTCCGCGCAGGGCGGCGGTGGGCCAGTCACGAATGCTGACCTCGGGCAACACGCCGTTGGCGTCGACCAGTTGGCGCAGGGTCTGGGCCGCGTAGAAGGTGCCGGTGGGGTCGACGCCGGACAGGGCGAGGAGGGACCGTCCGTGGTGGCGGCCCGATGCCAGGACGTAGCCGCCGGAGGCGAGGCCCGCCGGGGAGGCGGCGCCCAGTCGCCGCAGTGCCCTGCCGGTGGCGCCGTTCTCGCCGGGGCCGCCGAGATAGACGGTGAGCCCGGCCGGGGGAGGCTTCTCACCGGCGTCGACGGTGGTGATCCGGTCGGCTCCGGCGGCGCGCAGCACGGCCTCGACGACCCGCCGGGCCGACGGGTCGGTGCCGGGGCCGACGACCTCGACGACCCGGTCGGGCACGGTGAGCCGGTGGGGTCCCGTGTGCATGCTCTGAGGGGTCGGCCAGACCTGCGGTGCGGTCGGGCGGGGCGCCGCCGACGCCTGGCCCGTCGGGGTCGCGAGTCCGACCGCCATCAGCAGGGCGAGGGCGGTGCGTCGGACACGAGTGGGTGGAGGCACGGGTTCTCCTCGGGAGGCCGTGGGTGAATGTATCCACCGACTGATGTTAGAGATGTTGAATCAATCATTCAATGGTGTGAGGGGGACGGAAGGGCCTCAGTCCCGCCGCGCCACCAGCCGGTACGCGTTGGACAGTCCCAGCCGCCCGGACAGGGGCTTCACCACGAAGCGGTCCAGGGCCGTGCCCAGCAGGAAGGCCGGGACACCGGCGATCAACAGGGCCGCGCGCAGGGTGCGTCGGAGGGCGGTCGGTGGGGTGGGGAGCCAGGGGGGGTCGCGGGGGGCCGCGGCGTCCAGGGCAAGCCAGGCCGCGGCCAGGAGGTCGACGGGGTCATGGGGTTCGGCGTGCTGTTCGGCGACGACCGTGAAGCCGAGGTCCGTGAGGCGGCGGCGCAGGTTCTCGACCGGGACGAAATGCAGGTGCTGCGGCTGGAGCCAGGGCAGCCACCAGCGGCCCAGGAGACGGGCGTAGCGGCTGTCGGGGTCGGGGACCTCGATGAGGAGGTGGCCGCCGGGGCGGATCGCCCGGTACGCGGCCCGCAGTTCGAGGCCGGCAAACGGGCTGGTAAATGAAAATGATTATCGATAGCTTGTCCATGTGTAAAGCCCGGCCCCCTCCCGACGGAGGGGCCGCCGGGCTGCCCTGCCGTCTGAACTCATGGCATGAAAAGGGGAGTTGTGGCTCATCTGCTGGTGGTCGAGAGCTGGGTCGGATCGATGAGCAGACTGCTGCCGCGGGCGATCCGGGAAGGCGGGCACGATTTCACGTTCCTCACCCGCGACCTGCACCACTACCTGCGCTCGGCCCCCGAGGGCGTGGCCCACCCGCTGCTCGGCGCCCGCAACGTGATCACCGCCGACACCAACGACGCCGCGACCCTGCTGCCCGAGGTGGAACGGCTGCACGCCGTGCTGCGCTTCGACGGCGTACTCACGTCCTGCGACTACTACCTGCCGACGGCGGCCCGCATCGCCGGCCGGCTCGGCCTGCCCGGACCGGGCCCCGAGGCCGTGGAGGACGCCTGCCGCAAGGACGCCACCCGCCGGGTCCTCGCCGACGCCGGGGTGCCCGGCCCGCGCTTCGCCGTGCACGAGGAGTGGGCCGACCTCGCGCGGGCCGCCCGGGAGATCGGCTACCCGCTGGTCGTCAAGCCCGTCGACCTGTGCGCGGGCATGTACGTCCGCCGCGTCGACGACGAGGGTGAACTCGCCGACGCCGTACGCGCGCTGGCCGCGTTCCCGGTCAACGCCCGCGGCCAGCGCCGCACCCCCGCCGTACTCGTCGAGGAACTGCTCGACGGACCCGAGGTGAGTGTCGAGACCGTGTCGCACGCGGGCGCCGTCCATGTCGTCGGCGTCACCGACAAGAGCATCGGCGGCGCCCCCGCCTTCATCGAGACCGGCCACATGTTCCCCGCCGCCCTCACCGCCGCCGACACCGAGGCCGCCGAGCACACCGCCCTCGCCGCGCTCAAGGCCCTCGGCCTGGTCGACGGCGTGGTGGCGCACACGGAGATCAAGCTGACCTCGACCGGCCCGCGCCTCGTCGAGGTCAACCCCCGCCCCGCCGGGAACCGCATCACCGAACTCGTCCGCCACGTCACCGGCATCGACCTCGCCGCCGCCTGCGTGGACGCGGCCCTCGGCCGTGCACCCGACCTGCGCCGCACCGAGACCGGTCTGCGCAGCGCCGCCGTCGGCTTCCTCGTACCGGACCACGCGGGCACCCTCGAAACCCTCGATGCCGGTGAACTCCAGGATGCGCCAGGGGTGTTGGAGGTCCAACTCGCCGAGCCGGGCACGGCGGTGAAGGTGGCCGGCAGCAACAACGAGTACCTCGGCCATGTGATGGCCGGCGACCCCGAGGGCCCCGGCGCCCGCGACCGCGTCGCCTCCCTGCTCGCCGGGATACGCGCGGGACTGGTGATCCGATGACCACCCTCACGCCCCGACCCCCGACCTACGACTCCTGCTCGTACGACGATCTCGTCGCCCGGGTCCGCGCCGGCGCCCTGGGCCCCGACCCGGCCACCCTGCGGATCGCCGTCGCCTTCGCCACCCGGCAGGCCGTACGGCACGACGGACGCGGAACCGGATACCGCAACGAGGTCCTCAGCCTGCGGCTCGCGGAGGCCGTCGGATCCTGCGCGGTGGAGCCGGGCAGCCTGCCCGACGGGGCGCTCGACGACTGCGTGGGCGCGACCGTGGCCCGCCTCCTGGAGCACCCGCTGCCACCGGTGCGGGTGGCCGCCCTCGACGCCTACCTGATGCACGTCACCCCGCACACCCCGGAGCACGGGGCGCTCGCCGTCCCGCTGCCCGCCGGGTCGTCGTTGGAGAAGTCCCGGACCCGGGCGCGGGCCGTCGTCGAGCTGCTCGCGCCGCCCGGCCTGCCGGCCGGCTCCACCGTCCTCGTCGTCGGAGTCGTCAACTCCCTTCTGGAACAGCTGCGTTCACACGGACTGCGGTACATCCCCTGCGACCTCAAGGGCGGGGAGACCGAGTGGGGCGAGGCGGTCGTCACCGACGCGCTCGCCGCGGCCGACTCCTGCGACGCGCTGCTCGTCTCCGGCATGACCCTCGGCAACGGCACCTTCGAACCCCTGCGGCGGCACGCGCTCGCCCACGACAAGCCGCTGGTGATGTTCGCCCAGACCGGCAGCGCCGTCCTGCCCCGCCTTCTCGGGCACGGGGTGAGCGCGGTGTGCGCGGAGCCGTACCCCTTCTTCTGGCTCGACGGCGGGCCCGGCACCGTCCACCGCTATGCGGGAGCCGCTCGATGACCGCCACCGCCCTGCGCCCCGCCGCCCGGCAGGAGTTGCTCGCACTGCTCGGCCGGACGCCGGTCGTGCGGGTCACCACCGACCTGCCCGGCGCCCACCCCGGGTTCTGGGCCAAGCTCGAAGGGCTCGCGGCCGGCGGGATGAAGGCACGGGCCGCCGTGTCGATGCTGCTGGGCGCCCGTGAGCGCGGCGAACTGCGGCCCGGCGCCCCGGTCGTGGAGTCCACCTCCGGCACCCTCGGCATCGGCCTCGCGTTCGCCGGGCAGGCCCTCGGGCATCCGATCGTGCTGGTCGGCGACCGCGAACTGGAGCCGTCGATGCGGCAGTTGCTGCGCTCCTACGGCACCCGACTGGAACTCGTCGACTCCCCGGCCGTCCCCGGCGGCTGGCAGGGCGCCCGGCTCGCCCGGCTGCGCGAACTGCTCGCCGAACTCCCCGGCGCCTACTGGCCCGACCAGTACAACAACCCCGACAACACCGCCGGATACGCCTCCCTCGCCGCCGAACTCACCCACCAGCTCGACCACGTGGACATCCTGGTGTGCAGTGTCGGCACCGGCGGCCACAGCGCGGGCGTCATCGGCCCGCTGCGCCGGCACTGGCCCGCCCTGCGGCTCATCGGCGTCGACGCCACCGGCTCCACCATCTTCGGCCAGCCCGCCCGCCCCCGTCTGATGCGCGGCCTCGGCAGCAGCATCCACCCGCGCAACGTCGCCTACGACGCCTTCGACGAGGTCCACTGGATCGGCCCCGCCGAAGCCGTGGACAGCTGCCGCCGACTGGCCCGCGGCAGCTTCGTCAGCGGTGGCTGGAGCACCGGGGCCGCCGCCCGCGTCGCCGCCTGGGCGGCCCGGGTCCACTCCGGCGCGGTCGTCGCCACCGTCTTCCCGGACGGCCCGCACCGCTACCTCGGCACCGTCTTCGACGACGACTTCACCACCGCCCACGGCCTCGACCCCGCCACCGCCGCCACCCGGCCGGTGGAGATACCGCACCCGTACGCGGCCGAGGCGGCCGGCTGGGTGCGGTGCACGAGGGTCAGCGATCCGCTCGCCGGTCTCCAGCCCGTGGACCGGCCACGGAACCACCCCTCGCACCTGCCCCTGGAAGGGACCCCGTGAAGGCCCGCCTGCGCACCGAACGCCTCGTCCTCGCCGAGCCGTTGCGTATCTCCCGCTCCACCATGTCCGCACGCGAGGCGGTGTGGCTGAGCGTCGAGCACGACGGGCTGCACGGCCACGGGGAGGCCGTCACCAGCGTGTACTACGGCCTCGACGCCGAGACGCTCCTACGGCATCTCGCGGCCGTGGAGTGGCATCGGTTCGGGGATCCCGAAGGGGCCCTGGAAGCCCTGCGGGAAGGGGAGTTGACGGAGTCCGGCACTCCGCCCGCCGTCACCGCGGCCGTCGAGTCCGCCCTCCTCGACCTGGTCGGACAGCGGGCGGAGACGCCGGTGTACGCCCTGCTGGGCGCCGCCGCGCCACCCGTGGCCGCCACCGCCCGCACCATCGGCATCACCACACCCGGGCGGGCGGCAGCCGAGGCCCGTCGCCTGGCCGCCCGCGGCTTCCGGGTGATCAAGGTCAAGGCGGGCACGCCCGACCCCGAGGACGACATGGAGCGCGTCCGGGTCGTCCGGGACGCGGCACCCCACGTCCGGCTGCTCCTCGACCCCAACGGCGCCTGGACCCCCGCGCAGGCCAGGGCCCTGCTGCCCCGGTACGCCGACCTCGGCGTCGAGGCCGTCGAGCAGCCCCTCGCCCCCGGCGACCCCGAGGCGCTGGCCGCCCTCGCCGCCCGCTCGCCCCTGCCCGTCATCGCCGACGAGGACGCCGTGGACCTCGACGACGTGCGCCGCCTCGCCGGACGGGTGCACGGCGTCAACGTCAAGCTCGCCAAGTGCGGCGGGGTCCACGCGGCCCTGCGCATCGCGGGGGCCATCGAGGGCAGCGGCACGGAGCTGATGCTCGGCTGCCTCACCGCCAGCACCCTCGGCCTCGCCCCGGCCGTCCACCTCGCCGACCGCGCCCGCTGGACCGACCTCGACGGACACCTGCTGCTGGCCCACGACCCGTGGTCCGGAATCGGCGGCGCCGACGGCGTCGTCCGCGCGAACGGCCGTCCCGGCCTGGGTGTCGAGGAGACGGAGGCGACACGTGCACACGTGGCGTGAGATACGCGGCTTCCCGACGGCCGTCCGGCTCCTCCTGGTCAACCAGCTCGGCGTCAACACCGGCTTCTACCTCCTCATCCCCTACCTCGCCACCCACCTCACCGACAACCTGGGCATGTCCGCGGCCGTCGTCGGGGTCGTCCTCGGCGTGCGCAACCTCAGCCAGCAGGGCCTGTTCATCATCGGCGGCTCCGCGGCCGACCGGCTCGGCGCGCGGGGCGTCATCATCGCCGGCTGCGCGCTGCGCACGGTCGGGTTCGCGCTGTTCGCGCTCGGCGACGGACTGCCGGTGCTGCTCGCCGCGTCCGTGCTCAGCGGGCTCGCCGGGGCGCTGTTCAACCCGGCCGTGCGGGCCTATCTCGCGCAGGAGGCCGGGGAGCGCAAGGCGGAGGCGTTCGCCCTGTTCAACGTGTTCGCCACCACCGGCGCCCTGATCGGCCCCCTGCTGGGCAGCGCGCTGCTCCTCGTCGACTTCCGCACCTCCGCGCTGACCGCCGCCGGGATCTTCGCCGTCCTCACCGTGGCGCAGGCCCTGGTGCTGCCCGCGCGGAAGGTCGAGCCCAGCGGGAGCGGGGTCCTCGCGGACTGGCGTGAGGTCCTCGGCAACCGGGCCTTCCTGGCCTTCGCCCTCGCCATGGTCGGCATGTTCACCCTGGAGAACCAGCTCTATCTGCTGCTGCCCGAGGGGGCCCGGCAGGCCACCGGCTGGGACGGGGCGGCCGGCCTGGTCTTCCTCGTCGGCACCCTCGCCAACCTCGCACTCCAGATGCGGATCACCCGCTCCCTCAAGTCCCGGGGCAACCAGGCGGGTTGGATCGCGGCCGGACTCGCGGTGATGGGCCTGGCGTTCCTGCCACCGGCTCTCGCCCCCGACTCCGGCGGGCCCCTCGCCCTCGCCGCCGTCCTGCTCGGCACCCTGCTCCTCTACCTCGGCGTCATGATCGCCTCGCCCTTCGTGATGGAGCTGATCCCCGGCTTCGGCCGCCCCGAGCTGACCGGCACGTACTTCGGGATCTTCTACGTCGTCTCCGGCATCGCCGCCGCCGTGGGCAACGCCGTCGTCGGCTGGGCCATGGACGCCGGCGACCACGGCGGCGCCGACTGGCTGCCGTGGCTGTGCTGCGCCCTCCTCGGGCTGGCCTCGGCGGGCGGAATGGCGTGGCTGCGACGCGCCGGCGCACTGCCCGCGAGCCCGGAACCGGCATCGGCGACACCGGCGGAGAGGAGCAGGACGTGAGCGGGGAGGCGGACGAGCGGGTGGCCGGAGGGTCGGAGCGGCGCGTGTCTGGCGGGGCCGGGCAGCGGGTGAACCGCTCGGAGGAGCGGCGGGTGACGGGTGGGGCGGGGCAGGGTGTGGTCGGCGGAGGCGAGCGGCGGGTGGCCGGAGGGTCGGAGCGGCGTGTGGCCGGACGCAACCTCCTCACCGACAACCCCGCCCTGTACGAGGCCCGTTTCCCCGACGTCGACCGGCTCGCCGGACGCTGGGCGGAGGACTGCCTGCGCCGGTACGGCACCGGGCCACGGGTCCTCGACATGGGCTGCGGCACCGGCCGGGACGCGGCCCACCTGCACCGGGCCGGCCGTACGGTGACCGGCGCCGACCTCTCCGAGGCGATGCTCGCGCACGCCCGCGCCCACCACCCCGGCCCCTGCCATGTCCGGGCCGACCTGCACGACTTCGACTTCGGCCCGGCCGTGTTCGACGCCGTCGTCTGCCTGGACAGCTCCCTGCTGTACTGCCACACCAACGCCCAGCTCGACGGCTTCCTCGCCTCCTGCCGCCGCGCCCTCGCCCCGGGCGGACTGCTGGTCGCGGAGATGCGCAACGGCGCCTACTTCCTGGGCCGCACCGACCTGCTCGACACCCCGACCGTTCACGCCGTCGGCTGGCAGGGCGTCAACTACCGCTCCACCACCACCCTGTTCGTGGACCGCAGCGCCCAACTGCTGCGCCGAACCCGCGTCTGGACGTCCGACGACGGCGCGCCGCCCGTCGAACAGCACTCCGCCTGGCGGCTGTTGTTCCCGCAGGAGCTGCGGCACTTCCTCGCCGCCCACGGCTTCGAGGTCCTCGACCTCCACGACGGCCCCGGCCCGCGTACCGAACCCCCCTGGCGGGAGGGCGATCCGCCCGGCCCGGCCACCGACGGGGACCGCCTGCACCTCGTCGCCCGCCGTACACACACCACCCACTGACCCGCACCACCCACACCTCAAGGGACCGTCATGTACGACGAACGCATTTCCGGCCTGCGCCGCCGCGGCTTCCTCGCCGCCACCACCGGGGCCGCCGCCCTCACCCTGGTCGGCTGCGGCGGCGGCACGGAGAAGGCCGAGGAGACCGGCAGCGGCACGCCCCGGCGCGGTGGACGGCTGCGCGCCGCCTTCGCGGGGGGCGGCGCGAGCGAGACCCTCGACCCGCACCAGGCCAACCTGTTCGCGGACGTCGCCCGCGCCAAGGCGCTCTACGACAAGCTCGCCGACTACGGCGCCGACCTCTCCGCCCAACCGCGCCTGGCCGCCGGCTGGGAGTCCGGCAAGGGCCTCGATCGCTGGCAGGTCACCCTGCGCAAGGCGACCTTCCACGACGGGACGCCCGTCACCGCGAAGGACGTCCTCGCCAGCTACCGCCGTATCGCCGACCCCGAGCAGGCGTTCCGCGCCAAGGCGTCTCTGGAGCCCATCGACCTCGACGCGAGCCGCGCCACCGGAGAGCGGTCCATCGAGTTCGTGCTCAAGCGGCCCACCGCCGAATTCCCCAACATCCTGGCCGCGTTCGGCGCGTACATCGTCCCCGAGCGGGCCACCCGCACCGGCACGGACTTCGACGGGAAGCCCATCGGCTCCGGCCCCTTCCGGTTCGTCTCCTTCACGCCCGGCCGCTCCGCCGTCTTCCGCCGCTACGACGACTACTGGGAGGGCGCCCCGCACCTCGACGAGCTGGAGTTCGTCGTCGCCAACGAGGAGTCCGCCCGCGTGGGCGCCCTCCTCGGCGGCCAGGTCGAGTACGCCCACGAACTCAACCCCACCACCGCCCGCGCCCACGAGGGACAGGGCCAGATCGAGATCGTGCGGCTCCGGAACAGCGCCATGCAGGCGTTCTGCATGAAGACCGACCGCCCGCCCTTCGACGACCAGCGGGTCCGCGAGGCGTTCTTCCTCATCGCCGACCGGAAGGAACTCGTCGACGGCGCCCTGTCCGGGGCGGGCGTGGTCGGCAACGACCTGTTCGGCAAGGGCTACGAGTACTACGCCGACGACCTCCCGCAGCGCGCCCAGGACCTCGACCGGGCCCGCGCCCTGCTGAAGCAGGCCGGCGCCGAGAAGCTCCGGGTCACCCTGGACACCTCGGCCGTCGCCGCCGGGTTCACCGAGGCCGCGAGCATCTTCCGCGACCAGGCCGCCAAGGCGGGCGTCACCGTCGACGTGAAGATGGGCAGCAAGGACTCCTACTGGAGCGACATCCTCGACAATGGCACCCTGTGCTGCTATCGCTCCGGCGCCATGCCCATCGAGGCCCACCTCTCCCAGCGGCTGCTCACCGACTCCACCACCAACGCCACCCAATGGCGGCACAAGGACTTCGACGCCCAGTACCAGCAGGCGCAGTCGACCCGCGACACGACCGAACGAGCCGCCGTCTACGAGCGGATGCAGCGCCGCCTCTACACCGAGGGCGGCTTCCTCATCTGGGGGTTCGCCGACTGGATCCTCGGAACAGCCCGCAATGTGAAGGGAGTTGAGGCCGAGGCCCCCGCCAACACGCTCGACTGGGCACGCTTCGACAAGGTCTGGCTCACGTGAGGGCGAGGGTGAGCGCCGGCATCGACGCAGGCAAGGGGGACGGCGGCCTGCGTTCCTTCGTCGCCCGGCGGCTGCTCCTCGGCGTCGCGCAGACCGTGGCCGTGGTGCTGCTGGTCTTCGCGCTCACCGAGGCGCTGCCGGGCGACGCCGCGGTGGCGCTCGCGGGGGACCAGCCCGACCCGGCGCGGATCGCCGCGATCCGGGAGGCGATGGACCTGGACCGGCCGGCATACGAGCGGCTGGCCGACTGGGCGGTGGGCCTGACACACGGCGACCTCGGCACCTCCCTGGCCTCGGGCCGCCCGGTCTCCCAGTACCTCGCCGCCGGGTTCGGCCCGAGTCTGCTGCTGGCCGGACTCACCCTCGCGCTGCTGGTCCCGCTCGGCCTCGGCCTCGGTGTGCTCGCCGCCCGCCACGAGGGGCGGCTCGTCGACCGGCTGGTCAGCGGGGTGACCCTCGCCGTGTACGCGGTCCCCGAGTTCGCCCTCGGGGTGCTCCTGGTGACCGTTCTCGCCCTGAAACTGGCCTGGCTGCCACCGACCGCCGTCGGCTACGGCACCGACCTGCTCGCCCACCCGGCCGCGCTGGTCCTGCCCGTCCTGGTCCTGCTCGCCCGCCCGGTGTGCTCCCTGTCCCGGCTGGTCCGCGCCGGCATGGTCGACGCCCTCGCCTCGCCGTACGCGACCCACGCCCGCCGCTACGGCGTCCCCGGCGCCCGGGTCCGCTACGCCCACGCCCTGCCCAACGCCCTCGCCCCGGCGGTCCAGCAACTCGCCCGCACCGTCGACTGGTTGCTGTGCGGAGTCATCGTCGTGGAGGCGCTGTTCGTGATCCCCGGTCTGGGCACGGTCCTGCTCGACGCCGTCGCCGAACGCGACGTACCGGTGGTGCAGGGGCTGGCGGTGGTGTTCGGGGTGCTGACCGTGGTCCTCAACCTCGGCGCGGACGTGGTGGCGTACCGGCTGACGCCGAGGGCGGGGGCGGCGGCATGACACGGCGTCGCTTCGCCCTGGGCCTCGCCGTTGTCGCGGTCCCTCTCGTCCTCGCCCTCCTAGGCCCCCTGTTCACCGGCGAACCCGGCCCGCGTGCCGCCTCCTTCACCCTCGGCGGCGGCCACTGGCTCGGCACCGACTTCGTAGGCCGGGACGTCTGGCGGCAGGTGCTGCACGGCGGCCGTACGGTCGTGCTGACCGCTCTCGCCGCGACCGCCCTGGCCTACCTGGTCGCGCTGCCCGTCGGACTGATCGGTGCGCTCACCCACGTACGGCGGCTGGAAGAGCTGCTGATGCGGCCGCTGGACGTGCTGCTCGCCGTACCGTCGCTGCTGCTGATCCTGCTGGTGGCGTCCGTGTTCTCGCCGGGCGCGGCCGGACTCGCACTGCTCGTCGCGCTGGTGAACGTGCCCGACGCGGCCCGGATCGTGCGGGCGGCGGCGGGTGAGGTCGCCGCGCGTCCCGCGGTGGAGGCGCTGCGCATGCAGGGCGAGACCTGGTGGCGCATCGCGGTCGGATACGTCGGCCGTTCGACCCTGCGGACCCTCGCCGCCGACGCGGGCATCCGGCTGACCGGCGTGCTGTACCTGGTGTCGACGGCCGCGTTCCTCGGGGTGGGGGTCGCGCCGGACGCCGCCGACTGGGCGGTCATGGTCGACCGCAACCGCACCGGACTGTTCGTCCAGCCCTGGGCCGTGGTCGTGCCCGCGCTCCTGATCGTGGCGCTGACGACAGGCACCAACCTGCTCTTCGACGCCGCACTGCAGAAGACCCCCCAGGCCCCGCGGATTCCCCAGGCCCCCCAGGCCCCCCAGGCCCCGACACAGAAGGGACGGCGGCCGTGAACCGTCCGACGCACCACCCGGACGACCTCGTCGCCGAGATCCGTGACCTGCGCGTCGAGATCGACGGCCGGGCGATCGTCGACGGTGTGCGCCTGCGGGTGCGGCCCGGCAGGGTGACGGCCCTTGTCGGCGCCTCCGGCAGCGGCAAGACCACGACCGGTCTCGCGCTGCTGGGGGAGTACCCGCCCGGCGCCCGGGTCACCGGCGAGGTACGGCGGCCCGAGGGCGGCCGGGTCGGGTACGTGCCCCAGCACCCCGCGGCCGTCCTCAACCCCGCCCGCCGCGTCGGCGCCCTGCTGGACGACCTCACCCGCCCCCAGGTCCGGGGACTGCCCCGTGCCGAACGCCGCCCGGCCGCCCGGGAACTGGTCCTGCGCGCCCTGTCCGATGCCCAACTCGCCGAGGGGAAAACCCTGTTGGGGCGTCATCCGCACCAGCTCTCGGGTGGCCAGCAGCAGCGGGTCGTCCTCGCCCAGGCCCTGCTGTTCGGTGCCCGGGTCGTCGTCGCCGACGAACCGACCACCGGGCAGGACGCGTTGACCAAGAGCCGGATCGTCGAGCAGCTGGCCGCGGTCGCGGCGCGCGGCATCGCGGTCGTCCTGCTCAGCCACGACCTGGACGTGGTGCGGGCCCTCGCCGACGAGGTGCTGGTGATGCGGGCGGGCCGGGTCGTGGAGTCGGGGCCGGCCCACCGGCTGTGGTCTGCTCCCCGGCACGAGTGGACCCGCCGACTGCTGGAGGAGAAGACCGCCCCGCACCCCACGACCGGCCCGCGGACCGGCCAACCCGCACTGGAAGTAGGGGACCTGACCGCATCGCACGGCCGCACCCCCGTCCTGCGCGTCCCGCACCTCGCCCTGCGGTCCGGCGAGTGCCTGGCCGTCGTCGGCCGGTCGGGCAGCGGCAAGACCACCCTCGGCCGCTGTCTGGCGGGCCTGCACCGCGACCACGACGGCGAGATCCGGCTCGACGGCACCCCACTCCCGCGCAGCCTGCGCCATCGCGACCGCACCCAACTCGCGGCCGTGCAGTACGTGTTCCAGGACGCCCGCGCCGCCTTCGACGAGCACCGGCCCGTCCTCGGGCAGATCGCCCGCACCGCCGTCCGGCTCCGAGGCGCGGACGAGCGTACGGCCACCGAGGAGGCGTCGGCCGCCCTGGGCCGCCTCGGGCTCACCGACGACCTCGCCCGCCGCCTCCCCGGCGCGCTCTCCGGCGGCGAACTCCAGCGGGCCGCCCTCGCCCGCGCCCTGCTCGCCCGGCCCCGGGTGCTGATCTGCGACGAGATCACCTCCGGCCTCGACACCGTCACTCGCCGCGCGCTCCTCGACCTGCTCGCCGGTCTGCTGGACGACCGCGACGACCTGTCCCTGGTCCTGGTCACCCATGACCTGGACACCGCGCGCCTCGCCCACCGCGTCGCCGTACTGGACGCGGGCGAGATCGTCGAACAGGGCCTGGCGGACGTGGTGCTGACGGATCCTCAACACCCCTTCACCGTCTCCCTCCTGGCGACGACCAGGCGACTGGAGTCGGGCAACCGCTTCCGGTCCAGAACGTAGGAGTTCGCCGGGACGGGTATCGGCACCGGCCGGTGCCGGGCATCGTGTGGCGGCCCGAAGCGCGAGCCGTACGTCCGAAGTCGTTTCGGAGGATGCAGGGATGAGGGGATTCGGGGGAGGCGAGGGAGAGGGCAGCCGCGCTGTCGCCGGTGCCATCGGCCGACTCCCTCGGCGGCGACCTGAAGTCGGAGAAGGCCACCGACGCCCGGGCCCCGATCCGACGCGATCCGACCCGCTCTGGTCCGACCGGATCATAAACGGGGCCGTCTCGCTGATCAACCGTCACCAGCCGGTCAGCAAAAGGTGGTTGACGAGGAGTGCCGTCACTGCCTGGGCCGTCAGCCACCCCCGCGTGCCCGACCCCGGCAGCCACGCACCCGCCGGCAGCAGCCACACCGCGAACGGCAGCCAGATGCGTTCCGTCTCCGCCTTGCTCATGCCGGACAGGTCGGCGGCGAGCAGCGCGAGGAGTGCGGCGAGCACGAGCACACCGAGGCGCACCTCGGGGCGGTCGAAGCGGCCCCGGTCACGGCACCCGCGGTCGAAGGGCCCGCGGGCGAGTGCCGCTCCGATTCTCCGCAGCCCCGCCACCGTCGCCGGACCGACCACCAGGACCGTGCACGCCAGATTCGCCCACACCCAGTAGCCGTACGGCCGCACCCCGCCCGCTCCCTGGTGGTAGCGCCGGACCAGCAGCCGGTACGCCTCCCACCAGTCGAACCCGGCGACGGTGAACGCCACCGGGACGACCAGGAATCCGGCGAGGAGGAGCGGGAGGAGGGAGAGGGGGCGGGCGCCCTGCCGTCCCAGGAGGAGGACGGCACCGGCGATGACGACGAACAGCGTCAGGCCGTACGACAGATAGCCGGTCAGGCCGAACAGCAGACCCGATCCGAAGCCCGTCCACCCCCGCCGGTGCCCCCTCACCGCCAGCGCGAGCAGGGCGACCGCCCAGGCCGCGACCGCCGCGAAGTAGCCGTCCGCGGACGTGCCCACCCACACGGCGGCCGGGGCCAGGACGAGGAAGGGCGCGGCTCGGCGGGCGAGCCGCTCGTCCGCGAGGACCCGTACGGCGACCAGGACCGCGACCGCCGCCGTCGTGCCGACGGTGATGCACCAGACCCCCGCCCAGCCCCCGCCGCCCAGCCCGGCCCGGTCCAGCAGGACGAAGGTGAGGGTGGCCCCCGGGGGATGGCCCGCCACATGGGCGGGCCAGTTGTCCGGCGCGTCGATCAGGATGTGCCGGGTGAAGTCCGCCAGCGCGGCCGGGATGTCGTGGAAGCGGTCGACGACCGGCAGGTACTCGCTCCTGGTCGTCAACTGCTCGGCCACGCCCCGGTACCAGCCGTCGACGAGCGCGAGGGACCACGTCCAGGCCATCGAGACGGCCCAGACGGAGACGAGCAGCGTGCGCCAGGGCAGCCGGGCGGCCAGGGAGGGGCCGTACGCCACCACGGCGACCGCGACGGCCAGGGCGGCCGGGGTACCGGGACCGACGTGCGGGTCCCAGGTCGCCAGCAGTGGCGGCCACCCCACCCGGAGGGTGCCGTCCCGGTCCTCGACGGCGTCGCCGACCAGGACGGCGGTCGCCACGAGCAGGGCGGCGGCCACGGCCGCGTACAGGTCACGTCTCAGATCGCGGTGCACGCGCAAACGCTAGATCGCGTAGCCCCGCCCGGACGGCCGGCCGGCTCGGACGTCAGAGTTTCGTCATAGTGGGCAGGCAGGCAGGCAGGCAGGCAGGCAGGCAGGCAGGCAGGTAGGGCGGCCGGTCGTCGCCGGGCGCTCCGGGACGGGTCGGATCGGCCGGTCCCGTCCGAGCCGACCCGATCCACTGCGACTACCCCTGCACCGTGCCGCGTTGCCATCGACCGGGTGGCGGCCGGTCGGCCTCCGACCAGTGGGGGGGCGGGGCGTCACGCCTCCGCCACCTGACTGCCCGCCGACCGCTTCCCGGCCCGCCGGCTGCCGCTGACGGGCGCCCCGCCGGACGGCTCGGCGCCCCTGTGCGTGCCACGGCTGCGCAGGGCGACGAAGGAACGCCCGCCGGTCACCCACTGACCGGCGGCACTCCAGCCCGCGCGGTCCGCGTGCCGCAGCAGGGCCGGAGTGCCGAGCCGTGCCCAGGGGAACGGACTGCCGGCCGCGCCCCGCGCGTCGGTGACATGGACCAGCACCCGTTCGTCGAGGTCCGTCCCCGGCACGGTCTCGACGATCAACAGGCCTCCGGGGAGCAGGAGTTCGGACATCCGGGCGAGGAGTTCCGGTGGCTCGCCGCCGATGCCCACATTGCCGTCGATCAGGAGCGCGGTGCCCCAGCGGCCCTCGCCGGGCAGCGGCTCGAAGACCGAGCGCCTGAGCGCCGGCCCGCCGAGGGCACCGGTCCGGGAGACGGCCGCCTCGCTGACGTCGATGCCGAGCACCCGCCGCCCCTGCGCGCCCAGGGCCGCGACCAGCCGCCCCGGCCCGCAGCCGACGTCGAGCACCGTGCCCTCGCAGCGTCGCAGTACCTCCAGGTCGGCCGCGTCGGCGTCCGCGCACCAGCGCTCCACCTCCAGCGGCAGCAGCCAGCCGTCCGCGCGGCACAGGAAGAGCGGCCCGCGACCGGCGCGCAGGGCGTCGGCGTAGGGGTCGGCCGACCAGGGATCGGCGAGCGGCGCCCGCCGCGGGGCGATCCGTACGCCGCTCATCGGGCCGCGCCGAGCCGGGCCAGCGCCGCGGCGAACCGCCCACCGGGCGCCTCCCTGGCCACCACCTCCGCGTCGTACGCCGTGTCCACGTCCCGCAGCCGCGGCAGCTCACGTACCCGCAGTCCGGCGAGCCGCGCCCGCTGCACGGCCCCCGTCGACGGCGTCGACATCGGTACGCCCCGCAGCAGGGCGGGGTCCGGTGCGGCCAGGCCGAGCGCCCAGAAGCCGCCGTCCTCGGCGGGCCCGAAGTGCGCGTCGCAGTCCGCGAAGTCCACGGTGAGCAGCTCCGGGGTCACCTGGGGCGTGTCCATACCGATGAGGAGGGCCGGGCCGTCGCAGCCCGCGAAGGCGGCGGCGAGCCGTTCGTCGAGGCCGCCCGCGCACTGCCGTACGACGTCGAATCCGGGCGGCAACCACGGGCCGGGCTCGCCCTCCAGGACCAGCACCCGGCGGCGCGCGGGGGTCCGTGCCACCGCGTCCAGGGTGTCGGCCAGGGACGCCTCGGCGAGCGTGGCCGCCTCCCGGGGCGTGAACGCCGGAGTCAGTCTGGTCTTCACCTTCCCCGGGCGGGGCTCCTTGGCGATGACGAGGAGCGTGGTCGCGGAGGTCATGCGCGCACCCCCTTCCCGGCGGTGGTCCCGGCGGTGGTCCCGGAGACCGCCCCGGCCTCCGTCAGGACCCGGCTCATGTCCCGCACCGCGTGCCAGGTGCCGCGCCAGGTGCCCGTCACCTTGGAGGTGCCGGTGCGCGGGTGGTACGGGACGTCGTGCTCGGTGATCCGCCAGCCCGCCCCGGCGGCGCGCACGACCATCTCCAGCGGATAGCCGCTGCGCCGGTCCGTGAGACCGAGGGCGAGCAGCGGTTCGCGCCGGGCGGCCCGCAGCGGGCCGAGGTCGTGCAGGCGCAGGCCGGTGCGGCGGCGGAGCAGCCGGGAGAGGGCGAGGTTGCCGGCCCGGGCGTGCGGCGGCCAGGCGCCGAAGCCCTGCGGTCGGCGCCGGCCGAGGACGAGGTCGGCCTCGCCGGCCCGGATCTCGCGGACGAACGGCACCAGGCCGGCCGGGTCGAGCGAGGCGTCGCAGTCGCAGAAGCAGACGATGTCGGCCGTGGCGGCGGTCAGGCCCGCGTGGCAGGCGGCGCCGAAACCGCGCCGCTCCTCGCGTACGACCCGCGCGCCGAGGGCGTGGGCGATGCGGGCCGAGTCGTCCGTGGACCCGTTGTCCACGACCAGTGCCCGCCAGCCGGGCGGGATGCGCTCCAGCACCCAGGGCAGCGCCTCGGCCTCGTCGAGACAGGGCAGCACGACGTCCACGGACACGGACGTGGACGCGGGGACAGGGTCCGGATCCGGTACAGGGGCAGGAGCAGAGTTGGGGCCGGGGACAGGACTCTTGAGGTCGGAAGAGGTCGTCACGGCTTTCACCCTACGAGCGCGAAACCGGCATATCGGACCCCTGTTCCTTACGGAACGCGGACGTCGGGAGCCGGTGTCCGCGCTGCGGCGCCCCCGGTGCGAGGCTGGCCGCATGGAGCAGCAACCGCACGAAACGGAGCAGCGGCCGTACGGCACGGAGCCACGGCCGTACGAACGGGCCGGGGCCCGGGTCCTCGTCGTGGACGACGACCCGACCGTCGCCGAGGTCGTCTCCGGGTATCTCGACCGGGCCGGATACGTCGTGGACCGCGCGGGCGACGGGCCCGACGCCCTCGCCCGGGCCGCCGCGCACTGGCCGGACCTCGTCGTCCTGGACCTGATGCTGCCCGGCATGGACGGCCTGGAGGTGTGCCGCCGGATACGCGGGCGCGGCCCCGTGCCGGTCATCATGCTCACCGCGCGCGGCGACGAGGACGACCGCATCCTCGGCCTGGAGGTCGGCGCCGACGACTACGTCACGAAGCCCTTCAGCCCCCGCGAACTCGTCCTGCGGGTGGAGTCCGTGCTGCGCCGCACCCGGCCCTCACAGCCGTCCGCAACCCTCGGCGCGGCCGGGCTCACCCTGGACCCCAGGGCCCGCCGTGCCGCCAAGAACGGTACCGAACTCGCCCTCACCATCCGCGAGTTCGACCTCCTCGCGTTCCTTCTGCGGCACCCGGGCCGGGTGTTCGGCCGCGAGGACCTGATGCGGGAGGTGTGGGGCTGGGACTTCGGCGACCTGTCGACCGTGACCGTCCATGTCCGCAGGCTGCGCGGGAAGATCGAGGACGACCCGGCGCGCCCGCGGCTGATCCAGACCGTGTGGGGCGTGGGCTACCGCTTCGACGCCACCGGTTCCGACGCGACCGGTTCCGACGCCGCCAGTGAAGGGGCCTGACCGTGCGCGACACCCTCCTCATCGCCCTCTTCGCCTTCCTCGGCGCCGCCGCCGTCGGCGTACTCGGCGCGGGTACGCTGCTGTTGCTCCGCAGGCGCTCGGTCACCACGCACCTCGCCGTGGTCGCCGCCGTGGCCGTCACCGCGATGCTCGCCGGGACCCTCGCCGTCGCCCAGGCCATGTTCCTGTCCGCGCACGACCTGAAGGTCGTCACCACGGTCGTCGCGATGGCCGCCGCGGTGTCCCTCGCCACCGCGCTGCTGCTCGGCCGCTGGGTCGTCGCCCGCAGCCGCGCCCTCACACTCGCCGCCCGCTCCTTCGGCGACGGCGGCGACTTCACCTCCCCCCACGGCCCCGCCACCGCCGAACTCGCCGATCTGAGCCGTGAGTTGGAGGCCACCAGCGCCAAGCTGGCCGAGTCCCGGGAACGCGAACGGGCCCTGGAGGCCTCCCGGCGCGAACTCGTCGCCTGGATCTCGCACGACCTGCGCACCCCGCTGGCCGGACTGCGCGCGATGTCCGAGGCCCTGGAGGACGGCGTCGCCACCGACCCAGGCCGCTATCTCCGCCAGATCCGTACCGAGGTGGAACGCCTCAACTCGATGGTCGGGGACCTCTTCGAACTCTCCCGCATCCACGCGGGGGCGCTGGCGCTGAGCCCGAGCCGGATCTCGCTGTACGACCTCGTCGGCGACGCGCTCGCGGGCGTCGACCCGCTGGCGCGCCGGCACGGCGTACGGCTGGTCGGCACCGGCGTGCAGCCCGTGCCGGTCGAGGTGGACGGCAAGGAGATGAGCCGGGTCCTGGGAAACCTGCTGGTGAACGCCATCCGCCGGACCCCTGCCGACGGCACGGTCGCCATCGCCGCCGAGCGCGGCCCCGACGGGGTGGTCCTGTCCGTCACCGACGGCTGCGGCGGCATCCCGGAGGAGGACCTGCCACGCGTCTTCGACACCGGGTGGCGCGGCACACACGCCCGGACCCCGCCCGCCGGCGCGGGCCTCGGCCTCGCCATCGTGCGCGGCATCGTGGAGGCCCACCAGGGCCGCGCCTCGGTACGCAACGTCACCGGCGGCTGCCGCTTCGAGGTGACACTGCCCGCGGCGGAGGTCTGAGGGTTCGCGTGGTCCGGCGGCGGAGGTTTGCGATGCTCGGTCCGGCGGCTAGGCACTGAGAGTCCGCGCGGCCCGGCTGCGTGGGCTTGCGGGTTCGCTCGGTCCGTCCGTCGATGTCTGGGGGTCCTCCGGCCGGTCGGCGATGTCTGAGGGCTCGCCCGGTGCGGGGCCGTCGATGGCCGGGAGGTCACTCGCCTTCCGCGAACTCCCGCATCCCCTCCTCGAAGCCCACCTCCGCCTTCCAGCCGAGTTCGGCCCGCAGCCGGGCCGAGTCCGCCGTGATGTGCCGTACGTCCCCGAGCCGGTACTCGCCGGTGATCACCGGCTCCGGGCCGCCGTGGGCGGACGCCAGCGCGCGGGCCATCTCACCGACCGTGTGCGGCCGGCCGCTTCCGGTGTTGTACGCCGTCAGCGCCCCCGGCCGTGAACCCGCCTCCAGCGCCGCCACGTTGGCCGCCGCCACATCCCGTACATGGACGAAGTCCCGTCGCTGGCCGCCGTCCTCGAAGACCCGCGGGGCCTCACCGCGGGCCAGCGAGGAGCGGAAGAAGGAGGCGACCCCGGCGTACGGGGTGTCGCGGGGCATGCCCGGCCCGTACACGTTGTGGTAGCGCAGCGACACCGCCGTGCCGTCCGTGGCCCGCGCCCACGCCGCCGCCAGGTGCTCCTGGGCGAGCTTGGTGGTCGCGTACACGTTGCGCGGATCGACCGGGGCGTCCTCGCCGACCAGCCCGGGGGCCAGCGCGGTGCCGCACCGCGGACAGACGGGTTCGAAGCGCCCCGCGTCCAGGTCGGCGACGGCCCGCGGACCGGGCCGGACCACCCCGTGCCGGACGCAGGTGTAGCGGCCCTCGCCGTACACCACCATCGACCCGGCCAGGACCAGCCGCCGTACGCCCGCGTCGGCCATCGCGGTGAGCAGGACGGCCGTACCGAGATCGTTGCGGGAGACGTACTCCGCCGCGTCGGAGAAACCGACGCCGAGGCCGACCATCGCCGCCTGGTGGCACACCGCGTCGACGCCGGTCAGGGCACGGTGGACGGCGGCGGGGTTGCGGACGTCCGCCGGCGGTTCGGCCCGGACGTCGTAGACGACGGGCTCGTGCCCGTGGGCCCGCAGGGCCTCGACGATCCGGGACCCGATGAATCCGGCACCGCCGGTGACCAGTACGCGCATGCGCTCACGCTAGGGGCGGGTCCGGCCCGCGTGACGGGACGCGCCCGGCACGTCACGGCTTCGTAAGACTCACCGGGCCCAGCGGGAGCGTCACCGTGAACACCGTGGCGCCCGGCCCGCCGCTCAGCTCGATCGTGCCGCCGTGCGCCCGGACCAGGGAGCTCGCGACGGCCAGGCCGAGGCCGCTGCCGCCGCGGTCGCGGCTGCGGGCCTTGTCGACGCGGTAGAAGCGGTCGAAGACCAGCTCGCGGTCGTCGGACGGGATGCCAGGGCCCGCGTCCGTCACCCGCACCAGCGCGCGGCCGTCGGCGACGGCGACCTCGACGGACACCGGCGTGCCCGCGGGGGTGTGCACGGCCGCGTTGGTCAGCAGGTTGTCCAGGACCTGGCGGATGCGTTGCGGGTCCAGGCGCAGCGGCACCTCGTCGGGACCGGGCGGCACTGTCAGCGGATGGTCGGGGTGGCTCGCGCGGAACGCGTCGGCCGCGTGGTCGACCAGCTCCACCAGGTCGGCCTCCTCCGGCCGCAGCGGGGTCTCCACCTCGGCCGCGTCCAGCCGGGCGAGCAGCAGCAGATCGTCGAGGAGGATGCCCATCCGGGCCGCCTCCGCGCGCAGCCGGGCCAGGTGCCGGTCACGTTCCTCGGGGGCGTTCGCGGCGGCGTACTGGAAGAGGTCCGCGTAGCCCCGTACGGACATCAGGGGGGTGCGCAGCTCGTGCGAGGCGTCGGCGACGAAGCGGCGCAGCCGCTGCTCGGCCTCCGCGCGGACCGCGAGGGAGTCGTCGATGTGCTCCAGCATGGTGTTGAACGCGGTGCGCAGCTCGTCCACCTCCGGGCCGCCGTCCCGCCCGTCGGCGCGCAGCGGCAGCCGGGCCGCCGACTCGGTCAGGTCGTGCGAGGCGATGCCGTGGGCGGTGGACGCCATGTCGCTCAACGGCTGCAGACCGCGCCGCAGCATCTTCCGGCCGAACACCACCAGCGCCAGCACCGCGAGCGCGAACGCGATCACCTGCACGGTGATCAGCCGGTCCACGGTGTGCTCTATGTCCTCCATGGGCGCGGCACTGACCAGCACCACCCCGGGCTCCACCTCGCAGGCCCGCAGCCGGTAGACGCCCTTCCCGTCGATCTTCACGGTGCGCATCAGCTCGGTGTCGGAGTGCGCCATGCGCTCGGCGAGCACGGTGAGCTGGTGGGAGTCGTCCGGGATGTCGGCGGGCCTGCGCAGCACGGCCGAGTCGGCCGACACGTCGTACACCGCGCTGAACCAGCCCCAGTACGGCTTCTGCCGTACCGTGCCGTTGGCCTCGGCGTCCTTGGCCTGCACGGTCTGGACGACCTTCAGCTGGTAGCCCAGTTGGTTGTCCAGGTAGTCGCGCATATACATCGTGAGCGCCGAGCCCACCCCGGCGAACACCACCAGGGACAGCGCGCCGAGGCCCAGCGCCAGCCGGGTCCCCAGGCGCAGCCGGCGGTACGTCTCACGGAAGTGCCGGATCACTCCGCGGCCTGTCGGATCACGTAGCCGAAGCCCCGGACGGTGTGGATCAGCGGCACCCCGGTGTCGTCGAGCTTGCGGCGCAGCCGGCTGACGACCAGCTCCACGACGTTCGACCGGCCGCCGAAGCCGTACTCCCACACGTGGTCCAGGATCTGCGCCTTGGTCAGCACGGTCGGGGACTTGCGCATCAGATAGCGCAGCACCTCGTACTCGGTGGGGGTGAGCGTGAGCAGTTTCTCGCCCCGGCGCACCTCACGGGTGTCCTCGTCCATCGTCAGGTCGGCGACCCGCAGCACCGAGCGCTGGAAACCCGGTCCGGCGCTGCGCCGCAGCACCGTCCGCAGCCGGGCCATCAGCTCCTCCACGGCGAACGGCTTCACCAGGTAGTCGTCCCCGCCCCGGGTCAGCCCCGCCACCCGGTCGGCGACCGCGTCCCGGGCCGTCAGGAACACCACGGGCACCATCGTGCCGGAGCGCCGCAGCCGGTCCAGGACACCGAAGCCGTCGAGGTCGGGCAGCATCAGGTCGAGCACGACGATGTCCGGACGGAACTCGGCGGCGCGGCTCAGTGCCTCCTCGCCCGAGTTCGCGGTCACGGCGTCCCAGCCCTCGTAGCGGGCGACCGTCGCCACGAGGTCGGCGATCGGCGGGTCGTCGTCCACGACGAGGAGTCGTACTTTTTCCACCCGCTCATAGTGCGTCACCGAACCCCCGATACCGGACTGCCTGTGGACGCCTTGGCCACATCGATAAGCACTTGAAAGTCGTACGACAGTAAAACGACAGCTCCCTGCGGGGAAGCTCGATACCCCGGACCCGATCAAGGAGCTCACCCCGTGACTGCCGTCCAATCGCCCCCTGCGCCCCCCACGGCGATACAACGCCCCAGGGTGGTGGCGCGCACCGGCCTGTACGCCGTGCTGGCCGCGAACGTCGCCGTGGTGACCTACTTCTTCGCCCAGGCCGGCTTCGCGTCGAACGCGCTCATCGTGCTGGGCCGGCTGACCGGCCTGTACGCCGCGCTCATCATGGCCTTCCAGCTGGTCCTGGTGGCCCGCCTGCCCTGGCTCGACCGCCGGATCGGCATGGACCGGCTGACGTCCTGGCACCGCTGGACCGGCTTCGGCCTGCTGTTCTCGCTGCTCGGACACGCCGTCTTCATCACCTTCGGCTACGCCGAGGGCACCGACGTCGGCCCGATCAGCCAGCTGGTCGACCTCGCCGAGACCACCGAGGGGGTGCTCCGCGCGATCGTCGCCCTGGCGATCATCATCGTGGTGGGCGCCGTGTCCGGCCGTGCCGCCCGGCGCCGTCTCGCGTACGAGACCTGGCACTTCATCCATCTGTACACCTACGTCGCCGTGGTGCTGGCCTTCACCCACCAGGTCGCCGTCGGCACCACCTTCACCGCCTCCTCCGCCGCCACCGCCTACTGGTACGGCCTGTGGGGCGTCGCCCTCGCCTCGGTGTTCGTGGGCCGGCTCGTGCTCCCGCTGTGGCGGAACTGGCGCCACCAGCTGCGCGTCACCGCCGTCGTCCCCGAGTCGGACAACGTCGTCTCCATCTACATGACCGGCCGCGACCTCGACCGGATGCCCGCCCGGGCCGGCCAGTTCTTCCTGTGGCGCTTCCTGACCCCCGACCGCTGGTGGCAGGCCAACCCGTTCTCCCTCTCCGCCGCGCCCGACGGCCGCACCCTGCGCCTGACCGCCAAGGCCGCGGGCGACGGCAGCGCCGCCCTGCGCCACGTCAAGGTCGGCACCCGCGTCTTCGCCGAGGGCCCCTACGGCGCCTTCACCGCCCTGCACCGCACCCGCTCGGAGTCCGTGCTCATCGCGGGCGGCGTCGGTGTCACGCCCATCCGCGCGCTGCTGGAGGAGATCCAGGGCCACGCCGTCGTCATCTACCGCGTCGCCAGTGACCGGGACGCGGTCCTCTACGACGAGCTGCGGGACCTCGCCCTCGCCAAGGGCTGCGAACTGCACCTGGTGACCGGCCCGCCCGTCCCCGACCGGCTGGCGTCCGGCGAGCTGGCCCGGCTGGTGCCGGACATCGCCGACCGGGACGTCTTCCTGTGCGGGCCGCCGCCCATGATGAACGCGGTGCTGGGCAGCCTGCGCGAGCTGGACGTGCCCAAGCCGCAGATCCATTTCGAACGCTTCAGCCTGGCGGGATGAGGAAGACAACATCGTGAAGCGAGCCATACCTGTCGTCGTGCTGAGCATCGCGGGCCTGGTGCCCGTCTGGCTCTACCAGCCGTCGACCGACACGTCCTCCAGCCAGATCTCCACGCCGGCCTCGACGCCCTCCGCGGGCTCGTCGGGCTCCTCGTCCACCGTGGTCTCCGGCTCGGCGATCGACACGGAGAAGGGCACCGTGCAGGTCCAGGTGACCTTCGCGGGCCAGAAGATCACCGCAGTGAAGATGCTCCAGCAGCCGAACCATCCGCAGACTACGGCGGCGGTGCCGAAGCTGATCGCGGAGACGCTCGAGGCGCAGAGCGCGGACATCGACACGGTGTCCGGGGCGACGATCACCAGCGGCGGCTACCGGGAGTCCCTCCAGGCCGCGATCGACGAGAACGCGAAGACGGCGACGGCCTCGCCGTCCGCCTCCGCCTCGGCGGCCTCCTCGACCCAGGTCGTGGCGGGCTCGGCCGTGAACACCGAGAAGGGCACCGTCCAGGTCGAGGTCACCTTCGAGGGCGACGAGATCGACTCCGTGAAGATGCTTCAGCAGCCGAACCATCCGCAGACCACGGCGGCGGTGCCGAAGCTGATCGCGGAGACGCTCGAGGCGCAGAGCGCGGACATCGACACGGTGTCCGGGGCGACGATCACCAGCGGCGGCTACCGGGAGTCCCTCCAGGCCGCGATCGACGCGAAGGGCTGATCATGCACAGGGTCGAACACGTCATGGGGTTCCCGGTCTCGCTCCGGGTCGACGACGCGCACATCGGCGAGGAGACCGCCGACGCGGTCTTCGCCTGGCTGCACGAGGTCGACGTCCGGTTCAGCCCGTTCAAGCCGGACAGCGAGGTCTCCCGGCTCGACCGGGGCGAGCTGACGACCGGTGACCTCGGCGCGGACCTGCGGGAGGTCCTCGACCTGTGCGAGCACTACCGCCTCGCCACCGGCGGCGCCTTCGACGTCCGGCTGCCCGGCCGCGGCCTCGACCCCTGCGCGGTGGTCAAGGGCTGGTCGGTGCAGCGGGCGGCGGAGCTGCTCACGGCCGCCGGGGCGCGGCGCTTCTGCCTCAACGCCGGCGGTGACGTGGTCGCCGCCGGCGGCCCCTGGCGGGTGGGGGTACGCCACCCCGAGCACGCCGACAAACTGTGCACGGTCCTGGAGTTGACGGACGGCGCGGTCGCCACCTCCGCCCGCTACGAGCGCGGCGACCACATCGTCGACGGCCGCACCGGGCGACCGGCGACCGGTCTGCTCAGCCTCACCGTCGTCGCCCCGACGCTCACGGAGGCCGACTCGGTCGCCACGGCGGCCTTCGCGATGGGCACGGAGGGCGTCGACTGGGCCGCGGGGTTGCCGGGGTGCGAGGTGTTCGCCGTGGACGCCGGACGGCAGGTGCTGCGGACGCCGGGTTTCCCGGTCGCGGGCCCGGCCACCGGGGAGGGCGGCTCGGCCGCCGCGTGAGGGACGGAAGCCGCAAGCCCCCGCGTCTCCCGACGCGGGGGCTTCCCGCTTTCCTCGGTGTCAGCCGACGTCGGTGGCGTCCAGGCGGTACAGGCCGCTGTAGTCGGACACCGCCGTGCCGTTCTTCTCGACCCAGGTGGAGATCGCGGTGTTCGACGAGCCCTGGCCGCTGTCGCTGATCACGATGTAGTGCAGCTTGCCGGACTTCACCAGGCTCTTGAGCTTGGCGAGGGTCATCGCGTTGTCGCTGCCGGACCAGCCGCCCATGGAGATCACGGGCTGTCCCGACTCCAGGATGATCGAGGACGCGGTCTGGTCGGTGGCCACCGCGACCAGCCAGGTGGCACCGTCCTGGTTCTTCTTCAGGTACGTGATCATCGCGGACGAGACCTGGGTGCCGCCGCCCATGCCGCCACCACCTGTTTGGCTGCCCGACTCCGAGGAAGCGGAGGACGACGTGGACGACGACGAGGTCGGAGGTGTTCCCATGGACTGGCCCTCGGACGTGCCGGAGTTCGCACTCCCCGTCCCGCTGGGCGCGTTGCCGCTGGGCCGACTGCCGCCGCCCATGCCGCCCCCGCCGCCGCCCATGCCTCCACCGGTGCTCGGACCGGCCGTCGGATTGGTGCCGTTGGTGCTCGCGGTGGTCGCCGCCGACACCGAGTACGCGGCGGGACCGGCGAGCAGGGCCACGACGGCGGCCAGCGCGGCGATCCCCATCAGCTTCCGCCGCCCGGTGAACCGGGCGGCCAGCAGCCCGATCACCGAGGCGGCGCCCGCGACCCCGGCGACGACCTCCGCGACCGTGTACACCGTGCCCGAGCCGGAGACCCGCTGGAGCAGGACGACCGCCCAGACCGTGCTGCCCGCGACGGCCGCCGGAAGCACCCAGCCCCACTTCGCCGCCGAGCCCTCCGGAAGGCCCGGTAAAGCTGCACGGCGCCGATACCGGCCAGGGCGGCGACGCCCGGGGCCATGGCGGTGACGTAGTAGGGGTGGAAGGTGCCCTCGGCGAGCGCGAAGGTCAGGTAGTGCAGGACGAACCAGCCGCCCCAGAGCAGCAGCGCCGCCCGCTTGACGTCGGCGCGCGGGGCCCGGCCGCGCAGCACCAGGCCGCCGACCAGGGCCACCAGGGCGAAGGGGATCAGCCAGGAGATCTGGCCGCCCATGATCTCGTTGAACAGGCGGTACAGGCCCGCCTCGCCGCCGAAACCGGCGCCGTTGCCCTGCGAGCCCGCCGACGAACTCGCCCCGAAGATACGGCCGAAGCCGTTGTAGCCGATGACCAGGTCCCAGACCGTGTTGTCGGTCGAGCCGCCGATGTAGGGGCGGGAGGAGGCCGGGATCAGGTCGACGGCCACCATCCACCAGGCGCTGGAGACGACGAGCGCGACCGTGCCGAGCGCGAGGTTGCGGAGGCGGCGGCCCAGGCCGCCCTTCGCGGCCCACAGGTAGACCAGGAAGAACGCGGGCAGGACGACGTACGCCTGCATCATCTTGGTGTTGAACGCGAAGCCGATCGCGACGCCGGACCAGACCAGCGGCATCAGCCTGCCGGTGCGCACGGACCTCATCAGCGCGGCGGCGCCGAGCAGCATCAGGAAGACCAGAACCGGGTCCGGGTTGGTGTCCCGGGTGATGGCGACCGTGATCGGGGTGAGGGCGAGCGCGAGGGCGGCGATGATGCCCGCGACCGGGCCGAAGTCCCGCTTGACCATGCGGTACAGCAGGCCGACCGAGCCGACGCCGAGCGCGACCATCGGCAGCGCCAACTGCCAGGTGCCGTAGCCGAGGAGGCGGGCGGAGAGGCCCATCACCCAGAGGGCGAACGGCGGTTTGTCGACGGTGATGAAGCTGCCGGAGTCGAGCGCGCCGAAGAAGAACGCCTTCCAGCTCCTGGTGCCGCTGTACACGGCCGCGTTGTAGAAGGTGTTGCCGGTGACGGAGGAGAGGTTCCAGGCGTACAGGGCGGTGGCCAGCACCAGGACCGCCCACAGGGCGGGGCGGGCCCAGCGCGGGTCCTCGGGGGCGCCGGTGAAGAGCCTGCGGGCGCGGCTGCCCGCGCTGGGCGGCGCGGCCCGGTGCGCGCGCTCCTGGACGGGCACCGCGGGCGGCGGGGCGAGGGTCGTCATGACGCGTACTCCAGGTGGCTGTTCGCCCCGGAGGGCAGGACGGCAGGGGTGGTGGTGCGGGCGGCCGGCACCTGCGGGGTGCGGGTCCGGCGCGGTACGGCGGCGATGCGGGCCCGACCGCTGAGCGTGGACCGGAGCATCCGGCCCACGCCCTTGAGGTCGTCGACGGCGGTGCGGACGATGTCGACCCGGCTGTCGGGGCCGTCGACCCGGTCGACCGGCACCTCGTGCAGGCGCAGCCGGTTGCGCTGTGCCAGGACGAGGAGTTCGGTGTCGAAGAACCAGGCGTTGTCCTCGATGTGCGGGGCCAGCGCCCGGAAGACGTCGGTGCGTACGGCCTTGAAGCCGCACCGCGCGTCCGAGAAGCGGGCCGCGAGGCCCAGCTTGAGGAGCAGGTGGTAGGAGCGGGAGACGAACTCCCGCTGGGGGCCGCGTACGACGTCCGACTGCCGGTGCGGACGGCTGCCGGTCGCGAGGTCGCTGTGGCCGGAGAGCAGGGGCGCCACCAGCGGCAGGAAGCCTTCGAGGCCGGTGGAGAGGCCGACGTCCATGTAGGCGACGACGTCCGCGGTCGACCTGCTCCACACGTGCTTCGGTGCGCGGCCCGGGCCCTTGGCCTCCAGATGGACGGCGTGCACGTGGGGCAGCAGGTCGGTCAGGCCGGCGGCGACCCGCCAGGTGGCGTCCGTGCTCGCGTTGTCCGCGACCGTGATCCGGAACGGGAACGGGAAGGACGCTTCGAGGTGTGCGTGGAGACGGCCGATGCCGTCGGCGAGGACGTGTGCCTCGTTGTGGACCGGCACCACGATCTCGACCGACCGCCGCCGGACGCCTCCCGCGTTCGTTTCGTTCATGCCGGTGACGATCGGGGCCGCTTCTGGGGGATCCCTGAGCGGGCTCTGAGCGAAGAGTGAGAATCAGCGGGCTCACAGGATGCGCACAGCCCGGTGACGCCGAACGCCTAAGGTGCGGCCCCGGAAAGGTGTCGAACGGCGCCGTCTAGACTCTCCCCGCAACGGCCTGCACGGTCGTGACCGAAACTGGGCATCTTCTGCCACACCCGAGGGGTATTCGGCGCTTTGATACGGATAGATTCAGTCACCAAGCGGTACCCGGACGGCACGGTGGCGGTCGACCGGCTCTCGTTGGACATACCCGACCGCTCGATCACCGTCCTCGTCGGCCCCTCGGGCTGCGGGAAGACGACGACCCTGCGCATGATCAACCGGATGGTCGAGCCCAGTGAGGGCACCATCCTCCTCGACGGCAAGGACCTCCTCCAGCAGCCCGTCAACACGCTGCGCCGGTCCATGGGATACGTCATCCAGAACGCCGGGCTCTTCCAGCACCGCACGATCATCGACAACATCGCCACCGTGCCCCGCATGCTCGGCTGGGGCAAGGACAAGGCCCGGGCCAGGGCCCGTGAGCTGATGGAGCGGGTCGGTCTCGACGCCGCCCTCGCCAAGCGGTACCCCTACCAGCTCTCCGGCGGACAGCAGCAGCGCGTCGGCGTGGCCCGGGCGCTCGCCGCCGACCCGCCCGTGCTGCTCATGGACGAGCCGTTCTCCGCCGTCGACCCCATCGTCCGCAAGGGACTCCAGGACGAACTCCTGCGCATCCAGGAGGAGTTGGGCAAGACCATCGTGTTCGTCACGCACGACATCGACGAGGCCGTCAAGATCGGCACGATGGTCGCCGTGATGCGCACCGGCGGCAAGCTCGCCCAGTTCGCCCCGCCCGCCGAACTGCTGTCCGCCCCGGCCGACGCGTTCGTCGAGGACTTCCTCGGCGCGGACCGCGGCATCCGGCGGCTGTCCTTCTTCCCCTCGGCCGGACTCGACCTGCTCACCGCGCCGGTTGTCGCCATCGACGCCACCGCCGAACAGATCGCCGCCCGCACCACGGCCGGGACCCCGTACCTCCTCGTCACGGACCTGGACGGCAGGCCGCTCGGCTGGAGCGAGCCGCGGTCCCTGACCGCCGGGAACATCAGGGCGGAGGAACTCCTGCCGTACGGGCGGCCGTTCGCGGCCGGCACGGACTCGCTGCGGGCCGCCCTCGACTGCGCGGTGCTCTCGCCCACCGGCTGGGCCGTCGCCGTGGACGGCGAGGGCCGCGCGGCCGGGGTCGTCTCCCAGCAGACCATCGGCGAGGCGATCCGCGGCGCCCACGCACAAGGCCGTGCGGAGAGCGCGGCCACGAAGGCCGCGACGTCCACGAAGGCCGATCGATGAACGGGTTCTTCGACATCCCCAGCGACCTCCAGCACAGCTGGCTCGGTCTCATCGGGCTGCATGTGCGCGAGGCCCTGCTGCCGGTCCTCGCCGGACTGCTGGTCTCGCTGCCGCTGGCCCAACTGTGCGTGCGCTTCCGCTGGTTGTACCCGCCGGTGCTGTGGGTGACGACCGTGCTGTACGCCATCCCCTCGCTGGCCTTCTTCGTCCTCCTCATCGACTACACCGGCCAGACCGAGCTCACGGTGATGATCCCGCTCACCGTCTACAGTCTCGTCGTCCTGGTCCCGGCGATCGTCGACGGCGTCCGCTCGGTCCCGCAGGAGACCCTCGCCGCCGCCACCGCCATGGGCTTCGGGCCCGTACGCCGGTACGTCCAGGTCCAGTTGCCGATCGCGGTGCCCGCGATCATCGCGGGGCTGCGGGTGGCGACCGTGTCGAGCATCAGCCTCGTCAGCGTCGGCACCCTCATCGGCAACCAGGGCGCCCTCGGCAACCTGCTCAACGACGCGACCATCTACAACCGGCCCGAACTCGCCGTGAACGCCGTGCTCACCATGGCCGTCCTGGCGATCCTCGCCGACGTCCTCCTGGTGGGCGTACGGCTCCTGTTGACGCCGTGGATGCCGCGCCGGGCGCACACGAAACCGAAGGCCGACCGGCCCGACCCGGCCGCCCTCGCCCTGGAGGACGCAGCCCGGTGAACCTGGTCAACTTCATCAACGCCTTCTTCAGCGACAGCGCCCACTGGCACGGCTACGACGGCATCCCCACGCGTCTGGGGGAGCACCTCCAGTACACCCTGGAGGCGCTCGCCCTGGCCGCCGCGATCGGACTGCCGGTCGGGCTGGTCACCGGCCACTACGGGCGCGGCGGCAACGCCCTCTCCCTGATCGCCACCGCCGGACGGGCCCTGCCCACCTTCGGCCTGCTGGTGCTGATGACCCTGAGCCTGGGCTTCGGCCTGGTGAACGTGATGATCCCGCTGGTCGTCCTCGCCGTCCCGCCGATCCTGGTCACCACCTACGAGGCGATGCGCTCCGTCGACCCCTCACCGGTGGACGCCGCCCGCGGCATGGGCATGAGCGAGGCCGGAGTCCTCTTCCAGGTCGAACTGCCCGCGGCGCTCCCACTGATCCTCAGCGGGCTGCGCTCCGCGGCCATCCAGATCGTCTCCACGGCCACCATCGCCGCGTACGTCTCGCTCGGCGGCCTCGGCCGGTACATCGTCGACGGGCTCTACCAGCGCAACTACGAGAAGGTCGTGGGCGGCGCCACCCTGGTCGCCGGGCTGGCGCTCGTCACGCTCGCGGTGTTCTGGGCGGTGAACCGGATCACGGTGTCCGCCGGGGTACGCGGCAGCAACTGAGCGGCGGCAGCCCGACGGAGTCACCGGACGGGGTCACCGAACGGAGCCACCGGACGGGATCGACCGACGCGAAGGGCCCGGGAGAGGTGTGGTCTCCCGGGCCCTTGCTCGTGTAAGTCCTGCTTGTTCAGCCTTGCTTGTTCAGCTCTGTTCGGGTCAGCCCTGGGTGCGGGCCAGTGCCTGTTCCAGTACGACGAGCAGCGCGTCGCGGACCGATCCGCGCTCGCGGGCGTCGAACACCACCACCGGGACACGGTCGTTGACGTCGAGCGCCCAGCGGACCTCGTCCATGGTGTGCTCCACGGTCCCGTCGAAGGCGTTGACGGCCACCGCGAACGGGATCTGCTTGTGCTCGAAGTAGTCGACGGCCGCGTAACAGTCGTCGAGCCGGCGGGTGTCCACGATGACCAGCCCGCCGATCGCGCCCTCGACGAGGTCGTCCCACATGAACCCGAACCGCTCCTGGCCGGGCGTGCCGAACAGGTACAGCTTCAGGGTCGGGTCGATGGTGATGCAGCCGAAGTCCATCGCGACCGTGGTGGTGGTCTTCTGCGGGGTGTGGCTGAGGTCGTCCACGCCCGCCGCGACCTCGGTGATCGCGGCCTCGGTGGTGAGCGGCTCGATCTCGGAGATCGAACCGACGGCGGTGGTCTTGCCGACCCCGAACCCGCCCGCGATCACCATCTTGACCGGCAGCGGTGGTCGTTCGGCCGGGACCTGCGCGGCCCCGGGGAGGGTGGCCGGTTCAGTCGGTGTCACGGAGAACCCCTCGGGAGTCGGGGATGGCCCGCAGGCCATCGATAACCCTTCGCAGGACGGATGCGTCGTGGGTGACGCCGGAGTCGGGCACGTGCACCGTCAACTGCCCCGCCACGCGCAGGTCCTCGGAGAGGATCCGGACGACGTTCAGGTGCAGTCGCAGCCGGGCCGCGATCTCCGCGATGGACTGCGGCCGACGGCATTCGGCGACGATGTCGTGCTGTTCGAAGGAGAGCCGGTCGAGCTCGGCGAGTCCCTCGGCGGTGGCCACCACCTGGGTCTCGACGGGCATCGTCCGGCCGCTGGGGCTGGGTGCCACCCGGCCGGCGGTGACCAGGAACGGCCGTACGGCGGGGACGGGGCCGACCGGGTCCGGGCCCGGGGGCGTGATGCCGTCCCCGCCGGCACTGCTGGGAGTGCGGCCGTCCGCCATGGGTGGTTCTTCCTCCTAGGCCGGGCGGGCGCCCGGTCAGCGCCGCGACGCGGCGCCGACGTTGTTCTTGAGTTCGAGCACCAGCTGGGGATTGAGCGCGCTGCCCGCACGGTTGGCGAACAGCGTCATCTCGTAGGCGATGTTGCCGAGCTTGGCCTCCTTGTCGGTGACGACGCCGAGAACGGCGCCGCTGCCGACGGCGGAGACCAGGACGTGCCCGCCCTCCAGGTCGATGATGACCTTGTTGAGGCCGCCGAGGCCGTAGTTGCCGGAGGCTCCGGCGGCCAGGCTGGTGATGCCGGAGACGATCGCCGCCAGGCGCTCGGAGTCGGCGTGCTCGCGCAGCTCGGACACGGCGATGAGCAGGCCGTCGGACGACACGGCGATGGCGTCGACGACGCCCGCCGTCTCGGTCGCGAAACGATTCAACAGCCAGGTGAAGTCGGCTGCGGCGGCCTGCAGTTCGGCCGGCGTGGTGCCTCCCGTCGGAGTGTCACCTGTCGACGTGCTCACTGCTCCGCTCCTTCCGGGGAGTGGTTCTGGTCGTGCGGGGGGTGGGATGCGGGATCGGGGGTGGTGGTCACGGCGTCGTTGCCGGCCGGGGGAAGTGGGTGGGTTCCGC
This sequence comes from Streptomyces sp. NPDC032822, assembly GCF_055578825.1. Taxonomy (NCBI): domain Bacteria; kingdom Bacillati; phylum Actinomycetota; class Actinomycetes; order Kitasatosporales; family Streptomycetaceae; genus Streptomyces; species Streptomyces sp. NPDC032822. Next base: position 358,419 of record NZ_JBVIOL010000005.1, on the reverse strand, counting down.
TGTCGCGGTGGGCGCGCTCGACGGCCGCCTCGAACTCGTCGAGGGAGTCGCGTACGGCGTCCGCGTCGAGGGCGCGCGGCGCGGCCCGGCGGGCGGCCTGCTGGTCGGGATCGGTCCCGAACGTCGTACGGAGTGTGGCGCCACGGACCCGACGACGCAGCGGGCGGCTGTCGGCGGGGTCGCCGGCACCGGCTTCGGCGTCGGCCGGGACGGCGTCGGCGGGCCGGTCGGACACAGTGGCCCCGCCGGTACGGGCCTTGGGGATGAAGGGGGCGTCGGCGGCCGACTCGCGGCCCGGCGCGGGGTCGCGCTGGGGCACCCGGCGGGGGAGCGGGGTGGGCTCCCCGTCATGAGGGGCCGGGGAGGAGCCGTTGGCGGAGGAGCCGGTCGGGGAGGCGGCGCGGGTGGGGCGTACCGGCTCCTGGGCCCTGGCCGCGGGGACCGGACCCGAGCCCATCACCACACCCCGGCCGGGGCCCGAAACCGAAACCGAACCCGCTCCCGAGCCCGCACCGGTCGCCGCACCGGCGCCGCCGGTGGCGATGGCCATCGGGCTCATCGTCAGCAGCAGCGACGACGGGATCGTCACCTCGGCGGTGACACCGCCGCCCGGTGTGCGGGACAGGGTGACGGACACCTCCCAGCGGCGGGCCAGGGTGCCGACCACGAACAGGCCGAGCACCTTCGTCGGGACGAGGTCGAGGCGTTCGCGGCGGATCAGGCGGGCGTTCTCCTCGGCGAGCCGCTCGGCGCTCATGCCGAGCCCGTGGTCGGCGACGACGACGAGCGCGCCCTCGGCGCCCTCCCGGACGGTCACCTCGACCGGGCTGCCCGCGGGGGAGAACGACACGGCGTTCTCGACGAGTTCGGCCACCATCAGGGTGAGGTCGCCGATGATGTCGGGCTCGACCATGACCTCGGTGCCGGCGCTCAGCCGCACCCGCTGGAAGCCCTCGATCTGGCCGAGCGCGACCCGTACGACGTTGGTCAGCGCGAGCGGCCCGGAGTCGAGGACGGTCTCGCGGATACCGGCGAGCAGCATCAGGCTGTCGGCGTTGCGGCGCAGGCGGACCGCGATGTGGTCGATGCTGTACAGCCGCTCCAGGAGGGCGGGGTCGGTCTCGCCGCGCTCGACCGCGTCGATCAGGGCCAGCTGGCGCGCGGTCAGGTTGCTGACGCGGCGGCCGACGTTGCCGAACATCTCGGCGACGTTGCGGCGGCTGAGCACCTGGCGTTCCAGCAGCGCGGACGCGGTGGTCTGGACGTGGTTGAAGGCGTCGGCGAGGTCGCCGATCTCGTCCTTCGCGGTGACCGGGATCTCGCGCAGCCGGATCGGTCCGTCGTCGTCGGTGTCCTCGTCGGCGACGCGGGCCAGTTCCCGGCCGGCGACGTCGGCGACCTCGCGGGCGGCACCGGTGAGGGCCTGTACCGGCCGGACCACCGAGCGGCGCACCAGCACCGCGAAGGCGATCCACACGGCGAAGAGGAAGAGCGCGATGCCCAGCAGCAGGATCGCGCGCCAGGTGGCCTCGGTGGAGGCGTCGTCGGCCCGGTCGGCGATCTGGCCGATCAGCGAGGAGGTGATCTGCAGCCGGATCTCGGCCTGCTCGCGGTACTCGGGGTAGGACTCCAGGGCCTCGGTGAACGCCCGGTGAATCTTCGCGGGCGTACCGGCCTGGAGGTTGCTGGGGTCGATCTGCAGCTCGGCGTAGTGCTGGCCGATGGCCGCCTGCGAGCTGTTGTGCTCGATGCCGCCGAGTTCGTCGGTCTGCGCCTCGGTGGCGAACCGGGCGAAGCGGGTCGCCTGGTGGGTGTACAGCTCGTAGGTGCCGACCGCGCCGATGAACTCGATGAGGGCGTTGCTGTCACCGGTCCGCGCGGAGAACACGGCCGTCTCGAACGCGCTGTGCGCGGCGTCGGCGCGCAGCAGGGAGTCCAGCAGGTTGCCGGTGAAGGTGGCGGCGAGGGCCGCGTTGCGGTCGAGGCCGAGGCCGTCGATCAGCCCCTGGGAGGCGTTGGTGTAGGCGGGGTCGATGTTGTCGGCGGGCAGATAGCCCTGCTCGATGGTGTCCCGCAGGCTGCCGAGACCGTTGATCTCCTTCAGGGCCTGCGCCTCGGTGTCGGGCAGCCGGTCCCCGAAGGTCTCGCGGACCTTCTCCACCTGGGTGTCCACCGCGGCCTGCGCCTTGCGGTAGGCGGCCGGCACCGGCGCGGCACCGCCGTCGGCCGACTCGAAGCGCACCGACAGCAGGATGGCCTGCTGATGCTCCGTCTCCACCCGGTCGACCAGCTCCGCGACCTGCGCGCTGTCCCGCACCAGCCGGGCCGCCGAGTCCGCGTCGCTCGCCTGTCCCACCTGGTCGGCGATCAGGTACGAGAGCAACGCCGCGACCACGCCGAGCGGAACGCCCACGAGGACGTTGAGCTTGCGGCGGAACGGCCAGCGGTCGGCGAACCCCCGAACGCCACCCCGGGGCTCGTTCGTGGACACCAGGCCTCCTTCATGACCGTCTCTGATCGTTTGCGAACCGGTGGGCCAGGGGGCCTTCAGCCTGCGTGAACACCCCGCCCGCCACGGTGACCGGCGCCAACTTCGGCGAGACTACAGCCTCTTCGTACAGGGGTTCGCGCCACACTGAGTCAAGAATCCATTACGACCCGCTCCGCTTAGGCGGGTTCGGTGTCGTTACGTTCATGATGCCTTCACAACAGGTCACGCATTGAGGCCAATTGGTGACCAGTCTGGTCTTGACTGACCAAGAAGCGGCTGGATTGGATCAGTGGAGCAGCTTCCGAAGCGGAGCGTCGAAGCAGAGTTGCTCGACGTGGAGCTCTCGACGCGGAGCTTCCGAACCACCATCCCCCGAGCACACCCCCCAGAGTCCGGAACGGGAATCGTGACTTTTACCACCGCACACAGCAGGTCCTTCAGGACGCACCCCGGCACGGCCGCCCTCGCGCTCGCCGCCGCCACGGCCCTGCTCGCGGGCTGTTCCTCCTCCGACGACCCGTCGGACCCGCTCGCCGGGGACAAGGCGGACGGCAACACCGTCGTCGTCGGTTCCAACAACTTCGCCGAGAGCATCCTGCTCGCCGACATCTACGGCGAGGCACTCAAGGCCAAGGGCCTCAAGGTCACCTACAAGCCCAACATCGGCAGCCGCGAGACCACTTACGGCCTGCTGAAGAACGGCTCCATCACCGTCCTGCCGGAGTACAACGGCTCGCTGCTCGCCTACCTGGACGCGAAGGCGGAGCAGAAGTCCGCCGAGGCGGTGAACGCCGCCGCGAAGGCCAAGCTCGACTCGAAGCTGACGCTGCTGGAGTCGGCGCCCGCCGAGGACAAGGACTCCGTCAGCATCAACGCGGAGACCGCGAAGAAGTACAGCCTGACCGCCGAGTCCACGCTCGCGGACCTCAAGGACATCGCACCGGACCTGGTCATCGGCGGCTCGCCGGAGTTCCAGACCCGGCAGCAGGGTCTGCTCGGCCTGAAGTCCGCGTACGGCCTGGAGTTCAAGTCGTTCAAGGCCCTCGACGCCGGCGGCCCGCTCACCCAGGCGGCCCTGACGAAGAACACCGTGCAGGCCGCGGACATCTTCACCACGGACCCGACCATCGTCAAGGAGAAGTTCGTCGTCCTCAAGGACCCGAAGAACCTCTTCGGCTTCGCGAACGTGACCCCGCTGGTCTACAAGTCCGGCCTCTCCCAGGAGGGCGTGGCCGCCCTCAACGAGGTCTCGGCCAAGCTGGACACCAAGGCACTCCTCGACATGGACTCCCAGGTCCAGCTGGAGAACAAGGACCCGCTCGACGTGGCCCAGGCCTGGCTGAAGTCGGTCGGCCTGAACTGACGTCCCACCTGGACGTGACAGCCGACGGACCGGCGTGGGTGCCCTGCGGCACCGAGGGCACCCACGCCGTCCTCGACGCAACGACGCTCGACATCGGCACCCCGGTACGGCTCGCCGACCGCAGCTCCCTGCCCGCCATCGCGCCCGGGGTACACGCCCTCGCCCGGCGCTCCCGGCGCACCGCGCGCCACCGTCGGCCGCCGCTGCGGCCACGGCACCGACGTCGGCGCCCGGGGCTCGGCGCTCGGCGCTCGGCGAGAGTCGACGCGGCGGGCGAGGCCGGGCACGGTCCGCGGCAGCCACGCGGGCGGCGGTGGCACCCTGCTCCCGGCCCGCCAGTTCCGCGCGATGCCCGCCGTGCGCGCAGGCCGGTCACTCGTCGGCGGCTCCGGCATCCGGCCCGCCTTCACGGTGGCAGCCGCCGCCCCTCCGTCCCGTGCCGGGGACCGCCCGCCGCACGGCGAGATGACGGCGTCGACCTAACCGCCGCCGGTTCTCGCGGAGTTGTAGCCCCCGCCGGTACCGAGACGGTGCCTGGGCGGCCGAGGCGGAACATGGCGTCACCGGCACCCGAGGCCGGAGGCGTCCGGGCGCGTCCCACCGAGTTCCGCCCGCCCGCCCGCCGTCGCCGCCCACGACACGCCCTGCTCCCGCGGCAACACCGGCTGCCTGGAGACCGTCGCCTCCGGTGCCGCCCCGGTCCGCATCCTGGGCGAGCGCGGCCCGCCCGTGACGTCCGCCGAGGACGTCGTACGGCTCGCCCGCTACGCCGACCCCGAGGCGCGACCCGCGCGGTCCGCCGGGCCGACCGCCACCTCGGTCAGGTGCTCGCCGCCGACGTCAACTTCCTCAACCCCGACGCCGTGGACCTCGGGGGGCATCCTCCCCACCCTGGAACCGTTCGGCGCCGCCGTCCGCAGCCAGCTCCACGAGGGCTGCCCTCCGCTGGTCACCCAGCACCCGTTCATCGAGCGGGCCGGCCTCGGCGCCGACGCCGGCCCGGTGGGCGCGGGCCGGTTCGCGCTGCGACAGGCGCTCGCGCACACCCTGGAGAAGGTCACCGGCGCACACCTTTCACCTCCCGGTAATCACCCCTCATCCGGCGGCAACCACACCTGGGCCCCGGACCGTCACGCTTGACCTTTCGCCGACGTCTGGAGCACCCATGCCGGAATCCCGTCCCGTCATCGCCGTCGCCGGACTCGGCATCGAGTCCTCCACCTTCTCCCCGGCCCGCACCGAGGCCCCGGCCTTCCACCCGCAGCGCGGCCCGGACGTCCTGACCCGCTACCCCTTCCTCGCCCCCGGGCAGCCGCTGCGCGCCGCCGCCGACTGGCGCGGCGCCCTGGTCGGCAAGGCCCTGCCCGGCGGCACGGTGAGCGGAGCCGCGTACGCCGAGCTGGCCGCCGAACTCCTCAACCGGCTCGGCGAACTGGGCCCGATCGACGGCCTCTGGTACGACATCCACGGCGCGATGACGGTGGAGGGCCTGGACGACGCCGAGGCCCAACTCCTCCAGCGCATCCGGGAGGTGGTCGGCCCGCACGTCACCGTGTCCACCTCCATGGACCTGCACGGCAACGTCTCCCGCGAACTCGTCCACCAGAGCGACCTGATCACCTGCTACCGCATGGCCCCGCACGAGGACGCCATGGACACCAAGGAGCGCGCCGCCCGCAACCTCGTGGACCTGCTGGCGAGCGGCGCGCCCCGCCCCTTCAAGGCCTGGATCCCGGTGCCGGTGCTGCTGACCGGCGAGCAGACCTCGACCCGTAGCGAACCCGCAAAGAGCGTGTACGCGGCCGTCGAGGAGGTCGAGGCGGCGGCCGGGGTGACGGACGCGGCGATCTGGGTGGGCTACGCGTGGGCCGACGAACCCCGCAACCGGGCCGCCGTCGTCGTCACGGGCCATGACGCGCAGGCGGTCGCCTCCGGCGCCGAACGCCTGGCCGGAGGCTTCTGGAAGGCCCGCCACACCTTCGACTTCGTCGCCCCGACCGCCCCCCTGGACGAGTGTCTCGACGCGGCCCTCGCCTCCACCGCCCGCCCCTGCTTCGTCAGCGACACCGGCGACAACCCGACCGCGGGCGGCGCCGGAGACGTCACCTGGGGACTCCGACAGGTCCTGGAACGCCCGGAGTTCAAGGACCCGGCCGGCCCCACGGTCCTCTACGCCTCACTGCCGGGCCCCGCCGCCGTCGACACCGCGGTCGCGGCCGGCGTCGGCGCGAGCGTCACGGTCACCGCGGGCGCGGAGGTCGACGACCGGCACGCCGGACCGCTCACCCTGACCGGAGTGGTCCACTCGGTCCGCCGCGGCGACCGGGACGCGGAGGTCGAGGCCGTGCTGCGGGTGGGGAGCGTGTATGTGGTCCTGACCCGGCTGAGGAAGCCGTACCACCACGAACACGACTTCACCGACCTGGAACTGGACCCCCGTACGGCCGACATCGTGATCGTGAAGATCGGCTGTCTGGAGCCCGAGCTGTTGGCGATGTCCGCCGACTGGAGGATGGCGCTCACCCCGGGCGGCGTCGACCAGGAGCTGACCCGTCTGGGCCACCACCGCATCCGCCGGCCGATGTTCCCCTTCGACCCGGAGATGCCCGAACCGGACCTCACCGCCCGGCTGGTCGCGCCCTCCGACCAGGCGCTCACCGGACCGGACGAGTGAGCTGAGCGGCGGAGCCCCCGCCGGCCTCCGAGATCAGCCGGTCCAGGAGCGCGATCAGCACGTCCCGGCTCGACCCGCGCTCCCGCGCGTCGCACAGCAGCACCGGGACGTGCTTCGGCAGCGCCAGGGACTCCCGGATCTCCTCCGGCGGATACGGATGCTCGCCGTGGAAGCCGTTGACCCCCACCACGAACGGGATGCCCCGGCGCTCGAAGAAGTCGACGGCGGCGAAGCTCGACTCCGGCCGGCGCACGTCGATCAGCACCACGGCGCCCAGCGCGCCCACGGCCAGGTCGTTCCACATGAACCAGAACCGCTGCTGGCCCGGCGTGCCGAACAGATACAGCACCAGCCGGTCGCTGATGGTGATCCGGCCGAAGTCCAGCGCCACGGTCGTGGCCGCCTTCTGCTCGATGCCGGCGAGGTCGTCCACGTCCATGCCCGCCACCGTCAGGCGTTCCTCGGTGCGCAGCGGAACGATCTCGCTGACCGAACCGACCATCGTGGTCTTCCCGACGCCGAACCCTCCGGCGATCAGGATCTTGACGGTGTCCGGCACCACGGGTGCGTCCGGCCCGACGGAGGCGTCGGGCGCCGCCCGGGCGGCGGGATCAGAGCCGGCCAAGGCCGTCCCTCACTTTCTGCAGCAGGTCCATGTCCAGTTCCGGGCTACGGGAGACGGGATGCGGCGGATGGGCGGTGATCAGCCCGGCCTCCAGCAGATCGCAGAGCATGATCACGACCACGCTCACCGAGAGGTCCAGCAGCGCGGCCAGCTCCGCCACCGCGACCGGCCGCACGCACCGGCGCAGGATCCGGGCCTGCTCGGGCTGCGGTCTCGGCGCCCGCTCCGGCGGCGGATCCACCGCGGTCACCGTCGTGATGAGGGTGAAGTCGGCGCGGCTGGGCCGCGTCCGGCCGCCGGTCAGGGCGAAAGGCCGTACCAGCCGGCCCGCCGCGTCGCTTCCGCTCACCTCACTCGCCGGCGGCGGTCGCTGGGCCCACATGCGCCCGCGGCGCCGCGCTGAGGTGCTCGCCGATCTTCTTCACCAGCATGTTCATCTGGTACGCCACCACACCGACGTCCGCGTTCGGCCCGGTCAGCACCACGAGATGGGCGCCGGGCCCCGCGGAGGTCAGGATCAGGTAGCTGTTGGCCATCTCGATGAGGGCCTGGCGCACCGGGCCGCCCCGGAAGTCCATGCTGACGCCCTTGCTGAGGCTCATCAGCCCGGACGCGGTCGCCGCCAGCCGCTCGGCGTCGTCGCGCACGAACCCGGTGGACCGGCTGACGACCAGTCCGTCCTCGGAGAGCACCACGGCGTGGTTCACGTCGGCGACCCGGTCCGCGAGACCGGTGAGCAACTGGTCCAGTTGGGTGTCGGTGGCGGGAGTGGGGCGTGTCATGGTGGTGTCCTTCATCGGCGGTCGGGGTGGGGAGTCGAAGTGCCGGCCGGTTCCGGGGAGAGGACCTTCGGCACGGCGGGTACGGCCGTGTCCTCGGCGTGCGGCGCCCGCTCGGCCTCGTCGTTCTCGGCCTTGTCCTCCGCCTCGTCCTCGTCCCGGGCGCGGAGCGTTCCGCTCTGGAAGCAGGAGAGCGAGGAGGCGGCGCGTTCCGCGGTGAAGTCGTCGAGGCCGTCATCGACGATGGGCACCGCGTCCTCCCGGAGTTCCTCGACCAGACTGGTCTGCGGCACCCGGCGGGGCAGCGGGACGAGGCCGTCGGCGCGGGGGGTCCGGGCGGCGGCGGGTTCGGGAACGGGGGCGGGGGCGGTCCGCGCGGCGGGCAGCGGCCGTACCGTCCGGGCGGGCGGCGGCCCGGACCGCGCCGACTCGGCGTCCGGCGCGCCCGCGGTGTCCGTGGTGCGTTGCGCGGGCCCCGCGTTCCCCGAGGCCTCGGCCTCGGGCGCCACGACGTCGTGCGGGATGAGCACGATGGCCGTGGTGCCGCCGTACGGCGAGGAGCGCAGTGTGACGGCGATGCCGTGCCGGTGGGCGAGCCGCGAGATCACGAACATGCCGAGCCGCAGGTCGTCCGCCAGCGCCACCACGTCGAACTTCGACGGCCCGGCCAACTGGGCGTTCAGGGAGGCGTAGTCCTCCTCGGACATGCCCAGGCCCCGGTCCTCGACCTCGACGGCCAGCCCCTTGGCCACCATCGCGGCCCGCACCCCGACGGGGCTCGGGGACGGCGAGTACACGGTGGCGTTGTCGATGAGCTCGGCCAGCAGATGGATCACGTCCGCCACCGCGGGCGGGGCGAGGCACACCTCCTCGTCGGTGTGCACCTCCACCCGCCGGTACTCGGCGACCTCGCCGACCGCGCTGCGCAGAATGTCGATCAGCGCGACCGGCTCGGTCCAGCTGCGCCGCGGCTGCTCACCGCTGATGATGACGAGGTTCTCCTCGTAGCGGCGCAACTGGCTGGCCGTGGAGTCCAGTTCGTACAGGCCCTTGAGGACGTCGGGGTCCTGGTGCTCGCGCTCCAGCGCGTCCAGCTGGCTGAGCTGGAGGTTGACCAGGTTCTGGCTCTGCCGGGCGATCCCGAGGATCACCTTCTGGAAGCCGCGCCGGGTGTCGGCGAGTTCGACCGCGGTCAGCACCGCGGTGCGCTGCGCGGTGTTGAACGCCTGCGCCACCTCGCCGAGTTCGTCCCGGCCGTAGTCCAGCGGAGGCGCCGCCAGGTCCACGTCGACGGTCTCGCCCTTGTCCAGCCGGCGCACCACGTCCGGCAGCCGCTCCTCGGCCAGGCCGAGCGTGGCCTGCCTGAGGCCCCGCAGCCGCCGGGACAGCGAGCGGGTGATCCGCCAGGACATGCCGACACACACCAGCAGGGCGACCAGTCCGCCCGCGCTGAGCGCGGCCGCCTTCAGGAGCAGTCCGTCGGCCTGGTCGGCGCTGCGGGTGAGCAGGCCCGACGTCTGCTCCTGGATCAGCTTCCCGTACCGGTCGGAGACCGTGCTCATGGCGGTGAGCCAGCGCTGCCGTTCGTTGGGCAGGGCGACCCGCCTGGCCTCGCCGGCCGGCCGGGCGGCGAGCACGTCGTCCTCGACGGCCTCCAGGGCCTGCCACTCCTTGCTCTGCAGGATGGCCTCGGTCTGTGCCTTCGCGGGGCCGCGCAGGTTGGGGATGATCTGGTCCTGGACGATCCAGCGGCGCGTGCTGACCGCCTCGGCGAACGACTTCCAGTCCTTCTCCGCCAGATATCCGTTCGGCCAGGCCAGCACGAGCAGCGCGTCCTCCTGGGAGACCAGCTCGGCGGCGTGCTCCAGCGCGACCAGCGGGCCCGCCTGCGAGGTGAGGTCGCCGTCGTCGACCTGGGAGAGCTCCTGGAAGGCGTGGATCTGGTCGTCGATGATCGCGGTGTACTGGTCCAGCGCCTGCTTGGCGGTGATGTCACCGGGGTCGTCGATCTGGCTCCGGTAGTACTCCAGGCTGCCCACGGAGCCGACGACCGAGTACAGCCGGTCCGCGATCCGGGACGGGGCCTGCTGGATCTCCTCCGAGCGGCCGACGAGTCTGGCGACCGCCACGTCCGTCTCCCGGCGGGCCTGCACCAGGGCGGCCCGGGCGCCGGGCTCGGCGGCCAGCCAGGCCGCCGACAGACCGCGTTCGTTCTGCAGCGCGAGGGTGGCGTCGGTGCCCATCGCACCGGTCGACCTGCTCAGTTCCGTCTGCGAGCGCAGCTGGAGTCCCTCGGAGAACGTCTGTGTCGTCGTCAGGCCCCACATGGCGGCGAGGGTCACGCTCGGGACCAGCGCCAGCAGGATGAGGGAGAGACGTATGGAACCGAGGCGGCGGCGCCGGGCACCTGTCCGTCGAGACATGGCCGTCCTTGGGCGATCGGCGGGGAACGGGGGAGGGGAGTGACCGGGGCCCGCGGGTGACAGGTCAGCGGGTTCCGGCCGCGGCGTACCGGGCGACAGCGGCGACGTTCGACCTGGTGACGAACGCGGGACCGGTCAGCACGGGCGCCACACCCCCGCCGCTGGTGTTGCCGTTGGTTCTGTACAGCCACAGGGAGTCCACCGCGAGGTATCCCTGGAGATACGGCTGTTGGTCCACCGCGAACTGTACGTCCCCGCTGCGCACGGCCTTGACCAGGTTCTTGTCCAGATCGAAGGTGGACACCGCGGCACGACTTCCCGCGGCCTGCACCGACTTGACCGCGCTCAGCGCGAACTGTGCGCCCATCATGACCACTTCGTCGATGGTGGGGTCCTGCCGGAGCCTGGCCGTGACGGCCGCGTTCACCGCGTCCATGTCGGTGCCCTCGACGTAGAGCATGTCGGTCTCGCCGTCGAACGTCTTCTTCACGCCGGCGCAGCGCGCCTCCAGGGCGACGTTGCCCCGCTCGTGGATGACGCACAGGGTGTGCTTGGCCTTGAGCTCGTCCAGCTTGTCCCCGACGGCCCGGCCCGCGAGGCTCTCGTCCTGGCCGAAGTACCCCAGGAGCCCGGCCGACCGCCAGGCGTCGATACCCGAGTTGAGACCGACCACCGGGATGCCCGCGGCCTTCGCCTCGGCGACCGGGCCCTGCATCGCCTGCGGCTTGGCCAGGGTCAGCGCGATGCCGTCGACCTTGTCGCGGATCGCGTCCCGCACCAGTGCGGCCTGCCCGGCCGGGTCGGAGTCGTTCCCGTACGTCAGCTGGATACCGTCCTTGGCGGCCGCGGCCCGGGCGCCCTTCTGCACGAGCTGCCAGAATGCGTCGCCCTCGGCCCCGTGGGTGACCAGGGCGACCCGGAGCCCCGAGGAGTCCGCCTTGCCCGCCGTGTCCGCGTCGAGCCGTTCGCCGCCGGAACCGGAACCGGAACAGCCGGCGAGGAGCAGACAGACCACGGCGACCGCGGCGGCCCCACGAACGGATCCGGCGGAAACCTGATGCGGGGGAGGAGTGTTCATGGAGGGAGCACCTCGCTGTGCGGCCGAGCAAGTGGAACGCGAAAGTGAGGCCGGATCGCCTGCGCGCCGTCCCCTTGCACCTTCACTGGCCTGGAGCCAACCGTGTGTGACCGCCGGTAGTCAAGTGAACAACCGCTCGCCCTGAGTTGTCGGTGCCGCATCGTGATGGTCCGCTGCGAGCGGGAACGCCGAGGGTGGTGCCTGCCGGGTTGCGGAACAGGGTGCCGGCCGTCCACCGGGCACCGCCTCGACCCCCTCACGGTTTGCGTGCCACCACCCCGTACATCGCGATGTCCGCGTCCCGGATCACCTCGGTGCCGGTCCCGTCCGGACGCCACTTGTGGACCTGCACGATCCCCGGCTCCACGAGCTCCAGTCCGGTGAAGAACTCCTCGGCCTCGGCGAACGTCCGCAGCCGCATCGGCATGCCGCGGGCCGCGTACTCGCGGGCGACCCGGCCCACCTCGTCCGGCGCGAACTCGGCGGTGCCGATGGACATCGCCAGGTGACTGCCGGAGGGCAGCGGGTCGAGCAGCCGGCGGACGATCCCCACGGCGTCGTCCTCGTCCATCATGAAGTGCACGATGGCGATGACCGTCAGGGCCACCGGCCGCGTCAGGTCGAGGGTCGCCCGCAGCTCCGGGGCGTCCAGGATGCTCGCCGGATCGCGCATGTCCGCCTCGACGTACGCCGTCGCGCCCTCGGGCGTGCTGTTCAACAGGCCCTGGGAGAGCGCGAGGACGAGGGGGTCGCTGTCGACGTAGACGACCCGGGAGTCCGGGGACACCGACTGGGCGATCTCGTGGATGTTGGGGGAGGTCGGGATGCCGGTGCCGACGTCGAGGAACTGGCGTATCCCCGCCTCCTGGGCGAGGTGGCGTACCGCGCGGTTCATGAAGTCGCGGTTGGCCCGCATGTGGACCGGCAGCGCGGGCCACTCGCGGCACATGGCGTCGCCCGCCTCGCGGTCCGCCGGGTAGTGGTCGCTGCCGCCGATGATGTAGTCGTAGATCCGCGCGGAGTGCGCGCTCCCGGTGTCGACGTCTTTCTCCATGCACCTCCCTTCCCGCACTCATCTCGCTTCTAACCAAGCTCAGTTGAGTCGGCTGGGTGATTCCCTCGCCGGCCTTTCGGCGCCGACCTCCCGGCCGGCGAGGGAACGGCCCCTAGGCGGGCTGCTCCTGGAGCGCCTTCGCCTCACGGGCCTCCTTGCGCCGCTGCCGCCGGCTGCGGCGCGGCTCCTGGTCGGGCAGCCAGCCGAAGGTCAGGCAGCTGCCCACGACCCCCAGCAGGAGGCCGATGAAGAAGCCGCCCAGATTCGAGGTGACCCAGGTGCCCAGGGACAGCAGGACGCCGACGATCGAGTAGAAGAGCCGTTGCGCCGGGCTGAACAGGATCAGCAGCCCGAGCACGAACATCAGGGTCGGCAGGAGATAGCCGGCCAGGCCCTGCATCCCGATGTGCAGGACGACCTTCAACGACGCCTTCTCGGTGAGCAGGATCCACGCACCGCCCAGGGTGAGCAGCAGCCCGCCCGGGAAGGGACGGGCGGCCCGCCAGCGCCGGAAGGCGGACCGCATGCCCTGCTGTGGCACCTCGGACATCAGCAGCCCTTGCTGCCGAAGCCGAGCTTCAGGCCGGGCAGCTTGAAGACGCCTGCCGTGGTGGCGTAGTTGGTCTGCCGCAGGTTACCGATGTGCACGGTGTCGGCCTGCTGGCTGAACACGCCGATCGGGCCCTTGACGCCGGCCTTGGTGAGGGTGCTGGCGTCGTTGCCGATCTCGATGTTGTTGAAGGCGGCGTCACCGGACAGCTCGGTGGAGTCGGTGGTCAGGTCGCTGGCCGAGACCTTTTCCTTGCCGCCGCCCGCGGTGATCAGCAGGTTGGTGCCGCCGAGGTCGACGCTCTGACACAGCTTGGTGAGCGTCGCGTTCTTGATCGCGGACGTGATGACCAGTACCTGGCCACCGGTGTCGCCCTCGTTGGGGCTGCCCGGCGCCATCTGGTCGAGGCCGCCGAACTGTTCGAAGCCGGTGCCGTTGAGCTCGGTCGCGGTGACCGTGAACGGCATGCCGGAGATGGCGAACTGCACACCCAGCGCCCCCTCGGCCGTCAGGACCGCGAGCGTCGCGGCGACCAGGGCGGCCGGCACCGCCATGACCGAGGCCCGCCGCGCCCGGACCCGCCCGCGTCTGGCGGGCACTGCGGAGGCTTCGGTGAGTGTTGGTGCGGAACCGCTTCCCGGGTTCTCTGGGGTGTTGCCGGCGGACGAGTTGACGTCCGAGGACGAGGCCATGTTCTGCTCCCGTGGGCATAGTCAATGCGGTTGGGCTTCAGTGGCGCACGTTGTCCTGGCGCGGACAGCGGAACCGGGCGCACGACTCCTCGCAACTCCCGGCGGGTGCAAGGGCTTTCTCGTTACGCGTCAGTAGCCAACGAGGAAGTTACCGGGGGTTACATTTAGAGGTCAAGCAAGTTGTGGGAAAAGAGTGTTGATTATGCGACGACTGTGGGGCAAGAGGGCTCCCAGCTGCCATAGGAGCCTCGTCGCGCTCAGCAACTCCGGTAGAAAACCTTGACGTTGACTGACCCTCAGGTCTACAACTCTCCCTGGCTCCCCCCAGATCCGTGGCGCCGGATCCAGCCGTTTCCCGGACGCTCTGTCCAGTGCGGGCACTTCACTGCCCGATGACGCACCCTCAAAAAAGGCACCCGCACGGCCACTTCCCCCCTGGGCCGTGCCGGGCCGCCCCTCCGCCCGGCCTGGCCGGACGCCCTCCCCCATAGGGCTGCCGGCCGGTCACCGGCCGGTTGCCGCTGCCGGTCCGTCACGTACGGAGAAGGCGTCACGGACCGGCAACGGGGGACGTCGAGCGCACCCTCCGGCGCCTGGCGCCCACGCCCCAACGCTGAGCGCCAACAGCGTCCACCCCCACCTCGCACCACCCACCCTCATCGCGGAGCGATCCGCCGCCCACCCCCAGAAAGAGGCACCCGCATGCGTACGCGATCCCTGCTCACCCTGACCGCCGCCGTCGCCGCCTTCACCCTTCCCGCGCTCTCGCCCGCCTCGGCGGCCGACGGCTCCGTCCTCACCACCGGCGGCCTCGGCGGCACCGCGGTCGCGGTCGGCGACGTCCTCGTGGCGCCGCTGGCGACCGGCACCGCCGCCACCCTCTACTCCAGCGCGACCGGCACCAGCGGCATCTCGTGCACGTCCTCGCAGTTCACCGCCACCGTGACCGACAACCCGGCCGCGCCGGGCACGGCCACCGAGGCGGTCGACGCGCACACCTTCAACAGCAGCAGCTGCACCACCAACGTGGTCGGCGTGCTGGGCGTCACCAGCATCACGGTCAACAACCTGCCGTACACCACCACCGTGACCTCCGAGGGAGTCGTCACCGTCAGCCCGGCGAGCGGCTCCACGATCCAGACCACGGTCGTGCTGCGCACCCTGCTCGGCAGCATCAACTGCGTCTACCAGGCGCCCAACCTGGTCGGTGTGGCCGACAACGCCGACAACAGCATCGCCTTCACCCGCCAGCAGTTCACCAAGACGTCCGGCTCCACGCTCTGCTTCGCCAACGGCTACTTCACCGCGAAGTACGCCCCGGTGAGCGACGGCGAAGCGCTGGTCTACGTCAACTGACCGGCTGACCGGCCGGCCGACGGGTCGGCCGATCACCCCGGCCGACGGGCCGGTTGACCAGTCCGCCCACCGGTCGGCCGGTCAACCGGCCCACAAGTAAAGAGCGTTCAGCGTCGACGCAGACGCAGCGCCAGGGCGGCGCCGCCGGTGAGCACCAGCACCGCCGCGGCGCCGCCCGCCAGCATGGGCGTGGCCGGGCCGGAACCGGAGTCCCCGGAGGAGGCCACCGGGGTGCTCTCGGGAGCGGCCCCGGCCTCGGCGTGCGTACCGGCCGAGTGGCTCACCGCGGGGGACGGACTCGTCTGCGCGGTGCGCTTCTTGGCGGCGGTGGCCGCGGCCGAGGGGCTCGCACTCCGACGGTCCCGGTCCTTGTCGCCGGCTGCCGAGGGCGACGCGGCGCCCGCTCCGGTCCCGGAACTCTTCGCTGCCGGGAACACCACGTCCGAGCACGAGTAGTACGTGTCCGGCGTGCTGCTGTTCTGCCAGATCGTGTACAGCAGCTGGCGTCCCGTCCGGTCGGCCGGGAGCTTCGCGCTGATCCGGTACGCGCCGTCCGTCAGCGCCGGGTCCGTCACCTGTGCGAAGGGCTTCTCCGGCAGGTCGGACCAGGTCAGCGGCTGAGTGGGGTCGTATCCGGGCTTCGTCAGGAACAGCTTGAAGGTCCCGGTGTGCGGGATCGTCGAGACGTACCGCATGGTCAGGTTCCCGCCGGGTGTGAGCCGGGTCGAGGGCCAGTCGGAGCGGGCGAGGTCGAGCCCCTTGTAGGCGGCCAGCCCACCGCTGCACAGCTTCCCGTCGGGGATCGTCTGCCGATCCCGGCCGTTCACGTTCGCGACGCGCAGGTTGTCCCAGGCCGTGAAGGGCGCCCCGTTGGCGGCGACCCCCGCCGCGCAGGCCGCCGACCGGGACGGGGCGCCGCCGTCGGGGGAGCAGGCGAAGACCCGGCTGGCCGGATCCGTGGGGGCGCCGTGCGCCAGCGCGGGCGCCGCCGCCCACAGGCCGAGCAGCAGCGAGCTGGTGACGGAGGCCGCCAGGGCGGCGGTGCGGTGTGCGGTGGTCCGGAGCATCCGGAACGTCTCCTCGGCCGGGACGGGACGCACTGCCTGCGTGCGGTGAACGGTGAACGCTCTGCGGTGCATGGTGCGCGGTGAACGGTCTGCGGTGATCGGTGCGCTCCCCGGCGACAACGGGGTGCTCCCCAGCAGTACGGGAAACCGGCCCGGCGCGTTCACGGAGCCACCAACCGGAGCAAAGCGGTCTGTTCCCGGTCGACCGGCCGATGCCGAGGGTGTGTTTCCGGCCCGATCAAGGGTTTCCCCTGTATCCCCGTGACCTTTCCTTTGCCTATCGTTCGAGCACAGCCGCCCCACAGGCAACCCCGGACGGGCCGGCTCCCACGTTCGGCCGGCCACCGCCCGCCGCCTCGCAGGCCCCTCGCGGAGCCGCGCCCCTCCCTGGCCTCACCGCATTCCTGGCCTCACCGCTTCCTGTCTTCCTGGCTTCACCACCTCTTGGCCTCACCCCCTGCCGCTTCATCGCCGAAGCGATTCGCCCGCCGCTCCGCGCTGCCCGGAGCACGGCCACGAAAGGCAAGCCCTTGCGCCCCACCCCCGCTTCCTCCGGACGGAAACTCATATCCGTCGCCGCGGTCTCCGCCGCCCTGCTGACGGCCGCGACCACCACCGTCGCCGTAGCTGCCCAGGAACCCGCCCCGCGGGAGGCCGCCGTCCCGGCCGCGCTGACCGAGGCGGCCCCCGGCGCCCCGGCCGAGCGCCTCATCGTCGGCTACCGGTCCGGCGCCGCCGAGGCCAAGTCGAACACGGCCGCCGAGGCCGACGCCGCGGCCAAGGGCAAGGAGGCGGGCGAGGACCTCGACTTCAGCCGCCGCCTCGGCACCGGCGCCGCCCTGGTCGACCTGGGCGCCGACCTGACCAAGGCCGATGTCGCCGACGTCGTAGCCGAGTTCGAGGCCGACCCGCAGGTCGCCTACGTCGTACCGGACCGCCTCAACCAGGCGAAGGCCGACCCGAACGACACCGAGTACGCCAAGCAGTGGGACCTGTTCGAGTCGACGGCCGGCATGAACGTGCCCGGCGCCTGGGGCAAGACCACCGGCACCGGTGTCACCGTCGCCGTCATCGACACCGGCTACGTCACCCACACCGACCTCGCCGCGAACATCGTCGCCGGCTACGACTTCATCGCCGACACCGCCGTCTCGGTGGACGGCAACGGCCGTGACAGCAACCCGGCCGACCCGGGCGACTACTACGCCGCCAACGAGTGCGGCACCGGCGTCCCGGCCGGCTCCTCCTCCTGGCACGGCACGCACGTCGCCGGCACCATCGCCGCGGTCACCAACAACGGCAAGGGCATCGCCGGCATCGCCCACGGCGCGAAGATCTCCCCGGTGCGGGTGCTCGGCAAGTGCGGCGGCTACGACTCCGACATCATCGACGCCATCACCTGGGCGTCCGGCGGCACCGTCTCCGGCGTCCCCGCCAACACCAACGTCGCCAAGGTCATCAACATGAGCCTGGGCGGCGACGGCGCCTGCACCAGCGCGACCCAGACCGCGATCAACGCCGCCGTGAACCGCGGCACCACCATCGCCGTGGCCGCGGGCAACGACAACGAGAACGTGTCGGCGCACTCGCCGGGCAACTGCAACAACGTGATCTCGGTCGCCGCGACCAACCGCGCCGGCGCCAAGGCCTCGTACTCCAACTTCGGCTCCCTCGTGGACATCTCGGCGCCCGGCGGCCAGACCAGCACCGGCACCGCCAACGGCATCCTGTCCACGCTCAACTCCGGTGCCAGCACGCCGTCCTCGGAGTCGTACGCCTACTACCAGGGCACCAGCATGGCCACCCCGCACATCGCGGGCCTGATCGCACTGCTGAAGTCCGCCAACCCGTCGCTGACCCCGGCGCAGATCGAGACGGCCATCAAGAGCAACGCCCGTGCCCTGCCGGGCGCCTGCTCGGGCGGCTGCGGCGCGGGCCTCGCGGACGCGGCCAAGACCGTGGCGGCGGTCAGCGGCGGTACGACCACGGGCACGACCTTCTCCAGCACCACCGCCCTCGCCATCCCGGACAACGGCTCCGCGGTCGAGTCCTCCCTCGCGGTCACCGGCCGCAGCGGGAGCGCCCCCTCGGCCCTCCAGGTCGGTGTCGACATCACCCACACCTTCCGCGGTGACCTGGTCCTCGGCCTGGTCGCGCCCGACGGCACGGTGTACCCCCTGAAGGCCGCGAGCACCTCGGACTCCGCGGACAACGTGGTGACCACCTACGCGGTGAACGCGTCCTCGGAGACGGCCAACGGCACCTGGAAGCTGCGGATCCAGGACACGGCCGCGCAGGACACCGGCACGCTCAACGGCTGGAAGCTGACCTTCTGAGACAGGGCCCCCGCGGGGGCGAGTGAGCGGGCGGGCCGGCCGGTGCGGATGGGCACCGGCCGGTCCGCCGTTCGTCAGCTCCGGAACGCGCGGAGGCGGTCGTCAGGCCGTGAACGCGGACAGGTTCTCGCCCGCCCAGTCCCGGTAGGAACGCGCGGGCCGGCCCAGCACCTCGGCGAGAGCCGGTTCCACCCGCGCCTTCGTTCCGCTCCGCCCGCGTACGGCACTGTCCACCAGCGCCCGCGCCACCTCGGCGGGGTAGCGCTCCAACAGCCCCCGCATCACCTGATCCTCCGTCAACTCCACGAACTCCAGAGGCCGTCCGAGCAGCTCCGCGAGGATCTCCGTCTGCCGTACGGGACTCACGGCCTGCGGACCGGTGAGCGGGTACGCCCGGCCCGCGTGGCCCTCGGGGTCGGTCAGAGCCCGCACCGCCACCTCCGCGATGTCCCGCGGATCGACCGCCGCGACCGCCGTGCCGCCGTGCGGGGCGCGCACCACACCCGCCTCCCGCACCGAGCGGGCCCAGCCCAGGGTGTTGGACATGAAGGCCCGCGGCCTCAGCAGCGTCCACGCCAGGCCCGAGGCGCGCAGCAGCCGCTCGTTGCCGCGCTGCCACTCGGTGACCAGATCGGTGGCGTCGGGCTCGGTCACCGACAGGGTCGTCAGCTTCACCACATGGCGGACCCCCGCCGCGCGGGCCGCCGTCAGGAAGTTCTCGTCATGGACGTGCGTCAGCGGGTTCGCGGTGACGAGCAGCGCGGACCGCACGCCGGTCAGCGCTCGCCGCAGGCTGCCGGGATCGTCGAGGTCCCCGCCCACCACCTCGGTGTGCGGACCCTCCAGTCCGGCGGCACGGCGCGGGTCACGGGTCAGCAGCCGCACCGGTCCGGTGCCCGGCAGCAGCCGGGCCACGTGTCCGCCCACCGTGCCGGTCGCCCCGGTCAGCAGGATCACGAGGCCGCCACCTCCAGGGAGGCGAGGACCCGGGCGCCGCGGTCGGCGCTGCTGTCGAGGGCGATCAGCAGGCCGGGAACCGCGATGCTGGGCAGGACGTGCTTCCACAGCACGGAGAGCCGGTGGGCGAGATCGGCGCGGTCGGTCAGCGCCCGCGACATCAACTGGATGCCGGTGAACGAGCCGACCAGCAGTTCCACCGTCTCCCGCGGCCGTACCGTCGGCAGCAACTCACCCTGTACGCGGGCCTGTTCCAGCAGCGGCGTCAGCCGGTACGACCACTGCCGGAACGGCTCGCCGTGATCGACGCCGGTCGGCGTCTCCTGGTCCACCGCCAGCCGGACGCTGCCCCGCAGCAGGGAGTTGCCCAGCAACCGCTGCCCCACCACGAAGGTCATGTCGATGACCTCCTGCAACTTGCAGGGCTGCGGCGGGACGGCGCCGAACGGCACCTGCTCGTCGAGCACCGCCTGGGCCAGGGCCTCCTTGGAGGGGAAATGGAAATACAGGGCGCCCTTGGTGACTTCGGCCCGCTCCAGCACCATGGCGATGGTGGTGGACATGTATCCGTGCTCGTCGAAGACCGCGCCCGCCGCTTCCAGGATCGCTCTGCGCGTCCTGATGGCGCGCTCCTGTTGTGCCATAAGAGCCCCTCCACCGCACCGGGTTGTCCCATGCCGGCGATCGTCTGCCGTGGCGGCCCGATCATAGGATGCCGCCCACTGATCTCATTGAAAACAAACCGATCGGCTCGTACTCTAACGCCACCCGGAGCGGTGGCCTCACGGACTGTGCCATGGCCTTCGGAGGACCGTAGGGAGAGTTATGCCTCAACCGCGGCACCTTGCCGAAACCCCCTCCATGACGGCGACCGTCCCCTGTCAACTGGTCCATCGCACGGCGGTCGCGGAGACGTTCCTCACCGGCTGGAACCGGACCGCGGCCGACCGCTTCTCCGTATCGGCACAATGGCCGCGCGCCCACGGCTTACACGTGTCGCCGGACCGGTCCGCCTATGAACCCCTGCTCGTCGTGGAGACCGTGCGACAGAGCGGCACCCTGATCGCGCACACCGAGTACGACGTGCCGCTGGGCCACCACTTCGTGCTCCAGGAGTTCGAAGTCGACACGTTTTCCGAGCACTTGGCCGTGGGAGCGGTTCCTGCCGAGCCGTCTGTCGACGTCACCTTCACCGAGGTCCAGTACCGCGGCCGGCGCCCGGTGGCCGCCCGCTACACCGCGGACGTGCGGCGCGGGGGCGACCTCGTCGCGAGTGCGCGGGTGGCGTTCTCCTGCACCGGCGAGCCCGTCTACCGGCGGCTGCGCGGCGGCCGTACGCCCGCCACCGTGTCCCCTCTGCCGTTGCCGCCGGCCCTGCCGCCCGCGGCGGTGGGCCGCGCACTGCCCGAGGACGTCGTCCTCGCCGCCGCCGACCGCCCGGACCGCTGGCAGCTGCGAGTAGATACCGCACATCCCGTTTTCTTCGATCACCCGCTGGACCATGTCCCCGGCATGCTGCTCCTCGAAGCCGCCCGCCAGGCCGTCTGGGCGCGGAACCCCGCCGCGGGGTTGCCCACCTCGTTCCGGATCGCCTTCCATCGCTACGCAGAGCTGGACGAACCCACCTGGATCGAGGTTTCGGAAGACGGCGACGGCACCGTCCAAGTGGTGGGGAGACAGGGGGAGTCAGCGGTCTTCGCATGTGCCGTCGGCACGGCCACGGTGTGAGTTATCGTGGGGAGAGAGCAAGAAACAAACGGCGTGACCCGTTCTTTCCCGCACCAGGAGTGTCCCGTCGATGCCGAGGCAGTTACGCGCCGAGCAGACCCGCGCGACGATCATCACGGCCGCAGCCGACCTGTTCGACCGGCACGGCTACGAATCGACCAGCCTGAGCGACATCGTCGAACACGCCCAGGTCACCAAGGGTGCCCTCTACTTCCACTTCGCGGCCAAGGAGGACCTGGCCCACGCGATCATGGAACTCCAGTCCCGGGCCTCGCGCGGCCTGGCGCACGAGATGGAGGCCCGGAGCTCCTCCTCGCTCGAAGCCCTGATGCGTCTCACGTTCGGCATCGCGCACCTCTCCGTCGAGGACCCGATCCCGCGGGCCGGCCTCCGGCTCGCCACCGGGGGAGTGGAGGTACGCGATCCGCTCAGACACCCGTTCACCGAGTGGCTGGACATCGCCTCCCGCAAGCTCCTCGGCGCGGTCAAGGAGTCCGACCTGCACCCGGACACCGACATCGACGCCGCCGCGCACTCCCTCGTCTGCTCCTTCGTCGGCACCCGCGTCGTCAGCCGCCACCTCGAACCCGTCACCCGCCAGCCCCGCCGACTCGCCGAAATGTGGCACCTCCTCATCCGAGGCCTGGTCCCCGTCCCCCGCCGCGCCCGCTACCTGACCCTGGTCACCCAGCTGGAACGGGAGACCCGGGCCGTCTGAGCGGCGGCATCGTCGGGTTCGAGACGCGACGGCATCGGACGCGGGCGGCGGGAGCGACGGATCCGGGGTGGGTGCGGTGCAGGGCCGGTCCGGGGTGCACGGGGTGTCGTGGCCGGGCGTTGTGCGGGCCGCGGGACCGCCTGCCCGGGCGGGCACGCGGCGCCGCCGAGCCGCGTGCCCGCCCGGCCTGCGGAGCCGCTGCCGTCGCCTGCTCGACCTGGACGCCGACCCCGTCGCCGTGGACGACCAGCTGCGCACGGATCCGCTGCGCACAGATCCGTTGCTCGCGGCCCTGGTGGACAAGGCCCCCGGCCGGCGCGTCCCGCGGACCGTCGACGAGGCCGAGTTCGCCGTCCGCGCGGTCCTGGGCCGGCAGGTCTCCACGGCGGCGCCCCGTACCCACGCGGCCCGCCTTCCTCGCCGCACCGCGCGCCCGCCCGCCCCTCTCGCGGCGTCGCCGCCCCCGACCCCGCCGCCCCCCGTCGCACCCCCGGCCGCCTAGACCCGCGCGATACCGTGAGCCGCATGCCCTCCACGCCACCCCCGCCCCCGCCGGTGATCCTTGGCAACGAACCCGGCTCGTTCCCGTACAGCGTGCTCGCCGAGCGGCATCCGGCCATCGTCCGGCAGGTGCGGGAGGCGTTTCCGTACGGTCCGGAGCAGCACCGGGCTCTCGACGAGCTGGTCGCACAGTGCACCGAGGGGGTCGTCGAGCCGCTGCCCGTCGACGCGCACGACCGGGACCACTGGAAGAGCTGGGGGATCGACGGGTACCTCGGGCGCTCCTGGTTCGACGTGCCCTGGCTGTGGTCCGAGAGCTACTTCTACCGTCGGCTCCTGGACGCCGTCGGCTACTTCGGCCCGGGCCCCTGGCAGGGCATCGACCCCTTCCGCCCCTCCAAGCTGGCCGAGCTCGGCTCACGGGAGACCGACGAGGAACTGGCCGCCCTGGACGACCTCGCCGGCCGGCCCGAGGACGAACAGGCCGCGGCCCTGCTGCACGGCTCGCTGTGGGGCAACCGCGCCGACCTCGGCTTTCGTCTCTCCGATGCCGAGGCGGAGGCGCGGGACGCCGCCCCGGGTCTGGTCGCCGACGACAGCGACACCCTCCGGTCGCTCCTGACGGGCGAGGGCACGCTGTGCCTGATCGCCGACAACGCGGGCCGCGAACTGATCCCCGACCTGCTGCTCATCGCCCACCTCCTCACCCACGGCCGGGTCGAGCGGGCCGTACTGCACCTCAAGCCGTACCCCTACTACGTCTCCGACGCGACCACCGCCGACCTGGTCGACGCGCTGCGCCGGATCGCGGACGCCCCGGGCCGGGCCGCCGAGTACGGCCGCCTCCTCCGGTCCGCCATGGCCGACGGCCGCCTCACGGTCCGCGCCCACCCCTTCGCCGCCGCCCCGCTGCCGTACGCGGACCTGCCCGACGACCTCCGCGTCGAACTCGCCGGGGCCGCCCTGACCGTGGTGAAGGGCGACCTCAACTACCGCCGTCTGGTGGGTGACCGGCGATGGCCCCCGACCACGCCCTTCGCCGACGTCACGGCCCACTTCCCCGGCCGGGTCGCCGCCCTGCGCACCCTGAAGTCCGACGTGATCACCGGCCTCGCCGCGGACACGGAGGCCGCGTTGGTCGCCGCCGAGGGACAGCGCTGGCGGACCGGCGGGACCCATGCGCTGATCCAGGTCAGGCAGTGAGGGGCGGTGCGCCGCCGACCCGTACCGGTGGGTGCCGTACGTCCCGCCGACGGGCAGTCGAAGGAGACCGGCGCATCGTGGTCCGCCGTCCCTCGCACCCCGGCCGTCGGCGCGTCGCCCTGCCACCCTCCTCCTCATGACGAACCCTTCGGCTCCCTGGACGCCCAGAGCCGCGAGGACCTGGAGGACCTGCTCCTGAAGGTCCACCACACCGACGGCACGACCATCGTCTTCGTCACCCACGACATCGACGAGAGCGTCTGCCTCGGCGACCGGGTCGTCGTCCTCACCCCCGGACCCGGCTCGAAGACCGCCCTGGACCTGCCGGTCCGGCTGCCCGGCGAACGGGACCAGATCCTCACCCGGGGCCTGCCGGAGTTCGTGGCGCTGCGGGCGCAGGTGGGCCGGGCGGTACGCGGCCGGACGAGGTGAGCCGGACACCCACAAGGACGAGCCGCGTCCCCGATTCGCCCCCGATTCACGCGATGGTGTGATCATGTCCGCGCGCGCGGATGCCCTTGCGGAGCCCTGGGTAAGGCCCCGGCCATGACGCAGCAGCCCTTCGAACTCCCGCACTTCTACATGCCGTATGCCGCGCGGCTGAACCCGCACCTCGACGAGGCCCGGGCCCACTCCACCGAGTGGGCCCGCGAGATGGGCATGCTGGAGGGGTCCGGGGTCTGGGAGCAGGCCGACCTGGACGCACACGACTACGGCCTGCTCTGCGCCTATACCCACCCCGACTGCGACGGACCCGCCCTCTCGCTGATCACCGACTGGTACGTGTGGGTCTTCTTCTTCGACGACCACTTCCTGGAGATCTTCAAGCGCACCCAGGACCGCGCCGGAGGCAAGGCCTACCTGGACCGGCTGCCCCTGTTCATGCCGATGGACCTGTCCACGCCGATGCCCGAACCGCAGAACCCGGTCGAGGCGGGCCTCGCCGACCTGTGGACGCGGACCGTGCCCTCGATGTCCGCGGACTGGCGCCGCCGCTTCTCGGTCGCCACCGAGCACCTCCTCAACGAGTCCCTGTGGGAGCTGTCCAACATCAACGAGGGACGGGTCGCCAATCCCGTCGAGTACATCGAGATGCGCCGCAAGGTGGGTGGCGCCCCCTGGTCGGCCGGGCTGGTGGAGTACGCGACCGCCGAAGTCCCGCAGTCCGTCGCCGAGTCGAGGCCGCTGCGGGTCCTGATGGAGGCCTTCTCCGACGGCGTGCACCTGCGCAACGACCTGTTCTCCTACCAGCGCGAGGTCGAGGACGAGGGCGAGCTCAGCAACGGCGTGCTCGTCCTGGAGACCTTCTTCGGCTGCACCACCCAGGAGGCCGCCGAGACCGTCAACGACGTCCTCACCTCCCGCCTCCACCAGTTCGAGCACACCGCGCTGACCGAGGTGCCCGCCCTGGCCCTGGACCGGGGGCTCGCCCCGCACGAGGTGGCGGCGGTCGCCCAGTACGCCCAGGGGCTCCAGGACTGGCAGTCCGGCGGCCACGAATGGCACCTGCGGTCCAGCAGGTACATGAACGCACGGGGACGGTCCACCGCGCCCTGGCAGGGGCCGACCGGCCCCGGCACCTCCGCCTCCGACGTCCGCGCGCTGCTCGCCTCGGCCGGTGCCGAACGCCTGCGCGCCTACACACATGTGCCGTACCAGAAGGTCGGGCCGTCCCGACTCCCCGACTTCCACATGCCTTTCGCGGTCACGCACAGTCCGCACCTGGCCGCCGCCCGCCCTCGGCTCACCGAGTGGATGCACAGCGTGGGCATGCTCGAAGAGGGGGTCTGGGACGAGGACAAACTCGCCGCCTCCGACCTCCCGCTGTGCGCGGCGGGCCTCGACCCGGACGCCACCGCCGAGGCCCTGGACCTCAGTTCCCAGTGGCTGGCCTGGGGGACGTACGGCGACGACTACTACCCGCTCGTCTTCGGCAACCGCCGCGACCTGGCCGCCGCCCGCGTCACCACCGAGCGGCTGGCGACCTGTATGCCCGTCGACGGCGAGCCGGTCCCCGTCCCGGTCAACGCCATGGAACACGGGCTCATCGACCTGTGGGCCCGCACGACCGCGCAGATGACGCCCGACCAGCGGCGCACCCTGAAGGACGCGGTGAACAAGATGACCGAGAGCTGGGTGTGGGAACTGGGCAACCAGCTCCAGAACCGCATCCCCGACCCGGTCGACTACCTGGAGATGCGCCGCGCCACCTTCGGCTCCGACCTCACCCTGAGCCTGTGCCGCATGGGCCACGGCCCGGCCGTACCGCCGGAGGTCTACCGCAGCGGCCCCGTCCGCTCCCTGGAGAACGCGGCCATCGACTACGCGTGTCTGACCAACGACGTCTTCTCCTACCAGAAGGAGATCGAGTACGAGGGCGAGGTCCACAACGCGATCCTCGTCGTGCAGAACTTCTTCGGCATCGACTACCCGACCGCGCTCGGCGTCGTCCACGACCTGATGACCCAGCGGATGCAGCAGTTCGAGCACGTCGTCGAACACGAACTGCCCGTCGTGTACGAGGACTTCGCCCTGTCCGAGGAGGCCCGCGGCATCATGCGGGACTATGTGGACGACCTGCGGAACTGGCTGGCGGGCATCCTGCACTGGCATCGCGAGGTCGACCGCTACAAGGCCGAGTACCTGGCCCGCCGGGCCCACGGCTTCCTCCCGGACCGGCCTCCCGCCGTGCCCATCGGCTGACGCCCACCGGCGTGCGGGGGCTTCCCGGATGGCTTCCCGCTCCCGCCCGCCGGTCAGTCTCACTCGTTCGTGGCTCGTGGTGGGCCCGCGCGCCGGGTAGTGCTCAGCCGGGATCGATCCGCGTGGGCCGGAGGCGATCCGGAGCAGCCGGAGGCGAGCCATGGAACAGACTGCGTTGCGTCCCAAGCCGATGCCCGGTCAGGAGCCCGGCGGCGGCACCGGGCCCAGTGCCCGGCGTCCGCACGCCGCGCGGCGGCGCGGCCGGCGGCTGCGGGCCCTGCTGTTCGCCCTGTGCGTCGGCACGGTCCTGGTGCTGTCCGGGGTCGGCCTCGGCACGGTCGGCGCCACGGTGATCGGCATGAGCAGGCTCGCCGAACTCCAACGGCAGGCCGGGCAGCAGGGGCACCCCACCGGGTCGGCGCAGGCAGCGCAGGGCGGCCGGGGGAACGCGTCCGCCCCGGCGCACCCCGGCGCCTCCGCGTCGGCCGGGAGGTCCCCGGCGCATGTCGGCGCGACCCTGGGCCTGGAGGCGGTGGACGCCGAGAAGGCCGGCGCGCTGGTCGTCGGCGTCCATGTCCCCGGCCCGGGGTACACGGCGGGCCTGGTCCGCGGGGACGTCCTCCTCGCGTTCGGCCGTACCCGTGTCGACTCGGCGGCCGACCTCGCCCGAGCCGTCGCCGCCACCCGCCCCGGCAGGGAGATCGTGCTGACGGTGCGCCACAAGAGCGGGGGATACCAGCAGTTGACGGTCGTCCCGGGCGTCGTCACCTGACCACCCGGGAGGGCCTCGTCGGCCGCCCCGCGTCGGCCGCCCCGTGAAGGGGCGGCCCGAACCGGCACGTCCCGATCGGTACCCCCCTTCGCCGTCCCCGGGGCAGCCACGGCGTCCACGCCACCCCCGGCCCGACGACCGGCGGGCGCCCGGCATCGGATCACCGGTGTGCGCGGGGACGGCCACGGCGGGTGCCTCCCCGTGAGGTGTGCCTGATGGGGTGCGTCCGGTGGATGGAGCCGATCCGGGCATTGCCGCTCATGGTCACGCAGCGATCGGCCATGGGGCGAGATGCCCCAGGACACACACAAAAGACACGGCAACCGGCTCGCGCGGGCCTCGCTGTGCGGGCAGGATGCTGCCCGTAGTCCCTTCACCCGCCCAGGGAGGCCCGGATGACCGGCAGCACGGCCGCGCCCTTCACCGCCGACGACTACCGGGCCCGCATGGAGCGGGCGGCGAGCGAGGCCGCCGAGGCAGGGCTGGCCGGTCTGCTGGTGGCGCCGGGACCGGACCTGGTGTGGCTGACGGGCTACGCGCCCACCGCGACCACCGAACGGCTCACCCTGCTGGTCCTCGCACCCGGACAGGACCCCGTCCTGGTCGTCCCCACCCTGGAGGCCCCGGACGCCGCGAAGGCGTCCGGAGCGTCCGCCCTGACCCTGCGGGACTGGACCGACGGCAAGGACCCCTACGCCGCCACCGCGGCCCTCCTCGACGCCTCCGGCCGCTTCGGCGTCAGCGACAACGCCTGGGCGCTGCACCTCCTGGGACTCCAGAAGACGCTGCCCGGCACCTCCTACGCCTCCCTCACCGAGGCCCTGCCGATGCTGCGCGCCGTCAAGGACGCGGCCGAGCTGGAACTGCTGGCCGCCGCGGGCGCCGCGGCGGACGCCACGTTCGAGGAGATCAGGAACGTTCCCTTCGCCGGCCGCAGGGAGACACAGATCGCCGCGGACCTCGACCGGCTGCTGCGCGAGCACGGCCACGAACAGGTCGACTTCACCATCGTCGCCTCCGGTCCGAACGGCGCCCATCCGCACCACGAGGTCGGCGACCGGGTGGTCGAGCGCGGCGACATGGTCGTCCTGGACTTCGGCGGCCTCAAGGACGGCTACGGCTCCGACACCTCCCGCACGGTCCACGTCGGCGAGCCCACCGACGAGGAACGCCGGGTGCACGACCTGGTGCGCGAGGCCCAGGAGGCGGGCTTCCGGGCGGTACGGCCCGGCGTCGCCTGCCAGGAGGTCGACCGGGCGGCCCGCGCGGTCATCGCCGACGCCGGGTACGGCGAGTACTTCGTCCACCGCACCGGGCACGGCATCGGCGTCACCACGCACGAGCCGCCGTACATGATCGAGGGCGAGGAACGGCCCCTCGTGCCCGGCATGTGTTTCTCCGTGGAGCCCGGCGTCTATCTGCCGGGCCGGTTCGGGGTCCGCATCGAGGACATCGTCACGGTCACCGAGGACGGCGGCCGTCGCCTCAACGACACGAGCCGCGAGATGGTGATCGTGGACGAGCCGGCCCCGTCAGCGGCACGACCGGCGCGACCATGACCCAGGCACCGACCCCCACCGCGGACACCGTCCGACGCCTGGTCCGCACCCTGCTCAAGGAGGGCGCGGCCGACGCCGCCGGGCGGGACGTCCGGACCGGACCCGACGTGCGGCCCGTCACCGAGGGCGGCGAACCCGCCACCTGGTGGGTCGGCGGCCGCCATGTGCTGCGCCTCGCCCCCGACCGCGAGGCCGCCGCCCGCCGACGCCGCGAACTGCGCCTGCGCGACCTCGTCCGCCCCCACCTGCCGGTCGCGGTGCCGACGAGCGTGGCGCACGGCGAGTGGGCGCCCGGACTGACCTACACGCTGGACACCAAGGTGCCCGGCGGCTCGGGCGAGGACCACGAGGTGTCCGCCGTCGGCGAGGCCGACCTGGCCGGGCTGCTCACGGGCCTGCGCGAGGTGCCCGTACGGCAGAGCGAGGCGCTCGGGGTGCCCCGCGCAGGCCCGCGTTCCCTGGAGGGGCTGCGGCGGGAGGCCGAGCGGGCCGCCGGACACCTCGGCAAGGCCGACGAGTTCGACCCGGCCCGCCTCCAGCAGCTCACGGCCGCAGCCGCGGTCCAGCTCGCCGCCCAGCCCGGCACCGCCGTCCTCGTCCACCACGGCCTGACCGGCGACCACCTCGTGGTCAGCGCCGACGGCAGGGTGCGCGGGGTCCTGGACTGGACCGAGGCGGTCCTCGGCGACCCCGCCGAGGACATCGCCGGTCTCGCCCGCGCGGTGGGCTCCCCGGCCGCCGTCCGCGCCGCCACCCTCGCCGGCTACGGTGCCCGCCCCTGTCTGCGCGGCCTCTGGCTGGCCCGCTGCGACGCCGTCGTCCACCTCGCCGCCCGGCTGGAAGGCCGCGACGACACCCCGCTGCCCCTGCTCAGGACCCGGCTGCGACGCACCTGGGAGGCGATCCTGCTGGAACGGGTGACGGAACTGCGCGACGACGACCCGGACGACAGCCTCTAGCAGCCCCCCGCGACCGCTCCCGGGGAGCGCCGGGCCCGGTCTCAGTCCTGGAGGAACACCACGCACGACTCGCCGGGCACATGCAGCGTCCCCCCGTCCGCGCCCGGCACCTCCACCGGCTCCCACGCGGCGAGGACCCGGGCGGGCCGGGAACCGAGGGGGATCGCGGCGGGCTCCTCGGCCAGGTTCACGACCACCCGCACGTCCCCGCGCCGGAAGGCGAGCCAGCGCCTCTCCTCGTCGTAGGCCACCTTCGTGTCGGCCAGGTCCGGGTCGGTGAGGTCCGGCTGTTCGTGGCGCAGGGCGATGAGCCTGCGGTACCAGGCCAGCACGCGCGCGTGCGGCTCACGCTCGGGCTCGGACCAGTCGAGGCAGGAGCGGTCCCGGGTGGCGGGGTCCTGCGGGTCGGGGACGTCCTCCTCGGCCCAGCCGTGCGCGGTGAACTCCCGCCGCCTGCCCCGCCGTACGGCCTCGGCGAGGTCGGGGTCGGTGTGGTCGGTGAAGAACTGCCAGGGCGTGCCCGCCGCCCACTCCTCGCCCATGAACAGCATCGGGGTGAAGGGGGCGGTGAGCGTCAGGGTCGCCGCGCAGGCCAGCAGGCCGGGCGAGAGGGAGGCGGCGAGGCGGTCGCCCCGGGCGCGGTTGCCGACCTGGTCATGGGTCTGGCTGTAGCCGAGGAGCCGGTGCGCCGCGACCCGGTTGTGGTCCAGGCGGCGGCCGTGGTGCCGCTCCCGGAACGTCGAGTACGTGCCGTCGTGGAAGTAGCCGCCGGTCAGCGTCTTGGCGACGGCCGCGAGCGGGGCGCGCGCGAAGTCGCCGTAGTAGCCCTGGGACTCACCGGTGAGCGCGGTGTGCAGGGCGTGGTGGAAGTCGTCGTTCCACTGCGCGTGCAGTCCGAAGCCGCCCCCCGCGCGCGGGGTGACGACCCTCGGGTCGTTCAGGTCCGACTCGGCGATCAGGAACAGCGGCCTGTCCAGGTCCCCGGACAGGCCGTCCACGGCCGCCGACAGCTCCTCCAGGAAGTGGCACGCGCGGGTGTCCGCCAGCGCGTGCACCGCGTCCAGGCGCAGCCCGTCGATCCGGTAGTCGCGCAGCCACGACAGCGCGCTCTCCAGCAGATACGCCCGCACCTCGTCCGAGCCCGGCGCGTCCAGGTTCACCGCCGAACCCCAGGGCGTGTGGTGGGTGTCGGTGAAGTACGGGCCGAACGCGGGAAGGTAGTTGCCCGAGGGGCCCAAGTGGTTGTGCACCACGTCCAGGACCACGCCGAGACCCAGCTCGTGCGCCCGGTCGACAAAGCGCTTCAGCGCCTCGGGGCCGCCGTAGGGCTCGTGCACCGCCCACAGCGAGACCCCCTCGTACCCCCAGCCGTGCCGCCCGGGGAAAGGGCACAGCGGCATCAACTCGACGTGGGTGACGCCCAGTTCGACGAGGTGCCCGAGTCGCTCGGCCGCCGCGTCCAGGGTGCCCTCGCGGGTGTACGTGCCCACGTGCAGCTCGTACAGCACCGCGCCCGGCAGCGGACGGCCCGCCCACCGCGCGCGCCACGCGTACCGCTCGTGGTCGACGACGGCGCTCAGCCCGTCCGGGCCGTCGGGCTGCCGGCGCGACCGCGGGTCGGGCAGCACGGGCCCGTCGTCCACCGCGTACCCGTACCGCGAGCCGTCGCGCGCCTCCGCCTCGGTCCGCCACCAGCCGGCGCGGGCCGGATCGCGCGCCAACGCGCGCGTGAAGCCCTCGCCGTGCAGCGTCACACGATCGGCCTGCGGTGCCCACACCTCGAACTGCACGGACGGTTCCCCTAACGTCTGTTCACCGGGATGTCGCCGGTCTCCATGGTGCGTCACACGCGATCAATGCGCCGGTGAATCGGCCCCATTGCGGCAGGTGTCGCCAGGTGCGCACGCGTGGCGGCCGTTTCCGTGTCTTCTGGACACCCGGCGTCCGCTGCCCGACAATCACGAACGTGACGTCGTCATTCGAGTTCAACACGTACCCCGCGCGGCTGTCCGACGCGGAGCGCGACAAGGCGCTCAAGGTGCTGCGTGACGGCGCCGCGCTGGGCCGGCTCTCGCACGACACGTTCGTGCGCCGGATGGAACTGGCGCTCTCGGCCCGCCGCTCCGAGGAACTCGTGGCGCTCACCGCCGACCTGCCCACGGAGAGCCGCCTGTCACGGGCGGTGTTCGGCACCGTCGAGGCGGTCTCCGGCTTCACCGTACGGCTGCGCAGCGCCTGGCAGGCCGAGCGGCTGCCCAAGCTGCTGCTGCCCCACCCCGGCGCCGGCCACCCCCTGCGCATCGGCCGCGACCCCGCCAACGGGCTGCGGCTGACCCACGAGACGGTGTCCCGGGTGCACGCCGAACTCAGTCGCCAGGGCGGCCTGTGGGTGCTGCGCGACCTCGGTTCGACCAACGGCACGACGGTGAACGGACGTCGGGTCATCGGCGCGGCCGTGGTCCGCGAGGGCGACCAGGTCGGCTTCGGCCGGATGGCGTTCCGGCTCTCCGTCCACTGAGCCAACCCTTAGGCATGGCCCACGCCTTACGCACCGAAGTGCCTCAAGTCGCTTTGCTCCGCACGGTGTTGACGTACCCGTCAAGTCGTGACTGACTGTGCGTACACCATGCACATCAGGTGAACCGACGGCACCACATTGTGGAGGTGTGCCCTGCCGCCCCTCCTCCGCTACCCGACCGTCGACGAACTCGGCGCCCGGGCGGCAGCCCTCGCCGCCCGCCACCCCGGGGACGCCCGACTGCGCCGGGTCGGCACCTCGCGCGCGGGCACCCCGATGTGGCTGCTCTCCGTCGGACACGGCAGCCGCCAGGCCCTCGTCGTCGCCGGCCCGCACGCCAACGAACCGGTCGGCGGCGCCACCGTCCTGCGGCTGGCCGAGCGCGCCCTCGCCGATCCCACGCTCACCACGGGCGCCGACGCCACCTGGAACCTGCTGCTCTGCCTCGACCCCGACGGCCTGCGCCGCAACGAACGCTGGCTGCGCGGCCCGTACACCCTGGGCCGCTACTTCCGGAACTTCTTCCGGCCCGGCTTCATGGAGCAGCCCGAATGGCTGCCCGACGGCGCGGACCACGCCGTACTGCCCGAGACCCGGGCCCTGCTCGACCTCCAGGACGAACTGCGGCCCTTCTTCCAGTGCTCGCTGCACGGCGTCGACGTCGGCGGCGGCTTCGTCGAGCTCACCCGCGACCTGCCCGGCCTCGCCCAGCGCGTCGCGCACACCGCGGCCCGTCTGCGCATACCGCGCGAACTGGGCCCCTACGACACCCTGTACTGGCCGAACCTCGGGCCCGCCGTCTACCGGATACCGCCGCCCAGACCCACCGACCTGGCCGCGGCGATCACCGAGGCCGCCGTCGAGTCCACCTGGTTCCACCCGCACCGGCACGGCACGGTGACCGCGGTCGTCGAAGCACCCATGTGGGGCGTGGCCACCGTGGAGGACGGCGGACCGCCCGCCGACACCGCCGGGGCGCTCCGCACCGTCAGCCACACCCTGCGCCACGACGTGGACCTCCTGGAGCGGATCCTCGCCCGGATCCGGCCCCACCTCGACACCGCCCCCGACACGGCCCGACTGCTCGCCCCGGTCGAGGACTACCTGCTGGTCTGCCCAGGGCTCGCCGACGCCTGGGACCCCGACGTCGTCGTCGGCGAGCGGTCGCTGCCGCCCCTGAGCGCCGCCCATCTGACCGCCCTGCGGATCGCCGGCCGGCGCCTCGCCCTGCGGACGGCGGGGCTGCTCCACCAACTCGTCACCCGGGCCGGCACCGACCCGTCCGGCGTGCTGCCGGAACTCGACCGGCTGGTCGACGCGTGGTGCGCCGACTACCACGACGGCTTCGGGGCACGCTGGATCCCCGTCGCGCGTCAGGTGGAGTACCAGTCCCGGGTGGTGCTGGCCGCCTTCGAACTCGCCGGACGGTACGCGCCCGCGTGCTCCCGTTCGGGTGAGTCGGGGTGGGGTTCCGAGGCCGCCGTGCCGATGCACCGGGAATGACCCACACCACCACAGTGACAGCGCTGCGGGGCGGCCTGCTCGCGGCGGCCGCCCTCCTCCTCGCCACCGCCGTCCCGGCGCAGGCGGCGCCCCAGGAGTCCGCCCGGGGTGACTGGCTCTTCGTCACCGTCACCACGGGCGACGCCCGCTCCAGCGACACCCGCGGCACCCTGCTGCTGTGCGACCCGCCCCAGGGCCACGGACGCGCCGCGCAGGCCTGCGCCGAACTCACGGCGGCGGGCGGCGACATCGCCACCCTCGCGCCCCGGGACGTGTACTGCCCGATGATCCACGCACCGGTGACCGCCCACGCGCGGGGGGAGTGGCGGGGACGGCCCGTCGAGTACCGGCAGACCTTCTCGAACGCCTGCGTGCTGGGAGCACGGACGGGCGCGGTGTTCGCGCTGGACGGCTGACGCCACCCACGCCCGGCTGACGCCACCCACGCCCGGCGGGCGCCGCACGCGCGCGTGGCACCGGCCCCCGTACGACCTCGTACGGGGGCCGCTCACGGCACCCGGTCACGGGCGTGCAGCGCCGCCGAGACGACCGTGCGGGCCTGGTGCTCGACCTGGTGCTCCAAGGGCACCCAGCGGGCCCGGAAACGCGCGGCGAAGGAGTCGCTCCAGGTCGCGACGAGCCGTTCGAGACGCGGTGCCGCCCGGTCGTCGTGCTCCACGAGGACCCGGAGCAGCATCGCCGCCGTCCGCAGCGGCAGCCGGCGCCCGAAGGCGTCGACACTGCCCACATACGCTCTGCTGCGGTCGGCGGGCGGGGTGTGCACCCAGTCCGAGGCCAGCCCCGGCACCAGCTCCAGCCCCCACCGCACGGCCCGCAGCAGGGGCCCGTCGACGCCCGTCAGGCGCGGCTGCGCCTCGGCGAGCACCCGCTCCACCTCCCGCGAGTCCCGCAGCAGCCGGGCCGCCAGTCGGCGCATCGCCGTGGCCGGCGCCGGATGCGGCGACGGATCGTCCACCAGGTCGCTCGCCCACATCGGCACCTCGACGACCGCCGTCAGACCGCCGTACCGGTGGGCGTGGTGCCAGGTGCTGTGCCGTGCGTCGTCCGGCATGCTCGGGTACGCCGCGCCCGCTCCCGGCGCGGGCATGACGTGCACCCCGGGTCCGGACGCGGGCCAGCCCGCGGCGTCCGAGGCGCCCGTCTCCACCGGGATGTTCAGCTCCGCCGCGGACTTGGCGAACGGCTCGGCCAGACCCGGGACCTCCTTCGTCAACTGCACCCAGCTGCCGCCCAGGTCGGTCCCGTGCAGGGTCACCTGGAGGTAGGGGCGTACCTCGTCGATGACCCCGGTCAGGGCGCGCGTCTCGGGCGGCAGCCGGTCGGGGGGCAGGACGGAGGGCGACCACTCCGGCTGCTCGGGAGCCGCGGGCCGGAAGAACCCCAGGTGGTAGTCGAACAGGCTGCGCGGCGCCGGGGTCACATGGAGGCTCGCCCCGTCGGGATCGGCGCACAGCAGGAAGTGCCAGGACGTGTCGGCGCGCAACTCCCGCTCGCGCAGCACCCGTTCCGCGACCGCGATGAGTGTGGCGCCGCCGGTCGGCTCGTTGGCGTGGGCGCCCGCGACCACCAGTACGGCACGGCGGGCGTGACCCATGGACAGCAGATGCAGGGGCCGGCCCGCCCGGGAGACGCCCACCTGCCTCAGGGCGCACACGCCCGGTCGGTGAGCGGCCAACGCCCTTGCGGACGCGACCAGTTCGGTCGTCGTGGGATAGCGCGGCTCCGGCAGCAGACTCACCCCCGTCGCATCCGCCCGGCTTCGCAATCCGCAGTAGCCCATGCTCAGGTGGAGGTGTCAAGGTCGTCGTGGGGGAGGCTCCAGGGGGCGCCCAGACGCATTTACCGGCAGCCGGTAGCGGGGTGGGCGCCAGCGGGGTTGCGAGCCCCGGATCCCGCCGGGTGGCGGGCCCCGGCACACACCCCCGACGACGGCCGGCG
Organism: Streptomyces sp. NPDC032822; assembly: GCF_055578825.1. Taxonomy (NCBI): domain Bacteria; kingdom Bacillati; phylum Actinomycetota; class Actinomycetes; order Kitasatosporales; family Streptomycetaceae; genus Streptomyces; species Streptomyces sp. NPDC032822. Next base: position 322,851 of record NZ_JBVIOL010000005.1, on the reverse strand, counting down.
AGCCCCTCCGCCGTCCCTGCGGCGCCCCGCCGAGCCCTTCCACCGCCCGGGCGGCGCCCGGAGGCACTCCCCGTCACCGCCGAGCGGCCACGCCCCCTCCGGTCACCGGCCACCGCGCCGCTGCTGCCGACCCCTCGCCACCGGCGGTTCCGGCCGCACCACCACACGCCGGACCGTCGGCACGGGCCCCGGGAGCGCACGCGGGTGCGCTCCGGAGTGGGGGAGCGGACACGGGCAGGCGGCGAGCGGGACACGGCGGCCAAAAAAGCCCGCCGAACGCCGCACCCCGCCTCCCCCGCTGCACCTCACCCCACCCGCCCTGCCCGTCCCGTCCGGCTCACCCCACCCGCTCCAGCAACGCCACCGGCAGCCCCTCGAAGAGCTCCGCCACGCGCGCGTGGCCCGTGAACTCCCGCTCCGGTCCGAGGACGTCGGCCCACCGGCCCGGCGGCAGCGGCAGCGTCGTGTCCCGCCAGCCGCCCGCATCCGCCAGCCGCAGCGACAGCCGGGTCACGGCCGTGAGGACCTCTCCCGAGCGGGCGAACGCCACACAGTGGGCCGCCGCCGGACCCTCGGCGGTCAGCGGCGCGTACGTCGCCGAGTCGCCGAAGGCATCGGGCCGCCGGGCCCGCAGGCCCAGCGCCGCGCGCGTGAGCGCGTCCTTGGGGCCGGGGTTCTCCGGGGGGAACCGCACGGGCCGCCGGTTGTCCGGGTCCACCAGGGCGCGGTACTCGCTCTCGGTGCCCTGGTAGACGTCCGGCACGCCCGGCATCGTCAGGTGGACCAGGGCCGTGCCGAGCAGGTTGGCCCGGACGTGGGGCTCCAGCCGCTCCCGGAAGGCGGCCACCCGCTCGCCGGGAGCCCCGCACGGCCCCGCCGCGACGAACGCCGCCACCGCCTCCTCGTACGCGGGCTCCTGCTCCGTCCAGCTCGTGTGCAGGCCCGCCTCGCGCACATGCTTCAACAGGGCCTCCTGGACCCGCTCCGGGGCCGCGAGGCCGAGGCCGAACACCGTCTGCCAGGCCGCCCACGCCAGCTGCGGGTCCGGCACGCCCTCACCGGTGCGGGTGACCTCGGCGAGCACGTCCGCCCAGCGCCGCGGGCACTGGGTGAGCACGGCGAGCGCCGCCCGTACGTCGGCGCTGCGCTTGGTGTCGTGGGTCGACACGGCCGTCCCCGACAGCGGCCAGTCGCGCTGCACGCGCGCGCAGTACGCGTGGAAGTCCTCCGGGGACACGGCCGGGCTCCCCGGGTTGCCGCCCACCTCGGTCGCCGACAGCAGCGGCACATAGCGGTAGAACGCCGTGTCCTCCACCGACTTGGCCCGCAGCGCGGAGGAGGTCTGCGCGAACCGCGTCCGGAACTCCACCTGCCCCGGCCCGTCGCCGTACCGCCCCAGGACCAGATCCCTGACGACGTCGACCGCGCCGGCCTCCTCGGGGACCAGGAACGCCGACCGGGCCTCGGCCGCGGCCTCCTCCGTGACGACCAGGGCCGCGTCCCCCGAGGCGTACGGCCGGTACACCTCCAGGCGGACGAGGAGTTCCAGCAGCGCGGTGCGCAGCGCCCAGGGCGCCCGGTCGCGCAGCGCGGGCTCCTCGGACCCGGCGCACAGCCTGCTCGCCGCCCGGGTCAGCCGGTCGGTCTCGGCGGCCAGCTCGTGGGTGAGCACCTTGTACGCGGCCCGCCGTACCGTCGCCTCCCAGTCCCCGCCCCGGTCCGGCTGCGGAGCCGCGAACCGTCGATACTGCCCGAGGAGTTCACCGGCCCCCGCCGGGTCCGCGAAGACGCCGTCGACATGCCGCAGGGCGTCGTAGCCGGTGGTGCCCGCGACGGGCCAGGAGGCCGGCAGGGGCTCCCCGTCCGCGAGGATCTTCTCCACGACCGTCCAGCGGCCTCCGGTCGCCCCGTGCAGCCGCTGGAGGTAGGCGTCGGGGTCGGCGAGGCCGTCGGGGTGGTCGACGCGCAGGCCGTCGATCACGCCTTCGCGCAGCAGTTCCAGGATCTTGGCGTGGGTGGCGTCGAACACCTCCGGGTCCTCGACCCGCACCCCGATGAGCTCCGAGATGCTGAAGAAACGCCGGTAGTTGAGCTCGGTGCGGGCCAGCCGCCACCACACCGGCCGGTACCACTGCGCGTCCAGCAGCCGGGGCAGCGGCAGTTCCTCGGTGCCCTCCCGCAGCGGGAACACGTGGTCGTGGTAGCGCAGCAGGCTCCCGTCGACCTCCAACTGGTCGAGCACCCGGCCGAGCGGCTGCCCGAGCACCGGCAGCAGCACCTGCCCGCCCTGCGCCTCCCAGTCGATGTCGAACCAGCGCGCGTACGGCGACTTCGGGCCCTTGGCGAGGACGTCCCACAGGGCGTGGTTGTGCCGCGGGGCCATGGCCATGTGGTTGGGCACGATGTCCACCACCAGGCCGAGCCCGTGCTCCCGCGCGGTGCGGGCCAGCGCGCGCAGCCCCTCCTCACCGCCCAGTTCCTCGCGTACGCGCGCGTGGTCCACGACGTCATAGCCGTGCGCCGAGCCCGGGACCGCCTCCAGGACCGGCGACAGATGCAGGTGCGAGACGCCGAGCGAGGCCAGGTACGGCACGGCCGCCGCCGCGGCCGGGAACGGGAACTCGGGCTGCAACTGCAGCCGGTAGGTGGCCGACGGCACTGCCGGGTCAGGTCGCTCAGGTGTCATGCAGACCTACGTACCCGCCCCGCCGCCTTTCGTGTCATCGGCCCCTCCATACGGCCGCGCGCGGACGCGCCGCCCGCGCTCCTACACCGGCCGCTGCAGCACCACCATGCTCCGGTCCACCAGCGTCAGCCGGTCCCCGGCCTGCACCTTGCCGACCGTGTCCGCGGGCACCCCGTCGGTGCGGGCGGTGTCGACCAGCACCTGCCACTGCCGGCCGTGGTTGACCGGCACCACGAACTCCAGGGTCTTCGGCGAGGCGTTGAACATCATCAGGAACGAGTCGTCGCTGATCCGCTCCCCGCGCGCGCCGGGTTCGGAGATCGCGTTGCCGTTCAGGAACACCGCCAGCGCGGACGCCTGCGAGTGGTCCCAGTCCCGCTGGGTCATCTCCTTGCCCTCCGGGGTGAACCAGGCGATGTCCGACAGCTCGTCGTGCGTGCCCTCCACGGGACGGCCGTGGAAGAAGCGCCGCCGGCGGAACACCGGATGCTCCTTGCGCAGCCGCACGATCGACCGGGTGAAGTCCAGCAGGTCACGGCCGGGCCCCTCGGCGTCCGGCCACTCGACCCAGGCCAGTTCGCTGTCCAGGCAGTACGCGTTGTTGTTGCCGCGCTGGGTGCGCGCGACCTCGTCGCCGTGGCTGAGCATCGGCACGCCCTGGGACAGCAGCAGCGTGCCGATGAAGTTCCGCATCTGCCGGGCCCGCAGCTCCCGCACCGCCGGATCGTCGGTCTCGCCCTCCACCCCGCAGTTCCAGGACCGGTTGTGGCTCTCGCCGTCCCGGTTGTCCTCGCCGTTGGCGTGGTTGTGCTTCTCGTTGTACGAGACCAGGTCGTGCAGGGTGAAACCGTCATGGCAGGTGACGAAGTTGATCGAGGCGAGCGGGCGCCGCCCGTCGTCCTGGTACAGGTCCGACGAACCCGTCAGCCGGGACGCGAACTCCGCGAGCGTGCGCGGTTCGCCGCGCCACATGTCCCGCACGGTGTCGCGGTACATGCCGTTCCACTCGGTCCACAGCGGCGGGAAGTTGCCCACCTGGTAGCCGCCCTCGCCGACGTCCCAGGGCTCCGCGATCAGCTTCACCTGGGAGACCACCGGGTCCTGCTGGACCAGGTCGAAGAACGACGACAGCCGGTCCACCTCGTGGAACTGCCGTGCCAGGGTGGCCGCGAGGTCGAAGCGGAACCCGTCGACGTGCATCTCGGTCACCCAGTACCGCAGCGAGTCCATGATCAGCTGGAGCACGTGCGGGGACCGCATGAGCAGCGAGTTCCCGGTGCCCGTGGTGTCCATGTAGTAGCGGGGATCGTCCGTCAGCCGGTAGTACTGCGGGTTGTCCAGGCCCTTGAAGGACAGTGTCGGGCCCAGGTGGTTGCCCTCGGCCGTGTGGTTGTAGACCACGTCCAGGATGACCTCGATACCGGCCTCGTGCAGCGCGCGCACCGCCGACTTGAACTCCAGGACCTGCTGGCCGCGGTCGCCCCAGGAGGCGTACGCGTTGTGCGGGGCGAAGAAGCCGATGGTGTTGTAGCCCCAGTAGTTGTTCAGCCCCATGTCGACCAGCCGGTGGTCGTTCACGAACTGGTGGACCGGCATCAACTCCAGCGCCGTGACCCCCAGTTCGGTGAGGTGCTCGATGATCGCCGGGTGCGCGAGGGCGGCGTAGGTGCCGCGCAGCTCCTCCGGCAGTCCCGGGTGCCGCATCGTGAGGCCCTTGACGTGGGCCTCGTAGATCACCGTGTGGTGGTACTCGGTGCGTGGGCGCCGGTCGTCGCCCCAGTCGAAGTAGGGGTTGACCACGACCGACGTCATCATGTGCGGCGCCGAGTCCAGGTCGTTGCGCCGGTCGGGGGCGTCGAAGTGGTAGCCGTAGACCTCCTCGCCCCACTGGATCGAACCGCTGATCGCGCGCGCGTAGGGGTCGAGCAGCAGCTTCGCCGAGTTGCAGCGCAGTCCGCGCTCGGGGGCGTTCGGCCCGTGTACACGGAAGCCGTACCGCTGTCCCGGCATGATCCCGGGCAGATACGCGTGCCGGACGAACGCGTCGCTCTCCCGCAGCTCCACCGCCGTTTCCGAGCCGTCGTCGTGCAGCAGACACAGCTCTACTCGGTCCGCGGCCTCCGAGAAGACCGCGAAGTTGGTGCCGGCGCCGTCGTACGTGGCGCCGAGCGGATACGCCTCTCCAGGCCAGACCTGCATGGATACGACTCTTTCAGGTGTCCGCCGCCGCTGGGGCGCCTTGGGCCCGAGTGTCCCCGAAAGTGATGGAACCACCTCCGACTTACGCCCCTCTTACCGGGCGACCAGTGCATACCCCGCCTTCGGTGGCCGGTATGCCGAATCAGTGGGGCACATTCGGATTCCCGGGATCTCGTAGGTCCGGGACATGGGGGGAGTGGGGGCAAGACGTGCGTGACACAGTGCACCGCCATCTCGGCAAGGTGGTGGCCGGCACGGCCATCGCGGTGGCCTCGACCGCCGCGATGATCGCCATCACCCTGCCCGGGTCGGCGGGGGCCGACGACACGGGCGGCGGGAAGGCCGGCGGCGGTACCGGGCAGCAGGCGGCACAGGGGCAGGGGCAGCAGGGCCAGGACGGCGCGGCCGTCTCGCCCGGGGTCGTCGAACAGGCACCGGCCGAGGGCGACCGGGGTCACGGCACCGACCCGCTGACCGACGACGAGATCCAGCGGGTCGAACAGATCGCGGTCAACCAGCAGTTGTTCAACGCCAGCGAGGACGTGGAGGGCGAGCGCGGCCCGCAGCGCCTCACCGTCGACCTGGCCGAACCCGACGCCGACCAGAGCGACGCCGCGAACCCGCCCCGGCGCGCCGACGTGACGTTCTACGACTACCGGGACGACACCCTCGTCACCAAGACCGTCGACCTCGACACCGGCAAGGTCGTGCAGACCGGCGAGCAGCGGGGCGTCCAGCCGCCGCCGAGCCGGGCCGAGAACATCGAGGCCGCCGCCCTCCTGATCGCCGACCCGCTGGGTGCGGGCCTCAGGGCGGACTACAAGGACGCCATCGGCAAGGAACTCACCTCGCCGGACCAGCTGTCGCTGAGCGGCGGCATCTACCGCGCCACCGAGGGCGCCCAGCCGGCCGCCCTGGACAAGTGCGGCGAGCACCGCTGCGTACGGCTGTTCACGAAGGTCAAGAACGGGTCGTGGATCGACACCAGGAACCTGGTGATCGACCTGAGCACCCGCAAGGTCGCCGACCTCGGCCGCTGAGCCCGCCTTCGTCCACCTTTCGAAACCGCACCTCCTGCGAGGGAGTCATTTCTTCATGCGCGTGACGTATTCGAGCGGCCCCGGGCCGCGTGGAACCAGCAGGGCCCGCAGGCGGACGGCCGTCGGCCTCGCCGTGGCCGCGCTGGCCGCCGGTCTGACGACCGGCACCGGACCGGCCGCCGCCCAGCCGAGAGCCGCCGCGGCGGCGGCACCCGACTGCAGCGCCGCCTACCGCATCGAGCAGAAGCTCTCCACCGGGACGACCTGGCAGATGTGCTGGCGCTACGACGGCAAGGCCGGCCTCATCCTGGACGACGTCTCCTACCTGCCCAAGGGCGAGACCAAGCCGATCAAGGTCCTCAACAGCGCCCGCCTCGGCCAGATCCACGTCCCCTACGACGACGGGAAGTGGGAGTACGACGACCTCACGGGCTACAACTTCGCCCAGGGGCTGATGAACCTGGCGCCGGCCGAGTGCCCCGGCGGCACCATCAAGAGCGTCAAGGTCCCGGACGGCGACCCGGACAACCCGAACGTCAAGGGCCTGTGCACCACGACCCGTTCCCGCGGCCACGCCTACCGCATGCAGGACAACTTCAGCAACAAGGTCTACCAGGCCCAGGGCAAGGACCTCCTCGTCTACACGGTCAACCAGGTCGGCTGGTACGAGTACATGACCGAGTGGCGCTTCCAGGACGACGGCACCATCACCATGAACGTCGGCGCCACCGGCAGCCTCTCCTACGAGGACTACGACTCCGGCGACGGACGCGGCTGGCCGATAGGCAAGAACGCCAAGGCGTCCGCCACCAGCCACAGCCACAACGTCTTCTGGCGCCTGGACTTCGCCCTCGACGGCTCCTCCAAGAACCGCGTCGAGCAGTACGACTCGGCCGTCACCACCCGCGGCACGCGGACCCCGACCACCAAGACCACCCGCACCAAGGTCGCCAAGGAGACCACCGGCGACGCCAAGGCCTACCGCTGGTGGCGGATGGTCAGCGCGACCGGCAAGAACAAGGACGGGCACCCCCGGTCGTACGAGATCGTCCCCGGCACCACCACCAAGTACCCGGGCCGCAGTTACACCAAGCACGACCTCTATTTCACTCAGTACAACAAGTGCCAGCTGTTCGCCAGCAACAATCCGGGCAGCTGTGGCGGCACCGGCAAGTCCGTCGACAAATGGGTCAACGACCAGACCCTCACCCACCCGATCGTCTGGATGAACGTCGGCTTCCACCACATAGCCCGGGACGAGGACCAGCAGCCCATGCCGATCCACTGGCAGGGGTTCTCCATCGCCCCGAGGGACGTCACCGCTATGAATCCGCTCACTCCCGCCGATCTCGCGTGGCAGAACGGCCACTGGCAGCCTCGTAGTTGAGAAATGACCCTGTCCATCCGGCTGCACCGCCGACCGCTCCCGGAGTACCCTTCCTTGATCGTTGACACGGGGAGTGCTCGGGGGAGCGGAAGGCGGTGCGCGGGTGGGCTCGGGAGGGCTGGAGCTGCCCCCTGGTGACGAGAGTCACCAGGGGAACTCCACAGACGTCCCGCCCGGCACGGTGTCCCTGGCCCGACCCATGGACGCGGGTGCCATCGGGCCGGAGCTGGACTGGGACGCCGACGCCTGGCGCGAGGTGCGTACGCGCGCCCAGCGGGCCGGCCGGGCCTACATCTGGCTGAACCTCGTCGAACAGCGGCTGCGCGCGGTCGTGGCCGCCGTTCTGCGGCCCATCTACGAACCCGTCCACGGCGACGAGTGGGTGGTCGCCGCCGCCGGCCCCGCCGGGCAGGAGTGGGTGCAGCGCGCGGTCGCCGTCCGCGAAGTCAGCCGACGCAAGGGCTACTTGCTCGACCCGGCCGACGACAACGTCCTCAGCTTCCTCACCCTGCCCCAGCTGCGCGAGCTGATGGTGCAGCACTGGCCGTGCTTCGAGCCGTACTTCGACGAGCGCCGGGACGTCGAACTCGCCCTGGACGAGCTGGAGGTCACCCGCAACGTCGTCTCGCGCAACCGGGCCCTGTCCGAGGCCGTCCTCGGCCAGGCCGAGCGGGCCTCCGCCAAACTGCTGGAGATACTCGGCACGGCCGGCGACGTGCCCTCCGCGCGCCGACTGCCCGTCGACGCGGTCGAGGACCTCGTCGGCGACCGGTACGGCGACGTGGTCGCCGTGCACTCCGACCGGGTACGGCTGCTGCGCCGGTTCCCCGCGGAGGACATCTTCGGCAGCGCCCGCCGGCTGGACGCCGTCGGTATCGGCCTCAACCTGCTCGTGCAGAACTTCTCCGGCCGCCGCCTGGTGCGGCTGGCCGAGTCGGGCTGCCGGGTCCGGCTGCTCTTCCTCAACCCGGCGTCCAGCGCGGTCAAGCGCCGCGAGCGCGAACTCGGCCTCAAGCGGGGCGAGATGAGCCGCGCGGTCGAGATGAACATCCTGCACATGCGCCGGGTGCGCTCCAAACTGCGCGACCCCGGAGCCTTCGAGATCCAGGTCTACGACGAGACACCCCGCTTCACCGCGTACCTGGTGGACGGCGACGGCACGGACGGTGTCGCCGTGGTGCAGTCCTATCTGCGGCGCTCGCGGGGCATGGAGGCACCGGTCCTGGTGCTGCGCGGTGGGAGCAAGCTGGTCAAGTCGGGCGAAATCGACGAGGCGGGCCTTTTTCCCACCTACCGCGAGGAGTTCGAGGTGTCCTGGGCGGATTCGCGTCCGGTGTCCTGAACCGTCCCCGTCCTCAGGGCCGTCCCGGTCCGGCAAGCGGAACGCGCTCCTCGGATTGTCAGTGGCCCGTGCGAAGGTGGAGACCACTGGGGGAAAGCACCACCAAGAAGGGGGACCACCCATGGGCTGGCACCGGGAGCTGCTGATCGGCTTCGACCTGGAGACGACAGGCACCGATCCGAACGAGGCACGCATCGTCACGGCGGCCGTGATCGAGGTCAGGGACGGACAGCCGGTCGGACGCCGGGAGTGGCTGGCGGATCCGGGCGTGGAGATCCCGGCGGACGCGGTGGCGGTGCACGGCATCAGCAACGAGCGCGCCACCGCCGAGGGCCGCCCCGCCGACCAGGTCGCGGACGCCGTCGCGGACGTCCTCGTGACGTACTGGAAGACCGGCGTCCCGGTCGTCGCCTACAACGCGGCCTTCGACCTGAGCCTGCTCTCCGCCGAACTGCGCAGGTACGGCCTGCCGTCCCTGCGCGAGCGCCTCGGCGGCATCGACCCCGCCCCGGTCGTCGACCCGTACACCATCGACCGCTGGGCCGACCGCTACCGCCGCGGCAAGCGCAACCTCGAAGCGGTCTGCACGGAGTACGGCGTCCGGCTCGACGCCGCCCACGACGCCTCGGCCGACGCCCTCGCCGCGGCCCGGCTGGCCTGCGCGATAGCCGACCGGCACAGCAAGATCGCGGCCCTCGGACCGGCGGAGCTGCACCTCCGCCAGATCGAGTGGTATGCCGAATGGGCGGCGGACTTCCAGAGCTTCCTGCGCCGCAAGGGCGAGACGGACGCGGTGATCGACGGCACCTGGCCCCTGCGGGAACCGGCGGACGAGACGGTCTGAGCGACCTGGCCCTCACTCCTGCGCGATGCTCCCGACGGGCGCCGGCGGGGGCGGTGCGGGTTCGACGGCGGGGGACCGAGACGCGGTCTTCGGCGGGGCCACCGCCGACCGGTGGGCGCGTTCCACCGCCTGGCCCCAGTAGGTGCCGGCGACCATCAGGGCCGCACCGAGGCCGGTGAGCGGGGTGAAGTGCTCCCCGGCCAGGACGATACCCACCGCCGCGGCCCAGATCGGCTCCGTGCCCAGCAGCAGGCTGGCCCGGCTCGCGGAGGTGCGCTGGACCGCCCAGGTCTGGGCGAGGAAGGCGAACACACTGCAGAACAGGGCGAGATAGACCAACTGCGTCCAGGTCGCGGTGTCGGCGCGGGCCAGCAGGGGCAGCTCGGGCGCGGCCGGTACCAGGAACAGGGCCGAGCCGACCAGGGTCTGCACCGTCGTCAGATGCAGCGGCCGGATCGCCCGGCCCGCGGTGAGCCGGCCGACCAGAGCCACGTGCGCCGCCCGGACGAACGCCGCGGCCAGCATCAGCAGGTCGCCGAGGCGCGGCGCGTGGAACCCGTTGCCGGACATGAGCAGCCCGACGGCCAGGACGCACAGACCCGCCGCGGCGTAGAAGGCGGGCGGCAGACCGCCCCGCCGCCCGCCGCGGTCGAGGAAGGGGGTGAGGACGATGGTCAGGCTGATGATCAGCCCCGCGTTGGCGGCCGTGGTGTGGGCGACGCCATAGGTCTCCACGACCAGGACGGCGGCCTGCGTCACCCCCAGCGGCACACCGGCCCGGAGCTCGGCACGGGTCCAGCGGCGGGATCGTTTCCGGGACTCGCGCAGGGATCCGGTCCGGGAGCCGGAGCGGGCGGCCACGAGCCCGAGGCAGGCGAGGGCGGACAGGGCGTACCGGGCGAGGAGGACCAGCAGGACGGGGAGGGTCGCGGTGGCGGTCTGGGCGGACAGATAGCTGGAACCCCAGACGAGCGCGACCAGCAGGAGTACCGCATCGGTACGGCGGGCGTCGGACACCCGCCCACGGTGCACCGACCGGGCCACTGAAGCCCAGAGCCACTTTCTAAAACGATCTTTTAGCAGTCCTACAGAGTCCTTCTACACTGAGGGGGTGGACGAACGACAGTTGCGGATCCTGCGGGAGCTGGGCGAACTGGGCAGTGTCACCGCGGTCGCCGAGGCGCTGCTCGTGACCCCGTCGGCGATCTCCCAGCAGCTGCGCCTGCTCCAGCGGTCGATCCCGGTGCCGCTGACCGAGCGCGACGGGCGGCGGCTGGTGCTCACGGACGCCGGGCAGGTCCTCGCGGGCGCGGCCGTGGAGGTGGAGACGGCACTGGCACGGGCCCGGCACGCGGTCGAGGAGTTCGTGGCGCGGCCGGACGGCGAGGTGTCGGTGGCGGCGTTCCACAGCGCCGGAGCGGCGTTCTTCCCGCCCCTGCTGCGCGCGCTCGCCGGCCCCGGCGCCCCGGTGCCCCGACTGTCCGACGAGGACGTCCCGCAGGAGGACTTCCCCCGGCTCACCCGGGAGTACGACATCGTCCTGGCCCACCGACTCGACCACGCCCCGGCCTGGCCGGACACGGTGACCGTGACGACCCTGCTGCGCGAGCCGCTGGACGTGGCCATGCCCGCGGACCACCCGCTGGCCGCCCGACGCCGGGTGACCCCGCGGGACGTCGCCGACGCGCCGTGGATCACCGTGCACGACGGGTTCCCGGTGCTGGCCACCATCGAGGCCATCGCCGCCGCGGCGGGCCGACGGCTCCATCTCGCCCACCGCGTCAACGAGTTCGCGGTGGTCGCCGAGATCGTCGCCGCGGGCGGCGGCCTCGCCCTGATGCCCCGCTGGACGATGCGCCCTCACCCTGCCGTGACCCTGCGCCCCTTGAGCGGCGTACAGGCCCGCCGTCACATCGACGCCCTGCACCGCCCCGAGCGCACGGCCAGAAGCGCGGTCCGCACGGTCCTGACGGAACTGGGACGGGCGGCACGAACGATCCAGGGGGACACGACCCACCCAGGGGCGCGGGACTGAATCGACATGCGGCTCCGCCGCGTGCGCGCGACCGTCCCCGGCGACCCGCAGCCGCCGAACCGGCCACGACCCCCGGACGCCAGGCGCTCAGAACGGATACCAGCGCACCGTCTCGTCGCCGTCGCGCAGAGACGCCACCCGGCGCTCGAACTCCGCCCGCGCCTTCGGGTTGCTCGGCGCGTGCTGCGCCACCCACGCGCAGCTCGCCGTCTCCCGGGCGCCCCGAAGCACCGAACACCCGGGCCACTCCCGGACATCCCAGCCGTACGTCCCGGTGAACGAGTCGTACGCCTCGCGCGTCAGTCCGTAGCGGTCGTGGGAGAGGGCCATCACCACCAGGTCGTGTTCGCGCAGGTCGGCGGAGAAGGTCTCCAGATCGACCAGGACCGGGCCGTCCGGACCGACCTGCACATTGCGGGGCAGCGCGTCGCCGTGGATCGGACCCGGCGGCAGCGAGGGTGTCAGCGCGGACGCGGCCGTCGCGAACCCGTCCCGCCGCTCCCGCAGATAGGCCGCGTCGGCCGGGTCGATCGCGTCGCCGGCGAGCCGCAGCCAGCGCTCCACACCGCCCAGCAGTTCGCGGGGCGGCAGGGTGAACGACGGGGCGGGCAGGGCGTGGACCAGCCGGAGCAGTCCGGCCAGGTCGCGGGGTTCGGCGGGGCGCAGCGGATCGGGGAGCCGGTGCCACACGGTCACCGGATGTCCCTCGACCAGGAGCGCCTCGGGCTCGGCCGCGCGGACCGCGGGCACACCCGCCTCTTCCAGCCATGCCGCGATGTCCAGTTCACGGCGTGCGCGGTCCAGGACCTCGGCGTCGCGGCCCACCTTGACGGCCAGGTCACCGGCGGCGAACACCGCGTTCTCGCCCAGGGCGAGCAGCCGAGCGTCCCGTGCCGGACCGGGCAGCACCCCCGCCGCGGCCAGGACCTCCCGCGCCCGTACCTCGTCCATACGCCCGCCTCCGTGTCCGGCCCCGGCCTGTCCTGATCCCACCACTTCGCCGGACAGTCTCGCATTCGCACAGGTCGTGCCGTGTGCGCGGTGCCTTGACGGCGTACAACGCGTTCACGACCATGACGGGGGCCCGCCGGGGCCGATCGTCGCGAGCCGCGCGAAGGAGCCGATCACGTGACCTTGGGGACCGCGACGAAGCGGTCGGCGCCGGGTGCGCCGCGCGCCGCCGGAGGCCGTCGGCCGCCGGACCACGGGGCCTGGTTCCTGGTGCTGCCCGCGCTGATCCCGATCCTGGTGCTGAGCGTCGGCCCCCTGCTCTACGGGATCCTGCTGGCCTTCACCGACGCCCAGTCGGGCCGCACCCGGCCCACCCGGTGGATCGGCGGGCTCAACTTCACGGATCTGCTGCACGACACCCTGTTCTGGGAGTCGTTCCGGATCGGCCTGGTCTGGGCGGTCGGGGTGACCGTCCCGCAGTTCCTGCTCGCGCTCGGTCTCGCCCTGCTGCTGAATCAGGAGCTGAGGCTGCGCTGGCTGGCCCGCGCCCTGGCGATCATCCCGTGGGCCATGCCGGAGGTCGTCGTCGGTGTGATGTGGCGGCTCGTCTACAACCCGGACGCGGGTGTCCTCAACGAGACCCTGCGCGGCCTCGGTCTCGGCGACGGCCGGGACTGGCTCAGCGGCCTCGGGACCGCCCTGCCCGCGGTGATCGTCGTGGGGGTCTGGGCCGGTATGCCGCAGACGACGGTCGCCCTGCTCGCCGGCCTGCAGAACACCCCGCGCGAACTCCACGAGGCGGCGGCGATGGACGGCGCCGGCGCCTGGCGGCGCTTCCGGACCGTCACCTGGCCCGCCCTGAGGCCGGTCGCGCTCGCCATCACGGCCCTCAACTTCATCTGGAACTTCAACTCCTTCGCCCTGGTCTACGTGCTGACCAGCGGCGGCCCCGGCGGACGCACCCGGCTGCCCATGCTCTTCGCCTACGAAGAGGCCTTCCGCTACGGCCAGTTCGGCTACGCGGCGGCGATGGGCTGTGTGATGGTCGCCGTGATCTCGGTACTGCTGGCCCTCTTCCTGGTGGCCCGGCTCAGGGGAGGTGACGAGGCATGAGGACCAGTACCGGAGGCCGCGTGGGCCAGTACGCCGCCCTGCTCGCCTATCTCGTCTTCCTCGCCTTCCCGTTCCTCTGGCTGGTCTCCACGGCCTTCAAGTCGCCCCGGGAACTGGGCAGTCTGCACCCCACCTGGATCCCGCGGGACCCCACCCTCGACAACTTCCGGCAGGCCTTCGACGAACAGCCGCTGCTGCGCGCCGCGGGCAACTCCCTGCTCGCCGCGCTCGGCGCCGCACTGATCGCCGTACTGATCGCGACCCCGCTCGCCTACGTCATGGCCCGCCACCGCACCCGGCTGGCGAAGGCCGCCACGGGATGGGTGGTGGTCAGCCAGGCCTTCCCGCTGGTGCTGGTGATCATCCCGCTGTTCCTGGTGCTGAAGAACCTGCGGATGATCAACTCCCTGACGGGGCTGGTCATGGTGTACGTGGTGTGGGCGCTGCCGTTCGCGCTGTGGATGCTCGTCGGGTACGTCCGTGCCGTACCCACCGAACTGGAGGAGGCGGCGGCGGTCGACGGGGCCGGGCGGCTGCGGACCCTGGTGTCGGTGACGGCGCCGCTGCTCGCGCCGGGGATCGTGGCGACCGGGCTGTTCGCGTTCATCACCGCGTGGAACGAGTTCTTCTTCGCGCTCGTGCTCCTGAAGACACCGGAGAAGCAGACCCTGCCGGTCGTCCTCACCCACTTCATCGGCGCGGAGGGCGTCGCCGACCTCGGCCCGCTGGCCGCCGCCGCCTTCCTCGCCACCCTTCCCTCACTGGTCGTCTTCGCGATCATCCAACGGCGGATCACGGGCGGCATGCTCACCGGGGCGGTGAAGAGCTGATGCGCACACGATGGATCGTCGGGATCGGCGTCCTCGTTCTGCTGCTGGCCGGCTGCACCAGCGGCGGCGGCCCGGACCCGGACGGCCGGGTCACCCTCCGCTTCCAGTCGCTGGCCTGGCAGGAGGAGTCCGTCGAGGTCAACCAGGAGCTGGTGAAGGAGTGGAACGCGACCCATCCGGACGTCAAGATCGAGTACGTCCAGGGGAGTTGGGACAGCGTTCACGACCAGCTGCTCACCTCCTTCGAGGGCGGTGAGGCCCCGGACATCATCCACGACGCCTCCGACGACCTCGCCGACTTCGCGTACGGCGGCTATCTCGCCGATCTGACCGACCTGCTGCCCGCGCGGCTCAAGTCGGACATCCCGCAGCGCAGTTGGGACACGGCCACCTTCGACGACGGCATCTACGGCGTGCCGTTCCTCCAGGAGCCGCGGGTCCTCCTCGCCAACGCCACCTGGCTCAAGGAGTCCGGCGTACGGATCCCGACCCCCGGACGGCCGTGGAGCTGGCCGGAGTTCCGGCAGATCACCGACCGGCTCAGCGGCGACGGGAAGTACGGCGTGGCCTGGCCCCTCAAGGAGCCCGTCTCCGCCACCCTCAACCTCTCCCTGTCGGCCGGCGGACAGCTCTTCCACCGGGGCGCCGACGGCAAGGTCACCGTCCGGTTCGACGAGGCCGACGAGACCGTGCCGCGCACGATCCACGACCAGGCGAACACCGACCACAGCGCCTCGCCCACCACGCTCGGCAGCGGCGGCTCGGACACCCTGCCCGGCTTCTTCGGCGGGAAGTACGCGATGGTCCCGCTCGGCTTCTCCTACCGGCAGCAGATCGCCCAGCAGGCGCCCAAGGGGTTCGCGTGGCAGGTGCTGCCCGCCCCGGCCGGCGCCGGCGGGCTCACCCAGGGTGTCAGCCCGCAGACCCTGTCCGTCGCCGAGGACAGCCCGCACAAGAAGGAGGCCGTCGCCTTCCTCGACTTCCTGTTGCGGCCCGAGAACATGGTCCGCCTCGCCCTCGGCGACTGGATGCTGCCCACCGGCACCCGGGCGCTCCGGGACCCGGCCCTGCGCACCGCGAAGGACGGCTGGTCCACCGGCACCGCCCTCGCCGCGCGACTGCGCCCGGCGCCCGCGCAGTCCGTGCGCGGCTATCCGGAGTGGAAGGACAAGGTCGCCACACCCGCCTTCCAGGAGTACTACAGCGGCGCGATCGACCTCGCGGAGCTGCGTGAACGCCTGGAGGAGGACGGCAATCTGGTGCTGGCCCGCTACCAGCGCTGAGCACCGGCGGGCCGGGGTCAGGAGACGGCGGGACCGGTGAGGTACCGCCCCTTCTCGTCGTACGGCCAGATGTTGGGCTCGCAGCCGTGCATGCCCTTGATCTGCTGCATCATCGCCGGGGCCGGTTTCCCCGGGCCGGGGCAGTCGACATGGCCGTGGCCGAGGAAGTGGCCGACCTCGTGGTTGATGATCAGCGCGCGGTAGGCCGTGACGTCCTTGGCGTAGACGGGGGTGGCCAGCAGCCAGCGCTTGAGGTTGACCATGACGTTCTCGGCCACGTTGCAGTTGACCTCGCCGCCGGTGTTCAGCCCGTACTCCCCGCAGATCTTGTCTACGGTGCCGGGCGTCGCGACCTTGACGACGAAGTCGGTGGCGCCGCCCGACACCCGCTGGAACGCCGAGCGGCCGTCCGCCGTCCAGCCGCGCCGGTCGGCCAGGACACGCTCCACCTGGCGGGCGACGTCCGCGGCGGACAGGTCGAGGCTGTCCTCGACGTCGACCCGGTAGCGCAGCGCCGTCCCCTTGCCCACCTTGGCGCTGCCGCCGGTCGCGACGGTGAACGTGCCGGTCCCGGTGGCCGGGATGTCCTCCTCGGCGGGGTTCTCGCCGACGTCGTCCGCCGGGCTCGCGGACGGACCGGTGGCGCGGCCGGTGGGGGGACTGGTGGAGGGAGTCGGCGATAACGAGCGGGACGTCTCGCGCCCGGTGGGCTCGCCCCGGGCCGCTGGTCCCTCGTCCCCCTGATCGCCGAACGTCCATCCCACGGCCGCGAAGCCGGCGACCCCGAGCAGGGCCAGCGCGGCAGCCCCGCCCCACAGCCCTCCGCGTCCTCTGCGCGCCCTGCGCCCTCCGTGAGCTCTCCGCCCGCCCGCCGATGCATGTGAAGGGCCGCTCCTACGGCGGCGGTTGGGAGTCGAGGATGATCGGTTCGCGCTCATGGCCGTTCAGATTGTGGCCGCGATGTGATCGGTTCTGGCCCGGATGGTAACGAAACGGCAACGGGTTGCCGTCGGGCTGCCATGTGATCATCCGGTAACAGGGCCCCGGGCGGGCGGAGCGCGAAACGATACTGGGCCCATGCCACGCGTTCTGCTGATCGAAGACGACCGGGCCGTGCGGGAGGGTGTCGTGCTCGCCCTGCGCCGCCAGGGACACGAGGTCGCCGCCGCCGGCAGCGGGGAGGACGGGCTGGAGCGGCTGCGGTCCTTCCGGCCGGACGTCGTGGTGCTGGACCTGATGCTGCCCGGCATACCGGGCCTCGACGTGTGCCGCCGGATGCGCGCCCTCGACCAGACGCTGCCGATCATCATGGCGACCGCCCGGGGCGACGACGAGGACATCGTCGTCGGGCTGGAGGCCGGAGCGGACGACTACGTGGTCAAGCCCGTGCAGGCCCGGGTCCTGGAGGCACGTATCCGTGCCGTCCTGCGCCGGGCGGCCGGCGCACCCGCCGAGGGCGGCATACCGAAGATCGACACCTACGGAGACCTGACCATCGACCGGGCCGGGCTCTCCGTCACCCGGCAGGGCGTGCCGGTCCCGCTCGCCCCCTCCGAACTGCGGCTGCTGCTCATCCTGTCGGCCTCGCCCGGCCAGGTGTTCAGCCGGCAGCAACTCCTGGAGGCGGTCTGGGAGCACAGCTACCACGGGGACGCCCGCCTGGTGGACGCCTGCGTCAAACGGCTGCGCTCCAAGATGGGCGAACCGCCGCGCGAGCCCCGCTACATCCAGACCGTGCGCGGCTTCGGCTACCGGTTCGCCCGGTGACAGGGGTGCCGAGACCACGCGCCCGCGCCTCCCTGCTGCGCGGCCTGCGCATGCGGCTGGTGGTGGCCTTCGCGCTCGTCGCCGGGCTCACCGCCGGGACCACCGGCGCACTGACCTTCCGGGAGGCCCGCACGGGCGTGCTCCAGCAGAGCCAGGACACCGTGATCAAGCTGCTGCGCACCCAGGTCAACCGGCTCGCCCCCGAACTGACCGTGCCCGCGGGCCGGTTCGCACTGCAGCGGTTCGCCGTCGACGTGGCCTACGCCGAACCCTCCGGGACCTGGCGGGTGTTGGTCGCCTACGACGGACTGAGCGCCACCTCCACCCCCGACGACCCTTTCGAGGAGCTGACGCCGGCCCTGCGCGCCGCCGTGGACGCCAGCACCGCCACCGTCTTCCAACGCGTGGACAGCGGCGACCACACCTCCCTCGTCGTCGGCATGTCGCTCACCTACACCTCCTCCACGGCGGCGACCGGGCCCGCGTCCGGTGTCCAGATCTTCCTGACCGTGCCGCAGGCCACCGAACAGGCCTCCGTGGACGCCCTGGTGACCGCCGTCGAACGGGCCACCGTGCCCGCCCTCGGGCTCGCCGTGCTGCTCGCCCTGCTCGCCGCGCGCGGGGTGCTGCGACCGGTGCGGGCCCTGCGCGGCGCGACCCGCAGCATCGCCGAGGGTCGGCTCGACACCCGGCTCGCCGTCAACGGCTCCGACGAACTCGCCGATCTGTCCCACACGTTCAACGAGACGGCCGCCGCACTGGAGGAGTCGGTGGCCGAACTGCGCGGCATGGAGGCCCGGGCCCGGCGCTTCGCCGCGGACGTCTCGCACGAGCTGCGCACCCCGCTGGCCGCGATGGCGGCGGTCACCGACGTCCTCGACGAGGACGCCGCCCGCCTCGACCCGGACACCGCCACCGCGGTCCGGCTGATCAGCGAGGAGACCGTGAAGCTGGCCCGGCTGGTGGACGACCTGATGGAGATCTCCCGCTTCGACGCGGGTGCCGCGGTGCCCCACCTGGACGAGATCGACCTCGCCGAGTCCCTGCGGCACACCCTCACCGCCCGCGCCTGGACCGACCTGGTCGACACCGAACTGCCGCCGCCCGACGCCCTGCGGGGCCGCGTCGACCCACGCCGCCTCGACGTCGTCGTCGCCAACCTGGTGGGCAACGCCCTGCGGCACGGCGCCCGCCCCGTCCACCTGCGGCTCTCCGAGGGCGCGGGAGCCGGCGTCGGTCGCTGGGCGGTCATCGAGGTGCTGGACAGCGGGCCCGGCATCCCCGACAGCGTGCTGCCGCATGTCTTCGAACGCTTCTACAAGTCGGACGCCGCCCGCACCCGCACCGAGGGCAGCGGCCTGGGCCTCGCGATCACCGCGGAGAACGTACGGCTGCACGGCGGCAGCGTCCGCGCCGCGAACCGGCCCCGGGGCGGCGCCGTCTTCACCGTGGAACTCCCGTTGCCCGCCGACGAGTCGCCCCAGGAGGGCCGGTCGTGAACGCCGTACGCCGATCCGCCCTGTTCCTCCTTCCGGCGCTGTGCGCCCTCACCTCCTGCGGCATCCCCACCACCGGCGTGGTCGAGGCGGGCGGGCCCGCGAGCGGGGCCGTGCCGACGATCCGGGTGTACTTCGTGGCGGCCGGCGCCCTGGTCGCCGTGCCCCGCACGCTCGGCGCGCCGGTCGATGTCGAGTCGGCCGTGACCGAGCTGCTCCGGGGCCCGACCGAGGCGGAACGGGCCAAACGGCTCAGGACCCTGCTGCCGGCGAGCACGGCCTTGCCGACGATGGCCCCCGAGGCCACGGACGGCGCCGACACTCCACCGCCGGTGGCCGCCCCGGCCGAACCGGCCCAGCTCGTGAAAGTGACGCAGCGGGACGACCGGGTCCTCCTCGAACTGCGCGCCTTGCGAGCGAAGGTGAGTGATCTCGCGGCGGCCCAGCTCATCTGCACGGCCGTCGCGGCGCAACGCGTCGCGGCTCCCGGGACCGATCCGGCGCCGGTGACCGTCACGACCCCGAGCGGCCCGCGCTACGAGGGGGCGGGAGCGGACTGCCCCGACGGCTAGCCATCGGGCTGTCCCGCCGGTCGGTTACCGGGCCGCCCCGACGTCTGTCGGCCGGGCCGTCCCGTAATACTGTTGCACGAGACGTATCGTCTCGCTTACGGTCGCTGTCATGACCAGTCGCCCCGCACACATCGCCATGTTCTCCATCGCCGCCCACGGCCACGTGAACCCGAGCCTGGAGGTGATCCGCGAGCTGGTCGCCCGCGGCCACCGCGTGACCTACGCGATTCCACCCGTGTTCGCCGAGAAGGTCGCCGGGACCGGCGCCGAGGTCAGACCCTGGAACTCGACGCTGCCCGGACCCGACGACGACCCCGAGGCCTGGGGCAGCACACTGCTCGACAACGTGGAGCCGTTCCTGGCCGACGCGATCCAGGCGCTGCCGCAGCTCGTCAAGGCCTACGAAGGTGATGAGCCGGACCTCGTGCTGCACGACATCACCTCCTACCCGGCCCGCGTCCTCGCCCACCGCTGGGGCGTGCCCGCGGTCTCCCTGTCACCGAACCTCGTGGCCTGGGAGGGCTACGAGGAGGAGGTGGCCGAACCGATGTGGGCCGAACCGAAGAAGACCGAGCGCGGACAGGCCTACTACGCCCGCTTCCACGCCTGGCTGGAGGAGAACGGCATCACCCGGCACCCGGACTCCTTCGCGGGCCACCCCGACCGTTCCCTGGTCCTGATCCCCAGGGCGATGCAGCCGAACGCCGACCGGGTGGACGACCGGGTGTACTCCTTCGTCGGCGCCTGCCAGGGCGACCGCTCGGCGGAGGGCGAGTGGCAGCGGCCGGCCGGCGCCGAGAAGGTGGCCCTCGTGTCGCTCGGCTCGTCCTTCACCAAGCAGCCCGGCTTCTACGGGGAGTGCGTCCGGGCGTTCGGCGAGCTGCCGGGCTGGCACCTGGTGCTCCAGATCGGCAGGCACGTGAACCCGGCCGAGCTGGGGGAGATCCCGGGCAACGTCGAAGTGCGCACCTGGGTACCGCAGTTGGCGATCCTCAAGCAGGCCGACCTGTTCGTCACCCACGCCGGCGCGGGCGGCAGCCAGGAGGGCCTTGCCACGGCCACGCCGATGATCGCCGTACCGCAGGCCGTGGACCAGTTCGGCAACGCGGACATGCTCCAGGGCCTCGGGGTCGCCCGCCGCCTCGACACGGAGGAGGCGAGCGCGGACGCCCTGCGGGAAGCCGCCCTCGCCCTGGTCGGTGACCCCGAAGTGGCCCGCCGGCTCAAGGGCGTCCAGGCGGAGATGGCGGAGGAGGGCGGCACCCGGCGGGCCGCCGACCTCATCGAGGCCGAACTCCGCGACAACCGCGCATGAGGGAGGGCCCGTTGGCTCCCCTGCAGCCAACGGGCCCTCCGTACAGGTGGGTTCCGAACGGGTGGGTTCAGACCCTCAGCGGCTCACCCTCGTCGTCCCGCGCCTGAGGTGCGATCGCCTCGGACGCCTCGTCGTGGGTGAGGTCGGGCAGCCCGTGCAGCCACTTCGGCAGGTACCAGTTGTGCTCGCCGAGCAGCGCCATCACCGCCGGGAGCAGCACGCCCCGGATGATCGTCGCGTCGATGAGCACCGCTGCCGCGAGGCCCACGCCCATCTGCTTCATGGACTGCATGGACAGCGTGCCGAAGATCGCGAACACGGCGACCATGATGACCGCGGCGCTGGTGACGACCCCCGCCGTGGTGACCACGCCGTGCTGGATCGCGTCCCGCGTCGTACGGCCCCGCAGGCGCGCCTCGCGGATCCGCGAGACCACGAACACGTGGTAGTCCATCGACAGGCCGAACAGGATCACGAAGAGGAACAGCGGCAGCCAGGTGATGATCGCGCCGACACCCTCCGCGCCCACCAGGGACGCGCCCCAGCCGTGCTGGAAGACCGCGACGAGGATGCCGTAGGCCGCGCCCACCGACAGCAGGTTCAGGACGATCGAGGTGATCGCGATGGTCAGCGAGCGGAACGAGAGCAGCATCAGCGCGAAGGCGAAGACCACGACGAACGCGAAGACCGGGATGACGGCTCCGGCGAGCTGGTCGTTGAAGTCCTTCGACCCGGCGACCTGACCGGTGATCGGCGCGTCGAGCCCGTCGACCTTGCCGAGGGTCGCCGGACGCACCTCGTCCCGCAGCTTGTCCAGGCTCCGGCCCGCCTTGTCGAGGTCGGAGCCGCCGACCAGCGGGACGTACACGAAGGCGATGTTCTGCTGGTCGTGCAGTTTGATCTCGACCGGCCCGCGCGAGGCACCGGAGGCGACCGCCTCCGCCTTGAAGGCCGCCAGCGCGTCCTTCACCTCGGGAGCGTTGATGTCGTCGGTCTGGACGACGACCTCGGCCGGCTCGGAGCCGCCCGGGAAGGCGTCGTTGACCCGGTTGTAGGTCTGCACGATGGGCAGCGAGTCGCCGAACTCCTGGTCCAGCGTGAGGTTCTGGGTCTTCATGCCGACCGCGGGCGCCGCGATGGCCAGGAGTGCGCCGGCCGCCACCACGACGGACAGCACCGGCCTGGCGAGCACACCCTTCAGCACGGCCGTCCAGAACCGGCTGTCGCCACTGCCGCCCGTGCGACGGCGGCGCAGGAACGGAATGCGGCCCTTCTCGACCCGCCCGCCCAGCAGCGACAGCATCGCGGGCAGCACGGTCACCGAACCGATCATGGCCACGGCCACCACCATCAGCGAGGCCAGACCCATCGCCTCGAACTCGGCGAGACCGGTGAACAGCATGCCCGCCATCGCCACGCACACCGTGACACCCGAGACGACGATCGCGCGACCGCTCGTCGCGGCGGCGATCCTGAGGGCCGTCTCGGCGTCCCGCCCGGCCTCACGTTCCTCGCGCTCGCGGCGCAGATAGAACAGGCAGTAGTCGACGCCGACGGCCAGACCGACCAGCAGCATCACCGAGTTGGCGGTGTCGCTCATCGGCATCACATGGCTGACGACGCCCATCAGACCCATCGTCGCCATGATCGCGGTGACCGCCAGCGCCACCGGCAGCAGCGCGGCCACCAGCGCGCCGAACGCGATCAGCAGGATGCCGAGGGCCACCGGTACCGCCGAGTACTCGGCCTTCTTGAAGTCGTCGCCGAACGCGTCGCCGAACGTCTTCATCATGCTGGCGCCGCCGATCTCCTCGATCCGCAGCGACCCGTGGTCCTTCTGAACCCCCTCGACGGCCTTCAGTACCGGCTCGACCCGATCGCCCGCGGTCGCCGCGTCACCGCGCATGTCGAACTGCACCAGCGCGCTGCGGCCGTCCTTCGAGATGGTGTCCGTGTCGTACGGCGACGTCACGTCGCTGACCTTGCCGGTCCCTTCGACCGCCTGGACGACCGCGGTGACGGCGGCCCGGAACTCGGCGTCCGTGGCCTTGACGCCACTGTCCTTCGCCTGGATCAGCACGCTCTCGCCGGCCGGCTCGTCGATGCCGGCGTCCTCGATGATCCGGGCGGCGGTGTGCGTCTCGCCCTTCAGCTGGTCGCTGTCCTTGACGTCGACCCGGCCGGCCGCCGAACCGAGCCCCATCGCCAGGACCACGAACAGCACCCAGATGCCGACGGCAGCCCATCGGTGTCGGGCGCTCCAACCGCCGGCCCGGGCGGCCAGACCCCGCACCCGTATGTCTCCGTTCCCCATGATGGGCTTGCCCCCTCGTGAGCGGTGACAGCCCCCTGCCGTCACCTTTCGTTTCGAAGGTATGGGCCGGATAAGGCCTTCTCGTCGTGCCTCCCGGTGAGGTGCCGACCGCGCGAATCATCCCCCTGGACCCCGCCCTCTCCGCACTGGGGAGGAGCTGAGGGAGAGTCGGCCCCTTACATCTATAGTTCTCGCGCGGATCGCAGCCGCGGACACGGCCGTCGTGCCCACCCCCACGGGGCACGACGGCCGCTTTATCGTGAGCGGATGACGACGACGTATGCGGCGCTGCTGCGCGGGATCAATGTGGGTGGCAGGAAGAAGGTCCCGATGGCCGAGCTGCGCACCCTGATGGAAGGGCTCGGGTACGAGGACGTCCGTACGTACCTGCAGAGCGGCCAGGCCGTCTTTGCGAGCGGCCACGGCGAGGAGGAGTCCCTCGCCGCCGAGCTGGCCGGCGCGATCGAGAAGCACTTCGGCTTCGCCGTGGACGTCGTCGTGCGCGACCACGCCTACCTGCGGGCCGTCGCCGACGCCTGCCCCTTCCCGGCCGCCGAACTGGAGGCCAGGCAGCTTCACGTCACCTACTTCTCCGCGCCGGTCGACGCCGAACGCTTCGCCGAGATCGACCGAACCGCCTGTCTGCCCGAGGAGTTCAGGCTCGGCGACCGCGCCCTGTATCTGTACGCCCCGGACGGCCTGGGCCGCTCCAAGCTCGCCGAACAGCTCTCCAGGCCGCGGCTGAACAAGGGCGTGATCGCCACCAGCCGCAACTGGAACACCGTCGTCAAGCTCGTGGAGCTGACGCGGACGCCGTGAGGGCGACCTTCCGCAGCTCGCGGTAGCCGCTGCGCGCGGTGTACGACATGATCTCGTCCGGCACCGCGAGCCGCGGGTCCGCGAACAGCCGGCGGGCGTCCTCGTCCGTCCGGGCCGCCGCGACCGTGTCCACCAGGGCGAGATCGTCCGCGGTGAGGTCGGCGTCGCCCCGGACCACTCGGCCCCACACGTCCCAGGGCAGCAGTTCCACCCCGTTGACCGCGGCGAGGTCCAGGAACACGTTGGTGCGGATGTACCAGAGCCCGTCGAGGTCGTCCTGCCCCCAGACCCCGAACGTCTTCGGGTCGGCCCGGCCCTCCCGGCACGCCCTCCACGCGTCCCCCGCCACCAGGAACCGGTCCCTCGGCACGTCCAGCGGATCGACGTCCACGGCGTAGGCGGGATGCAGGATCTGCGCGTCGACCAGCCGCCAACTCCCGTCCGGCAGACGGTACTCGGTGACCCAGTGGTCGTCGTGGTAGCCCGCCACGAAGTACCCGGCGAAACCGCAGCGGATCCTCGCGGCCGTGCCGGTGGCCCGCAGCAGTGCGCACAGCAGCAGCGAGAAGTCCCGGCACGTCCCCGCGAACCGCTCGTCGTAGGACCGGCTCGCGGTCAGCGGCCCGCCCCCGCGCTCCCGCAGGATCCGCAGCAGCCGCGACACGTACCGCGCCTCCGGTTCGTCGAGCTGCCGCTCCTGCGCAACCGCATGGCCAAGACGCTCGCCCTCACCCCGATGGATGATCAGATCCCTGACGAGAGCGGCGAGTTCGGCGGGGTCCCGGGGGAGTCCGCCGGTGTCCAGGTCGCCCGGATCGCTGTACGGCGTCTGCCGCAGGTAGAAGTCCATGCCGGGATCCTCTCCCCTGTCCCAGGGGCAAGGTCAACCGTCCCGTGTCGCGTTTGTTCAAGAGACCGGGACGCGCCCTCCCTAGCGTGAGACGCATGAACAAGGACGACCTGTACCCGTACCTGAAGGAATGCGCCGCCGAGGCGGCCCGTGTGGCGCGCGGAGTGCCGGCGGCACGGCTCGGCGCCCCCACCCACTGCCCGGGCTGGGACGTCCGCGCCCTGGTCGATCACTGGGTGCTGTACACCTCCCACGGCCTGGAGCACCGCGCCCTGCGTACCCAGCTGCCCGAGGAGCTGACCGCCCGCGACTTCGCCGCCGACCCGGACTGGGCCCGGGCGTATGCCGACCAGCTGGACCGGGCGGTCGCCGCCTGGGCGGACCCCGCGGTGTGGGAGGGCGAGGTGGACCTCGGCATGGGAACGCTGCCCGCCGCCGAACTCGTCTCGCTGATCATCAAGGAGACCGCCGTGCACGGCTGGGACGTCGCCACCGCCACCGGCCAGGAGTTCCGGGTCTCGGAGGGCGCCGCCCGCCTGGTCCTCGACGTCGTCGTCACCCACGGCGAGCTCTACCGGCAGTACGACGGCTTCGCCGACCCCGTGCCGGTGCCCGACGACGCGCCCGTGTTCGCGCGGGCGCTCGCGGCGAGCGGGCGGGACCCGTACCGGCGCGCCCTGGACGCACCGGGCCGCTGACCGCCTCGCCCCCTACCACCACGACCGGCTCCCGCGGGGCGACTCGCACGAACCACGGGACAAACGGCGCCTGTTGTCCCTAGGGTGAAGCGCGCGAGATCCGGGGGAAGGGCAGGTCACAGTGGTGGGCAGAGCACTACCGTCGTTGCCGCAGTACCGCAAGGACGGAGTGACGCGACGGCTGTGCGCGTCGGTCCACCTCGACGAGGACTTCGCCCGCCGGGTCGACCGCGACCTCACGGGAGACCGGCTGGACGCGCCGGGACTGACCCTCGGCATCAACTTCGTGGCCCTCGCCCGGCACGCGCGCGCCGCCCTGGCGCGCCGCGAGGCGCTGGACCGCCAACTGGCCTGGCTCGGCGCCGCCTTGCTGACCGCGCTCCTGGTCGCCCTGTGGGGGCTGGGCAGCGGGCTCGGATCGGTCGCCCTGATCGGGCTCTACGGCCCCCTCGCCGTCCTCGCGGCCTCGTGGTGGCTGGTCCACCGCACCCAGGCACAGGCCCGCGAGGCCGCCCAGGAGGTGTTCCGCAACCCCGACAGGGCCGAGAAGCTGGCACCGCCCGTCGACGCGGCGGCCGAGGCCTGGCTGCACGACCTCAAGCGCGCCAACGTCCTGCCGTACGCCGACGCGGCGGCCCGCACCACCCCGTTCGTCGGCAGCGGCCGCAAGATCAAGGAAGTGGTCTGGCAGCCCATCGACGTCAGCAGGCCCGCCGAAGGTCCCGGCGGCGGCAAGCTCCCCCTGCTCCCGTTCGACGCCGTCGACCTGCACACCTATGTGGCACGTCAGATGGAGGGCATCTCCGGCCTCGACGGACTGCGGGCCAGGAACCGCCTCTACGTCTTCGGCAGCAACGCGCACCTGCTCCCCGATCTGCTGCCCGACCCGACCCGGCGGCCACGTGCCCAGATCCCCAAGCAGCTGGTCCAGGCCGGACTGCTCAGCCCCGGCGCGGGCATGCGGACCCATCTGTGCCTGGAGCGGGTCGGCGAGGGCGGCCGGCTGATCGTCTCCATGTACCTGCGGGCGATCCTGCACCCGCCCAGCCTCACCTGGGAGGTCGCCGCCTACGCGATCCCGCCGCTGAGCGGCCGCTTCTACCGGGTGGACGCGCTGCCCGCGGCCCCCTTCGACCGCTGGCGGAGCCTGTTCTCGTACGCCAACGCACGCACCTGGCCCGAACTGCGGGGCGCACCGGGCCGCCGCCGGCAGCGGAGCCGGCAGCGGCGGAACACCGAGCGGAACCTGTCGCGGCTGCGGCGGGACATCCAGGAGCAGCACCTCCTCGTCGACCACGGCGCGCACGGCAGCCTCCGCGAGGACATCGGCGACTGGGACCAGGCGGGCTACGCCGAGCGCATCGACGCGCAGGACTTCCTGTTCCGGCTCCAGCAGGGCGTGCTCGTCGCCACCGAGCGCTTCCTCCAGGACCACCACGTCGACACCGGCTCCTTCGACAAGGCGCAGCAGATCATCAGCACGCAGACCTACAACATCTCCGGGGACGTCACGGGCCCGAGCAACTTCGGCAACAACGGGCAGATCAGTGTCAACGGGCAGCAGGGGCACGGCGGTCCGGGGCACGGCGGCGGGGCACCGCAGCCCTGAGCGGAGCAGGGCGGCAGGGGCACGGAAGCAGAGCACAGCAGCGGGCACGGCAGCGGGAGCAGGGAACAGGAGCCAGGACATGGGCACGTACAACTTCCACGGCAACATCAGCGGGCCGTCCAACTTCGGCGACAACGGCCGCATCGAGATCAACCACGGGACGGACGCCGCCGCCGTACTGAAGATCGCCGACCGGCTCGTCGAACGGCTGCTCACCGAGGCCCCCGCACTCGTCACTGCGGCGCAGGTCGTCCAGGGCGAGCTGGCGCGGGCCGAGCAGGAGGGCCGGCCCGCCGACGGCGGCCGTGTCCGCGCCGCCCTGGAAACCGTCGGCATCGGCGTCGCCGCGGGCAGCGGCAGCCTGGCCCTGGTCCAGGAACTGACCCGCGCGCTGGGGTTCTGAGACCGGGGCGCCCCGCCAAAGGCGCCCCGGGCCCCGTCACTTCGCCCGGACCACCGCCCTGACCCCGCCCCCGAGGTCCAGTTCGAGCCCCGAGCGCAGCGGGACCGTCTGGCCCGGGTCGATCTGCTGCGGGGTGCCGTCCGAGCGGGTGCCGGACCAGGACTCCTTGGAGCGGTTGCGGATGCCGAACCTGCCCGGCTTGGAGGGGTGTTCGACCAGCTCGGCGATCAGGGTGTCGTCCGAGCAGTCGTGCCGGGTGGGCTCCGGCAGCAGATGGTGGCCCTGCACGCGCGCGGCCCGCCGCAGCCGGATGTGGCGGACCGCACGCGGCGGCGGCGTGGTCACCGTCAGCCGCGGCGGCAGCACCAGCTGGGCACCGCACCCCCAACAGGCGCGCGGTGGCGGGTTCTCGCCCGGCTCCGTCATGTTCTGCCGGCCGCAGGACGCGCACTCGACCACCGAGTCGAGCACCGCCCGCAGCGCGTCACGCCACTCGGACTCCCGTACCCGGGCCGCCGGGTCGTGCAGTCCCACCGTGAAGCCGCGCCGGAACAGCTCCTGCAACGCGCCCGCCGCGGCCCCCCATGTGGCCAGCACCGTCGTGTGCTCCATCGGATCCGGCGCGTTGGAGTCGTCGGCCGGATCGAAGACGAACAGCGGATTCCTGCCGTACAGCTTGCGCTCGGCCGCCTCGTCGAGGCAGTGGATGCCCAACTCCCGTCTCCCCTTGAGCGGGTGATGGTTCATCAGCAGCATGAACAGCAGCACGGCCAGCGAGTGCAGATCGGACTGGGTGCCCGGCCTGGCCCCCGCGTCACCGCGCACCAGCTCCGGTGCCATGAACTCCATGGTCCCCGAGATGCCGCTGGCGTCCCCCTCCACCACCGCGTTGTCGTTGTCGCACACCAGAACGTCACCGGTGGCCGGGTCGAAGAAGATGTTCCCCCAGGAGATGTCCCGGTAGGCGATCCCGCGCGAGTGCAGCGCCTGGTACGCCTCCACCGTGTACAGACACGCCGTGAGCAACGCGATCGTGCTGGTGCGCAGTTGACGGCGGAACAGCGCCGGAAGCCCCTTGAAGCGGTCCGGGCGCAGCCCCATCAGATACCCGAACGACCCGCGGTACTCCGGCACGTACACCTCCGGCCACAGGAACCGGTCGTCGTCGAAGTCCCGCGACACCAACTCCCTGACGATCGCCTCCTGATCGGGTGTCGCACACGTCGGGTAGTACCACTTGAGGGCCTTGTCCCCGCCAGGCGTCCTGACCCGGTACACCTCGCCCTGGCCGCCCGCGCCCAACATGTCGACGACCTCGACCTCGTCGCCGTTCTCCGCGGTCAGGCGCGTCCCGCTGTCGAGCATGCCGCTCATCTATGTCTCCGCCTTCTGCTCCGACTGCTGTTCCCGCTGTTGTTCCGGCCGGGCTTCCGCCGGCTCCGGCGACTTCTGTTCCGTCGGCGGGTGCGCGCGCAGCGCCGCCGTCAGGGTGGTGTCGTCCCCCGAGTACCGCGAGGCGTGGCGCAGCCAGCCCGGCAGCGCGGCCCGGACCTCCGCGCTCCCCTCCGCGGCCAGCCGGCCGTCCAGCCCGGTCACGAACTCCCGGTAGCCGTCGGCCGCCGCGAAGCTCTTCGACAGCCCGTCCGTCGACAGCACCACCAGGCGCGGGGTGCGCGCCTCGTCGAACACCGGCGCCCAGTGCATCCGCATCGCCCGCCAGGCCTCCCGGCCGCACAGCGACTCCGTCTCGTCGCCGAGATCCTCCTCGGCGGGGGCCAGCGGCCGGCGCAGCGTGCCGTCGTGCTCGACCACCGCGAGATCCCCGTCGCCGAGCTGCCACGCCACGAACAGCCACGGCGTGAGCACCGCGCCGATCAGGGTCGAGCCGTACAGCAGCAGTTTCTCGTCCGGCTGCGGCTCCCGTGCCGCCTCGTCGGTCACCGGGCGGTGCCGCGCCCAGTGGCCGAGCGCCGCCTCCCGCCAGTCGTGCACCAGGGCGCGCGGGAAGTCGTCACGGGCATACGTCATCAGCCGTGCCAGGCGCCCCGGTTCATGGCAGTCGCGGGCCGCCCGGCCGAAGCCGTCGGCGAGCGCGACGAAGCGGTCCACGGCGAACCGGGCGCCGAGTTCGCTGCGCGCGTGGGCGGCCGAGCCGTGCCCGTCGGCCACCGCCAGGACCAGCGGATCGTCGGCGGAACCGGTGCCCTCACAGGCGTACCAGTCCTGGTTGCACCGCTTGCCGACGCCCTGGACGCTGTCTCCCAGCGTCTCCCAGCGTCGTACCCGGAGCGTCACCACACGTCGTCGTCATCGTCGTCGTCGAGGACCGGCGGCGCGTACGGCTGCTTGACCGTCGTGTCGGCCGAGCCCGCCACGGGCTGCGAGGCGGCCTTCACCGCCGCCGTGGACGCCCAACGGATCGCCGCCGCCAGCTGCTTGGGGCTGTTGGCGTCCAGCGGCTGGAGTTCGGGGTTGGCCAGGAACTCCTGGAGCACACCCCGGTCGGCGTCCGTGCCGATCGCGATGGCGACCCGCACCGCCTTGCGGCCCCACGGTGTCGCGTCGATCGCCTTGAGGCCCGCCTTCCAGTCGTCCGTGGGCACGCCGTCCGACACCAGCGCCAGTACCGGCTTGAGCGCGCGCTCCGGCATCGGGGGGCTCTGCAGCTCCCGCGAGACCAGGCTCAACGCCTCACCCAGGTTGGTCATGCCGTCGACCTCGACGTCCTGCCAGGTGAAGTCGTCGACCGGCACCGGTGTCTGGTGGTGCCAGCGGGCCGTGGTGGAGAAGGTGACCGTACGCAGCAGCAGTTGGGCCGCCGGGTTGTCGTGCGCCACCGCACGCATCGCCGGAACGGCTTCCCTGATCGCGTAGTTGAGGCGGGCGATCTTCTCGCCCTGCATCGAGTACGAGCAGTCGAGCAGCCAGATGAAGTGGACCGGCCGGTTGGCCATGGGCCCGCCGGGAATGTCGCTCACTCCGTGTCCTTTCCTGGAAGGGGACTTGGGTCGATGGGAGGGGTCTCGGGTTCATGAGGCGGCGGGTCAGGTCAGCAGCAGCCGGACGGCGTACGCCGCCGCCCCCGCCGCCAGGACGAGGGAGGCGACGAACAGCCCCGCCGCCATCCGCCTCCCGCGTCCGACGGGTGGTGTCACCTTGGTCATGCCGGGCTGTACCTCTTCTCGCGGTCCGGGCCCGGCCGCAGCCTGAGCCGGCGTTCCCTGCCGCCGGGCCCGCCGCCCGGCCCGGCCAGTGTGCCGGTCCGCAGCCCCGAGGCCGAGAGCAGCCACAACACCGGTTCGGCCGCCCGGCGTTGCTCGCTCTCCAACGCGCCGGCCCCGGTGGCCGCGTGGGCACTGACGGCCCAGTAGCGGGCGGCCCGGAAGTCGTGGCCGAGAGCCCGCACCAGGCCGCCGAGGCCGATCTCCTCCAGCCAGGTGTCGATCCGCGCGCCGGGCACCGGCAGCGACACCAGCTGGTCGAGGACGTCCCGCTTGGTGACGACGGTGGCCACCGACAGCCGTCCGCGCCGGCCGGTCAGCGCGGCGAGTTCACCGGTCAGCCTCTGGTACGTGTCCCACGGACCCTGCGCGGAGGGGCGGGCCGCCCCGGCCCGGGCCGCGTCCTCCGGGCTGAGCCGGCCGCGCACCTTCGGGTCGGCCAGCACATCGGCGACCAGCAGCACACCGTCCGCGTGCGCCAGGTACTGCTGGGCCCGCACCCGCTCGGCCTCGCTCACCGACTCGCCCATCGGGTCGTAGAGATACAGGAGCCGGCGCCGTCGCCCGCGGGTCACGGTGAGCATCAGCGCCCGCGGCTGCCCGCCGGTCGTGGCGTGCGCCCAACCGGACCGTTTCAGCTCCTGGTCGAGGTCGGCGGCCGTACGGCGGTCCTCGTCCAGGGCGTACTCGACGGTGAGGTCGCCGCGCCGCGCGCAGGCGTGCAGGCCCGCCACCATGGCCGCCATCAGCATGGTCTTGCCGGAGGAGGTGCCACCGACGAGCGGCGCGTGCACCACCCGGGTGGTACCGGCCGTCCGAGGCAACGGGCGGTCGCAGTGCGGGCATTGGGCGTCCAGGCGGCCCCGGCCCGCGATCCGGGTGGTCGGCAGCCGGTGCCCGCACGCGCAGGTGTGCCAGAGCACGCCGTACCGTCCGGGCCGCAGCGAGCCGTGCCGCGCCGGGCACTTCGGGCAGCGGTGCACGGCCAGCGGCACCGGCCGGTAACAGCCCGGATAGGGACACTTGACGCGGATGCCCCGGGCCAGCGCCCAGCCGCGCTCCACCCCGCGCAGCACCGGCACGGCCGCCGCGCAGCCGAGCCACACCAGGGCGAGCAGCAGCGCGAACACCACCAGCCCGGCGCCGAGCAGCGCGGAGGCGAGGACGGCGCCCAGGAACGCGCCCACCACGGTTCCGGGCGCCACGAACACCATCATCAGGAACCGGGTGAGGGGTACCGTGCCGGGCCTTCCGCCGGGGCGCCGGCCGTGGAACAGATGGCGGGCGACGCGCTCCAGCCACGGGTCGGAGAACGCCGTCCAGACGACCCGCAGGCCGTACCCCGACGCCGTCCACGCGTCCACCCTCATCTGCCGCCACCAGTACCCGAGATGGGCGGGCTCGGCCGGTCCGACGGGCGGTACGCGACGGTCGTCCAGACCGGTCCGCCAGGGTCCGAGGCCCTGCCAGACGGCCCGCACCCCCATCCCCAGGAGCTGCCACAGCACCCGGCCCAGACAGACCGCGGCGGCGACCAGAGCGACCCAGCCGACGAAGACGTACACCGGCGTCAGCACGGTCATCGGCCGTCTCCCTCGGGCGGCGGCTGGACGTCCCCGGTCCACTGCGGGGCCGCCTCGGCACCACGCCCGCGCCCGGACAGCCGCCCCGCGAGGCGCCCGAGCGCACCCGGCCGGTTCCAGGACCGGAACGCGTCGAGCTTGCCCCGACCGGCCCGGTCCAGAGCCGTCTCGATCTCGGTGTGGTCCTGGGCGGGCAGCGCCCGCACGACGGGCCGCAGCACCTTCGTCAGCAGGGTGGCGCGGGTGGCGTCCCACGCCGCGTGGGTGCCGGGGAAGGCGCTCCAGTCGCAGAAGCGGGCGGCGACGTACGCCGGGGAGGTCCGCAGCCGGTCGCCGACACGGTCCGACCGCCCGGCCCGCTCGTACGCCGCGAGCAGCGCGGGTTCGGCCGAACGGGCCAGCGAGTACACCTCGTTCTCGGGAGTCGTCCCGCGCAGCAGCCGCCGGGCGAGCGTCCGGTACACCCGCTCGGTCACCTGGTCCGGGACCGGCTCGGTCGCCGAGTCGCGCAGCGCCAGCACCCGGTCGACCCACTGCTCGCCCTCGCCCTCGGTGCCCAGCAGGCCCGCGAACTCCAGGAGGAGGAGGGCCGCGCGCTGCCCGGGCCGCAGTTCGGTGCCGAAGCAGCGCAGCAGGTCGGCGGCGAGGACCGGGACCCCGGGGTCGTCGGCGGACGCGGCGAGGGCGGCCTCGATCAGGAGGTCCCGGGTACCGGCCGACCGGTGGATGTCCGAACCCAGCTGGTTCAGCAGCAGACTCGCCTCCTGCCCCGACGGCAGCTCGTCCTCCCACACCAGACGCAGCGCCGTGCGCAGTACGGCGGTGTCGGCGTGCGGCGAGAGACCCGCGGCCCGCAGCACGCCGTGGAACCGTGCGAGCCGGTCGCCCGGTGTGTCGGTGGCCGACGCGGCGACGCACATCCGCAGATGCGGGGAGTTGGGCTCCAGCTCGACGCGCAGCCCCGACCCGGCGAGTGACCGGGCGACGGCCGGCGGATCCGCCGCGGCGAGCGCGTTGAGGGCGCCGAACAGCGCGATACGCAGCGCGGGATGGCCCTGCACGGCGTCGAGAAGAGCGGCCGGCGCGGGGGAGCCGGGCGCGGGGACGTCCCACTGCCCCGGGCCGTCCGGGCGGACCCGGTCCTCGTCGACCAGGCCCCGTGCGAGCCGCCCCGCGAGGTCCGGAAGCAGGTCCTGGCAGTCGACGTCGAGCAGGTCGGCGACGCGCAGCAGGGCGAGCGGACGTCCTACGGCCGGATCCCGCACGTCCGAGATCCCGGCCCGCAACGCCGGTGCCAGGTCACGGCCCAGCTCACCCCGCGCCCTCGGCGTCAGCGCCCCGCCGACGAGCGCCGGCACGGGGCCCCGGCCGAGCACCGCCGACGCCAGCACCCGCGCGGCGAGCGGCGCGGACACGGAGGTCGGCACCTGCCCGTCGAGCCGGACCAACAGGGCGGCCAGCGCGGCCTGTTCCTCGTCGGCGGGAGGGGGAGCGGTTGCGAGAGCGGGAGTGCCCGTGGGGGCGAGACCGCCACCGGTCGTAGGCGGAGCGCCGGGGTGGGGCGGCGCGGAGGGGAGCGGTGGCGCGGACCGGGGAAGTGGCGCGGCCGGGGGCTGGGGACGCGAGACGGCGGGCTGCGGCGGTACGCCGTCACCCGGCACAACCCCTTGATGCCGTACGCCGGCACCGGGTGCTGCCCCCGCTCCGGTGTCCGTACCCGCGCTCGCGCTCACGCACAGCCCCTCCACCAGCGTGGCCAGTGTCTCGTCGGCGAGTTCGTCCGCATGGTCGGTCGCCCAGCGGGCGGCGGCGGTGCGGGCGTCGGTGCGCAGGGCGATACCGGCGGTGAGCGCGGCCACGGCGAGCGGGCCGAGCTCCTCGGCGGCGTCGCGGAACAGGTCGGGGCGTCCGGCGCACCAGACGCGGGCGCACAGGTCGGCCCAGACGTCCGCGACCCGCTCGGGCGGCGGCGGAGCGGTGCTGTCGTGCACCCGGAAGCGGTGGTCGTGGGCGACCGACTCGGAGGACGGCAGCGCCCCGATGATCTGCTGGCGGGCCTGCTGCGGGCGGCGCGTGTAGGTGGTGAAGGTCAGCCGGTGGGCCTGCTCGCGCGGCAGGACCGTGCAGGCGAGCGCGATCCACTGGGCCACGTCGGCGCTGTCCCGCTCCACGAGCACGATCTGCCCGGCGTCCGGATCCGTGGTGAGCGCCCGCAGATCGGCGAAGAACGCGGCGAGCCGGTCGGCCCGGGACACCGCGAACGCGAGCAGGCTCTCCCCGCGGAGCATCCCGGACGGTTCGATGCGGTCGACGGGTTCGGGCCGGCCGCCCGGGGGAGTGGCGTCGGCCCAGCGCGCCGACTCCCACACCGTGACGGGCAGCGCCCCGTCCGGCAGCCGTACTCCGGGCGGCAGATGGAAGGCGTGCGCGTGGAAGTTGCCCCAACGCCCGCTGTAGTCGGCACCGGTGTACACACTGCGGCTGAGCAGCCGTCCCCCGTCGGCGAGTTCACTGCAGCTGAAGGCCTTGGGGAAGCTCCTGAGCTGTTCGGCGTCGGGCCGGGCGGGGGAGTCCCGGGGCGGCTCGTATCCGATGAGCTGTTCCGCCTCCCGCAGCAGCCCCTGCGGGACGCCGGCGCTGACCGCGGTGAAACGGAAGCCCGACCCGTCGGGTCCGGGCGGGGCCGAGGTGTAGTGCAGCTGGGCGAGGGTCACTTGACTTGTTCCTTCGTTGCGGCGCGGAGCGGCAGCAGCCCGCGGTGGGCCAGCAGCCACAGCAGCGGATCCTCCACCCGTACCGGCTGCGGGCCGGACTTGGGCACGTCCGCGGGGGCGTCGGCGGGCGGCGGCGCCCCGAGCGCGGAGAGACCGAACAGTGACAACCGGGCGAAGTCCAGCTCCAGTTGGCGCACCAGGGCGCCCGAGTCCCAGTCCGTCAGCAGGGAGCGGACCTCCTCGTGCACGGCAAGCCGGTCGTCGTCGTCGAAGGTGCCCCGCGGGTGCGGGGCGTTGCGCAGCAGCGGCGAGTGCGGGTCGAGGAGGGACCTGAGCATGTCCGACTTGGTGACGGCCACCGCGATCGGCGTGGTCACCCGGCCTCGCGACCCGCCCTTGCCGTGGGCGCGCAGCTGGGCCGCGAGATCGGCGGCGATCTGCTGCGGCGGGGTCTCCACGACGGGCAGGGGCGGCCCGTCGTGGACGGGCAACCGGTCGCGCACGGAGCCCAGTTGCAGCGGGTCCACCAGCAGGACGATGCCGTCGGCGGCGCTGAGATAGCGGGTGTAGCGGTCCATGGCCTCGGCCCCCGCGAGGTCCTCGCCGGCCGCGTCGAAGAACACCAGCGTGGTGTGCCGGGTGCCGTTGCCGAGCCGGCCGCGCCGGGGCACGCTGAGCCGGTACAGGAGCGGGTCGTTGAAGCCGAGGGCGGCCGGTCTGGTGGCGTCCGGCAGCCGCAGCCGCTCGTACAGGTCCTCGGCCATCTCCCGGTCCCGCTGCTGGGTGGTCTGCCCCATCGCCGCGAGCGAGGCCTGGTAGGCCTGACCCACCCGCTGGTTCAACTCGTTGACCAGGACGGAGACATACGTGCTCTTGCCCGAGGCCTTCGGCCCGACCAGGGCGATGATCCGGCTGTCCTGGTCGCAGTAGTCGCTGGGCAGGTCGTTGTGGCACGAGCGGCAGACCCGTACCGGGGTGGTCACTCCGCAGCCCGGGCAGGCCACGCTGCTGCCCGGGGTGCCGCCGCGCAGTCCGGACCTGAGCGCGGCCACACCGCGCGCCGGGGTGAAGACGGGACCTCGCATCCGGGCCGCCGGGGGCACGCCGGGCCCCATGAACCCCGCCCAGACGTCGTCGCGTTCGGGACCGCAGGGCGAGCCGCCGCGGACGCCGCTCGGGCTCATCAGGCAGCGGTAGGGCAGTCTGGCCGCCGACGTGCGGTCGAAGCAGTAGGGGCAGATGACGGTCGTCATGGATCAGCGCACCACCAGGGTCGCGGGGGACGGTTCTTCGAGTCGCACCGAGGCCGCGTGCTCGCCGAGCAGGAAGCCGCGCAGCGTGTACGGCACCGGGCAGGGCGCGGCCGGCAGTTCCAGCTCGACCGTGCCGAGACGGCTGAGGTCGGTGCCGGGGACACGCAGCAGCGTGGTGCCGTCGGTCGCGTTGCGGGGGCGCAGGGTGCCGGTGCGGGCGACGCACACGAACTCGGGGGCGTCGGGGCGGCTGCCGCCGTCCGGTGCGGAGAGCGTGACCCGCAGCAGCGGTCGTTCCCGGCCGCGACGCAGGCCGAGGAACGCGCGCTGCGGGCGCACCAGTTGGTAGCCGACGGCCGTGTCGGGCGGCAGCACCACCTCGGCGACCGGAGCGGCCACGACGACGGCCCCGGGCGTCCGGGGCACGGTCGCCGCGCGGATCCGGACCCCGCCGGAACCGACGGGCAGCCGCAGCCCACCACGCCGGTACGCGTGCGCGGTGACGATCCGCCCACCCCCACCGACCCCACCCGAACCAGCACCCGAATCCGGGCCCGGCCAGGGGCCCGAACTCGGACCCAGATCCCTGTCCAGGCCCTGCTCCCGGTCGGGGTTCCGGTCCGGGTCCGGGCTTCGGCCCAGGTTCCGGTCCGGGCCCCTCTCCAGGTCCAGGTCTCGCTTTCGGTCCGGGGCCGGGTTCCGGTTCGAGTTCTCGCCGCCGGGCGCGGTCGAGTCCGTGCCCCGGTCCTGGCTCCAGTCCCGGCGGGGGGTGGCCGGGTGCCGGCCTTGGTACTGGTTCCGGTTCGTGTCCCGTTCACGGGGCGTGGTCGGATCCCGGTCCCGGTCCCGGTCCCGGTCCCGGTCCCGGTCCTGGTTCCGGTTCGAGTTCTGGTCGTTGGGCGTGGTCGCGGCCCCGCCCCGATGCCGGACCTGGTTCCGGTCCCGGCCTTGATCCCGGATCTGATCCAGGTCCGGGTCCAGACTCCGGTCCCGCTCCCACCCCAAGTCCCGGTCCCGCTCCCGGCCCAGGTCCGGGTTCGGGCCTCGGCCCTGGTTCCGGTCCCGGCCCGTCCCCACGTCCAGGTCCCGGTCCCGGCCGTGACCCCGGTCCCGGTCCAGATCCCCTTCCCGGCCGTGTCCCCGAGCCCGGGTCGGCTCCGTGGGCTCCCAGGTGACCGTGATCTGTCCGGCGCCGTCGGGCCAGTCGAGGGTCACCTGGGCCTGGCCGTCCGGGAGGCGTCGGGCGGTGAGGCGGGTGATCTGGCCGAGGGCCTCGACGTCGGCCACGGGGCCGGCCAGGGCGCGTTCGCCGAGTACGGCGACGGCGGCCACCCGGGCGTGGGTGCCCGGCGGTGGACAGAGCCCCCTGTCCTTCTCGGGCCAGTCCAGCCGCGCCGGCAGGTCGGCGGTGCGCAGCTCGGCACCGGGCTCGGGGGCGTCGCCGGGCCATTCCACCAACTGGACGTCCGCGTCTCGCACCCCGGTCCAGTCGAAGCGGACGGCCGGGCCGTCGGGGTGGGCGGTGAGGGTGCGGACGGGCTCGGGCCAGCGGTGCACGGTACGGGTGGCCCGGACGCCGGGGGAGGGCACCAGGGTGCCGTCGGGAGACCGGTACCGGCACACGATCCGGAAGGCGTGGACGCCGGTCGGCAGACGGGTCGCGGTGAATCCGTCGGGGCCGGAGACCACCTGCGCGGCCGTTCCGGAGGCCGGCCCGGTGGCGGTGCCGGAGATCGGTCCCGAGGTCGCTCCGGCGGCCGGACCGATGTGCTCGACCGTCACCTCCGCGGCCCCCGACGGTCGCCGCCATGCCCCCGTGACGCGCTCGGGGCCGTCTCTCAGGACCACCCCGCTCACCTCGGGGGCGACCAGGACCCGCTGCGACACCAGCGGCGGACCGTCCACGCGTCCGTCCCGCAACGGCAGAACGGCGTAGCGCACCGACGTACCGAGCGCGGCCTCCTCGTCCCGGGCCGTGCCGCCCCGCACGGACACCTCGCGCACCCGCTGGGCGCCCTGTGCGGTGCGGTACAGGCACAGCAGCCACCAGCCACTGTCCGGCACTCCTTGGTCGGCCCAGGTCAACTCGACGTGGTCCGAGGCGAGTTCGGCGTGCAGCGGGGCCCGGTGGCCGGGACGGGGCCGGTGCACGCGGACCAGGCCGCCCAAGGCCCGCCGGTCGTCCACCGCCTCGCGCAGCGCACGCAGCAGGCCCGCGCTCGCCGTCCTGCCGTCCCCGCGGTCCTCGGCGCGGCGGGCGGCGCGCAGGCCCGCGTCCACGGCGGCGAGCCGCGCGCTCAGGGCTGTCCGCAGCGCGTCGAGGTCCCGGTCGTCGCCGTTCGTCGGCAGTCGCTCCAGCAGGGTGCGCGCCTGGTGGAGCCGATGCCGTTGCCAGGCGTCGGCGACGGCCTCGGCGGCGCCCCGCTGTCGTGCGGTGAGGGCGGGGCGCAGCCGGGCGGCCGTGACCAGACCGGCGGCCTCGTCGGGGTGGATCCCCAACTCCAGGGCAGCACGGGGGCGTTCGGCCTCCGGGCGGTCCTGGAGGAGGCCTATGAGCTGGTACAGCAGCACTCTGCGCGGTGCCCGCGGGTCGGCCCGGTGCAGGTCGGCCAGCAGCGCGGCGAAGCCGGACACCGGGCCCCCGGACCGGGCGAGGTCGTCCAGCAGCGTGCCGTCCACCCGCCGCAGGCCGCGCGGTCCCGAGGGCACGTAGAGCCCGTCGAGGACCCGTAATCCGCCGCCGGAAGGGGCCAGGGCGTCGCCGAGGTGCCGTAACCCCGACGCGTGCTGGACCGCGGCGAGTTCGGCGTAGGCCGGGACGAGGGGGCTCAGCGGCAGACCGGACAGGGCCCGCGGCAGCCCCAGATGATGCCCGAACTCACGACCCGCCACGTGTGCCGCTCTCCCCCGACTGGTTCTTCGAGGGACCATCCCAGCAGATACCGGGCCGTAAGGAGGCGACTTTTCCGGAATCCGCGCAGGGCGGACCGGTCAGGAAAACCGCACGTCAGGCGCCGACCGCGGCCAGCGCGGGCA
Source organism: Streptomyces sp. NPDC032822 (assembly GCF_055578825.1). Classification (NCBI taxonomy): domain Bacteria; kingdom Bacillati; phylum Actinomycetota; class Actinomycetes; order Kitasatosporales; family Streptomycetaceae; genus Streptomyces; species Streptomyces sp. NPDC032822. Next base: position 283,491 of record NZ_JBVIOL010000005.1, on the reverse strand, counting down.
TCCTCGCCGCCGCATAGCGCGCCAGCAGCAGCCGAGCCACCTCCGGAGCCGCGCCCAGCACGTCGGCCAGGACGTCCGCCTCGGCCGCGCCCCGCGCGATCCGGTCCGGCAGGAAGCCCGGCGCCAGGACGTAGGGGGCGACGGCGACCCGCTCGCAGCCGAGGGCGCGCAACTCCCGTACAGCGTCCTCGGTACGGGGCAGGGACGCGGAGGCGAACGCAGGCCGCACGGCGCACCAACCGGTGTGCCGCCACTCCCGCGCGATGTCTGCGATCACTGCGATCGCCTCCGGGTCGGTGGACCCCGCCGAGGCCAGCACGACCCCGGTCGAGGACTTGTCGGTGGGCGTCAACCCCGCCTCGTACAGACGCCGTTCGAGTGCGGTCAGCAGCAGCGGCGACGGGCCGAGCACCTCGGCCTGCCGGATCCGCAGCCGCGGCGGCGCGTCCCGCAGGACCGCCGGGATGTCCGCCTTCGCGTGGAACGCCCGGGTCAGCAGCAGCGGAAGGGCGACGACATCACGCACGCCCTCCGCCGCCAGAGACTCCAACACGCCCTGTACGGAAGGGATGTTGAAGTCCAGGAAGCCGGTCTCCACCCGGATGTCGGGGCGCATCGCGCGCACCCGGCGCACCAGGGCGTGCACCGTCCCGGCGTGCCGCGGATCGCGGCTGCCGTGGGCGATGACGACGAGGACGGGGCGGACCGGCTTCTTGTCCATGGGATCAGCTCTTCACCAGCAGGCCTCGGCTGCGCAGCACCCACCGCTCCAGCGGACTGAAGATCAGCAGGTCGATCGCGATGCCGACGAACAGGATGAGCAGGATGGCCTCGAACACCATGGCCATGTCGCTGGCCGTGCGGCCGTTCTCCAGCAGTTGTCCGAGGCCGACGCCGAGGTCGGGGAACTGCGCGATGATCTCGGCCGCCATCAGCGAGCGCCACGAGAACGCCCACCCCTGCTTGAGGCCCGCGACATAACCGGGCAGCGCGGCCGGCAGGGTGACGTGCCAGATGCCCTTGACGCCGGTCGCGCCCATCGTGCGGCCGGCCCGCAGGAACAGCGGCGGCACCTGGTCCACGCCGGACACCAGTCCATTGGCGATGGAGGGGACCGCGCCGAGCAGGATCACCGCGTACATCATCGAGTTGTTCAGGCCCAGCCAGATCACGGCCGGCGGCACCCACGCGACCGACGGCAGCGACTGGAGACCGGACAGGATCGGGCCGATGGCCGCGCGGATGAACTTCACCCGGGCCACGACCAGTCCCAGCGGGGTGCCGATGAGCAGCGCGAAGAAGAAGCCCAGCAGACCGCGCGAGACGCTGGTCCAGATGTAGCCGAGCAGGTCGCCCTTCAGCCAGGCGTCCTGGAACGCGCTCCCCACCGCGCCCGGCGAGGGCAGCTTGGACGGGTTGTCGACGATCGGGTAGAGCAGGTACCAGATCACCATGACCACCGCGACCGCGATGATCGGCGGGAAGATCTTGTTGACGAAGGTCTGCCGGAAGGTCGGGCGGCTGGTGGCCGCGGTCTCCAGGGCGTCGAGGCCCGCCTCCACGCTCCCGGCGTCCTGGACCGGTGTCGTGTCAGTGCTGGCCATGACGGCGGATCTCCCCACGCAGTACATCGGTGATCTCAAGGGACAGTTCGGCCACGGGCGCGTCCTCGATGCGCCGCGGCTGCGGGATGTCGACCGTCCACTCGCGCGCGATCCGGCCCGGACGGGAGGACAGCAGGATGACCCGCTGCGCGAGCCGCACCGCCTCGCGCACGTTGTGCGTGACGAACAGGACGGAGAGGCCGGTCTCCTCCCAGATCCGGGTCAGTTCGTCGTGCAGCACGTCCCGGGTGATGGCGTCCAGTGCCGAGAACGGCTCGTCCATCAGCAGCAGGTTGCTCTCCTGCGCGAGCGCGCGGGCCAGCGCCGCCCGCTGCCGCATACCGCCGGAGAGTTCGTGGACGCGCTTGCCGTACGCGCCCTTGAGCCGGACCAGTTCGAGCAGTTCCTCGGCCTTGTCGCGGCGCTCGGGCTTGGCGACTCCCTTGAGCTTCAGGGCGAGTTCGATGTTCTTGCCCGCGGTCAGCCACGGGAAGAGGGCGTGCTCCTGGAACATCAGGGCCGGGCGGCCGTCCGTGGTGATGGCCCCGGCGGAGGGCTCGTCGAGGCCCGCCACCAGGTTCAGCAGCGTGGACTTGCCGCAGCCCGAGGCCCCCAGGAGGGTGACGAACTCACCCGGCGCGACATCGATGCTGATGTCGTCCAGGACGAGCTGCTGTCCGCCGGGTGTCGCGAAGGACTTCGAGACGCGCTCCAAGCGCGCCGCGTACTCGACGGTCTCGTCGGCCTTGGCGAGTGTCGTGGTCGTGGCCATGGTCGTCACCTCCTGGGAACTCGTCGGGTGTCTACGTCAGCTGGTGCCGAGACCGGCGTCGTCGACCGCGCTCTCGCCCTCGGCCTTGAGGACCTTGTTGAGGAGGGTGAGGTCGTAGATGCCCTTGAGGTCGGGCTTCTCCAGCAGGCCGGCCGTGACCGCGTGCTCCGCCTCGGTGTTGAGGGTGGCGGCCAGCGGGTCGTTGGTGAACTGGATCGACGTCCAGGCCGGGTCCAGGACGTCGGTCGGCAGCGCCTTGCCGGAGTCGAGCTCCAGCTGCTTGTTCGCCGAGGCCTTCGCCGCGTCCGGGTTGGCGTTGATCCACTTGTTGGTCTCGACCGAGCCCTTCAGCACGGCCTCGACCACGTCCGGGTGCTCCTTGAGGAAGTCCTGCCGCACGATGATGTTCGTGATCACGAACTTCTTGTCCGGCCACAGCGACGCCTCGTCGAGCAGCACCTTGCCGCCCTCGGCGACCAGCTTGGACGCGGTCGGCTCCGGCACCCAGGCACCGTCGATGGAACCGGACTTGTAGGCGTCCGGGGTGATCTTGTTGTCGGTGCGGACGACCGTGACGTCACCCTTGCCGCTCTGCGCGTCGACCTTCCAGCCCTGGTCGGCGATCCAGTTGAGGAACGCCACGTCCTGCGTGTTGCCCAACTGAGGCGTCGCGATCTTCTTGCCCTTGACGTCCTTCAGGGACTTGATCTTCTTCGGGTTGACGACCAGCTTCACGCCGCCGGACGCCGAACCGCCGATGATCTTCAGGCTCTTGCTGTTGGACTTGACGTACCCGTTGATCGCCGGGGAGGGGCCGATCCAGCCGATGTCGATGGACTTGGAGTTGAGCGCCTCGATCTCGGACGGGCCGGCGTTGAAGATCGCCGGCGAGACCTTGGTGGCGCCCAGCTCCTTCTGGAAGAAGCCCTTCTGGACACCGACCAGGGCGGTCCCGTGGGTCAGGTTGCCGAAGTAGCCGATCTTGACGGAGTCGAGACCGTCGATCTTCTTCGCCCCGGCGGCGACCTTGGCGGCGCCGTCGTCCTCGGAGTCGGACCCGTACCCGCAGGCGGCGAGCGTCAGCAGCGGCAGAGCGGCGACTACGGCGATGCCGCGGCGCAGGAAGGTGGAACGAATGGCAGGCACGGGAGGCTTTCCTCTCGTTGGCCCGGCGGTCACGGTCTCAGGTCGTGGCCGGGAGGTCGGCAGGTCTTCGTCGCATCCGGGACGTCGGGTGGGGGGACGGGGCGCGCAAGCGGTGCGCGTACGTCAGCACGCACATCGCGCCACCCCGCCCTGCCCGCTGCCGAGGTGCCCGCTGCCGACGCGGCCGCCCTCCTTCGCGAACGAGGAGTAGAAGTCGGTGGAGTTCATGCTCAGAAGTCCCACCCGTCGTCCTCGGAGGCGTCCTTGACGGGCTCCGGGGAGGCGAACGACTCGCCGACCATGCCGGCCGTGAGCGTGGTGCCGTCGTTCGGGTCGATCAGGATGAACGAACCGGTGCGCCGCGAGTCGGCGTACGAGTCGACGGGCAGCGGCTCCGCGGTACGGATCTTGACCCGGCCGATGTCGTTGGCGACGAGCTGCCCCGGATGCGGGTGCAGGGACAGGTCGTCGAGCGTGAGCCGGGACGGGATGTCCTTGACGATCGCCTTGACCGTGCGGGTGCCGTGCTTGAGCAGCACCCGGTGGCCGACGGTCAGGGGCGCGTCGGCGACATGGCAGACGGTCGCCTCGACGTCCTGCGTGGTGGCCGGCGCGTCCTTGCTGGGCACGATCAGGTCGCCGCGCGAGATGTCGATGTCGTCCTCCAGGAGGAGGGTCACCGACTGTGTCGTCCAGGCGATGCCGACCGGCTTGCCGAGCAGGTCGATCCCGGCGATCTTCGAGGCCCGCCCGGACGGCAGCACGGTGACCGACTCGCCGACGCTGAAGGAGCCGGCGGCGATCTGGCCCGCGTAGCCCCGGTAGTCCGGGTGCTCGGCGGTCTGCGGACGGATCACGTACTGCACGGGCAGCCGGGCGTGGCAGTGGCTCAGGTCGTGGATGACCGGGACCGTCTCCAGGTGTTCCAGGACGGTCGGGCCGCCGTACCAGTCCATGTTCGCGGACGGCTCCACGACGTTGTCCCCGGCCAGCGCCGAGATCGGGATCGCGGTGACCTCCGGGACGCCCAGCTCGGTCGCGTACGCCGTGAACTCCTCGGCGATGGCGGCGAACACGGGCTCCTGGTAGTCGACCAGGTCCATCTTGTTGACGGCGAGCACCACGTGCGGGACGCGGAGCAACGCGGCCAGTGCCGCGTGCCGGCGGGTCTGCTCGACGACGCCGTTGCGGGCGTCGATCAGGATCACCGTCAGCTCGGCCGTGGAGGCACCCGTCACCATGTTGCGGGTGTACTGCACGTGTCCGGGGGTGTCGGCGAGGATGAACCGGCGCCGGGGCGTGGCGAAGTAGCGGTAGGCCACGTCGATGGTGATGCCCTGCTCCCGCTCGGCCCGCAGGCCGTCGGTCAGCAGCGCGAGGTCCGGGCCCTCGGCGCCCCGGCCGACCGAGGCACGCTCGACGGCCTCCAGCTGGTCGGTGAGGATCGACTTGGAGTCGTGCAGCAGCCGGCCGACGAGGGTGGACTTGCCGTCGTCGACGGAGCCCGCGGTGGCGAACCGCAGAAGGGTCGTCTCGGTGAGTTCCGTGATCGTGCTCATGGCTAGAAGTACCCCTCGCGCTTGCGGTCTTCCATCGCGGCCTCGGACATCTTGTCGTCGGCGCGGGTGGCGCCCCGCTCGGTGAGCCGGGAGGCGGCGATCTCGGTGATCACGGCCTCCAGCGTGGTGGCGTCGGAGTCGACGGCGCCGGTGCAGGACATGTCGCCGACCGTGCGGTAGCGCACGAGACGCTTCTGCACGCTCTCGCCGTCCTTGGGGCCGCCCCACTCGCCGGCGGTCAGCCACATGCCGCTGCGCGAGAACACCTCGCGCTCGTGGGCGAAGTAGATCTCGGGGAGTTCGATGCCCTCGCGGGCGATGTACTGCCAGACGTCGAGTTCGGTCCAGTTGGAGAGCGGGAAGACGCGGACGTGTTCGCCGGGTGCGTGGCGGCCGTTGTAGAGGTTCCACAGTTCGGGTCGCTGGCGGCGGGGGTCCCACTGTGAGAACTCGTCCCGCAGGGAGAACACCCGTTCCTTGGCGCGGGCCTTCTCCTCGTCCCGGCGTCCACCGCCGAAGACGGCGTCGAACTTCTCGGCCTGGATCTTCTCCGTCAGCGGCAGCGTCTGGAGCGGGTTGCGGGTCCCGTCCGGACGCTCCTTGAGGACACCGCGGTCGATGTAGTCCTGCACGGACGCGACATGCAGCCGCAGGCCGTGTCGTTCGACCGCACGGTCGCGGTACTCCAGCACCTCGGGGAAGTTGTGCCCGGTGTCCACGTGCAGCAGCGAGAAGGGGACCGCCGCCGGGGCGAACGCCTTGAGCGCCAGGTGCAGCATGACGATGGAGTCCTTGCCGCCGGAGAACAGGATCACCGGCCGCTCGAACTCGCCCGCCACCTCGCGGAAGATGTGCACGGCCTCGGACTCCAGCGCGTCCAGGTGGGAGAGGGCGGACGGGGCGTCCGTGCCCTCGCCGCCCTTGACCTGGGCTGTGGTCGTCGTCATGCCAGTCCCCTCTCGGTGAGCAGCGCGTGCACAGCCGCCGCGGACTCCTGGACGGTCTGGTCCTGCGACTCGATCCGCAGGTCGGGCGAGTCGGGCTCCTCGTACGGGTCGTCGACGCCGGTGAGCCCCGTCAGCTCGCCCGCCGCCTGCTTGGCGTACAGACCCTTCACATCGCGTACGGAGCACACCTCGACCGGAGTCGCCACATGCACCTCGATGTATGCCGCGCCGCTCTTCTGGTGGCGCCCCCGGACGGCCTCGCGGCTGTCGGCGTACGGGGCGATCACCGGCACCAGCGCCGTGACGCCGTTGCGCGCCAGGAGCTCGGCGAGGAAGCCGATGCGCTGCACGTTCGTGTGCCGGTCCGCGCGGCTGAAGCCGAGGCCCGCCGAGATGAACTCGCGGATCTCGTCGCCGTCGAGCACCTCGACGAGATGGCCCTCCTCGCGCAGCCGGCCGGCCAGCTCGTACGCGATGGTGGTCTTGCCGGCACTCGGCAGACCCGTGAGCCAGACGGTGGCTCCGGTTCTCACGTGCAACTCCTCGGTGGTCTCGGGGTTCGCCTGAACGGCGGGCCTGCTCATCAGTGCAGCCCGCACTCGGTCTTGTTGCGGCCCGCCCAGCGGCCGGCGCGCGCGTCCTCGCCCTCCAGGACACGGCGGGTGCAGGGGGCGCAGCCGACGGAGGCGTAGCCGTCCATCAGCAGCGGGTTGGTCAGCACCCCGTGTTCGGCGGCGTACGCGTCCACGTCGTCCTGGGTCCAGCGGGCGATCGGGGAGATCTTGACCTTCTGGCGCTTCTCGTCCCAGCCGACCACCGGGGTGTTCGCCCGGGTCGGGGACTCGTCGCGGCGCAGCCCGGTCGCCCAGGCCTGGTAGGCCGTCAGGCCCTCCTCCAGCGGCTGGACCTTGCGCATCTTGCAGCACAGGTCGGGGTCGCGGTCGTGCAGCCTGGGGCCGAACTCGGCGTCCTGCTCGGCGACCGTGCGGCGCGGGGTGAGCGTGATGACGTTGACGTCCATCACGGCCTCCACCGCGTCGCGGGTGCCGATGGTCTCCTCGAAGTGGTAGCCGGTGTCGAGGAAGACGACGTCCACGCCCTTGCGGACCCGGGACGCCAGGTGGGAGACGACCGCGTCCTCCATCGAGGAGGTGACGCAGAACCGTGGGCCGAAGGTGTCGACCGCCCACTGGAGGATCTCCAGCGCGGAGGCGTCCTCCAGATCGCGGCCCGCCCTCTCGGCGAGTTCCCTGAGATCCGCTGTCGTGCGCTCTTCCTGAGCCGTCGTCATATCTTGTCTCCCCCTGCGTCGGTGGGCTGAAGGCCCCGGGCGAGCAGCCCGAGGAACTTCAACTGGAATGCGCGATTGCAGGCCGCGCATTCCCACGCGCCGTGAGCCTGCTCGCTGGGACGCAGGTCCTCGTCGCCGCAGTAGGGGCAGTAGAAGGGGGCGGCGCGCTCGCTCATGAGAGGGCCTCCTCGGAAGCACGCGTGGCCCAGACGGCGAAGCGCTCGCCCTCCTCACGCTCCTCCTGGAAGCGGGTGAGGACACGCTCGACGTAGTCGGGCAGCTCGTCCGACGTGACCTTCAGGCCACGGACCTTGCGGCCGAAGCCGGCCTCCAGACCGAGGGCGCCGCCCAGGTGCACCTGGTAGCCCTCGACCTGCTCGCCCTCGTCGTTGAGCATGAGCTGGCCCTTGAGACCGATGTCCGCCACCTGGATACGGGCGCAGGCGTTCGGGCAGCCGTTGAGGTTGATGGTGATCGGCTCGTCGAACTCCGGGATCCGTCGCTCCAGTTCGTCGATCAGCGAGGCGCCGCGCGCCTTGGTCTCGACGATGGCGAGCTTGCAGTACTCGATGCCGGTGCAGGCCATGGTGCCGCGCCGGAACGGGGACGGCTTCGCGGTCAGGTCCAGCGCCTGCAGGCCCTCGACCAGCGACTCGACCTGGTCCTGCTCGACATCGAGGACGATCATCTTCTGCTCGACGGTGGTACGGACCCGGCCCGAGCCGTGCGCCTCGGCGAGTTCGGCGATCTTCGTCAGGGTCGCGCCGTCCACGCGGCCCACGCGCGGGGCGAAACCGACGTAGAACCGGCCGTCCTTCTGGCGGTGCACGCCGACGTGGTCGCGCCAGCGCGCCACCGGCTGGGCGGGCGCCGGGCCGTCGACCAGCTTGCGCTGGAGGAACTCGTCCTCCAGGATCTGGCGGAACTTCTCCGGGCCCCAGTCGGCGACCAGGAACTTCAGCCGGGCGCGGGTGCGCAGCCGCCGGTAGCCGTAGTCGCGGAAGATGCCGATCACGCCGGCCCAGACGTCCGGGACCTCGTCCAGCGGGACCCAGGCGCCGAGCCGGACGCCGATCTTCGGGTTGGTGGACAGACCGCCGCCGACCCACAGGTCGAAGCCTGGTCCGTGCTCGGGGTGGTCCACGCCGACGAACGCGATGTCGTTGATCTCGTGGGCGACGTCGAGCAGCGGGGACCCGGAGATCGCCGTCTTGAACTTGCGCGGCAGGTTGGAGAAGTCCTTGCTGCCGATGTACCGGGTGTGGATCTCGTCGATCGCCGAGGTGCCGTCGATGATCTCGTCCTCGGCGATGCCGGCGACCGGCGAGCCGAGGATGGTGCGGGGCGTGTCACCGCAGGCCTCGGTGGTGGAGAGACCGACCGCCTCCAGGCGGTTCCAGATCTCCGGGACGTCCTCGATGCGGATCCAGTGGTACTGGACGTTCTGCCGGTCGGTGAGGTCGGCGGTGCCGCGCGCGAACTCCTGGGAGATCTCGCCGACCACCCGCAGCTGCTCGGTGGTGAGCCGGCCGCCGTCGATCCGGACCCGCAGCATGAAGTACTTGTCGTCCAGCTCCTCCGGCTCCAGGATCGCGGTCTTGCCGCCGTCGATCCCGGGCTTGCGCTGGGTGTACAGCCCCCACCAGCGCATCCGGCCGCGCAGGTCGTTGGGGTCGATCGAGTCGAAGCCGCGCTTGGAGTAGATCGTCTCAATGCGTGTCCGCACGTTGAGACCGTCGTCGTCCTTCTTGAACTGCTCGTTGCCGTTGAGCGGGGTGAAGTGACCCGCGGCCCACTGACCCTCACCGCGGTGACGGCTCACCTTGCGGCGGGGAGTCGCGGCAGCAGGATTCTGCGGGGTGGCGGCCATGGTTGATACGTCCTTCGGGACAGGCGGGACAGCGGCTCTGACCTGCGCGCGCGGGCGCATGGGTGTACGTGCGCGTCGTTGCGCAGAAAAAGGAGACGAGGGAAAACCGGGTGGTGCTGAGGCTCTTCAGACCACCGGACAGATGGCGCTGGACATGCGGCCGAGATCGACGTGCCGCCGACTCACCAAGGCGATTCCAGTTCCAGACATGACGGAAGCGTGTCACGGCGATCTGGACACAGTCCAGCTTCGTCCGTCATGTGGACACCCTTGTCTCGGAGGGTGAGACAAGGGTGTTCTCGGTCACAAGCGTCGCGGGAATACTTGTCGTCGCAGGTCAGGCGGGGTAGGCCCCGGGCCAGGGGCCCGGCGCGGCCACCTCCGGCTTCTCCTCCACCTGGGTGTCGAAGAGCCTGAAGCCCCGGCGCAGATAGTTCTCCCGCGCGTACTCGCCGTCCAGGCTGCACGTGTGCAGCCAGACCCGCTTGGTCGAGGCCAGCCCCGGCCCGCGGTCCGCGAGATCCCAGGCGCGGGCGACACCGTACGACAGCAGGTGTCCGCCGATCCGCCGGCCGCGGAAGGCCGGCAGCAGCCCGAAGTAGGCGATCTCCACGACGCCGTCGTCCTGGGCCTCCAGCTCCACGAACCCGGCGGGCGTCCCGCGGTCGAGGGCGACCCAGGTCTCCACCTCGGGCCGGTCCAGGTACTCCTGCCACCGTGCGTACGACCAGCCCAGCCGGTCGATCCAGCGGATGTCCCCGCCGACGGACGCGTACAGGAAGCGGCTGAACTCGGGCGAGGGGACCTCGGAGCGCACGACCCGCACGTCCCCCTCCGGCGCGGCGGCCGGGAGGAGGTCGGTCGGGGCGGTCTGCTCCAGGGACCAGGTGGTCACGGGGATGTTGGTCATGGCCGCCAGGGAACCATCTGCCCCGGTGATCTGTCGATCGCGCTCGGTGGTCGTCCCACCGAGCGGTCGACGGTGGTCGGCTGTGGTCTATTTCACCGAGTGGTCGATCGCGGCGAGCGGCAGGCCGAACAGGACCCGGCCCGACTGCGACCAGACCTCGCCGGACGCCTGCCCGTAGGAGAGGGACGGTGTCCGGGCACTCCAGCAGTGCTCCGTGTCGTCGGACCCGCACCGCGTGGACCGCGTCACGTCGTCGTCCAGCCGTGACAGCGTGCCGTGCCCGCCCCGCTCGTCGGAGGCGCGGCTCAGGTACCACTCGGAGCGGTACGAGAGCACGCCCTGGACGTCGGCGGCCTCCGTCTCGTACACCTGCGTGGCGTCCGCACGCCCGGCGAAGTCGGTGGCGAGCAGCCCGGAGCGGGCAGGGTCGCTGCCGAAGGCGTAGCGCCACAGGAGACCGTGCTCGTCGTCGTCCGCCGTGGCGCGCTCGCGAGCGACCAGGCTGTTCGGCGAGGTGCTGCGGTCGAGGGAGATCCCTGCGGGGTCGGCGCCCGTGCCGCTCGCGCGGTACGAGCCGACGGCGGGCAGGATGTAGCGGGCGCCGTGCGCCGACCAGCCGCCGGGCACCTTGCCGACCGCGTCGCTGTCCACCGTCGTGCGCTGGACGCGGTTCAGGTCGTAGACGTACATCCCGTCAGGGGCGGTGACCAGCAGTTTGTCCTGGTACCAGACCATGCCGGAGACATCGGAGTCCAGCGCCCGGTAGGTGCGCCCGCCGTCGACCGGGACGGTGAGCAGGACCCAGGCGTACGTCAGCCGGTCCATGTCGTTCGCGTCGACGAAGGCGACCCGGGCCAGGCCGTGGCCGCTCGCCGTGGCGTTCTGCGACCAGCCGGAGAGGATGACGCGGTTCTGGCCCCAGAAGCCGTCGTCGTCGGCGTCCCCGGACGTGGTCACCGCGCCGGCCTGCCAGGAGCGGGTGTCGGCGGCGTCCCAGCAGTGGGCGCGGGTGGCCGCCGGCTCGACGGGCAGCGCCTTGAGGTCCCCGGCCGGACAGTCGGCCGCGGCACGCAGGCTGTGGTCGGCGTCCTTGAGGACCGCGCCGACGCCGACGGGCTTGCCCATCACCGAGGCGAGACGGTCGAGGGAGGCCTCGGGCACCAGCTGCTCCTGCAACCGCAGGGCGGCGGTCCGCTCGGACGAGGTGACCGGCTTGAGGCCTGCCGGTTCCTCGTCCACCTGGGCCTGTGAAGCACTGATCATGGTGGCGGCGCCGGTCAGGGCGAGGGCGGTCCCGGCGAGGAAGGCGCGCAGCGCCCTGCCCCGCCTGCGGCGACGGTGTCTCCCGCGTTGCTTCATTCGTCCTCCCGAGGCGGGCCAACTGCGCCTGTTGATCCGTACGTTGACCGAGGAGCAGGTGGGGTGGCCCGTAGTGGGGATGCTACGGCAGTGGGACCCCGTAGCGGACGAAGACCCTGCAATTATGCGGAAGATGTACTCCGACGGTGCCCGGAACGTGTCGAAGGCTCAGTCCGGTCCGGCCGGTGCGGTCGTTCCGGTGGCCGCCCGGGCGGCGGCCAGGGCCGGCGCGGTCGAGTGGGGCAGCAGGTCGAGCGGGTCGGCCGGTAACAGCATCTCGACCTCCGCCTCTTCGCAGAAACGATACGGCCGATGTTGCAGAAACCCTCCGAGATAGCGCCGCACCCGGGACATCTCCGCCCGCACGGTCACCGTACGGCCCACATCGCCGAACAGGTCCTGCGCCAGCCCCGCCGCACTGCGACCGGTGCGGTGCAGGGCCAGCAGGTAGAGCAACTCGGCATGCCGGGGACTCAGTTCGTGACTCCAGGAGCCCGCCGAGCCCGACACCGTCACCGACCAGCGGCGCGACCGCGTCAGATCCAGCACGATCCGGGTGACGTCCTGCCGCGCGGGCTCGCCGTCGGGCCGCACCAGCCAGCCGCCCGGCAACGGCTCCAGCACGCACAGCCCGAGCGCCGGCAGCCACCGGCGGCCCGGCGACGGCGACTTGGGCAGCGCGATCCGGTTCGTGTACGCCATCCCGGTCACCGCGGCGGTCCAGCCGTCCCCGTCCACCACCGCGGCCTGCCCCGGGAGCCGGGCCAGCACCGGCGCGGCCACCGCCCGCAGTTGCTCCAGCGAGGCCGTGTGCAGCTCGCGCAGCCGTGCCTCGGCGAGCTTGGCCACCGTGTCGACCCAGGCGAGCGTCGCCGGATGCATCGTCTCCAGCGGCCCGCTCACGTCCACCACCCCGATCAGCCGGCCGTCCCGCGGGTCGACGAGCGGGGCGCCCGTACAGGTCCAGGTGGCGTGGGAGCGGACGAAGTGCTCGGAGGCGAAGACCTGCACCGGGCGCCGGACCACCGCCGGGGTGCCCACGCCGTTGGTGCCGACGACGTCCTCCCGCCAGTCGGCGCCGAGTTCGAAGCCGAACCCGTCCGCCTTGCGCAGCACGGAGGAACTGCCCTCCCGCCACAGCACCCGGCCCTGCTCGTCGGCGACCACCATGATGTGGTGGGCGACGTCGGCGACCGACAGCAACCCCTCCCGCAGCACCGGCAGCACCTGTCTGAGGGTCGTCGTCTCCCGGCGCCGTTCCACCTCCTCGCGGGACAACAGCCCCGACCGGAAGTCGTGGTCGGGGTCGACGCCGCCGCGCAGCATCCGCTCCCAGGACTGCTCGATCACCGGCCGTGGCGCGAACGGCGCGCGCTGCCCGGAGAGGGTGGCGGAGCGCACCTCGCTCAGGACCCGCGCCGCCCGTGCCGAGTCCACGGCGGCGAGCTGCGTCACGTCGGTCGGCGAGAGCGCCACGGGACCTCCCGGAGAAGTATCCGAACGACCGGTTCCCGGCGGCGTGTCGGCCACTCTCCGGAGGTTCGTCCTGACTGTCTGTCTCATAGTGCCGTCTGCCCGAGGCGGAGGGGCACACTCCGCCCACACGGGACGACAAGTTGCAACCCTCTGCAACCCTGGTGGACGGCCGTGCCGTGACTGAAACTTGAGCAACGCCGCCCAGTGCGGCGCACGTGGCTCGAACGGGCCAGTGGCGGGGGTGGTGCCGTGTCGGCGCAGCACCACCTCCGCGCCGTGCGCGGACGGGCGAGGAGGGGGAGTGTCCGGTTCAGGCCACCGGGCGGGCCCGTTCCACCACCGACGCCAGATCGAGCGTGTGCGGCAGCGTCCCGAAGGCCGCGCCCGCGTCACCGCCCAGGCGGGACGCGCAGAACGCGTCGGCGACCTCCGGCGGCGCGTACCGCACGAGCAGCGAACCCTGGAGCACCAGCGCGAGCCGCTCGGTCACCCGCCGGGCCCGGCCCTCGATGCCCTCCAGATCGGCGAGTTCGGTCAACAGGTCCTTGATCGCCCGGTCGAGACGGTGGTCGGCGCCGCGGGCCAGGCCGACCTCCTGGAGATAGGCGTTCAGCGCCGCCGGCTCACGCCGCAACGCCCGCAGCACGTCCAGCGCCTGGACGTTCCCGGCGCCCTCCCAGACCGAGTTGAGCGGTGACTCGCGCACCAGGCGGGGCATCCCCGACTCCTCGACGTACCCGTTGCCGCCCAGGCACTCGGACGCCTCGACGGTGACCGGCGTACACCGTTTGGTCACCCAGTACTTGGCGGCCGGCACCGCGATCCGCAGCAGCGCCCGCTCCTGTTCCCCGCCGTCGTCACAGGCGGCGGCGAGCCGCAGCGCGAGCGTGGTCGCCGCCTCCGACTCCAGGGCCAGGTCCGCCAGCACGTTGCGCATCAGCGGCTGGTCGACGAGCTTGGTGCCGAACGCCTCGCGGTGGGCGCAGTGGTGCACGGCCTGGGCCACGGCCTGCCGCATCAGACCCGCCGAACCGAGGACGCAGTCGAGCCGGGTCGCCGCCACCATCTCGACGATGGTGCGCACCCCGCGTCCCTCCTCGCCGACCCGACGGGCCCACGTCCCGTCGAACTCGACCTCGCCCGACGCGTTCGACCGGTTGCCCAGCTTGTCCTTGAGCCGCTGGAGCAGGAAGACGTTACGGGCGCCGTCCGCCAGCACCCTCGGCACCAGGAAGCAGGTCAGGCCCGCCGGGGCCTGCGCGAGCACCAGGAAACCGTCCGACATGGGCGCCGAACAGAACCACTTGTGCCCGGTCAGCTCGTACGTCCCGTCCTCGGCGAGGGGCCGGGCCGCCGTCGTGTTGGCGCGTACGTCGCTGCCGCCCTGCTTCTCCGTCATGCCCATCCCGAACAGGGCACCCGCCTTGAGGTGCGCGGGCCGCAGCTCGCGTTCGTAGACCTGCGAGGACAGCCGGGGCTCCCACTCGGCGGCCAGCGCCGGGTCGGTGCGCAGGGCGGGCACGGCGGCGTGGGTCATCGACAGCGGGCAGAGGTTGCCGGCGTCGACCTGCGTCCACACCAGGAACGCCGCCGCCCGCCGCACATGCCCGGCCGGTCGGGTCCAGGCCGCGGTGAGGCCCGCCGAGACGCCCTTGCCGAGCAGCCGGTGCCAGGACGGATGGAAGTCGACCTCGTCGACGCGATGGCCGTGACGGTCATGGGTGCGCAGCGCCGGCGGGTTCTCGTTCGCCTGCGCCCCCCACTCCTGCACCTGCGCCGACCCGGCGGCCCGGCCGAGCGCCGCCAGCTCGCCGCACACGTCGTCGAGCAGCTCGGGAGCGGTGTGCCGGTCCACCGCCGCCGTGAGAACCCGGTCGGCGGTGAACACGTCGTACCCGGTCAACGGCGGCGGCTGATTGGTCACGGTGTGGGTGGTACCTGCCATGTACGCGAACCTACCGCGTGACGGCGCGCCCACCGGGCCACCCCGATCCACCCGGCGGCGGCGCTCCCGTCGAACCGCTCACGCCAGATGGGCCAGGGCAGCGGGCGCCTCCGTCTCCGTGACGTCGTTCGGCCAGCCCTCTCGGTAGACCGTGTCGAGATAGCGCTCGCCGAGGTCCGGGGCGATGGCCACCGACGTGAGTTCCCGACGGCCGCCCTGGCCGGCGAGCCACTGGCCGGCGCCGCTGACCACGGTCCCGGTGGAGCCCCCGAAGAGGAAGCCCCGTCCGGCCAGCCGACGGCAGGTGCGGACGGTGTCCGCCTCCTCGACATGGACCACGTCGTCCACATACGTCTCGTCGAGCATCGGCGGCGGCACGCTCGTGCCGAGCCCGGGGATCATCCTCAGCCCCGGCGGCCCGCCGAAACTGACCGAGCCGACACTGTCCACGGCGACCACCCGTACCCGGCGCCGCCACTGCCAGAACCAGCGGGCGCAGCCCATCAGGGTCCCGGTGGTGCCGGCGCCGACGAACAGGACGTCCAGATCCGGGAACCGGCGGGCGATGGCGGGCGCGGTGGTGCGGTAGTGCGCCCGCCAGTTCCCCTGGTTGGTGTACTGGTTGAGCCAGACATAGCGGTCGTCGGCCGCGCACAGCGCCCGCACGTACGCGATCCGCGCGCCCAGGAACCCGCCGTGCAGGTCCGGCTTGTCGATGACGTGGACGTGCGTGCCGAGCGTCTCCATCAGCCGGACGGCCGCCGGGTTGCAGCGGTCGTCGGTCACGCACAGGAACCGGTGTCCCCGGCTCGCCGCGATCACGCTCAGCGCCACGCCCAGGTTGCCGGACGACGATTCGACCAGTGCGGAACCCGGCCGCAGCCGGCCCTCGCGTTCGGCGGCGTCCACCATCTCGGCCGCCGCCTTCAGTTTGATGGAGCCGGCGAAGTTGAACCCCTCGCACTTCAGGTACAGCGGCAGCCCCAGCGTGGCCCGTAGGTCGACGAAGAGTTCGTCCTCGTTGAACTGTGCGGGATCGGAAATGACAGGCATGGTGTCCCCCTATTCGTGCGCCACGAGCCCCGGCCGGTCACCCGTACCGGCGCAGCTCGTGGAAGAACCCGTCGACGACACGCAGTTCGCCCCGTCGGGCGACCTCGTCGTGGACGAACCTGCCGACCGCCAGGTCGAGCACCCCCAGCCCGAAGGGCGAGAACACCACCGTGCGGTCCTTCGGGACGGCGACCCGCCCGGTCAGTACGTCGTCCAGCGTGCCGTCGAGGAACTCCCGCCCTCCGGTGAGCTGTTCGGCCAGGTGCGGTGAGGTCTCGGCCTTGAGACAGTGCTCGACGTCGTCGACGAAGTTCGCCGAGTCGAGCAGGATCCGCGGGTCGAGATCCCTGAGCGACACATGCAGCACCAGCGGATGGTGCGCGAACCAGGCAGGCTCGTGGACGTGCGGCGCGGACGCCACCGTCGCGAAGACCACCAGGTCGCTCGACCGGATCGCGGACTCGGCCGAGGTGTGCACGGTGATCCCGGCCGCCCCCGACCGTTCCAGATAGCCACGGAACCCCGCCGCGCTGTCCGGGGACAGGTCGTACACCCCGGTCTCGTCGAACTCCCAGCCGGTGGCGGTCAGATGGGTGTGGAGGTAGCGGGCGATCAGCCCCGTCCCGACGAACACCACCCGCCGCGGACGCTCCCGCCCCTCGCTGAGGGCCCGGGCCGCCAGCGCCGCCGAGGACGCCGTACGGGTGGCGCTGATCACCGAACTCTCCAGACAGGCGTACGGATAGCCGGTGTCGGGGTCGTTGAGGATGAGGACCGCCGACGCCCGGGGCAGCCCCGACGCGATGTTCTCGGGAAAGCTGGAGACCCATTTCAGGCCGTCCACCCGGTTCGGTCCGCCCAGCGAAGCGGGCAGCGCGATGATGCGGGACGACGGGCGGTCCGGGAAACGCAGGAAGTACGACGGCGGGTTCACGGAGTCCCCGGCCCCGTGCAGCCGGTACACCGACTCCACGAGCTCGGCGATCTCCGGCTCCCGTCCGTTCAGGGCCTGTTGGACCTGTTCGCCGGAGACGATCGAGAACGGCGGGACGCTGAACGTGGTCATACGGCACTCACCTCACGGTCCGCGAGCCGCACCGGGTCGCCCAGCGCGGCCAGCACCTCGCGCGGGCCGTCGAAGGGCTCCCGGCTGTGCGCGGTACGGATGTTGTCGACGAGCAGCAGGTCACCGGTGCGCCACGGCTCCCGCAGGGTGTGGGTCTCGTACACCTCGTTGATCACGCGCACCACGTCCTCGCCGATCGGGTCGCCGTTGCCGAAGCGGGTGTTGAAGGGCAGCCCGTCCGGGCCGTAGACGTCCAGGAGGTAGTCGCGGACCTCGGGGTCCATCGTCCACTCGTTCAGGAAGGCGATCTGGTTGAACCAGCAGCGGCGGCCGTCGACGGGATGACGGACCACCGCGCCCCGCCGCTGCCGGGTGCGGAGCGAGCCGTCGGGCTGCCATTCCGCGGCGATGCCGTGGCCGCGGCAGTAGCGCTCGACGGCGCCGCGGTCGTCGGTGCCGAACGCCTCGGCGACCGACGCGCCGATCTCGTCGTTGTACGTGCGGGTCAGCAACCAGCCCTCCCGCTCGAACCGTTCGGACAGCGCGGAGGGGAGCGCGTCGAGCACCGCCGACGCGTCGGCGACCCCGGTGGCGCCGCCGACCGCGGGCGCCTCCAGGCAGGCGAACAGCAGCAGGGCGGGGAACTCCAGGGCGTAACTCAGCTCGTGGTGCATGCACATCTGCTGGTTGGCGGGCCACTTGGTGGAGGAGTACACACCGTCCGTGTAGCGGCGCCGGGGGGCGAAGGGCTCCCGGTCGGGCATCAGGGAGCCGGCCAGCCGGCGGAAGAGGGCCTCGGCGGCCTGCGGATCGGTCGGACCCAGGCCGCGGACCAGCACCGAGCCGTGTCCGGCGACGACGGTACGCAGCGCGTCACGGTGCTCGGCCGCCCAGCGCGCCGGGTCGCCGGCGGCATCGGCATGGAGAAGGGGAGGCCGGCCGGGGACGAGCTCGACGTCGGGGAGCAGGGTCGGAGATGAGGACGACATCTCGGTGTTCCTTTCGGGTGGTGCGTGGAGCGGTCGATCGGGGGTGGGCGCCGTGGGCTACGAGGCCGGTCGTTCCAGGAGTCCCGCCAGGTCGGCGAGGACCGGATGACGGGTGACGTCCTTGAGGGTGACCGCCCGGTCCAGGGCGATCGCCAGTTTCACGGCGGCCAGTGAGGTGCCGCCGCGGTCGAAGAAGTGGTCGAGGCGGCCGATCCGGTCCGCCGGAATGCCGAGCACCGCGGCCCAGGCCGCGGCCATCCGCCGCTCGCCCGGGGTGCCCGGCTCGTCCGGCGTGGCGTCGAGGTCCCCGGCGAGCGCGGTGAGCGTCCTGCGGTCGGTCTTGCCGTTGGCGGTCAGCGGCAGCCGCTCCCGCCAGTGCACGACCGTCGGGACCATGTACGCGGGCAGCGACCGGCCCAGCCGCTCCCGCACCAGGTGCGCGGGGACCGGCTCGGGCCCGGAGCAGAACGCCACCAACTGGCTGTCCCGGACGACGACCACCGCGCCGTCCCGGACACCGGCCACGCCCAGCAGCGCGTTCTCGATCTCGCCGATCTCGATCCGGAAGCCCCGGATCTTCACCTGGCTGTCCCGCCGCCCGAGGAACTCCAGCTTCCCGTCGGGCAGCCAGCGCCCGTGGTCGCCGCTGCGGTACAGCCGTTCGCCGGGCCGGTACGGGTCCGCGGTGAAGGCGGCCCTCGTCCGCTCGGGATCGTTGACGTACCCGCGCCCGACACAGACCCCGGAGAACACGATCTCGCCGGGCGCGCCCAGCGGGACGGGCACCAGGTCCTCGTCGACGACGTACACCCGGACGTTCGCGATCGGCCGCCCGAGCGGCACCCGCTCCCGGTCCGGCACCGCGTGCATGACCTCGTGGTTGGTGTCGTCCGAGGTCTCCGTCAGCCCGTACGCGTTGACCAGCCGGATCCCCGGGCGGGCCGCGAACCAGCGCTGCACCAGCTCCTTCTTCACGGCCTCGCCGGTGACCGACACACAGCGCAGGTCGGGCAGTTCGGGCGGTCGCTGCTCCCATTCGGCGAGCACGGCCTCCAGATACGACGGCACGACCTGGAGCACGTTGACCCGGCCCCGCACGATCGTGTCCACGAACCGCGGCACGTCCAGGATGGTCTCCTGCTCCACGAGCAGGGTCCGTCCGCCGACCAGGGGTGCGGCGAGCAGCTGCCACAAGGAGATGTCGAAGCACTGGGGCGCGGTCTGCGCGACCACGTCCCCGGCGCCGATCCCGAGGTCGTCGAGCTTGGCGAGCACATGGTTGAGGAACCCGGCGTGCTCGCACATCGCGCCCTTGGGCTCCCCGGTGGAGCCGGACGTGAAGTAGAGGTAGGCGAGTCGACCGGCGGTGATCTCCATGCCGAGGTCACCGACCGGGTAGCCCTCGGCGTACGCGTCGTCCACGTACAGCAGGGTCCGGGCGGTGGCGTCGAGGGCGCCGGCGCTGCCGTGCTCGGTGAGCACCAGCCGGCAGTCCGCGCGGTCCAGGGTGGTCGCGATGCGCCCGGCCGGGAAGTGCGGCTCGACCGGCAGATACACCCCGCCCGCCTTGAGCACGCCGAGCACGGCCGCCATCCAGTCCAGGTTCCGCTCCGTCACGACGGCGACGACGTCCTCGGGCCGCAGCCCTCTCGCCAGCAGCGCCCGCCCCAACTGGTTGGCGCGTGCGTTGAGTTCGCCGTACGTCCACTGCCGTTCGCCCTGGACGGCGGCCACGGCGTCGGGGTGGGCGGCCGCCCGTTCCTCGAACAGCTCGTGGACGCGCCGGTCGGGAAGCTCGCGGACGGGCCCGGCCAACTCGTCCAGCTGGAACCGGAGTTCCTCCTCGGTCAGCAGGCTGCGCCGCCCCGGATCGGCGAGCGCGGTGACGTGGTAGCCGGCCACACGGGCGGCGGCCGGTGCGTCCAGGACGTCCGTGCGGTACCGCAGCCGCAGGGTGCGGCCGGTGACGCTCACCCGTACTTCGTCAGCACTGGTGACCCCGGGTTCGCCGGACAGCGCGGCGAGCACCCGGGCGTGTGCGGCCGACAGCGCGGCCGGGTCCGCCGGCACCCCTTCGGGCAGCGGCACTGCGTACTCCGCCGTGCCCGGCACCGGTGCCGTGGCCCAGCGCGGAACTGTTTCCATGACTGATGTCCCCCCATTTTCCTGCGTGTTCACACGTGCCGCGGCTTTCAGACGTGCCGCACCGCGACCGCGGGATTTCCACCCCAGTGCGCCCCCGCCGGCATCTCCTCGCCCTTCATCAGGAACGAGTCGGGAGCGAGTACGGCGCCGTCCCCCATCGAGACGCCGTAGTGCACGAGCGCGCCGGTCCCGAGCGTGCAGCCGGCGCCGATCGTGATGTGGTCGGACTTGAAGGTGCCGTCCTCCTGGGAGTGGGCCTGCACCTTGGTGTGCGCGCCGAGCGTGCAGTCGTCGCCGATCGCGGTGAGCGTGCGCTCGGTGATCGTGCAGCCGTCGTCGAAGACGCGCCGGCCGAGCCGGACGCCGAGCAGCCGCCAGACGAGGTTCTTGAACGGCGTGCCGTTGAACACGACGAGGTGACGGTCGGGCACCTTCCACAGCCGCTCGTGCCACCAGAAGTACGGCTCGTAGATCGAGCAGAGCTGGGGCCGCAGTGGGCGGAAGCGTCCGATCAGCCGCTCCACCAGAACGTGGTAGCCGACGCTGAACAGCAGGCCTGCGAGCAGGGTCGCGCCGATCAGCAGGCCGCCGACCGGGCCGTGGACGCCGTACAGGTCGACGGCGGCGAAGCCGAGGACCGTCAGGCCGAACCAGTGCAGCCAGCGGATGAACAGGAACAGGCCCATGGAACGCAGGTTGTAGCGGTTCTTCAGGGCCAGCCGGCGTTCCAGTTCGCCGCCCTCGCGCAGGTGGTCGAAGCGGGTGTCGCGTTCCACCGTGCGCGGGATCTCGAAGCTGGGCGAGCCGAGCAGGCCCACGCCCTCGCGGATCTCGCCGTCGAGCGGGACCATCACCTTCGTCGCCAGCAGACAGTTGTCGCCGGTGCGTCCGCCCGCCGGGTACGCGATGAAGTTGCCGAGGAAGTTGTGGGCGCCGATCGTGGTGTGTTCGAGGCGGAAGGACGTGGCGGAGATGTCCGCGTTCACGACCGACAGGCCGTCGGCGACCATCGTGCCGCTGCCCACGGTGACCAGGTACGGCGTGTCGTGCTTCACCGCCGTACCGAAGTTGGAGCCGGTCTGCTCGACGGTCCGGAGGTCGTAGCCGACGGCCCGCAGGTAGGGAACGATGTACGAGCTGTCGCCGCACAGCCAGGTGAAGAAGCGGTTGTTGGTCAGGCGGGCGACGGCGCGCTGCACCGAGTAGTGGAAGCCGTAGAGCGGATACACCCGGTCCGCGTGCAGCAACGGTTTCAGCAGGCGGGGCAGCAGGGTCACCGAGATGAGGCCGAGCATCAGGAAGGCCACGAACAGGGCGACGGACAGGCCGAGGGCCTCCGCGTAGAAGCGGGCCGACGCCAGGTCCTGGGAGTCCGGGGCGAACAGCGTGTCCAGAGCCGGTGTGAGGTCCAGGAACAGGTAGGCGCCGCCGGTGGTGAGCGGGATGTGGACGAAGAGTGTCTGCAGCAGTCCGGCCAGGCCGTAGCCGAAGCGGCGGGCGGTGGAGCAGGAGGCGGGCGGGACGCGGACGTGGTCGACGTCGGTGCGCTGGGCGGGCGAGCCGTGCCACCGCTGTCCCGCCGGGACCGCGAGCCCCTCGTGCAGGGTGGAGGAGTGGCCGAGTTGGGCGCCGTCGCCCATCGAGGTGCCGATGTCGAGGACGGTCATCTCGCCGATGTACACGTCGGAGCCGAGGGTGATCCTGCCGGTGCGCAGCCGGCCCGCCTGGGCCCGGTAGCCGAGGAAGTGGCAGTCCTTGCGGATGACCGTGCCGGCGCCCACGGTCAGCAGGTCGGTGCAGACCGGGACCGTGCGGGACAGGATGGTGACGCCCGGCCCGATGCGCGCCCCCAGCGCCCTCAGATACAGCACGTACAGCGGGCTGCCGACGAACAGGACCATCGGATTGGCGTGCAGCAGCGCCCGGAGCGTCCAGAAACGGATGTAGGCCGGTCCCCAGACCGGGAATTCCGTCTCTTTCCAGCGGCCGATCAGCAGCCATTTCGCCGCCACCGGAAGGGCGCACGCGCCGAGGAACACCGCGCTGCCGAAGACCACCGAGCGCCCGTACACCTCGGCCACTCCGGAGGCGCCGGAAACCCATTCGTAACCCTCCGCGGTGACCAGGCCGGCCAGCACGCAGTAGAGGGCGAAGACGAGGAACTGCAGGGCCCCGCACAGGACGTAGCGGGTGGTGCTCGCGGGTTCGGCCGGTTCGGCGGGTGTGACCTGCGCGGACTGTTCGGGTGGCGCCTCGGCGAGGGCCGCGGCCAGGCTGCGGATGGTCGGATGGCCGTAGACGTCCTTCATGGACACCGACGGCAGGTCGTCGCGTTTCCTGACCCGGGCACAGAAATGTGCCATCACCAACGAGTTGGCGCCCAGGTCTTCGAAGAAGTGACTGTCGACCGGTACATTTTCCTTGCGTACTACACCGGCCAGCACCTCGGCGAGATCGCCTTCGGTGTCGGCGCCGGAAATTCCCCCCACGCGCGTTCCCCCTGAAGATCAGGCCCTGGTCAGGGGCCTCGTATACAGGCCGAATTCTCGCCAGATTTTCATGAGCGGTTCAAGGCCGTTTCAGTCATTGGCGCTTTTCTGACGGCGCACGGCGCTTCGGTCTCTTTTTACGTTCGCTCTTTTGCGGTACTCGACCGGGGTGCTCACCGAAAAGCCGGTGTAATCGCCGGTGCGGGTTCCGTTTGCCAGGACCGACATTCAGGCCAACGCGGACATGACAGAAAAATGGTTCGATTTACACCTGCTCGAACCGCCGCGCCGTCGCCGACCGGGGCACCGGGGGATGAGCGCGGCCGGCCACGACGGATACCTTTAGGTCGTGCAGCCAGCAAGTGAATCCCCCCAGCGGCCCTCCGGCCGTCTCCACCGGGCGCGTGCCCTCTACCGCGACGTCTCGAAGCGCAGGACCACCTGGCTGCTGCTCAAGGACACCGTCAACTCGTGCATGGAGTACCGCATCCTGGGCCTCGCGGCCGAGGCGGCGTTCTTCACGCTGCTGTCCGTGCCGCCGCTGCTGCTGAGCATGATCGGCCTGCTCGGCTACGTCGACGACTGGACCGGCGCCGACACCATCGCGAGCCTGGAGACCAACCTCCTGGAAGCCTCGCGCACGGTCCTGTCCGACAAGGGCGTCAACCAGATCGCCCAGCCGATCCTGCACGACGTCATGAAGGGCGGCCGGCCCGACGTCATCTCCATCGGCTTCCTGTTCGCCCTGTGGTCCGGCTCCCGCGCGGTCAACGTCTTCATCGACACCATCACCGTGATGTACGGCCTCGACGGCGTCCGCGGCATCGTCAAGACCCGCCTGATGGCCTTCCTGTTGTTCATCGTGGCCCTGCTGATCGGCTCCATCGCGCTGCCGTTGATGGTGGCCGGGCCGGACGCGGTGGTGAACATCGTGCCGTGGTCCACGACGGTCGTGCAGGTCTTCTACTGGCCCGTCGTCATCGTGCTCTCCATCGTCTTCCTGACCACGCTCTACCACGTCTCCGTCCCCGTCCGCTCCCCGTGGATCGAGGACGTGCCCGGCGCCCTGGTCGCCCTCGCCATGTGGGTCCTCGGCAGCTTCCTGCTGCGCATCTACCTGACCAACACCGTCGAGGGCCCCACCATCTACGGCTCCCTCGCCGCCCCCGTCGCCGTCCTGCTGTGGATCGGCGTGTCCGCGTTCGCCGTCCTCGTCGGCGCCGCCGTCAACGCCGCGATCGACCGCGTCTGGCCCGCCGCCGCGACGGCCGCGGCCCGCGCCGCCAACGAACGGCTGCGCGAGGCCCAGGTCGCCGAGTACGTGGCCCGCGCCGCCGCGGCCCGAGGCACCGAACCGGACGACCCCGACGACCCGGACATGCCCTCGGAGTTCCCGGAACGCTGGTCGCGCTTCCTCCCCCCGGAGGACGTCACGAGCCGCCTCCGCACCCACGTGAAGAGCACCCACCCGCCCCACAAGCCGGACGGTTCCCCGTAGTCGCAGGCCCAGTGGGCGCACCCGAGGGGCGCGGGGAACCGCGCGACCAGTCACCACACACCCGCGCGCGGCAGCCCTCCCGCACCCGGGCGGCGCTACACCTTCCACGCCCCCGCAGCGGCGGCGTCCCGCACGAACTCCCCGAAGTCCCGCGCCGGACGCCCCACCACCCGAAGGACGTCGTCCGTCACCCGCGCGTTCCGCCCGTCCATCAACCCCTCGAACACCTCGATCAACAGCTCCACCTCCTCCGCCGGCACCCCGAACCCCGCCAGCGCCTCCCCGTACGCCCGCGTGGGCACCGGCGTGTACACCAACGCGCCCCCGATCGCCGTCGAGATCTCCGCGACCGCCTCCCGCCAGCTCAACAGCCGCGGCCCCGTCAGCTCCAGCGTCCGCCCGACATACCGGTCCCCACCCGTCAGCACCGCCGCCACGACCTCCCCGAGATCCCGCAGGTCGACGAAGGGCTCGCGCACCTCACCGGCCGGGAACACCAACTCCCCGTGGCGCAGCCCCTCCACCAGCGGCCCCTCGCTGAAGTTCTGCGCGAACCACGACGCCCGCACGATCGTCCAGTCCGCGCCCGACGACGTCAGCGCCTCCTCCGTCGGCAGCGCCTGTTCCTCGCCGCGGGCCGACAGCAGCACCAGCCGCCGTACGCCGAGTCCGACCGCCTCCCGCGCCAGCGCGCCGACGCCCTCGGCCGCCGCGGGGGAGCCGACGTCGGACGGGTACATCAGGTACGCCGCGTCGGCGCCCCGCAGGGTCCGCGCCCACGTCGTCGGGTCCTCCCAGTCGAAGCCCCGCGCGCGGGACGCGGCCCGCACGCTCAGCCCGGCCGCGTGTGCGGCCTGGGCGACCCGGCTCCCGGTACGCCCGGAGGCACCGGTCACCACCACCGTCAAGTTCTGCGCGTTCGCCGCGTTCTCCGTCATGCCCCAAGTCAACGGCCGCGCGCTCCCTGAGCCCATCGCCGAACGGCTCATTCCCATGCGCGGGCGTCTACGCTGACGTCATGGACGCTCTCGCCGGTCTCCTGGAGGGCCCACGGGCCCGGGGCGCCTTCATGATCCGCGCGTGTTTCGATCCGCCGTGGGCGGTCCGCATCGAGGACCGCGCCCCGCTCACGGTGATGCTGATGGTCCGCGGCGAGTCCTGGATCCTGCCGGACACCGGGGAGCGGGTGCGGCTGCGGCCCGGCGAGCTCGTCATCGCGCGCGGCCCCGACCCGTACACCTGCGCCGACGACCCCGGCACCGCACCCCAGGCGCTGATCCTGCCGGGCGCCGAGTGCCGCTACCCCGACGGGCGGCCCCTCAACGGCTCCATGGACCTCGGCGTCCGCAGCTGGGGCGACCGGGCCGAGGGCTCGACGGTGATGCTGATCGGGACGTACCTGGTCCGGGGCGAGATCAGCGGCCGTCTCCTGGACGCGTTGCCGCCCCTGCTCTCCCTCACCTCCGACCGCTGGCAGAGCGCGCTCACGCCGGTCCTCCTGGAGGAGGTCGTGCGGGACGAACCGGGCCAGGAGGTCGTCCTCGACCGGCTGCTCGACCTGCTGGTCATCGCCGCGCTCCGGGCCTGGTTCGCCCGCCCGGAGGCGGAGCCGCCCGCCTGGTACGCGGCGCTCGCCGACCCCGTCGTCGGCAGGGTGCTCCGCCTGGTCCAGGACGACCCCACCCACCCCTGGACGGTCGCGTCGCTCGCCGCGAAGGCCGGGGTGTCCCGGGCCGCGCTGGCCCGCCGCTTCACGGAACTGGTCGGCGAACCCCCGATGACGTACCTCACCGGCTGGCGCCTCGCCCTCGCCGCGGACCGTCTCCGCGACAGCGACGACACCCTGGAGGCCATCGCCCGGCAGGTCGGGTACGGCAGCGCGTTCGCCCTGTCCAGCGCGTTCAAGCGGGTGTACGGGGTGAGCCCGCAGGAGCACCGGACGCGGGTGGCGTAGCACGGGTGGCGCGGGGCGAGCCCGCAGGAGCACCGGACGCGGGTGGCGTAGCACGGGTGGCGCGGGGCGAGCCGGCGTTAGCCTGGGCCACATGTACGCGGAGCGGGTGTCCCGGCTGACCGGGGCGGTGGTGTGGACCAGCACCCCGTCCGGCGCCGGAGCCGGACGCGTGCTGCCCGACGGCTGCATGGACCTGCTCTGGCACGAGGGTCGGCTGATGGTCGCGGGCCCCGACACGCGCGCCCACGTCTCCGGCGGCGGGCCGGGCACCTGGGCCGGCGTCCGCTTCTACCCGGGCACCGCGCCCACCCTCCTCGGCGTACCCGCGCACGAGCTGCGGGACCGGCGGGTGGATCTGGCCGACCTGTGGCCGGCCGCGGAGGTGCGGCGCGTCACGGCCGAGGTGAACGCGGCCGACGACCCGGAAAGCGGCCTGGAACGGGTGGCGTTGGAACGGGCGGCCGGTGCCGAACCTCCCGACGCGCTCCTGCGGCGGGTGGTCACGGCCCTCGACGCGGGCCGCCCGGTCGCCGCGACCGCCGACGAACTCGGCGTAGGTGCCCGCCGGTTGCACCGCCGCTGCCTCACCGCCTTCGGCTACGGCCCCAAGACCCTGGCCCGGGTGCTACGGCTCCAGCGTGCCCTCGCCCTCCTCCGCTCCGGTGTGCCCCTCGCGGAGACGGCGGCCCGGTCCGGCTTCGCGGACCAGGCCCATCTGGCGAGGGACGTAAGGGAGTTGGCGGGCCTGTCGCCGACGGAACTACTGGGCCGCCGCCCCGGGTAGCGGAGCGAACAGGTCGACGCCGTTGCCGTCCGGGTCGAGCACCACCGCGTACCGCTGCCCCCACACCGCGTCCCACGGCTTGAGCTCCCCGCGGTAGCCGGCGCCCACCATCTCCTCGAACACCGAGTCGACCTCGGCCGGGCTGTCGCACCGCAGCGCGAGCGAGATCCGCCCGCCCTCGGGAGGCGCCTCCCATCCCGGCTGGATCGAACGGACGGTCTCCTCGCTGTCGAGCATCAGCCTGAGCCCGCCCGGCAGTGGGGCCTCGGCGTGCGGCGACTGCTCGGCACCCTCGGGAAAGGCGAGACCGAGCCGGCGGTAGAAGGCGACGGAGGCGGCGAGGTCGGAGGCCACCATGCCGATCGCGTCGAATCGTGGAGTCATGGGGCCACCGTAGGCAGGAGGGCGGCGGGGAGTCTTGAAGAAATCGGACACTGCGCGCGACGCACCTCGGGGCCGGACACGACGACGGTGTGCGGTGAGCGTGTGCCTCCGGGGGCATCGTCGTTGCCCCCGATGGTGGCCGCGATGCTCTGGTGGCGACCCCGGGCGGTCCTCTAGCGTCGACCCTCCACCGTTTTCGAGTGGAACTCGCACCGACGGGAGTGACTCATGCGCGCGGAGAAGGAAGCGCGGGAAGGCCACTGGCCCCACCGGGTCCCCCAACCGGTCGCGCCTGCGGTGACCAAGGACTCCACGGAGTCCATGGTGTCCACGTCGGCCACGCAGTCCGCGGCGGCGCGGGGCCCGGGTGGGATGCTGCACCTTCAACGCTCCGCCGGCAACGCGGCCGTGACCCGGGCGCTCGGCGGCGGGGTGCCGTCCGTGCAGCGGGCGCCGAGCGACAACGGCCAGGAGCAGGAGGAGCAGCAGGGCCACGGCCTGACCGTGCTCAGCGGGCACGGGCGGTTCGGTGACAACCAGCGGCTGCCCAAGAACCCCGACAACCCGCGCAGCCGTGCCCTCAAGGCCACCTTCACCGTGCCGGAGGGCATCGAACTCGTCGTCTACGCGCCGCCGGGCGCGTGGCTGGAGAACGAGGTGGCCAAGCTCGTGGAGACCGGTGCGCCGCCGTCGGCGGACCAACTCCACATGGTGGGCCCCAACAACAAGCGCAAGCCCCTGCCGGACGGCTATCCCAAGACGTTCCACCCGGGCGAAGAGGTCATCAACTACAAGTTGATGCCGTTGGCGGCGAAGCATCTGGGCGCGGGCGCGACCTCGGTCGAAGGCGGCACTCTGCAGGCGAAGGTGAAGGAACTCGCCGACGCCCGCGAGAACCAGGAGGAGGGTGCGGAGCCGTTGACCGTCCACTACGCCTGCTGCGGTGTCGGCGCCTCCAGCATCCCGGAGATCGACCAGCTCTTCGAGCACCGCAACTACACGGTCGAGCTGCGCACCACGTCCAGGAGCCCGACGCCGGAGGCGTCGGCGCCCAAGCGCCGCAAGTAGGACCAGGGGTGAGGGGCGCCCCGCCCCTCAGCCGAACGTCACCGGCCCCCGGGGCGAGTCCACGGTGAACGAGATCCCCACCGGGCCCTGGGAGAGGGCGAGTTCGGTGCCGACCGCGGCCAGCAGCGGGTGGATCCCGTCCGGGTCGGGAGCGGTCGCGGACAGGGCGAGCAGGGGAGTGGCGGGCAGTCCCGAGGCCGACGGGTGGAGCGAGGAACCCCAGTCGATGAGGAAGGGCACCAGTCCGGACGGGTGCGCTCGCTCGCCGTCGGTCAGGCGCCACTCAAGGAGGGTGCCGTCGGGTCTGCGGCGGCTCATCGGCTGGACGGAGCCGGGGTCGTAGCCCCGCGCCCGTGCCGTCGAGACCGCCGCGTCCAGGTCGGGCGGGCTGATCGCCCAGGTCACCGTGCGCGGTCCGGAGAGCCGGTCGACGTCGAAGGGGTGCGGCCCGTCGTATCCGCTCTGTTCCGGGTCCGGGCCGATGATCTCCAGATAGCGGCTGCCGCCCAGGGACACCAGATGGTTCCGGGTGCCCAGCCCGACGTGCGCACCGCCCGGCGCGGGGGTCACTCCGGTACGCCGGGTGAAGTCGGCGACCGTCCCTGCCAGGTCGGGGGTCGCGAGGACGAGGTGGTCGAGTGCCGAGGGGATGGCGTTCATCGAAGCCGAGGCTACGCACACCGACTCCGGGAAGGGAACACCTGTACGGCGGCGGTTGGTAGCCCCGTTCGCCGGCCCGGGCATCGGCCCACGCGTGGGCTCACCGGCCGGCTCACTCGTCGGCCCGCTCACCGACTTCCTCGTAGGTGATGACGCCGTTCTCGTCCATGGACGGATGCATCTTCATGGGGCCGTAGTCGTCGACGTCCGAGGGACGCGGGGTCTCCGGGCCGTCCGGGCCCGTGCGGACCATGCGGCCCACCCGGCAGATCCGGAAGAGGCGCTGGTCGACGCGGAACTCGTCGGCGCGGGCGAGCGCCCTGTACTCCTCGGCGGCCTTCGCGTACCGGGCCTTCTTGGCGTCGTCGAACTGGAACATCAGGCCCCACACCTCGGCCATCCCGTCGTAGAACATGCGCCGTGCCTCGTGCGGGGTGGCGGTCAGACCCCCGCGAGGCCGCCAACCGTGCGCGCTGCGCTCGGCCATGCTGAACCCGGTGGGGAGCAGCACGATCTCGGGATGGGTGACCACCGCCCGCTCGGACTCGGCGCGGGCGTCGGAGGGGAAACGGGCACCCGTGTACGTGAAGTCCCGCAGCCCCAGTTTCAACGCTCCCTCGGCCGGGCCGTCCACCCGGTCCGCGTCGAGCACGAAGCCCACGTCCGGGGACCTGGAGTCCCGTGCCTTCCGGTCCCACGACCGCTCCACCGGCTCCGGATCGGTGGGCCGGGGCGGCTCCAGCCCGTCGTCACCGACGCGCGCGAACTCGTCGCCCCGCACGATCCGGTAACGCGCCCCGCACGCCTGCACCTCGTTCACCGACTCGCACTCCAACACCGCGACGGCGGCGAGGAGTTCACGCCGTACCGCCGGATCGTCGGTGTCGTCCTTGGCCGCGAACCACAGGTACGAGTGCAGCCCGTCCCGGGCCATCTGCGGCATCCCGTCCACCACGGGTTTCAGCAGCCGCCACTGAGGCCCGACCACGGGATCCTGCACGGCGACCCCGAACACCGGCCCGCGCAACGCGATATGCGGATACCGCCGGGTCGCCTCCACCGCGTCGACCTCCCGCACCCAGGCGGCCGGGTCGTCCCGGTGGATCAACTCGTCGTGGAGCGCGTCGACCTGTTGCTGCCAGTCGTCATCCATGCACACATTGTTGCCGGGTGTGTGCGGCCGCCGGGGCCGAACCGACTCAACAAACGGTGTTGTCGGGTACCTCCAGGAAGGCGGCCCAGGGGGCCGGGGTCCGCGAGTCACCGGAACCCGGTGCAACGAGCCCGGGGCCTAGGCTCCTGTGTCATGCCCCCTCACCCCCTGCGCCTGCTCGCCTACACCCGGACCACCGCCTACCGGCACGACTCCCTGCCCGCCGCCGTCGCCGCCGTACGCACCCTCGGTGATGCCGAGGTGGCCGCCACCGAGGACCCCGCGGCCTTCGAAGCACCCCTCGACCGGTACGCGGCCGTCCTCTTCCTCTCCACCAGCGGCGAGGTCCTCACCCCCGCCGGGCGTGAACGGCTCGCCGGGTACGTGGAGTCGGGCGGCGGCTTCGTCGGCGTACACGCGGCGGCCTGCACGGAGTACGCGTGGCCGTACTACGGCGAACTCCTCGGCGCCCGCTTCGACCGCCACCCGCGGTTCCAGCCCGGCAAGGTCGTCATCGAGGACTCCGGTCACCCGGCCACCCGACACCTCCCCGCCGTATGGGAGTTCACCGACGAGTGGTACGACTTCCGCACCAACCCCCGTTCCACGGCACGGGTGTTGGCCCGCGCCGACGAGTCGTCGTACGAGGGTGGAGGCATGGGCGCCGACCACCCGCTGGTCTGGTGCCGGGAGCAGGGGCAGGGGCGCGTCTTCTACACCGCCCTCGGACACGCCGCCGAGGCCTACGAGGACCCGGACTTCCGCGCCCACCTCCTGGGCGGGATCACCTGGGTGACGGAGAGCCGCTGACGCCGCGCACGGTCAGTCCCTCACCGCGATGCCGGGGACACCATGTGGAGGATCGCCGTACCGTCCTCACCCGCCGCCACCTGGATCACCACGGCATCGGGCTGAGCACTCGGCCGGGCGCCGTCCCCCAGGCCGCCGCACGAATTGCCGGAGCCGTTGGTGCGGAGCACGGTGACGCAGCCCTGCCCCGGGCCACTGGCCCCGGCCTCGGACCGGCCGGCGCCCGACTTCACCGTGTACTCGACCTTGCCGAGGCCGACCTCGGTCACGGACAGCGTCGCCGGACCGCCCGGTCCCGGGAAACGGAAGGTCACCGGGGAGGACACCGAGATCTCGCAGTCACCGTCCGCGCAGGCGCCGACGTCGGCCCCGTCCGCCGCCGACACCGAGGGCTTCGCCGAGGTGGAGGCGGATGGGGAGGGGGTGCGATCCGCGGACGGGCTCCCGGAGGACCGCGCGGGGCGTGACTCCGACGCCCCCTCGCCGGTCCCGTCCGAGCCACCGCAGCCGGCCACCGCCACGGCGGTCACCACCACCCACGCCAAGCCTGCTCCCGCCCGACGCGCACGCACTCCTCGCGTCCCGCGGGCCGATGTCGTCGCGGCCATGATGCTCCCCGTGTTCCGGCACATGTTCCGGCATACCTGGATTCGGTGTGCTGCGGACAGACCCTAGCCGCGCGGCCCCGCCGTACTCGCCCGCTCCACCAACCGCGTCGACAGTTCCGTCCGCGTGTTCTCCGGCCGGTCGCCGTCCATCATGCGTACCAGGAGCCGTAGCCCCGTCGCCGCCATCTCGGAGAGGGGCTGGCGGACGGTGGTGAGGGGCGGGGTGAGCCAGCGGGCCTCGGGGAGGTCGTCGAAGCCGACCACGCTGATGTCGCCCGGGACGTTCAACCGGCGCTCGGCCAGGGCCTCGTAGACCCCGAGGGCCATGTGGTCCGAGCAGACGAACACGGCCGTGGGCGGCTCGGGCAGGTCGAGGAGTTCGTGCGTCCGGCGGTGGGCGAGGCTCTCGTCGAAGCCGGCGTGACGGACGTACTCGGGGCGTTGCCGGATCCCCGCCGAGGCGAGTGCCGAGCGGTAACCGGCGACCCTCGCGGCGCTGCACATCTTGCGCTGGTGACCGGCGACCACGGCGATGCGCTCGTGGCCCAGGGCGAGGAGATGCTCGGTCGCCGTGACGCCGCCGTGCCAGTTCGCCGCGCCCACCGACACCACGCCCGGCGGCGGTTCGAGGACCGGGTCGATCATCACGTACGGGATCCGGTGCTGGTCCAGCCAGCCGTACTGGGAATCGGTCAGCTCCGCCAGGTTGAACAGCACCCCCGACGAACCGCGGGCGATGAGCTTGTCGAGCCAGCCGCGTTCGGGACGGCCGCTGCGGGTCCGGGTCAGCCCGGCAGACACCACCACCTCCAGGCCCGCGTCGTGCGCCGCCGCCTCCACCCCGTGCAGCACCGCGCCCGACCAGGAACTCTCCAGCGAGTGCACGACCAGGTCGACCAGGCCGGACCCCTTGGCCGTGTCGAAGCGGGGCCTGCGGACGTAACCGAGGCGGTCCAGCGCCTCCGTGACCCGGCGACGGGTCTCGGGGGCGACGTCCTCCCGGCCGTTGACCACCTTGGAGGCGGTGGGCACGGACACCCCCGCCTCCCGGGCCACGACCGCCAGGGTCGGCCCGGCCGTCACGCTCGCACTCTCGGTGCGGACCATCGGGAACCACCTCTCCGGCCCGCCCGAGGGCCATGAAAAGTTTCGACCAGCGCGAAACAGTAAGCGCTTCCTATGAGGTCCCTACCCTAGGTACGGCCTATGGAGTCGGGAAGGGGCCGGACTTCGCAGGTCTTGGTGTTCCCTGTTGGTGGTCCGCCGTGATCGGGTGCCGCGGCGGTGCCTCGGGTGATGTGTCATGGCGGGCCGTCGTGGTGGCCCTGAGCTGTGGAAACCTCGAACGCGACGCCGGTTGCACGGTCACCGGCCGGTGAGCCGGAAGCCGGTGGAGTCCGCCGTGAACGCCGCGCCCACGAGGCCCACGGCATGGATGCCGGCCATGGCACCGGTCAAACGCGGCCTGGAGCTGTAGTCGTCGGACGGCTTGCCGAAGTCCAACGGCGGCCCCACCGACGTACGCTCCGCCGCCGCCCCGTCCCGGAGGTACCAGAAGCGGGCCTCCGGGCCCTCGACCGTCACCCCGAGCCTCAGGGCTCGTCCGGGTCGGCGTCGACGACGGCCACCTGCCGGGTCACGGACTCGTCGCGCTCCACGAGACGGAGCACGGTAGGTCCGTCCCTCTCCGCCCCGCCACTGCTGCCCGCGCTGCCCCTCACCCGCCGGTTCCGCCCAGGTCAGGTCGAGACTCGGATACGCCTCGGTGTCGTACCGGAGCACGAGCCCGGCGGCCTGCCTGAACGTGCGGGGCCGCACCTCCGCCTCGGCACACTGATGTACGCCAAGCAGCGGGATCGCGACGAGTCGGCCACGGTCCGTGACGCCGTCCCCCGAACAGCCGTAGAACCGCGCTCGTGCACCGGAATACCCGGGCACCCTGTGGTGCTCTGATGTTCACGGTGCACGAGAGCGGCACGGGAGGCTGGTGGGCGCATGACGGCAGCGGACCAGGCGGAGGGCCTCACGGGCCCGGTGGTGGGGACGCCGTACGGGGCCGTGCGCGGCCGGTACGAACACGGCGTCGCGGTGTTCCGGGGCATCCCCTACGCGGCCCCGCCCTTCGGACCGCTCCGGTTCCGGCCGCCCGTCCCGCCCGAGCCCTGGGACGGCGTGCGGGACGCGGGCGCGTTCGGGCCGACGGCGCCGAAACCGCCGTACTCCGAGGCCTTCGCGCAGTACCTGTCCGACCCGGTCGTGCCCGGCGACGACTGCCTCAATCTGAACGTCTGGACGCCCGAGCCGGGTCCCGCAGCCCGGCTCCCGGTGATCGTGTGGCTGCACGGCGGCGCGCTCACCCGGGGCTCGTCGGCCGTGCCCGTGTACGACGGACGCACCTTCGCCCGCGACGGGATCGTCTTCGTCTCGGTCAACTACCGGCTCGGCGTGGAGGGCTACGGCCTGTTCCCGGACGCCCCCGCCAACCCCGGCCTGCGCGACCAGCTCGCCGCCCTCCACTGGGTGCGGGAGTCCGTCGCGGCCTTCGGCGGCGACCCCGACCGGATCACCCTGTGCGGCCAGTCCGCCGGGGCGATCAGTGCCGGCGCCCTGCTGGCCGCCCCGCAGGCCCAGGGCCTGGTCCGGCGGGCCGTGCTGCAGAGCGGGCCGCCCGAGGCGAGCGACCGCGACAAGGTCCGGCGGATGGTGCGCCGGATGGCCACCCGGCTGAAGATCCCGGCCACCGCCGCCGCCTTCGCCGACGTCGACCGCGAGCTGCTGCTGCGCACCCAGGCGGAGGTGGGCCGGCTCGGCAGCCCGGTGCTCGGCGGCCCCGCCTTCGGGATCGTCGTCGACGGCGACCTCGTCCCGCGCGACCCCCTGGAAGCCCTGATCGACGGGGACGCGGCCCACGGCGTCGACCTGATGACGGGCTGGACCAGCGACGAGTACCGGCTGTGGCTGGTGCCCGGCGGACTCCTGGAACGCGTCGACCGGCTCGGCCCGGTCGCGCTGGCCGGCGCCATGGCCCGCTGCCGCTGCGGCCACGAGGTGCCCCGCGGCTACCGCGCCCTGCACCCCGAGGCCGGCACCGCCGAGATCGTCGGCCAGATGGTCACCGACCACCTGCTGCGTCTGCCGCTGCACCGCCTCGCCGACGCCCGCCGCGGTTCGTCCTACGTCTACGAGTTCGCCTGGCCCTCCCGGCTCCCCGGCCTCGGCGCCTGCCATGCCCTCGAACTCGGCTTCGTCTTCGACACCGGCGAGGTCGCCGACTCCGCCAAGCTGGCCGGCTGGGGCACCCCGCGCGAACTCGCCGACGCGATGCACGGCGCCTGGGTCCGGTTCGCCGTCGAGGGCGACCCCGGCTGGCAGCGCTGGGACGACTCGCATCCCGTGCGGGTCTTCGGCGACGGCGAGCCGCGCACCGCGTACGGCCCCCGCGACCGGGAGTTCGCGGTGTGGACGGCGGACACCCCGGCGCGGGAGTCCGCCCTCGCCGTCGCCGCCCCACCGCCCGACACCGCCACCCGCGCCACCGAACTACGCTCGGTGGTACGCCGACTGCGCCACCAGGGCGACGCCCACCGCCCCTGACCCGGACGCGCCGCCCGACCGGGTTCGCCCGAGCCGGGTCGCCTCGCGCTCCACGCCGTGCGCCATCGGCGCGAACGACGGTCCGGTGATGTCCTCCAGGACGAGGGCCAGGGTCGGTGTGGCCAGCCCCGCGACCGCCTTGGCGCGGGCGTCGCGTGGTCCAGCTCCCGGACCGTCCGCATCACCCGGGTACGGGTCGCCGAGCTCACCGGATACACCCCGCCGAGCACCCGCGACACGGTCGACGCGGACACCCCCGCACGGGCCGCCCCGTCCCGGAACGTGCTCCGGCCCGGCTCCTCGCCCTTCCTCGTCGTGCCTGCCTCGCCCCTCTCCCGGGCTCTGTGGCCCAGCCCTCGGGAAGTGCGGCGACGTGGATGGCAACCGGTTCCCGAAGCGGAGGCCGGCAGCGCGGGGGGACGGCGACGAGAGGAAACGACAGGGCCGGGCCTACGTCTCCCGCAGCGTCCCCGCGATCGACGTGATCGCCTCCGGTCCGACCCGGCAGCACCCGCCGATCAGCCGGGCCCCGGACTCCCGCCAGCCCCGCACCTCCTGCGGCGCGAACGAGGAGCGGCCCGTCCAGGCGCGGGCCCCGGCGTCCCAGGTCTCCCCGCTGTTGGGGTAGACGACGACCGGCTTGCCGGTGACGCGGGCGGCGGTCTCGACGGCGCCGGCCACATCCTCGGGGACACAGCAGTTCACGCCGACCGCGATCACCTCGTCCACGTCGGCGGCCAGGGCGAAGGCCTCCTCCAGGGGCTGGCCGGCGCGGGTGCGGTCGCCCGCGACGCTGTACGACAGCCAGGCCGGCACCCCGAGCCCGCGCACCGCCCGCAGCAGCGCCTCCGCCTCGTCGGTGTCGGGGATGGTCTCCAGTGCCAGGACGTCCGGGCAGGCGTCGGCCAGCACCTCCAGGCGGGGCCGGTGGAAGGCCTCCAGCTCGGCCACGCTCAGTCCGTAGCGGCCCCGGTACTCGGAGCCGTCCGCGAGCATCGCGCCGTAGGGGCCGACCGAGGCCGCCACCCACAGCGGCCGGGTGACGCCCTTCGCCCGGGCCTCGCTCGCCGCGTCGACGGCCGACTCGACGCTCAGGCTCATGAGTTCGGCCGCCCGCTCACGCCGGATCCCGCGCTTGGCGAAGCCCTCGAAGGTGGCCTGGTAGCTGGCGGTGATCGCCACGTCGGCGCCCGCCAGGAAGTACCCGAGGTGCGCCTCGGTGATCGCCTCGGGCCGCTCGGCCAGCAGCCGCGCCGACCACAGCTCGTCGCTCAGGTCGTGCCCGGCGGAGCCGAGCTGGTTGGACATGCCGCCGTCGAGGACGACCGTCCCGGCGGCGAGGGCGTCGGCGAGGGGCGGCGCGGAGGAAGGGGCGGGGGGCGGGGCATCGCTGGTCATGTCTCGACGCTAGTCGACGGGGTCGTGCCACGGCCGTCTGTGTCCATCACATGAACAGGTCGCCCACCATGTGGGACGGCGGGTTACGATCGCGGCCTCCGCTCCCCGCTCCAACCCATCCCCGGGAACCGCCATGACCGCCCCCAGTACCGCCGAGACCGCCGAGCCGGACCCGACCGGACCGGCCGCCGACGCGGCTCCCCGCCGCCGCACCTTCGGCCTGTCCGCCGCCACCGCCCTCGTGATGGGCAACATCATCGGCGGCGGCATCTTCGTCCTGCCCGCCACCGTCGCCCCGTACGGCGGCGTCAGCCTGCTGGCCTTCGTGGTCCTGTCGGTCGGCGCGGTGCTGCTCGCGCTGCTCTTCGGCAAGCTGGCCCGACGCAGCCCGGTCACCGGCGGCCTGTACGTCTACCCGCGCGACGCGTTCGGCCCCTTCGCGGGCTTCCTGTCGGCATGGTCGTACTGGACGATGTGCTGGGTCAGCATCGCCGCCCTCGCGGTCGCGGTCGTCGGCTACGTCGACGTGCTGATCCCGCTGCACGGCAACCACACCCTCCAGGCGCTGGTCGCGCTCCTCGCGCTGTGGCTCCCGGCCGCCGCGAACTTCGCCGGCACCCGCTGGGTCGGCACGGTCCAGGTCGTCTCCACCGTCCTGAAGTTCGTGCCGCTGCTGCTCGTCGCCACGGTCGGCCTGTTCTTCGTCGACGCCGACAACTACGGCCCGTTCAACGCCTCCGGCGAGAGCGTCCCCGGTGCGCTGGCCGCCTCCGCCGCGCTGCTCCTCTACAGCTTCCTCGGTGTCGAGTCGGCCGCGGTCAGCGCGGGCGAGGTCCGCGACCCGGAGCGCAACGTCGGCCGCGCGAGCGTCCTCGGCACGCTGGGCTCCGCCCTCGTCTACATCCTCGGCATCGTCGCCGTGTTCGGTCTCGTCCCGCACGACAAGCTGGTGGACTCCGGCGCCCCCTTCGCCGACGCCGTGAACTCCATGACCGGCGGGACGTGGGGCGGCACCGCCGTCGCCCTGGTCGCCGTCGCCTCGATCACCGGCTGCCTCAACGGCTGGATCCTGATGGCCGCGCAGATGCCGTACGCCGCCGCCCGGGACGGCCTGTTCCCGGCGCCGTTCGCGAAGGTCGGCAAGGGCGGGGTGCCCGGCTTCGGCGTCTGGGCCGTCGCCGTCCTCGGCACGCTGCTCATCGCCCTCAACTACTCGGCAGGCCCCGACACCACCTTCCGTGTCCTCGTCCTGATCACCACGTTCACCGGCTGCGTGCCCTATCTGCTGTCCGCCGCCGCCCAGCTGTACTGGCTAGCCAGGGGTACCCGCGAGCGGGTCCGCCCGGCCGGTCTGGTCCGCGACCTGATCGTCGCCGTCCTGTCCTTCGCGTTCTCCTTCTGGCTGATCGCGGGCGCCGGCTACGCGGCCGTCTACCAGGGCGTGCTGTTCCTCTTCGCGGGCATCCCGGTCTACGTGTGGCTGCGTGGCCGGCGAGCGACGGCGGAGGAACCCGCCTGACCTGAGAACGTGCCGCCGCGTACCGGGCGGCCTCGGACGGCCTCCCGGTGCATCCGTCCCGTTCCGCTCGGCTGCGGGCGGTCATGCCGCCGGGGCGGCTCCCGACCCGGAGCGGCGCGGCACCCCGCGAGTGCGGGAGTGGAACACACACCCCCCCCCGCAACAGCTCCGGGCGGCGCTATCCGTGCGCCGCGTGCCGCCCGCCCCTCCGTCGCGGACCCCGCCGGTGCGTCGTGGCCGGCACCACGAGCCCGAGAAGGAGTCCGACCGCGAGCACATACGGCCACCAACCGAGCCCGCTGCTCACCGCGTTCGCGCTACGCGGGTCCGCCGCCACGGCTCCGGGCGACTGCTCGGTGGCGGAGGGCGACGGGCTCGGGGCCGCCGCGCGGAGGACCACGTCGTTCCCGTCGCCGCCCTGGTAGCTGAGCCGGTAGGTGGTGTCGGCGAGCTTCAGCTTCGCGCCCTCCCCGAGGCCGGTGAAGGATCCGCTCGTCCTCGCGTGCCCCGTGTGGTCGAGCACGGTGATCGTGCGGGCGGGGTCGGATCCGGCGGCCGACAGGTCCAGGCCCCCGGCCAGCCGCACCGCCCCCGTCACCTTCAACGGCCGCTCCCGCAGGACCAGTTCACCCTTCGCGCGCTGGGTGTAGTCCCCGGCGATCGTGAGTCCGCCCGCGACGAGGCCCTCGTTGGTGACGGATCCCCGCACGGTGCCCTCGCCGGTGAGTGTCGTCGCCACCCGCAGGCCGGCCGTCCCGGCGTCCAGTCGCGAGCCCGCCGAGGTGAGCCGGATCGCCCTGCTGCGTACGAGAGTCGCCCCGGAACGCAGGGCGAGCGTGCCTTTGGTGACGGTCGTCGTCCCCGTGTACGTCACGGAGGTGCCCGTGAGTGTCGTGGTCGCGGCGCCGGACTGGGTGAGCGAGCCGCCGCCGCCGATCCTGGACAGGGTGAGGGCCCTGTCGGTGTTCCGCAGGACCAGCGAGCCGTCGTCGACGATCCTGCAGAGGGCGCCCCGCGTGTAGAGCCCGCCGTCGCCGCCGGGCTTTCCGCTGCCGAGTCGCAGCACCGCGCCCTTCTGGACGGTCGTCGAGCCGTCGTAGTACTGGACGGCGGCGAAGGTGACGTCGTTGCCCCGGGTGCCCTTGATGACGATGTCCCCGGCGCCGGGCGCGGACAGCGTGTCGTGGAACCGGCCGCCGCCGATGGGGGCGCCCAGCGTCACGGGGCCGTCGTAGTCGAAGGTGAGCCGTGAACGGGAGCGCGCGGCAAGGAGGTTGATGTACACCGTGTCGGCGGTGCCCGGCAGGAAGATCTGGTCGGTCGTGCCGTCGCCCCACTGGACGTCGGCGCCCTTGATGTTGGTGCCCCGCTTGTTGACGTTCTTGGCGGCGGGTGTCCAGTTCAGGGCCGGGTCGCTCAGCGAGGGGTCGGTGTCGCCGCCCTGGTTCGACCAGCTGTACCGGCCGGTGAGGATCACCCTGCCGCCCGGCCGGGACTGGACGTTGATGTCGCTGCCGTACTCGCGCTGGTAGAAGTCCATGCGCTGGGTGACGGTCCGGCCGAGCGGGGTGTCCACCGTCCAGGTGCCCTGGTTGAGGACCTTGCGCACGTTCGGCAGCGAGGTCGCGAACTCCGGCCGTCCGGCGTTGACCTGGGTGCCGTTGTCGATCACGCCGGAGAAGGGGTGGGTGCCCGACAGGTCCCAGGTGCCCCAGAGGAACCTCGGCTGGGTGACCAGCCCGGATCCGCTGAGGGTGCCCAGGTTGTAGCCGACGTTCCGCAGCGAGAGGCGCAGGGTGCCGTCGACCCGGATGTTGTCCTGGTTGAGCCGGAACGCCGGGGTGTCGTACGGGAAACGGCCGATCAGGCCGGTCGTGCCGCCGTCGCCGTACTGGAGGGTCGCGCCGCGTTCGACCGTGATCGCGGGCGGGTCCGGGTCGGTGGTGGTGACGTAGGGGTGGTCGCCGCCGAGTGTCGACACCTTCTGCCGTTGCCGGGACCTCGGCAGCGTGAAGTCGCTGTCCCGGGTCAGGACCAGGGTCCCGGAGCCGCGCACGGTGAGCGTGCCCTCGCCGCGGAACACCCCGCCGTAGGTCGTCCTCCCGGGCGGCACGGTGACGACGGTGTCGCCGGTCAGTGTCACGTCACGGTCGGCGAGGACGTCGGAGGTGACGTCACGGCTGCCGGTGGCCACGGCCGGGGGAGCGGTGGCGAGGAGGGCGGCGACCGCCGCGAGGGCGCCGGCGGTCGCCGCTGTCTTGTGGGTATGGCTGCGCACGTCACGGGAGACGGAACGGGCCGGCGGCGGATAACAGAAAAACCGCACACAGAAAGCGCCTTCTATTGATCACGTCCAACCCGTTGACCTCCCGGTTGCCCACGCTTACCTTTTCGGCGTTTGGAATGACAACAGATGTTCTCAATATCGAACATCGCTCTCAGGTCACCCCACCCCGAGAGGCACCCCGCATGAGCCGCGACCACGACCTTCCCGACGATCCCCACCGCAGACTGCTGCTGAAGGGTGCCCTGGCCGCGGGCGCCCTGGCGGCGGCCGGCCCCGGTACCGCCCACGCCGCCCCGACCCGGAAAGCGCCCCCGTACGTGAACCCGCTCGTCCGCAACCGGGCCGACCCGCACATCCACCGGCACACCGACGGCCACTACTACTTCACCGCCACCGCCCCCGAGTACGACCGGATCATCCTGCGCCGCTCCCGCACCCTGAACGGGCTCGCGACCGCCGCCGAGTCCGTGATCTGGACCAAGCACGCCACCGGCGCCATGGGCGCGCACATCTGGGCGCCGGAGATCCACCGCATCGGCGGCAAGTGGTACATCTACTTCGCCTCCGCGCCCGCCGAGAGCGTCTGGGACATCCGCATCTGGGTGCTGGAGAACGCCCACCGCGACCCCTTCAAGGGGACCTGGACCGAACGCGGTCAGGTCAGGACCGCCTGGGAGACCTTCTCCCTGGACGCCACCACCTTCACCCACCGGGGCACGCGTTACCTCGCCTGGGCCCAGCACGAACCCGACTTGGGGAACAACACCGCCCTGTGGCTGTCGAGGATGGCGAACCCCTGGACCCTGACGGGCCCCCAAGTCCGCCTCTCCACGCCCGAGTACGACTGGGAGTGCATCGGCTACAAGGTCAACGAGGGGCCGTCGGTCATCGCCCGCAACGGCCGCCTCTTCATGACGTACTCCGCCAGCGCCACCGACTTCAACTACTGCATGGGCCTGCTGACCGCCGACGCGGACAGCGACCCGATGAACCCGGCGAGCTGGGCCAAGTCGCCGACGCCGGTGTTCACCAGCAACGACACCACCCGTCAGTACGGCCCGGGCCACAACTCCTTCACCGTCGCCGAGGACGGCCGCACCGACGTCCTCGTCTACCACGCCCGCCAGTACAAGGA
The DNA here is from genome assembly GCF_055578825.1 of Streptomyces sp. NPDC032822. Lineage (NCBI taxonomy): Bacteria > Bacillati > Actinomycetota > Actinomycetes > Kitasatosporales > Streptomycetaceae > Streptomyces > Streptomyces sp. NPDC032822. Next base: position 242,018 of record NZ_JBVIOL010000005.1, on the reverse strand, counting down.
GATCGTCGGCGACCCGCTGAACGACCCCAACCGCCACACCCGGGTCCAGAAGCTCGGCTGGCACGCGGACGGCACCCCGGACTTCGGCATCCCCGTGGCGGACACGGCAGCCCCGGCAGACCCGACCGCCACCACCGTCAAGGAGAGTGCGTGAGATGAGACGTGCCTACGCCGCCGTGCTCGCCCTCTGTCTGGCCCTGCTCGGCACCCTGGCCCTCGCGGGCCCGGCCCAGGCCGCACCCCAGACGATCACCAACGGCACCCAGTTCACCGACCCCTCGGGCAACCCCGTGCACGCGCACGGCGGCGGGGTCCTCAAGGTCGGCTCCTACTACTACTGGTTCGGCGAGAACCGCAACACCGACAACACCTTCCGGTACGTGGACGCCTACCGCTCCACCGACCTGAAGAACTGGGAGTTCCGCAACCACGTCCTGACCCAGTCGAGCGCCTCCGAGCTGGCCACCGCCAACATCGAGCGCCCCAAGGTCATGTACAACGCGTCCACCGGCAAGTTCGTGATGTGGATGCACAAGGAGAACGGCACCGACTACGGCGAGGCCCGCGCCGCCGTCGCCGTCTCCGACACCGTGGACGGCGCCTACACCTGGCGGGGCAGCTTCCGCCCGCTGGACACCCACATGTCCCGTGACATCACGGTCTTCGTGGACACCGACGGCGCCGGCTACATGATCTCGGCGGCCCGCGAGAACTACGACCTGCAGATCTACCGGCTCACCGCCGACTACACGGGCATCGCGAGCCTGGTCGCCGACCCCTGGCACGGCGGTCACCGCGAGGCACCGGCCCTGTTCAAGCGCAACGGCGTCTACTTCATGCTGACCTCGGGCGCCACCGGCTGGAGCCCCAACCAGCAGCAGTACGCCACCGCGACCTCCCTGGCCGGCCCCTGGTCGGCGATGACCAACGTCGGCGACTCGACGACCTACGGCTCGCAGACCGCGTTCGTCCTTCCCGTGCAGGGCAGTTCGGGCACCTCGTACCTCTACCTGGGCGACCGCTGGGGCAACTCCTTCGGCGGCACCGTCAACGACTCCCGGTACGTGTGGCTGCCGCTGACCTTCCCCACCTCGACGTCCCTGTCGATGTCCTGGTCCCCGGAGGTCACCGTCGACACGGCGGCCGGCACGATCAGCGGCACGAGCGCCACGTACAACACGCTGATCGCCCGGCACTCGTCCAAGTGCGCCGACGTCACCGGCCAGTCACTCTGGGCGGGTGCCCAGCTCAAGCAGTACACCTGCAACAGCGGCGGCAACCAGAAGTACTGGTTCAAGCCCGTCGCGGGCGGCTACTACCAACTGATGGTCCGCAACAGCTCGTTGTGCGTCCAGGAGAACGCCGCCACGGTCACGCAGGAGAACTGCGGTTCCTCGGCCACCAGCCAGCAGTGGTCGCTCACCACCACCGGCTCCTACGTCAAGGTCGTCTCCCGCGCGAGCGGCGAGTGCCTCGACGTGAACGGCGCGTCCACCGCCGACTCGGCCGCCGTCATCACGTACACGTGCGGCAGCGGAACGAACCAGCAGTGGACGCGCGGGACATGACGCCCCCTCGGGTCAGGCCGGCTCAGGTCAGCAGATCGAGCGCGTCGATCGCCGTCCCCGCGCTGAGGTAGGAGGCCGCTCCCGACCCGCTCACCACGTTGATCTTCAGCACGTTGTACTGACTGGTGTCCGTGAGCCAGGCGCTCGCCGGCACGTTGTAGGTGAACGTGGTGTTGTTGCCCCGGTAGGTCCCCACGGTCAGGGACCGGGTGCTCGGCTGGGTGGGCGGGGAGGGGATGGCCGACGTCCAGGCGTTGTTGACGACGACCTGCGGGCGGCCGTTCGCGTAGGCCGTCGTCACGCCGATGCGCAGGGTGTGCGCGGCGGCGGCCTGGGCGGCGGTCAGCTTGAAGTACACCAGCAGGCCGCTGTTGACGTCCTTCCAGATGTAGCAGGGGAAGCCCGAGGTCTCGGTGCCGCTGCCGATGACCACGTTGCCGGTCCAGGCGGCGGCCCGGACGTCGGACGGATGCGCGTACGTCATCAGGTCGGCGTTCTTGAAGCCGCTCGGCGTGCCGTTCCAGTCGTTGATCCGCCAGATCGCGCTCGCGTTGCCCGGGTCGTTCGTGGACGGGATCGCGATCGAGTTGAGCGTGGTCGTGCCACCGGCCGACACCGACACCGAGGTGGTGTAGACGGCGAGTTCGCCCTTGAACACGGTGAGCGTGTACGTCCCCGGAAGGACACCCGCGAGGGAGAAGTAGCCGTCGGAGGCGCGGGCCGAACCCCAGTACTGCGCGGCCGAGTTGGCGATCCCGACGGTGTACGCGTACGCGGTGTTGCGCCCGGTGATCCCGACGCCGGCGACCTTGCCCCGGCCGCCCGCGGCGACGTACCCGGAGATGCCGAGCGAGTCCGCCCACGGCGTGGTGAGGGTGCCCGGGAACAGCGACGAGGAGGGGGCGCCGCCGTCCGTGAAGGCGATGACGTACGGCCCCTGCAGGCCGAAGCGCTGGTCCTCGGTCTGGGACATGCCGTACCAGAGGATCTCGTACAGGCCGCCGCCGTCGGCGCTCTGGTGGCGCAGGAGGGAGCGGTAGAACGGGCCGCCGGAGGCCTTCTCGTGGTTGCTCCGGACCACGTACAGGCCGACACCGCCGGCCGCCCAGCCGACGTGGCTGTAGTCCATCACCCGCAGCTTCGAGTAGTGCTTCGAGCGGGTCTGGCCGTCGGACTTCGCGAAGACGTCCGAGGCCTCGACGGTGCTGTTCGTGTACGTGTACGCGTCGGGCTGGTCGTTGAGGAACAGGCCCGCCTTGACGCGCAGGATGAACCGGGTCGCCGAGACCGACGCGTCGGCCTTGTTGGTCCACACGTAGACGTTGTTCTCGCCGCTGCGGGCCGCGTAGTAGTGCCTGAGCGTGCCGTACGCGACGCTGACCAGGATCGTCGAACCGGACTGCTTGATCGTCACCGTGGAGGCGCCGAGGCCGGACTCGATGTGCGAGTTCATGCCGCCGTAGCCCTGGTACTCGGTGCCCCGGTAGACCAGCGACGACAGGTCGCCGTTGGACTTGCGGACCTTGAAGACGAGGTTGGCGCCGGTGTCGACGACGTAGTTCGTGCCGTCGTCGGTGTAGCCGAAGGCCGCGGCGGACGCGCTCTGGGCCGGCGGCCCGGCGAGGGCGACGGTACCGGCCGCGGCGGCGGTGCCGAGAACGAAGGTGCGGCGGCGAACCGGTCTGTTCACGGATCCGGACATGGGGGTGCCTCCTTCGGGAGGTGTGTGGGGGTGCGGGTGCCGGGCCGTGCCCGGCGATTCCGTTTGGCAGAGTGACAGTTGAATCGATTTCGCGAAAGGGCTTTCGTCGCCCTCGTGTTGGCGATCGTGTGAAATCGCCGCGGGGTCTAGAAAGCGCTTGCCGAGAGCGGTACGGTCCAGCGGCCAAGCCTGTTCGTCCCGTCGCAGGACTGTCGGAGGAGCCGTATGAGACGTTTCAACCTCGCCGTGCTGGCGGCACTGACCCTGGGTGCCGGCATGGTCGCCGCACCGGCCCAGGCACACGGTGGTCAGCGCCCCCTCGGCATCGAGAACTGCACCGCCACGTCCTGCCACTTCGACGTCGCGCCCGGCACGTACGACGTGAAGGTCCTCCTCGGCGGCGACGCCGGATCGAGCACGAGTGTCGCCGGCGAGACCCGGCGCTCCCTGCTCCCCGAGACCGCCGTCGCGGCCGGCAAGCGCCTCTCCCGCAGCTTCACCGTCGACGTCCGCACCCCCGAGGGCGAGCCGACCGGCCCCGAGGGCACCCCCGGCCTCGACCTGCTCCTCGGCGGCTCGGCGCCCGCGCTCGCCCGCATCGAGGTCACCCCGGCCCGGCACGCACGCCAGGTCTTCCTCGTCGGCGACTCCACGGTCTGCGACCAGCCCGGCGACCCGTACTCCGGCTGGGGCCAGCAACTGCCCCAGTACCTCCGCAAGGGCGTCTCCGTCGCCAACTACGCCGATTCCGGCGAGAGTACGGTGACGTATCTGGGGAACCCACAGCTGTGGGCCACCGTCCAACCACGGATCCACCGCGGCGACCTGGTCCTGATCCAGCTCGCCCACAACGACAAGACCACCGACGAGGCGACCTACCGGGCGAACCTGGAGACCCTGGTGGCGGGCGTCCGGGAGCGGGGCGGCAAGCCCGTCCTCGTCACCCCGATCGTGCGCCGCTGGTTCAACTCCGACGGCACCCTGAACAACGACGTCGCGCTGCTGGTCAACGGCCTGGGCGTGAACCATCCCGAGGTCGTGCGCTCGGTCGCCGCCGCCAAGAGGGTCCCGCTGATCGATCTGACGGCGAAGACGAAGGCGGTCGTGGAGGCGCTGGGCGTCGAGGGCTCCAAGGCGCTGTACCTCTACAACGAGAAACGGGACAACACGCACACGTCCGCCCACGGCGCGACCGTGTACGCGGAACTGGTCCGCGACGAACTCGTCGCCCTGCATCTGGTGCCCAAGGGCCAGGTGCGGGTGGGATAGACCCCTGGGGCGCTCCGACCGGAACCGGGGCGCCCCAGGCTTCAGCCGATCCACCGGACCGGACCGAGTGATCCCCGCGCGAAAGAGACCCATGCACCTGCCTCCCGACGACCGCACCCTCAGCCCGCTCACCGGCTGCACCCGCGCCCACTGGGAGGCCGCCGCCGACTCCCTGCTCGCGGCCGTGGAGCCGTACGCCACCGAGGACCGCGCCCTCTACCACTTCCCCTCCCCGGGCAACCGCCAGAGCGTGTCGGGGAGGCTCTCCGACGGGCTGGAGGGCTACGCCCGAACCTTGCTGCTGGCCGCCTTCCGCCGTGACGAGACCGCCCTCGAACGCTACGCCGACGGACTCGCCGCCGGCGTCTCGGGCGTCTGGCCCCGCATCGAGGACCGCGGCCAGCCACTGGTCGAGGCCGCGTCGATCGCCCTCGCGCTCCGGCTGACCCGCCCCCTGCTGTGGGACCGCCTGGACGACGGGGTGCGCGGGCGCGCGGCGGACTGGCTCGGCGACGCGCTCACCGCCGAGGCCTGGCCCTGCAACTGGGAGTTGTTCCCCGTCACGGTCGGCGGCTTCCTCCAGGAGATCGGCTACGAGAGCGACGCCTCCCGCAAGGCGATCGACAACGGCCTGGAACGCATCGAGCGTTGGTACGTCCGCGACGGCTGGTACACCGACGGCGACGGCCGCAAGTTCGACTACTACAACGGCTGGGCGATGCACCTGTACCCGGTGCTGCACGCCTGGCTCGCCGGCGACGACCGACTGCTCGACCTCTACAGCGGCCGACTGGAACGCCATCTCGCCGACTACGCCCGCCTGTTCGGCGGCGACGGCGCGCCGATGCACCAGGGCCGCTCGCTCACCTACCGCTTCGCGACGACCGCCCCGCTGTGGCTCGGCGCGATGACCGGCCGTACGCCCCTGTCCCCGGGGGAGACCCGGCGGCTGGCCTCCGGCGCGCTGAGGTACTTCCTGGACCGGGGCGCGGTCGACTCGCGCGGCCTGCTCACCCTCGGCTGGCACGGCCCCGACACGGCGGTCCTGCAAGGCTATTCGGGCCCGGCGTCGCCGTACTGGGCGAGCAAGGGATTCATCGGACTGCTGCTGCCGCCGGACCACCCGGTGTGGACGGCGGTCGAGGAACCCGGCCCGGTCGAGCGTGCGGACGCGGTCACGCCGATCGCCGCACCCAACTGGCTGCTCCAGTCCACCCGTTCGGACGGCCTCGTCCGCCTCCACAACCACGGCAGCGAGGACGTCCGCTACGACCCGCACTACACGCGCCTCGCCTACTCGACGGTGACGACACCTGCACCGTCGTACGACAACAGCGTGATCGTCGGCGACGATCCGAGCCGCACGGGCATCGAACCGCTGGGCGTCGGCGAGGGGTGGGCGGCCTCGCGGCACACGGCGGGCGGCGGAGCGCGGGTGACGAGTGTCGTGCTCGCGCGGGGAGCCGTGGAGGTGCGGGTCCATGTGGTGGCGGGTGCGGAGCCGGGGACGGCGGTACGGGTCACCGGGTGGGCGCCGGCGGACGGCGTACGGGCGGAACTGGTCCCGGTGACCGGCCTCGACGCCGGACTGACGGGGGTCACCGGTGACGGCGACACCCTCTTCGTCGCGCTCGCGCGCCTCACCGCCGAACCGGACGCCCTGCCGCTGGGGGAGACGGTGAGCGTGGCGGCCGACAGGGCGGGGGAGCTGACGGTCCGCTGGAGCGCGGGGCCCGAGGTGCGGGTGGGGTGGGACGGCTCCGGAGTGCGGGTCGATGCGGGGGAGCCCCGTCGGGCAGGATGAGCCCCATGACGGGTGACGGAGACGAGACGTTCGACCTGTTGCGGCGGGCCGGGCTGGAGATCGCCGGCGACCGGCGGGTCGAGGAGGTGCTGCCGCCGCGGTCCGCGGGGCGGCGCGTCGTCGGGTTCGAGATCGAACCGACTGTGCGGGTGCGCACGGACCGGCCCGATCTCGTCGACGCGGTCAACCGGGAGTGGCACCGCCTGGCGTCGGAGGCGGGGATCCTCGACGAGGACGGCGTCTTCCTGATCTCCGTAGCCGGCGGTGATCCCTGCGGCGGCCCGTGCGCAGGAGCCTGCGGCGGCACGGAACAGCCCTGGACCCGGGTCCGGCTCACCGCCGGCTGGGACCTGGCCGGCGTGCTCGGCGAACGGCCCGGGCAGCCGGAGTTCCTCACGCTCTCGCTCGACGGGGACGCCATGGTGGCCGCCACGGTCGAGGAGTACGACGTCTGGCTGATCGCCGAGGAACAACTCGCCGAGCGGCAGGAGGCGGAGGCCGTGGCGGCTGCGGCGGTCGCCGTCCGGGAGACCCCGCAGGAGCGGGCAGCCGCCTGGGCGTCCCTGTTCCGTGGCCCGGGCCCCGGCGAGAAACTGCTTGACGCCTGGGCGCGCGGGCTCTCCCGGAACCAGGCCACCCCCGGGGACGTCCGGGTCGGGCTCATCGGCAGGTCCCGCTACCTGACGTTCCGGCCCCTGCCGACCGAGGTGGCGGACGCGGCGCTGGCCCACCCGGACTGGAACGTGCGGTCCATCGTCGCCGAGATGCAGCTGAACCTCACGCCCGAGCAGTGGTCCCGCCTGATCCAGGGCGCGGCGAACACCCGGGAGCGACGGGTCCTGACCCTCGTCGCCGCCGACCGACGGGCCGAACTCACCGAGGACACCTGTCGCGGACTCGCCGCCGATCCGTCCGCCGCGGTCCGCGCCGAGGTGGCCGCCGTCGTGAACCTGCCCGCGTCCCTCGCGGTCTCCCTCGCCGCCGACGCCGATCCCGGGGTGCGGGCCTCGGCCTGCCGGGTGGCGTGGCCCCGGTTGGACACCGAGGGACGCCGGGCGCTGCTGGCCGATCCCGAGGACCGGGTGCGCGGGATCGCCCTGCTGCTGCACCACCGCGAACACCCGATGCCCCGCTCGGTGTTCGAGGCCGAGAAGGTGAGGACGTCCGAACTGGAGACGCTCAGTCTGGAGCCCGACCTCGCCGACCACCTGGCACGGCACGGCGAGTGGGGCGAGCGCGTCGCCCTCGCCGCCAACCCGTGTCTGGACCCGGACCTGGTCGCCCTCCTGGCCGAGGACTCCCACGCGGCCGTGCGCTACGCCGTGTCGCTGCGAGGCGATCTCACCGAGGAACAACGCGCCCGCATCCCCATCGACTTCGACCCCGGGGTACACGCCCGCGAACTCGCCTGGGTCCAGGCCCTGCACCACGACGAGGACGCCATGCGCCGCTTGGCCGCCTCGACCCACCCCCTGGTCCGCCGGAGCGTCGCCCGGGCCCGGCACCTGCCGCCGGACGTCGTCGCCCGCCTCGCCCACGACGAGGACCGGGTCGTGCAGCTCTTCCTCGCCGAGTCCTGCGACGACGCGCCGGCGGACGTGCTCATGCGGGTCTGGCAGTGGTGGACGGGCAGCCTCACCGCCCCCGACCGGCCGCGCGGCCACCCGAACTTCCCGCGCCACGACCTCCTGCGGTACGCCGACGACCCGAACCCGCGAATGCGCCGACTGGCCCCGGACGACCCGCGGTCCACGGCGGAGCTGGTGGAGCGGCTCAGCCGGGACCCGAGCAAGGAGGTCCGCTACCGGGCCCTGACCGACCCGCGGTTGCCGGTCGCGTGTGTGGTGCGCATGCTGGATGACCCGCACGAACACCTGCGCCATGCGGCGGCCGTCGACCCCCGGCTGCCGGTCCGCGTACTGGTCCGCCTGCTGCGGGACACCGCCACCGCGGTGACGGCCGCCGAGAATCCGGCGCTGCCCGAGGAGGTCATGCGCCGGATGGCGGGGTTCCCTACGGAGTGACCCGGGCGATGCGCAGGGTCGTCCAGGTCGGGGACGCGCCGGTGAGCGCGCTCGCGTAGCTCGGCTTGACGGGCACGTACGCCCAGCTCAGCGTCCCGTCCTTCCGTACTGCGATGTCACCCGTGATCCGCGCGCTCACGACCTTGTCCGCACTCTGGAACGTGCCGTTCCAGTCGATGAGCCGGAGATGTGTGCCCGCGACGGGGCTGTTGCCCGCACACTTCGGCCGCCACCGAACCGACCCGCCCCTACGGTGGCGGACATGACCGCCTTCGCCGCCCTGCACCACCACGACGCCGGGGAGCCCCTGCTGCTCCCCAACGCCTGGGACCACGCCTCCGCGACGGCCCTCGCCGCGCAGGGCTTCCGGGCGATCGGCACGACGAGCCTGGCCACCGCCGCGGCCGTCGGCCTGCCCGACGGATCACCGGCGACCCGTGAGCACACCCTCCAGCTCGCCCTGACCCTGGGCACGGAACCGTTCCTGCTCTCCGTCGACGCGGCGGACGGCTTCAGCGACGACCCGGAGCGGGTGGCGGAGCTGGCCCGCGAACTGTCGGTGGTCGGGACGGCCGGCATCAACCTGGAGGACGGCATGGGGCCCGTCGCCCTGCACGCGCGGAAGATCGCCGCGGTGAAGTCGGCCGCCCCCGGCCTGTTCGTGAACGCCCGCACCGACACGCACTGGCGGCGCGACGGAGACCTCACGGAGACCCTCAACCGCCTCGACGCCTACCGACAGGCGGGCGCCGACGGCGTGTTCGTCCCCGGCCTGACCGACCCCGCGCGGATCGCCGCCCTCGTCCGCCGCCTCGACGTCCCCCTCAACATCCTCTACTCACCCACCGGCCCGACCGTCCCCCACCTCGCCGACCTCGGCGTACGCCGCGTCAGCCTCGGCTCGCTGCTGTACCGGACGGCGTTGGGCGCGGCCCTCGATGCCGTGCGGGACATCAGGGCGGGCCGGTCCGTCCGGGGTGCGGTGCCCTCGTACTCCGAGGTCGAGGCGTGGTCACGCGGGCGGCGGGAAACAGGGTCTCCCTAGCCTGGCCCTAGCCCTGGCTCCGCTCCTCGCGGGGCCAGTGTGCGAGGGCGAGGTGCAGCGCGTCGATCGCCTTGTCCCAGGAGGCCTGTACGGCACGCGGGTGGGCGAAGGCGCCGGTGGACTCCAGGGCGCAGTAGCCGTGGAAGGTGGCACGCAGCAGGCGCACGGCGTCGGTGAGGTCGGGTTCGGTGAGGCCGTAGGCGCGGAGCATGCCGTAGGTGATCTCGGCGGTGCGGAGCATGGCGGTCGAGTCCGTGACGAGGGCCGGGTCGACGCGGATCTGCGTGGCCGCGTACCGGCCGGGGTGCTGGAGGGCGTAGGCGCGGTAGGACCCGGCGAAGGCCGCCAGCGCGTCCTTCCCCGAGCGTCCCGCCACGGCGGCGGCGATCCGGTCGATCATCTCCGCGCCGGCGAGCAGCGCGACCCGGACGCGCAGATCCTGGAGGCTTCGTACGTGCGAGTACAGGCTCGCGTCCTTGACGCCGAAGTGCCGGGCCAGGGCGGACAGGGTCACGTTGTCGAACCCGGCCTCGTCGGCGAGATCGGCGGCGGCCGCGGTGATGCGGTCCGGGGTGAGACCGGCTCTGGGCATGGGGGATCTCCGTGACACGACACCGTGGACCTGGTGGCCCTGGCCCACAGCCTAGAGCCACTAGGCAGAGCCACCAGGTTCTGCTGCCCGGCCGGTCGGCCTCAGCCGATCGGCGCGTACACCACTCCCACCTTGTCGATCTCGGCGCCCGCCCGGCCCGTGAAGCCGGCTATCTGCCAGCCGGACGGGGCCGTGAAGGTCTTGGTGTTCGTGGTCGCGGTGCCCGAGGAGAGGGTGCGGCCCTTGTCCGTGGTGAACGCCGCCGAGAAGATCCTGGTACGGCCGTCTTTCTGACCCTGCGTCAGCTTGACGGAGGTGAGGTGTTCGCCGGTGGCGAGGGTCAGCGAGGTGGCCGTGCCGCCCGTGCCGCCGTGGGAGACCTTCGTACCGCCGTCATGGGTGAGGGAAATGGCGTCCAGACGGGAGTCGCCGCGCAGCGTCAGCGTGCGGGGCGACGGCGACGCGGGCAGGTCGTCCGCGTCGTTGAAGGCGGTGCCGTGCGGGCCGCCGAAGAAGTCACTCGCCTTCAGGGACGAGTTGAGGGTGTAGGAGAAGTCGACCGTGTGCGGGAAGTGGTCGGAGAGGTTCCCGCCCGCCGAGTCGAGGAAGGACGCCCACTCGTTGTGGTAGCGGGTGGCGTCCAGGGTCAGCAGTTTGCTGCCGCGGTAGAGGACCTTGTCGACGACCTCGCAGTCGTCGGTCGGCGCCGTCGTGGGGCACACCAGCGCGTCCGCGCCCTGCGCCGGGGGCGTACCGCCCTTCACCAGCTTCACCCACGGGTCCGTCAGGCCGTTCTCGCTCACCAGCGTGCGGATGTTGTCGCCGGAGCGGGTGTACCGGGTGTTCGTGTCGCCCATCACGATCACCGCGTTGCCCGCGGAGTTCGCCTGGATGAAGTCGGAGAGCTGCTCGATGTTGGCGCGGCGGGCGGCGAGCGCGTCGTCACTGGCGTCGGCGTTGGTGTGCACGTTGTAGAGGTCCACGAAGACCCCCTCGGCGAGCCGCACCCGGGCCAGCGAGAAGCCCTTCGGGGTCAGGCAGTTGGTGCCGGTGCAGGCGTTCCACTTCACCCGCTCGAAGTCCTCGAAGGCGTGGTCCGAAAGGGTGTTGAGACCGTCACCGAACGGCACTCCGCCACTTGTCGCGGTGCGGTACGGGTGGTTGTCCCCCGCGTACAGGGCCGCGTGGTAGTTGAAGTCCTCCTGGACGTTCACGATGTCGTACGACGCCAACCGCGGGGAGATCAGCGGGGTGTTGGTCGCCGGTCTGCCGGAACTGAGGCCCTCGGGGAGGCCCGCGACGTTGTACGTCAGGACGTTGAACGTGCCGGTCGTGGCCGCCGCCGCGGGCATCGCACCCGTCGCGGCGAGGCCGGTCACGGCCAGCGCGGCGGCAGCGAGGGTGCCGATGAGTCTTCTCATGGGGGGTGTCTCCATCGAGGGTTCGAGAGATCGGGGGTTCGAGGCATCGAAAGATCGAGCTTCGGGGGTTCGGGTGGTGAAGGTGAGCGGAGTTCAGGTTCAGCGGCAACCAGTGTGACCGGCAAGGTCGGTGGGGGAAACAGTGAGGGACGAGGTGATCTGCCGCGTCCAGGCCGACCGCCGCTCATCCGTCGGCCGTACGACGTTCATGTCCCGCGCCGATCCTCCGCGGGCGGCGCATCGGCGCCGCCGAGTCCGCCGCCCGCCCTGACGGTCGCGGACCCGCTCACGTCCTCCGCCATCGACCGGGTCACGATTCCCGGCGCCGCGGGCCGACCCGCCCCGGACACCGGCCTGGTGACATGGGGGCACGTACGCCCGAGTGGCGGCACGGCGAACTCGGCCTCATCGCCCTGCCCGCCGTGGGCGGCACCCTCGTCCTCTTCGAGGTCCCGGCCCCCACCCGGTGCTGCGCGGGCCAGTGAATATTCGTGTGCGGGCCGCCTCGGGTCCTCGTAGGGTTGCCGCGGACCGTGACCTGGGGAGGGACCCGCTTGGCGTTCGAGGCACAGCGCGAGGACGAACCGGGCCCTCGGGCACCCGGCACGCCGTCCACCGACCCGCCGCCCGCGAAGGGCGGCCGTCCGCTGTGGCGGCAACGGAACTTCGGGATCTTCTGGGTCGCGCAGACCCTCTCCGTCCTCGGTGACTCCTTCGCCCTCATCGCCCTGCCCCTGCTGGTCCTCCAGGCCACCGGCTCCCTCGCCCGGATGGGACTGCTCACCGCGGTCGGCGGAGCCGCCTCGGTGCTCGCGGCCGTCTTCGCCGGAACCCTGGTCGACCGGGTCGACCGCCGCCGCCTCCTCATCGCCTGCGACCTGGTGCGCATGGTGCTGTACGGCGTGATCCCGGTGGTGTGGCTGTTCGGCGAGCAGGTCTGGCTGCTCTACGCCGTCCTGCCGCTGTGCGAGGCCGTCGGCATGCTGTTCGCCGTCGGCTATGTCACCGTCGTGCGCAGCCTGGTCGGCACCGGACAGCTCACCGAGGCCAACGGCCGGCTGAACGCGACCGCCGCCGCGGCCGGCGTCCTCGGCCCGCTGTGCGCGGGAATGGTGGCCGCCTGGACCGGGCCGGCCGCGGCGGTGGGCGTCGACGCGGCCAGCTTCGGGGTGTCGGCCGCCTGCCTGCTCTTCGTACGGTTCGCCCCGCGCTCGGGCGACGAGGGCATCCCGGCGAAGGGAACCGGGGCGGCCGGCCTGTGGCAGGACCTGCGCACCGGCGTGACCTTCCTCTACGGCCACCCGGTGCTGCGCTCCCTGACCGCCCTGCTGTTCGTCTTCAGCTTCCTCACCCTCGGCATGACCGACCTGGTCATCTACCACGTCAAGCACGACCTCGGGCACGACGACGGCACGGTCGGCACCGTCATGGCCGTCGGCGCCCTCGGCACCATCACCGGCGCCCTGCTGGTGGCGCGGATCCGCCGCGGGCTCGGCTTCGGCCCGACCTGGACCGGCGCGGTCGCGGTGTGCGGGCTCGCGTTCGCCGGACTGGGCTGGGCCCAGGACGTGGCCGTCGTCGCGGCGCTCGGCGCGGCCTTCCTCGCCTGCGGCGGCATCGCGGGCACCTGCTCCATGTCCCTGCGCCAGGAGGTGACCCCGGAACCGCTGCTGGGCCGGGTCACCTCCGCCTTCTGGACCCTCCAGTACGCCGCCGCCCCGATCGGCGCGGCCGTCCTGACCTGGACCGCCGAACACCACGGCACCGCACCCGTCGGCCTGGTCGCCGGAGGGTGCTGTGTGCTGATCGCGGTGGCCGCGCTGTTCACCCCGATCCTGCGGTCCGGCGCCGCCGTGCCGTCGGCCGGTCCGGCGGCGTGAGGCGCGGCCGGACGTCAGCCGTTCACGCCCGCGTAGTACCGCAGGCTCCGCCGCCACAGCAGCCTCGCCCCCAGGTACGCCAGTGCCCCCAGCAGGGGTGAGGCCGCCGCCAGCCAGTACGGGACGCCGGTGTCGTGGCCGTGCCCGGTGAGGACGGCGGCCGGGAAGTAGGCGACGAACGCGAGCGGGAGACCGAAGGTGAGGAAGCCGCCCACCGCCTTGGGCAGCACGTTCAGCGGGTAGCTGCCGAAGGTGCCGAGGAGCTCCTCCAGCCAGCGCCCCCAGTAGTCGGCGGCCGGGAAGCGCAGCGAGGCGCAGGCCAGGGCCGTGAACAGGGCGGCTTCCAGCAGCATGCCGCCGATGATCGCGGCGACCAGGTACGAGATACGGCCCGCCGTCCAGTCCAGGTCGCTCCGGCTGAGCGCGCCCACCATCAGGCCCGCGGCGACGGTCAGGTCGCCGATCGCGTTGGTGGGGAAGTAGGCGAGCTGGATCTGGCGGTGCACCGACATGGGTCGCACCAGATAGGTGTCGATCCGCCCTTCCTGGATGTGCCGGCCGACCAGGTGCACCCGCCCCAGCACCAGCACGAACAGCCCGTGCGCGAGCATCCGGGTCGCCGGGATGAGCAGCACCTCGGAGCTGTCCCAGCCGCCCATCCCGGAGAACCGGGACAGCAGCACCGTCGCGAACACGATCACCGACACCTGCCAGATCGCGCCGATCGCGATCATCAGCAGGAACTCGGTGCGGTACTCCAACTGGGCACGGAAGTTGAGACGCGTGATGCGCCAGGCGATACGGACGCCGTTCACGGGCCTCAGCCTCCCTGGGAGATGACACGGAGGGCGGCGCGCCGCCACAGGAAACGGGTGAACAGGTGGAGCAGCACGACCCAGGCGGCCTGGATCGCCAGCTGTCCGGGCGCGTCCGAGAGCGGGATGCGGCCGATGTAGAGGGACAGCGGCACGCTCAGCGTGGCCTGGAAGGGGAGGAAGGTGCTCAGCGTGACGAACCAGTCCGGGAAGAACCACAGCGGCGCGTACACCCCGGACAGCAGGTTCTGCGCGAAGATCAGGATCAGCATCGCCGCGTTGTTGCGCACGGTCCAGAAGCACAGCTGGTCCAGGAGGAGCATGACGTGGTAGAGGACCAGCTGCCCGAGCAGCAGGCTGAGCGCGAACACCCCCGCCACCGCGGCGGATCCGGGCGGCTCGACCACTCCGGCGGCGAGACACATCAGGTATCCGCCGAGCGCCCACGCCAGGCCGTACAGCTGCTCGCCCAACGCCCGCAGGGCGTGGTATCGCTGCGGCGGCAGCGGGCGCAGGTACCAGTAGACGATCGTGCCGAAGTGCATGTGCTGGAGCACGGTGTCCCGGCCCGCGTACTGGTCCAACTCCCTGAGCCGGGAGGCCAGTACGGCCAGCACGCCGTACGTCACCGCCTGGTCGACGTCGAGTCCGGCGGTGGTGCCGGTCTGCGCGTACAGGCCGTGCCACAGGGAGGCGACCAGCACCACCTGGACGGTCAGCCGCAGTAGTACGGCGGTCATCCGGGGCGGGGTGTGCAGCTCGCCGAGCGGGGTGACGCGGGCGGTCCGCCAGGCGTGGAGGACGGCCATCACGCGTCCCCGGCCTGGACGTAGGCGGCCCGCATGACATCCTCCAGGTCGGCCTCGTCGAGGGCGATGTCCGTCACCTCGTAGTGCTCGATGACCGCCTTGAGGGCCTGGTGGACGGTGGGTGAGTCCGCTCCGTCGGGTGCCTCGGGACCGAACACGACCCGGGCGCCCTCGTGCCGCAGCACCGCGATCCCCGGCAGCGCCACGACCTGGGTGTGCGGGTCGGCGAGGGTGGCCCGCACCTGCCAGGTCGAGCCGAAGCGGCGCCGGATCTCGTCCAGGCCGCCGTCCAGGACCAGCCGGCCGTGGTTGATCAGGACGACCCGTTCGGCGAGCCGCTCGACCTCCGTCATGTCGTGCGTGGTCAGCAGGACCGTCCGGCCGCGCTGCTCCACCTGATGGCGGAGGAACTCCCGCACCTGCTCCTTGACCACCACGTCCATGCCGATGGTCGGCTCGTCGAGGAAGACGACCTGCGGGTCGTGCAGCAGGGCCGCCGCGAGGTCGCTGCGGACGCGCTGGCCCAGGGAGAGGTGCCGCACCCGGGTGTCCCAGAACGACGACAGGTCGAGGAGATCGTCGAACTCCTTCAGCCGGGCCGCGTGTTCGCCCTTCGGCACCTCGTAGATGTCCCGGAGGATCGCGAAGGACTCACGCACCGGAAGGTCCCACCACAGCTGGGTGCGCTGCCCGAACACCGCCCCGATGCCGCGGGCGTTGCGCTCACGCTCCAGGTAGGGCACCACACCGGCGACCCGGACCTCGCCCGCGGTGGGCGTGAGGATGCCGGTGAGCACCTTGATGATGGTGGACTTGCCGGCGCCGTTCGGGCCGAGCAGGGCGAGGAGTTCGCCCTGCCCGACGTCGAAGGTGACGTCGAGGACGGCGTGTTTGGCGACGCGCTCCGGGTTGACCAGGGAGCGCAGGGCGCCGGTGAATCCCGGGCGGCGGACGGTGGTGTGGAAGGTGCGGGACAGGCCGCGCACCTCGATACTTCCGCTCACGCAGTCGACTCCCTTGCTCCGGACGTGAGTTGCGGCCGGTCGGCGGGGAACGCCGACCGGCCGCGGGCACCTCACGACCGTCGCAGAATGTCGATCAATCGGTCAATGGACTAATTGATCACGGAGTTGGACTAACCGATGGCCGAGAAGACGAAGGAGAACTCCGCCGGCTCGGCCCGCAGGACGTACTGCGGCAGCGGGCCCGGACCGCACGACTGCGTACCGACGCCGTGGTGGCCGTGGTCGAGGTTGACCCACACCCCCGTGGCGGAGCCGCCGTCGGACGCGGTGCCGGCCGTGAGGTCGGTGAGGTGCGAGGCCGCGTCCAGCTGCTCGGTCGTCCAGCGGCGGGCGCCGAACCAGAACTCCGGGTCGCCCTCGATCCGCAGACCGCCGAGTTCCACCCAGCGGACGTCGGCACGGGCGCCGTTCTCCTGGGGGCGGACGTAGGGGGTCTGGAGTTCGTCCACGGTGGACCGCCAGCGGCCGAGCATCGACGCCTTGCGGCTGTCGGGATACGCCTCGCCGGGGCCGCCCCCGAACCACTGCACCTGGTCCGCGCCGGACAGCCCGAGCCGGACGCCGAGCCGGGGCAGCGGCACCGTCCACTCACCCTCGGGCGTCACCGACACGGTCAGCCGCAGCCGGTCACCGTCCGAGGTCCAGCGGTACACCGTGGCCAGGCCCACCTCGCGCGCGGCGGGCGCCACCCGGGTCCGTACCGTCAGCGCGTCCTCGCCCGCCTCCACCGAGTCCAGGCGGTGCTGCATCCGGTGCAGGCCCAGCTCGCGCCACAACGCCGTGTAGTGGATGCCGGTCTGCCACTCCGTGCCGTCGTCGTTGTCGGTCGGCGCCCGCCACACGTCCAGGCGCGGGTTCCGCACGGACACCGTGCCGATGGTCCGCAGGGCACCGGTGCGGGCGTCGAAGGACGCCGGGCCGAGGGTGATCAGCTTCTCGCCGAGAGCCGGCCGGTCGGTGGCCGCTACGGTCGGCGCGGTGCGCGCCGCGGCCGGGAACTGGCCCCAGGCCACGACGTGGTCCTTCGAAGCCCACGAGGTGTCGGCCGCGAGCAGCGCCCGGACCGTCCACCCCGTCTCCGCCCCGCGCGCGTCCGCCGGCGGTGCCGGCAGCTTCACGTCGGCACTCTCGCCGGCCGCCAGCGCCGGCACCGCCAGCGTGCCGGCCTCGACCGTCTCGCCGTCGACCTGGTACGACCACTCGAAGGCGAGCGCGGACAGGTCGGCGAAGTCGTGCCGGTTGGTGATCCGGACGGTGCCGTCCGTGCCGTCGCCCTCGATACGGACCGGCTCGATGACCTTCTTGTACTCGACCAGGCCGGGGGAGGGCCGCCGGTCGGGGAAGATCAGCCCGTCGCAGACGAAGTTGCCGTCGTGCAGCTCCTCGCCGAAGTCGCCGCCGTAGGCGTACCCCAGCTCGGGGTGCTTGACGCCGTGGTCGATCCACTCCCAGACGAAGCCGCCCTGGAGACGCTCGTACTTCTCGAACAGCTGCTGGTAGTCGGCGAGTCCGCCAGGGCCGTTGCCCATGGCGTGCGCGTACTCGCACTGGATGAAGGGGAGTTCGCGACGCCCCAGCGTGCCGCCGTCCAGGTGCCGGCCGATCTGCTCGACCTCGCCGTGGAAGGCGTACATCCGCGAGTACACGTCCGTGTCCCGGCAGTCCCAGTCGCCCTCGTAGTGCACCAGGCGGGAGGAGTCCCGGCCGTGGATCCACTCGGCCATCGCGGTCAGCCCGCGGCCGGTGCCGGCCTCGTTGCCCAGCGACCAGAAGACGACCGACGGGTGGTTCTTGTCCCGCTCGACCATGCGGGCCGCGCGGTCCAGCAGCGCAGGGGTCCAGCGGTCGTCGTCGACGGGGTTGTCCCGCCACTTCTGCTCGACGAAGCCGTGGGTCTCCAGGTCGCACTCGTCGATGACCCACAGGCCGTACTCGTCGCACAGGTCCAGGAAGGCCGGGTGCGGCGGGTAGTGAGAGGTACGGACCGCGTTGAGGTTGTGCCGCTTCATCAGCAGCACGTCCTCGCGCATGGTCTCCAGGTCGAGCGTGCGGCCCGTCTCCGGGTGCCACTCGTGCCGGTTGACGCCCTTGAAGAGGACCGGCACGCCGTTGACCTTGATCAGACCGTCTTCGAGGACGACCGTGCGGAAACCGATGCGCAGCGGCACCCGCTCACCCTCGGTCGCCAGCACACCGTCGTACAGATACGGCGTCTCCGCCGTCCACGGCCGCACCGGGAGCGTCACTGGCTCGCCGGTCGCGACATCGATGTCGAGGCCCGGCACGGTCACCCGGCCGTCGACGTCGGAGTCGACACGCAGGGTGCCCTCGCCCGTGACATGGTCGTAGGACGCGTGCACGAAGAAGTCGCGGACGCTGCCCGCCGGGCGGTGCAGCAGCGTGACGTCACGGAAGATGCCGGGCAGCCACCACTGGTCCTGGTCCTCCAGGTAGGAGCCGGCCGACCACTGGTGGACCCGGACCGCGAGCACGTTGCCGCTCGGCTTCAGCAGCGGGGCCACCGCGAACTCGTGCGCCAGCCGGGAGCCCTTGAACTCGCCGATCTCCGTGCCGTTCAGCCACACCCGGGCGCACGACTCGACGCCGTCGAAGCGCAGCACGGCGTCGCCGTCCTCGGGCCACTCCGCGGGCAGGTCGAAGACCCGCAGATGGTCGCCGGTCGGGTTCTCGGTCGGGACGTGCGGCGGGTCCACCGGGAAGGGGTAGAGGTGATTCGTGTAAATGGGCGCCCCGAACGCCCCGTCGCCCTGGAGGACCCAGTGCCCCGGGACCGTGACCTCGGCCCAGGCCCCGGCGTCGTAGCCCTCCTCGGCGAAGGAGTCGTCCTCGGCGTCGGCGGTCGGCGAGAGACGGAAACGCCAGCTGCCGTTGAGGGACAGGGCCTCCGCGTCGGAGGCCGCGTACCAGGCGCGGGGCGGGAGAGCCCCGCTGCCGGGTGCGACGTCCTCGACGTAGTCGACGGCCGTGGTAGTGCGGAAAGACATGGGTCTCCAGGTCCTGGGGGAAGGGGTGTCAGCCCTTGATGCCGGTCTGTGCGATCCCCTGCACCAGCCAGCGCTGCAGGAAGAGGAACACGAACACCAGGGGCAGGATGGACATGGCCGTGGCCATGAAGATCATATGGAAGACGACGGTCTGGTTGGTCATGTAGTTGGAGAGCGCCACCTGGACGGTCCATGCCTCCGGACTCTGGCCGATGACCAGGGGCCACAGGAAGGAGTTCCACCCCTGGATGAAGGTGATGGTCGCCATCGCCGCGAAGAAGTTCAGAGAGTTGGGCACCACTATGCGCCAGTAGGCACCCCAGTAGCCCAGTCCGTCCACGCGCGCGGCCTCCTCCAGTTCCTTCGGGAACCCGAGAAAGTACTGCCGGAAGAGGAAGCAGGTGAAACCACTGAACAGCCCCGGGATGATGAGACCGCGGTAGGTGTCCACCCAGCCGAGCGAGGAGACCAGCACGAAACTCGGGATGAAGGTGACCGCCGTCGGGACCATCAGGGTGCCCAGGACGGCGTAGAAGACCTTGTTGGCGTGCTTGTACGGGATGCGGGCCAGACCGTAGCCCGCGAGGGAGCACACCAGCAGGACGCCGACGGTGTGCAGGACGGCCACCACCGCCGAGTTCCACAGGGACTGGGTGAAGGGCACCGTCTCGTCGGTGAACAGTTCGCTGATGTTGCCCCACTGGATGTCCGTGGGGAAGAACTTCCAGTTCTCTCCGGTGATCTCGGCGTCGGTGGAGAGGGCGTTGCGGACCAGCAGGTAGAACGGCACCAGGAAGAGGAAGGCGGCGATCCCGGTGGCGATGTAGAGCCCGGTGGAGCTCATCACGCCGCCGCCGCGCCGGACGCGGCGGGGCTTGTCCGGCACCGGCGCGGATTCCCGTACCTCGGGTACCTCGGGCATCGTGGTGGTCACTTGGACTCCTCCCCCCTTCCGAAGCCCATGAACTTGCCCTGGAGCAGGGTCACGGCGCAGATCAGCACGGTCAGGATGATCGCGCCCGCACTGCCGGCGCCGTAGTCCTGACTCTCGCCCAGGGCCTTGTAGTACAGCTCGAGGAGGGGCGGACGGCCCCAGGTGGTCTTCGACAGGAGGTTGTAGAACTCGTCGAAGGCCTGGTAGGCGGCGACCAGCAGCAGCAGGACCACGGCGGTGGACGTGGCGCGCAACTGGGGCAGCGTGATGTACCAGAAGGTCTGCCAGCCCGGCTTGGCGCCGTCGATGGCGGCGGCTTCGTACAGCTCGCCCGGGATGTTCTGCAGCGCCGCGATGAACAGGATCATGTAGAAGCCGGCCTGCAGCCACAGACGTGCGCTGACGATGACCATCCAGTACCAGGGCGGGTTGGGGTCGGCCAGCCAGGCGATGTTCTCGATCCCGAACCAGCCGAGGACCGTGTTCATCAGGCCGAACCGGACGCCGCTGAAGATGGACATCTTCCAGATCATCGAGGCGGCGACGTAGCTGACGGCGGTCGGCATGAAGAAGACCGACCGGAAGAACGCCCGCATGAAGCGCAGCCGGTTCACCAGCAGGGCCAGGCCCAGCGAGAGCGCCCAGGTGGTGGGGACGATGAACACGGCGAAGGCGGTGAAGGTGCCGAGCGAGCCGACGAAGTCGTCGTTCGTCAGCATGTACGTGTAGTTCTCGAAGCCGACGAACTTGTCGGGCGTGACGGTGAAGCGGGCCTCGAAGAAGCTGAGCCAGAGGCTCCAGAGGATCGGCGCGTAGACGAAGATCGCCAGACCGATGAGGAACGGCCCCGTGAAGAGCCAGAAGTTGAGGGTGGGGCTGCCCCGCAGACCCCGCCGCGGCTTGGCCGGGGAGGCCTTCGCCGAGGCGGGGCGCGCGAGGTCGCGCGTCTTGGTCGTCGACATGTCGTGGTCCGTCCCGCGGCCTATCCGAACAGCTTCTTGAGTTCGCGGTTGACGGCCGCGTCGGCCTTGTCGAGGGCGGCCTCCGGGTCCATGTCCTTGCGGACGGAGTTGGCGAAGACGTCCTCGAGAGCGGTGATCATGGCCTGGGTCCAGCCGATGTTGTCGAAGTGCCCGAACTCGTTGAAGAGCTTGACGCCCTCGGCGGCGTTGCCCGACTTGAGCTTGGTGGCCGACTCTGCGATCGAGGTGCGCGGCGGGATGTGGAAGCCGAAGGACGTGGCCCACTCCTCCTGGTACTTCTTCTGGTCGATCCACAGCCACTTGACGTATTCCTTGGCGGCCTCGACGTTCTTGCCCTTGGCGTTGACGAACATCGACCAACCGCCGTTGTAGACCGACTGCTTGCCGGAGTCGACGGTCTTCGGGAAGGGGAAGACCCCCCAGTCGTCGCCGAGCGCGGCCTGGATCCCCGGCATCGCCCACATACCGCAGAACTGGATGGCACACAGGCCCTGGTTGAGCGAGGAGGGGTCCCAGGACTCGGTCGGCGCGCCGAGGAGAAGGTCGCCGCTGGTGAACAGCTTGCGCATCTTCTTGAGGCCCTCGATGACGCCGTCCGTGTGGTAGGCGATCTGGTTCTTCTCGTCGAGGGTGTCGGCACCGGCCGACCAGATCATCGGGTTGACGACGTTGTGCAGGTCGTTGCCCATGTACAGGCCCTTGACCTTGCTGGTGGTCAGCTTGGCGGCGGCCTCCATCAGCTCGTCGAGCGTGGTCGGCACCTCGACCTTGGCCTGCTCCAGCATCGACTTGCGGTAGAAGAAGAACTGCGGGTCGTCGATCATCCGGACGCCGTAGATCTTGCCGTCGACCGTGTGCGACTTGATGTCGGCCGGGTTGAAGTCGTCCTTGACCGGGTCGACGATGTCGGTCAGGTCCGCCACCTGGCCGCTCTTGATCATCTGTATCTGCGGGTGGAACTCGAAGAGGTCGGGCGCGTTCTTGGTGAGCAGCGTGGCGAAGAGCTTGCTCTCGAAGTCGGCACTGGTGATCCACTGAGTGGTGACGTTGGCCTTGTCGTACGCCTTCGCGTACTTCTTGATCGCCTGCTCGGTGCCCGCTTCGCCGTACGCGTGGAAGTACTGGACGAGCGCGTCGCCCGACCCCCCGCCGCTGCGGCCGGTGTTCCCGCCGCACGCGGTCAGACCGCCCGCCGCGGCCAGGCCCATCGCGGCCCGCAGTACGGTGCGGCGGTCCCAGTTGGGGTTGCTCAGTGCCGACATGGTGACGTCCTTGTCTCGAGTACGGCTTGCGGCTCTGTCGCTCAGCGCCAGATGGCTCAAAGGGACTTGCGGTGCCGGGACGTTAACCTTCGGCTAAGGCTTCGGCAAGGGGTTGGACGAAGCCTGTTCCAAGCGTTGTGCGGCGTTCGGAATACCGGACGTGAGGGGGTTCGGGCGCCTGCGGACCCGGCCCGGCACCGGCCGCCCGGAGGTCCCGCGGAGCTCGGCCGGCCGCCGCGGCCTCAGCCCCTCGGGCCGCCGCGCACCCGCACCCTCGGCGTCGACGGGCTCCGCTGTCCGACCGACTGGAGCGCCCCTTCGAGCGCGAAGGTCGCGGCGCCCAGGCACACCGGGTCGGTGGGGATGGGGGAGAGGACGATCTCGGTGGCGGCCATCGGCCGCGGCAGCGCGTGCCGGGCGACGGCCTCGCGCACCTCCGCGACCAGGGGTTCGCCGAGGGCGGCCGCGACCCAGCTGCTGAGCACGACCACTTCCGGGTTGAACAGGTTGACCAGGTCGGCGATACCGGCGCCGAGATAGCGGACGGTGTCGCGGACCACCTTGAGCGCCACCGGGTCACGCTCCCGCAGCCCCCCGGCCAGCGCGGCGATGGTGGCCGTCTGGTCGTCCGGGTGCAGCAGTGTGCTGTCGGGGCTCAGCTCCCGCAGGCTCAGCATGATCCCGGACGCGCCGACGTACGCCTCCACGCAGCCGTGCTTGCCGCAGCGGCACGGCCTTCCGTCCAGGACGATCGTGGTGTGACCCCACTCGCCGGCGCTGTTGCTGACGCCCCGGTGCAGCCCGCCGCCCAGGACGAGCCCGGCACCCACCCCGGTCCCGAGGTTGATCACCACGGCGTCCCCGCGTCCGCGCGCCGCCCCGAACCACAGCTCGGCCACCGCGCTGGCCCGCAGCGGGTTGTCCAGGTAGAGGGGGTAGGCGATGTGCTCGGTGAGCAGGTCGAGCAGGGGCACGTCGTGCCAGTCCCAGTTGGGCGCGTACTCCGAGATACCGGTCGCGCGGTCCACCTGACCCGGCACGCTCACGCCGACGCCGAGCACCCGGGCGCCCTCGATGCCGGCCTGTGTGACCACCGAGCCCACGGCGCCGGCGACATGGGCGACCACCTGCTCGGGGAGGCTCTCGCCGGGCCGGACGTCCTCCTCGGCGCGGGCCAGGACGTTCAGCCCGAGGTCGAACAGCTCGACATGGACGTATGTCTCCGCGATGTCGACGCCGATCAACGCGCCCCCCGACGCGTTGACGGCCACGAGCCCCCGGGGGCGACCGCCCGCCGAGTCCTCGAACCCGACCTCCGTGATCATCCGGAGTTCGAGGAGTTCACCGACGAGCGTGGCGACGGTGGCCAGACTCAGCCCGGTGGCCGCCGCCAGTTCCTGGCGTGACGTGGGTGAGGCGGCGATGATCTGGCGCAGTACCTCGTAGCGGTTCGCGGTGCGGATGTCGCGTGATGTGCGCTTCACCGGAGTTGCCCCCATCCCTTCCAGGCCGAGCCGGGACGGCAGCAGCACCGGCGCGGCGCAAGGCTATGGGCCGTGGAGGACTTTCGACAAGGGGTTAGGAAAGGGGCTTTATAAAGTCACCCGGAGGTCAGTCCGCCAGTACATTCTGCACGAAGGCGTTGGCGAATTTTCCCTCCGGGTCGAGCGCCCGTGCCAGCTTCCGGAAGTCGCCGAGCCGCGGGTAGCGCCCGCGCAGCACCTCCGCCGGGGTGGTGAACACCTTCCCCCAGTGCGGTCGCGCCTCGAAGCCGTCCAGCGCCCCCTCCAACCGCCGTACGACCGGCAGTACCGCGGCGGTGTCCTCGACCCAGGTGAAGTGCAGGGCCACGGTGTCCCTCCCGTGGGCGGGGCTCAGCCACTGCTCGTCGGCGGCGACGGTACGCACTTCGCAGGTCTGCAGGACGGAGCCGACGGTGTCCCGGATCCCGTCGATCGCGTGCAGCGCGTCGAGGGCGTACCGGCGCGGCAGCAGGTACTCCGACTGCAGTTCGGCGCCGCTGCTGGGCGTGAACTCGGCCCGGAAGTGCGGCAGCCGCTTGTGCCACGGCCCCGCGACCCCGAACTGCTCGGTGCAGTTGACGGCCGGCATGCCCGGCACCGGGTGCATCTTCTCCACGGCGGGCGCGGCCCACGGGAAGTCCGGCAGCGGCTGGTCGGTGCGCCGCTTGAGCCACACCTGCCGGAAGCCGGGCGCCCGCCAGTCGGTGAAGAGGCTCACGCTGTACGCCGAGGCCAGCACCGCCTCGAACGTCTCGAAGTCCAGCCCGGCCGAAGGGAGTTCGGTGAACACATACTGCTCGACCTCGAAGGCGGGCTCCAGGTCAAGGGTGAGTGCGGTGACGACGCCGAGGGCGCCCAGGGACGTCACCGCGCCGCCGAAGCGCTCGTCCCCGCGCCCGAGGGTGAGCGTCGACCCGTCCGCGGTGACGAGCTCCACCTCGCGCACGGCCGAGGCGAGCGGGCCGTTGCCGACCCCCGACCCGTGGGTGCCGGTCGCCACCGAGCCGGCCACCGAGATGTGCGGCAGGGACGCCATGTTGGGCAGCGCCAGCCCGTGGGCGTGCACCCGGCGGGCCAGCTCCGCGTACCGGACGCCGCCGCCGACCCGGACCGTGCGGGCCGCCGTGTCGACGTCGATCTCGACCGGCAGCGCGGCCAGGGACAGCAGCACCCCGCCGGGGCCCGGCTCGGCGATCTCGTTGAAGGAGTGCCCGCTGCCCAGCACCCGCACCCTCGCGCTGTCGGCCACGAGGGCGCCGAGCGCGGTGAGCGAGTGCGGGCGGTGCAGCTCCCCGGCGAGAAAGGTGATGTTGCCCGCCCAGTTGGTGACCGTCTCCGCCATGTTCGTCGTTCCTCCCGGAGAGTGCGTGTGCGTTGACCTTCTCATTTACCGCCACCTACCGTAGAGAGCGGTTTCTACGGCCGTGTCTCCCGCATGCTGTCGCCGTGTCCTCGACCGGAAGGCCCCGCCTTGCCCGAGCGTCCCCAGGCATTGTTCGCCATGACCGCCCAGAACGTGCCGCTGGTCTTCCCGCCGGACCTCCTCGCCAGGCTGCGGGCGACCGTGGACATCGACCCCGCCCTGGTCGCGGAGGACCTCACGGCCCCGGCGGTCCGCGAGACGCTCGCCCGCACCGAGATCCTCGTCACCGGCTGGGGCTGCCCCCGCCTCGACGCGGCCGTCCTCGACGCGGCGCCCGAGCTGCGCGCGGTGCTCCACTCGGCCGGCTCGGTGAAGGGCTTCGCCACCCCCGAGCTGTGGCGGCGCGGTGTCGCCGTCTCCTCGGCCGCCGAGGCCAACGCCGTCCCCGTCGCCGAGTACACCCTCGCCATGATCCTCCTCGCCGGCAAGGACGTCCTCGCCGGCCGGGAGCGACTGCGCGCCGAGCGTGTCCACCCCGGGTGGGGCCTCGTCCCCGGCGTCGGCAACCACGGCCGCCGCGTGGGCGTCGTGGGCGCCTCCCGGATCGGCCGCCGCCTCATCGAGCTGCTGCGCCCCTTCGACCTGCGCCCCGCGCTCACCGACCCGTACGTCGACGAGGCCGGGGCCGCCGCCCTCGGCGTACCGCTGCTCGGCCTCGACGACCTCCTGCGCACCTCCGAGATCGTCACCCTGCACGCCCCCGAGACCCCCGAGACCCGGCATCTGATCGGCGCCCGTGAGCTGGCCCTCATGCCCGACGGGGCGGTGCTGGTCAACACCGCGCGCGGCGGGCTCGTCGACCACGACGCCCTGATCGACGAGCTGCGCACCGGTCGCCTTTCCGCGATCCTCGACGTCACCGACCCCGAGCCGCTGCCCGCCGACTCGCCCCTCCTCGACCTCCCGAACGCCTTCGTCACCCCGCACGTCGCCGGCTCCCAGGGCAACGAGGCGGCCCGCCTCGGCGCGAGCGCCGTAGCCGAGGCGGAGCGGTTCGTGTCCGGCGGGCGGCTGGCCCACCCGGTGGATCCGGGGGCGCTGGAGCGGGAGGCGTGAGACTCCGGACACGGACAGAAGCCGGTACATCGGGGCATCTCGTGCGGTGGGAGGGACCCGGCACGGCTCGCGCGCGGGTGAGGGCATACCGTGAGGAGTCGTACGCCTGAGCCGGGAGGAGACACGGGATGGGCAGTCGTACCGCACTGGTCGAGGATCTGATGGAGCGGTTCCCGCACGTACCACGGGAGGCCGTCTTCAAAGAGGATCTGCTCCGGGGCGGGGTGGCCTTCGACCCGTCTGCCCTGAGCGACAACGAGAGTGGTGAGGTCAAGCCGAAGTCGTACTTCATCTTCTCCTTCGACCACGGCACCCTTCCCGAGCTCGGCGAGGCCGCGCTCCGGCGCCCGCCGGAGGAGATCATCCTCACGGGCGGGCCGTACGACCTGCGCCGGACCGTCGTGTCCGTGCGGGTGAACCCGGCCTCGCCCTACCGCGTGGCCGCCGACGCGGACGGCGTGCTCGGCCTGTACCTCGACGGCAAGCGCATCTCCGACGTCGGGGTGCCGCCGATGCCGGAGTACTACCGGCACAAGCTCTCCAACGGGAAGTCCGTGATGGAGGTCGCGCCCACCATCCAGTGGGGCTACCTGATCTATCTCACCGTCTTCCGGGTCTGTCAGTACTTCGGCGCCAAGGAGGAGTGCCAGTACTGCGACATCAACCACAACTGGCGCCAGCACAAGGCTGCCGGACGCCCCTACACCGGTGTCAAGGACGTCGACGAGGTCCTCGAAGCGCTGGAGATCATCGACCGGTACGACACCGCGAAGGCGTCCACCGCCTACACGCTCACCGGTGGCGCGATCACCTCGAAGCTGCAGGGCCGCGACGAGGCGGACTTCTACGGCCTCTACGCCAAGGCCATCGAGGAGCACTTCCCGGGCCGCTGGATCGGCAAGGTGGTCGCGCAGGCGCTGCCGCGTGACGACGTGCAGCGGTTCAAGGACTACGGCGTGCAGATCTACCACCCCAACTACGAGGTGTGGGACCGCCGTCTGTTCGAGCTGTACTGCCCGGGCAAGGAGCGCTACGTCGGCCGCGACGAGTGGCACAAGCGCATCCTCGACTCGGCGGACGTCTTCGGCGCGCGCAACGTGATCCCCAACTTCGTGGCGGGTGTGGAGATGGCCGAGCCCTCCGGCTTCACCACGGTCGACGAGGCCATCGCCTCCACCACCGAGGGTCTGCGCTTCTTCATGTCGCACGGGATCACGCCCCGCTTCACCACCTGGTGCCCCGAGCCGACGACCCCGCTCGGCAAGGCCAACCCGCAGGGTGCGCCGCTGGAGTACCACATCCGCCTCCTGGAGGCCTATCGCGCCACCATGGACGAGTTCGGCCTGTCCTCGCCTCCCGGATACGGCCCTCCCGGGCCCGGCCGCGCGGTCTTCTCCGTGAGTTCGTTCATGGACAGCCTTCCGGCCAAGGAGTCGGAGCAGGACCCGACGCAGGGCTCGGCGCCGGAGTCGGCCGAGGTGTAACCCGCCTGCTCGGAGCGGTAGTAGACCGTCGCCCGCGACACCTTCTCGACGAGGTGCGCGGGCGTCGGCGTGTCGGCCCGTACCCTCGGGCAGGGCGGGCGAGGCACGGAATCCGTGCGAGGTGGGCGTGGGATCGATACGATCCGGCCTTCTGTCCGTATTACATCGGGAGCGACGGGGTGCGGGGGGAGAGCTCTGGCCCCGCGATGCCCGGTAACCGGATTTGAATAGCCCGCTTGTCAGTTGTGTGGGAGACGTGAAAAGCTCGTGGCCTGCCGCGAGGTTCCC
Organism: Streptomyces sp. NPDC032822; assembly: GCF_055578825.1. Taxonomy (NCBI): domain Bacteria; kingdom Bacillati; phylum Actinomycetota; class Actinomycetes; order Kitasatosporales; family Streptomycetaceae; genus Streptomyces; species Streptomyces sp. NPDC032822. The sequence goes on along the minus strand of NZ_JBVIOL010000005.1, from coordinate 214,106 downwards.
CCCAACTTCTTTGCCAGTATGGCGAGTTGACCTCGCTTGTATACGCAGGAGACCCATGCCCGACCTGCCGACTCCCCAGGACGCCGCCGAGGCCGCGCTGTTCTCAGAATGCTGGGATGCCGTGCTCTCCTACGCCGACCTGTGCACGTCCGGCTCCACCGCGGCCACCCAACTGGCCACTGAGGCATTCTCCCTCGGCATGCGCGAGGCCCGCGACGCCGAGTACGCCCCCGCCCGCGCCGCGGGCCGCCGCCCCGCCCGGCTGCCCCGGATCCCGTTGCTGCTGACCGCCGTACGCAACACGGCGTCGGTCTGGGAGACGCAGGACCAGGGCCACAAGCTCGACCCCGAACTGCGCCTGTGGCTCAACTCCGAGAAGGCCGCCCGCTACACCGGCCCCCCGCTGCAGCGCCCGCTCGCGCTGCGCGGTCTGCGCGACCTCCAGGAACCGGACGCGGCGCTGCTGTGGCTGGCCGAGGTGGAGGCGCTGCCGCTGTCCGTGGTGGCCCGCAGGCTCGGACTCGACCCGGCCGTCGTGGGCGAGGAACTCACCCAGGTACGGGGCCTGTTCCGGGACCGCTGCCACCGCAACCATCTCGACACACCGATGGACGCGCAGTGCCGCAGCTACGCCCGGCTCCTCGACGCGGTCACCCGCTCACCCGCCGCCGACACCCCGAACGACCTGTCCCGGCACCTGGCCCGCTGCGTCGAGTGCGCGGAGGCCGCCGCATGCCTGCGGCTGCACGGGGGCGGGCTGCCCGCGGCGCTGGCCGGCGGCGTGATCGGCTGGGGCGGCCTCGCCTACCTGGAGCGCCGCCGCCGGGCGGCCGAGGTCCGTCTCGGTGCCGGACGCCCGGGACGCCCGGAACTCGACGGCCCGCCGAACCCGGGTGCCCACAAGGCGCGCGTCGTGCGCAACGGCCTGCTCGTCGCGGCCGTCCTGGTGTCCCTGCTCGCCCTGGCCGTCTCGATGATGCCGGGTGCAGGCGCCGACAACGGGGCCGCGTCGCCCGGCGACACGAGCGACCGGCAGCCGGTGGCCGACCCGCGCTCGTCCCTCCCGTCCACCCTCGCCCCGGCCGCCTCCTCCCCGCAGCCGACGCCGTCCGGCTCGCCGAGCACCTCCCGGGCGTCCGCCGGCACGAACCCCGGCACCACACCCCAGGGCACGGCCTCCACCACCGCACCCGGCGGCGCCGAACCGGACCCCGACAAGAGCGAACCCGCCTCCTGCGAGGTCGACTACGCCCTGGTCAGCGAGTGGCCCGACGGCTTCCAGGCCACCATCACCGTCACCACCGACGAGGCCCTCGACTCCTGGCGCGTCGGCTGGTCCTTCAAGGACGGCCAGAAGGTCGGCCAGATGTGGGACGCGAGCTTCACCCAGAACGACTCCCGCATCACCGCCACCGCCGCCGACTACAACAAGAAGGTCCCCGCGGACGGCACCCTCTCCTTCGGCTTCCTCGCCTCCTGGCAGGGGAAGAACTCACCGGCGTACGACTTCACGCTGAACGGCCGGAGCTGCACGAAGGACTGACCCGTCCGGCGGCCCGCCCGCCCCGAACTGCCCGTCGCCGCCCGACACGGCGCCGGGCAGTGGTGGTTCCTGCCGGTGCCCACCAGCCACGTCCCGCCACCTCGGGGCGCAGGCACGTCCACGCGTTCCCCGTCGTGGAACGCCCCCCTCGGCGGACGTGCTCGTCCCCTGCCGGTCACGTCGGCATCGGTGCGATCGGGCGGCGGGCGAGAAGAAGACGCGGTGGAGAGAAACCCGTGGCGCTGCGCGCGTGTCCGTCGCTATGGTGTCTGCGAGTCGTGCGGTGGCCGGTGGCCACTGCTGTCGAGCGAGCGAGAAACGGGAGGTGTGACCAATGGCTGTCTCTGTGACGGGCGCTGCCCGCAACCAGAACATCATCCACTCCACCTCCGCGGTCTCCGGCTGACCACTCCGTCCTTCGCGCGCCAGTGAGCGCGCCGCCGGGGCCGCCCTTGTGAAGGGTCACCCTTGACTTCCAGCGCAGCTTCCTCGGCTTCTGCTGCTTCTTCCGTCTCCACCGTCTCCACCGTCTTCTCCGCGCTCGCCCCCTACGGCTGGGACAGCGCATGGGCCGACGAGTTCGCCCCCCACGAGCCCGAGGGGCTCCTGCCCGGCCGTGTGGTCCGGGTCGACCGTGGGCAGTGCGACGTCGTCACCGCGGACGGGCTCGTCCGGGCGGACACCGCGTTCGTCACCCCGCACGACCCGATGCGGGTCGTGTGCACCGGCGACTGGGTCGCCGTCGAACCCGCGGGTAACCCGCGCTACGTACGGTCGTATCTGCCGCGCCGTACCGCCTTCGTGCGCTCCACCTCGTCCAAGCGGTCCGAGGGGCAGATCCTCGCGGCCAACGTCGACCACGCGATCGTCGCCGTGTCGCTGGCCGTCGAACTCGACCTCGGCCGCATCGAGCGGTTCCTCGCCCTGGCCTGGGAGTCCGGCGCGCAGCCCGTGGTCGTGCTGACCAAGGCGGACCTCGTGCCGGACCCCGTGACGCTCGGGCATCTCGTCCAGGACGTCGGGACGACCGCGCCGGGTGTTCCGGTGCTGCCGGTCAGCGCGGTGGACGGGGACGGGCTCGACGTCCTCGTTGCCCTCGTCTCCGGTGGCACGTCCGTGCTGCTCGGGCAGTCCGGCGCGGGCAAGTCCACGCTCGCGAACGCGCTGCTCGGCGAGGACGTCATGGACGTACAGGCCATCCGCGACGCGGACGGCAAGGGACGGCACACCACTACCACCCGCAACCTGCTCGCCCTGCCCGGCGGCGGTGTCCTCATCGACACTCCGGGCCTGAGGGGGGTCGGCCTGTGGGACGCCGAGACCGGCGTCGGACAGGTCTTCTCCGAGATCGAGGAGCTGGCCGCGCGCTGCCGGTTCCACGACTGCGCGCACGAGAGCGAACCCGGCTGCGCGGTCCTGGTCGCCCTCGACGAGGGTGTCCTGCCCGAGCGGCGGCTGGAGAGCTACCGCAAGCTCCTGCGGGAGAACCAGCGGATCGTCGCCAAGACCGACGCCCGGCTCCGCGCCGAGATCCGGCGGGACTGGAAGCGGAAGGGGGCGGAGGGCAAGGCGGCGATGGAGGCGAAGCGCGGCCGGTGGGCGTAGCGGCGCCGGTGCAGGTCGCGGTGCCGGGAGGGCGTGGCGGTGCGGAGAGGGGCGGTACTCGGCGCGCCCGCCGTCTCCGCGTCCGATTTCCGCCAGCCGCGGCCCTCGGCCAGGGCCACACTGGACGGTGTGATGGACGAGGACAGCAGGTATGAAGCGGTGCGCAGCCGGGACGGGCGGTTCGACGGCGAGTTCTTCTTCGCCGTCGAGACGACCGGCATCTACTGCCGGCCGAGCTGCCCGGCGGTGACGCCGAAACGGCACAACGTCCGCTTCTTCGCGACGGCCGCCGCCGCGCAGGGCTCGGGGTTCCGGGCCTGCCGGCGGTGCCGTCCGGACGCCGTGCCCGGCTCCGCCGAGTGGAACGTACGGGCCGACGCGGTGGGCCGGGCGATGCGGCTGATCGGCGACGGTGTCGTCGACCGGGAGGGCGTCGCCGGGCTCGCCGCGCGGCTCGGTTACAGCGCCCGGCAGGTCCAGCGCCAGCTCACCACCGAGCTCGGCGCCGGGCCCGTCGCCCTCGCCCGCGCCCAGCGGGCGCACACCGCGCGCGTCCTGCTGCAGACCACGGACCTGCCGGTCACCCAGATCGCGTTCGCGTCCGGCTTCGCCAGCGTGCGGCAGTTCAACGAGACCATGCGGGACGTGTACGCCTCGACGCCCAGCGCACTGCGGTCCGCCGCCCCGCGCGGCGGCCACGGCCACGGCCGCGCCTCCCGCCGTACGACCGCCCCCGCCGCCTCGGCCGCCGGCATCCCGCTGCGTCTCGCGCACCGGGGCCCGTACCTGTCCTCCGCCGTCTTCGACCTGCTGGCCGCCGAGGCCGTGGCCGGCGTGGAGGAGATCGGCGGGCCGCGCGGGCGCCGCACCTACCGCCGCACCCTGCGCCTGCCGCACGGCACCGGAATCGTCGCCGTCGACGAGCGGCCGGGCGCACCCGGGACCGCGTCCGGCGCCCACCCCGGCGGCTGGCTCGACGCCCGGCTCCACCTCACCGATCCCCGCGACCTGACCACCGCCGTCGGGCGACTGCGCCGGCTCTTCGACCTCGACGCCGACCCCTACGCCGTGGACGAACGGCTCGGCGCCGACCCGCGGCTCGCCCCACTGGTCGCCGCCCGGCCGGGCCTGCGGTCCCCCGGCGCCGCCGACCCCGAGGAACTCGCGGTGCGGGCCCTGGTGGGGCGGGCCGAGGCGGAACGGCTCGTCCAGCGGTACGGCAAGCCACCGGACGCCCCCAGCGGGAGCCTCACCCACCTCTTCCCGGAACCGGCCGTCCTCGCCGGAGCCGAGCCCGCCGGCCCCCTCGGAGCGCTCACCGCCGCCCTCGCCGACGGTGTCCTGAGGCTGGACCCGGGCGCCGACCGCGACGACGCCGAAGCGGCGCTGCTCGCCCTGCCCGGCCTGGACGCCCGTACCGCCGCCACCATCCGCACCCGCGCCCTGGGCGACCCCGATGTCGCCCCACCCCCCGGACCGGGCCTCCCGCACATCCCCGACACCTGGCGCCCCTGGCGCTCATACGCCCTGCGACACCTGCGCACAGCAGGGGAGTTGGAGTACTGATGACCCTCACCGACACGCACTACGCCACCGTGGACAGCCCGCTCGGGCCACTTCTCCTCACCGCCGACCCGACCGGCGTGCTCACCTCCCTCTCCGTGCCCGGCCAGAAGAACGGCCTTACCGTCCAGGAGGGGTGGCGCCACGACCCCGGACTCCTCCGTACCGCCGAGGAACAGCTCACCGCCTACTTCGCCGGTGAACTCAAGGAGTTCCGGCTGGAGTTGCGCAGTGACGGCAGTGCCTTCCGGGAGAAGGTCTGGGCCGCCCTCGACACCGTCCCGTACGGCGCCACCACGACGTACGGCGAGATCGCCGCCCGCATCGGCGCCTCCCGCGCCGCCGTCCGGGCCGTCGGCGGCGCGATCGGCGCCAACCCGCTGCTGATCCTGCGGCCCTGCCACCGGGTGATCGGCGCCGACGGCTCCCTCACCGGATACGCCGGCGGCCTCGACCGGAAGGTGAGCCTGCTCGCCCTGGAGCGCGAGCCCAAGGGCTGACCCGCTCCCGCCGACCACACCGCCAAGACCCGCACACCACCCAGGAAACGGATCAGCACCCCGCCATGAACCAGCGCACCGACTGGATCACCCGCCCCGAGACCGCCGCCGACCTCGCCGCCGTCCGGGAGATCGACCTGGCCGCCTTCGAGACCCCACTGGAGGCCGACCTCGTCGAGGCCCTGCGGACCGACGCCTCCTGGATCGACGGCCTGTCCCTGGTCGCCGCCGACCGGGACGGCAGGGTCGTCGGCCACGCGCTGCTGACCCGCTGCCACATCGACGACACCCCGGCCCTGTGCCTGGCCCCGGTCGCCGTCCTCCCCGCGTACCAGAAGACCGGCGCCGGATCCGCGGTCGTCCGCGCCGCGCTCAAGGCGGCCGAGGACAGGGGCGAGCACTTCGTCACCGTCCTCGGTCACCCGGCCTACTACCCGCGCTTCGGCTTCACCCGCGCCTCCGCCCACGGCATCGGCCTCACCATCGACGTCCCGGACGAGGCCATGATGGCCCTCGCCCTCGACGCGGGCCGTCCGCTGCCCGGCGGGACCGTCCGCTACGCGGCCCCCTTCGGCATCTAGGCCAGGTCCTCGGCCTCTCGGGGTTCCAGGCCCCAGCTGTGGATCCGCCGCGGATGGATCCGGATGACCTCCTCGCTGAAGTGCGGGCCCAGGTCGTGCGGGCCGGTCAGGAGTTCCGCCTCGCCCCGGATGTCGATGCCGCGCACCTGCCACGGCCGCACGCTGACGATGTCGTCGACGACCAGGGCGACCTTCGGGTTCTTCCGGAGGTTGCGCCACTTCTTGGTGGCGCCCATCGCGTACCCGCCGACCAGGATCGTGCCGTCGGGCCGGGGGTGGAAGCCGACGGGGTTCGCCTGGGGCTGGCCGTGCTCGTCGACGGTGGCCAGCCTCCCCAGGCGCTGGGAGCTGAGGTACGTGCGCTCGGCCTCACTGAATTCGGTCATGGCAGCCACCCAAACACCCCGGCCCCGCCCGGCGCATCGGATCCTGGGCCTACTTCCCCGGTCCTACAGCGGCCGGTACGGCCACCACCGTCGGCACGGCCACCGCGGTCACCGATGGGGCGGGCGGCCGTCGGGCGGGCGGTCATCCCCAGAACACGGCCCCCAGCCACGCCCCCATGATCAGCAGGCAGGTGAACAGCTCGGCCAGCACGCTGGAGCCGCCCGAGCGCATCGCCGTCCGCAGGGCCGCCCTGGCCTCGCCGTGGCGGCCGAGCCGGAGGCGTTCGCCCAGGTAGATGCCGCCCATGAAGCCGGGGATCGCGCCCAGCACGGGCAGCAGGAAGAAACCGAGGAACGCTCCCACCCCGGCGTACATCCCCATGCGCGGGGTGGCGCCGCTCGCCCGCAGCCGACGCGGCGGCAGCGCCCAGCGCACCACCTGGGAGAGGAACAGCGCGACGGTGGAGCCCACCAGGACGGCCCAGGCCAGTGGCTGGGGATCCTTCAGTGCCCACCACAGGACCGCCGCCCACACCAGCCACGACCCCGGCACACCGGGAACCAGCACTCCGCCCACACCGAGCAGAATGACCAGACCGACGAGCAGGAGATCCACCGCTCCCATCTGTCCAGAGTGCCGGAGCCTCGGCGAACGCGCAGGTCAGCGCGGCTGACCAGGGACGTTCACGTCGAGCCGGGCCGGGACGGGCGCAGGCGCGGGGAGACCGCGGCACGGGACGAGGCACAGCGGAGCGACAGGGAGGCAGGTCACACTCGGGGCATCCGGGCCCGGGTCGGCCGGGAGTCGCCGGGCGGTTCTCCCGTGGGGGGTGGTGCCGCCCGGCGACGTGTGTCGTACGAACATTCGACATGTCACTCGACGTGCCGTTCGATGTGTCCCGTGTCGCCGGATTTTCCCGATGCCCCGTTTCCATCCGGCCCAGGCGGTGGACAATCAGGGGCATGAGTCAGCAGGGGGGAAAGTCCAGCGGTCACGAGGACGACTGGTGGGGGCAGCTGTACGACGACACCACCCCGGACACGGGCCCCACGGCCACGCCGGACACCCTCGACGACCGGTTCGCCTCGGTGGCCGGGACGGTGGACGGGCAGGGCGGGTCCGAGGGCGACGGCGAGGCCGAGAGCGCTCCTTCCGCACCGCTCGCCGGTTCCGCCGCCCTCCCGGAGGCCGGGGTTCCGGCGCCGCGAGCCGGTCGCGTCGGGGCGGTGGACGTCCCGCGGCGCGCGGAGTCCGGCGGGCAGCGCGTTCCTTGGGAACCACCGCCCGACCCGCCCGCGGGACCGGCGACCTACCCGTCCGGCCCGAAACCGACCGACCTCACCGAGCCGGCAGCCTTCACCGAGCCGACGCCCCCGTGGGACAGCCTGGCCCCCGCACCGCCGCCCCGTGACGTCGCGCCCGGTGGCCGCACCTCCACGGACGCCCCCGCCGCACGGATGCCCCCGGACGCCCCGCCGCCCCCCTCGTCCGCGCCCCCGCCGCCCCCGCCGCCCTTCGGACCACCGGCCCCCACGATCCCGCCCACCACCCGCACCGAAACGGCGGACACCGCAGACACCGCAGGTGCCACCGGTGCCGCAGACGCCACAGGTGCCGCGGACACCGATACCGTCGCGCCGGAGCGGGACGGACCGCAGGGCGCGCCCGCCGACGCTCCCCGCACCCCCACCCGCGTCGACATCCCCGCCCCCCTGCCCCGGCCCGTCGCCGTCGTCGGGTCCGGGCCCCCCACCTACGAGGCCGAACCCACGGCGTTGCCCCCGGCCGACCCGGACGACCTCGACGACCTGGTCGCGGACACCGTGCTGGAAGGGGCCCGGTACGGGGCGTGCACCCTGCGGGCGGCCTCGGTGCGCGGTGACTCCGCGCGGTTCCGGGGCGAGCCGCGCCGGGACGCGCTGCTCACCGCCCGCTTCGGCGCGGGCGAACACGCGCTCGTGCTCGTCGCGATGGCGACCGGCGCGCGGGCCACCCCGGGCGCCCACCGTGCCGCCGCCGAGGCCTGCCACTGGATCGGGCGGGCCGTGGGCCGCAGCCACGCCCGGCTCGCCGAGGACATCAGGGCGGGCCGGCGCGGCGACCTGAAGTCGGGTCTGCACCGCCTCACCGACCGCAGCCTCGGCAAACTCCGGGCCAGCGCGGCGGAGCAGGGCGTCGACCCGGAGGAGTACGCGGCCGGGCTGCGCTGTCTGCTGCTGCCCGCCGACCCCGCGTGCCGGACCCGTGTCTTCTTCGGCGTCGGCCCCGGCGGACTGTTCCGGCTGCGCGACGGCGAGTGGCAGGACATCGAGCCGCGGGTCTTCGACGTCCCCGGCGCACCGGTCGTCGGCTTCGGCGCGCTGCCCTCCGAGACCCCGGACGGCGACCGGCTCACCATGGACCTCGGCATCCCGACGCCCCCGAGCCCGTACGAACCCGCCCCCGAGCCGCCCCGCGAACCCTTCCGCTTCCGCGCCTCCGTAGCCCGGCCGGGTGACACGCTCCTGATGTGCAGCGGCGGTCTCGCCGAGCCGCTGCGCGGGGAAAGCGGACTCAGCGCGTACCTGACCGAGCGGTGGTCGGCCCCCGCCGCCCCCGGCCTCGCCGCCTTCCTCGCCGACGCCCAGACCAGGGTCAAGGGGTACGCGGACGACCGTACGGCCGCCGCTGTGTGGGAGGCGTGACGGCCCGCGCTGTGAATTCATGGAACCCACAGGGATCTCCGGAGACCGAAGGGGCATGAGAGCACCATGGCCAAGCAGAACGTCGCGGAGCAGTTCGTCGACATCCTCGTCCGCGCCGGGGTGAAACGCCTGTACGGCGTGGTCGGAGACAGCCTCAACCCGGTCGTGGACGCGGTCCGCCGCACCCCCGCCATCGACTGGGTGCATGTCCGGCACGAGGAGACGGCCGCCTTCGCGGCCGGGGCGGAGGCGCAGATCACCGGGAAGCTGGCCGCCTGCGCCGGCTCCTGCGGGCCCGGCAACCTGCACCTCATCAACGGCCTGTACGACGCGCACCGCTCCATGGCCCCCGTTCTCGCGCTCGCCTCGCAGATCCCCTCCAGCGAGATCGGCCTCGGCTACTTCCAGGAGACCCACCCCGACCGGCTGTTCGCCGAGTGCAGTCACTACAGCGAGATGATCTCCAGCCCCAAGCAGATGCCGAGGCTGCTGCACACCGCCATCCAGAACGCCGTGGGACGCCGCGGTGTCAGTGTCGTCACGCTCCCCGGCGACATCGCCGACGAACCCGCCCCGGACAAGGCCGTCGAGACCGCCCTCGTCACCTCCCGGCCCACCGTCCGCCCCGGCGACGCCGAGCTCGACCGGTTCGTCGAGATGATCGACCAGGCGGACCGGATCACCCTGTTCTGCGGCAGCGGCACGGCGGGCGCGCACGCCGAGGTCATGGAGTTCGCGGAGAAGCTCAAGTCCCCGGTGGGGCATGCCCTGCGGGGCAAGGAGTGGATCCAGTACGACAACCCCTACGACGTCGGCATGAGCGGCCTCCTCGGCTACGGCGCCGCCTACGAGGCCACCCACGAGTGCGATCTGCTGATCCTGCTCGGCACCGACTTCCCGTACAACGCGTTCCTTCCCGACGACGTCAAGATCGCCCAGGTCGACGTCCGCCCCGAGCACCTGGGCCGCCGCTCCAGGCTCGATCTCGCCGTGTGGGGCGATGTGAAGGAGACCCTGCGCTGCCTCACACCCCGGGTGCGGGAGAAGACCGACCGGCGCTTCCTCGACCGGATGCTGAAGAAGCACGCCGACGCCCTGGAAGGCGTGGTCAAGGCGTACACCCGCAAGGTCGAGAAGCACGTCCCGATCCACCCCGAGTACGTGGCCTCCGTCCTGGACGAACTCGCCGACGAGGACGCCGTGTTCACCGTCGACACCGGCATGTGCAACGTCTGGGCCGCGCGGTACATCACGCCCAACGGCCGCCGCCGGGTGATCGGTTCCTTCTCCCACGGCTCGATGGCGAACGCGCTGCCGATGGCGATCGGCGCCCAGTTCACCGACCGGGAGCGACAGGTCGTCTCCATGTCGGGCGACGGCGGCTTCTCCATGCTGATGGGCGACTTCCTCACCCTCGTGCAGTACGACCTGCCGGTGAAGGTCGTCCTCTTCAACAACTCCTCCCTCGGCATGGTCGAGTTGGAGATGCTGGTCGCTGGACTCCCCTCCTACGGCACCACCAACAAGAACCCCGACTTCGCCGCCGTGGCCCGCGCCTGTGGCGCCCACGGAGTGCGCGTCGAGAAGCCCAAACAGCTCGCCGGGGCGTTGAAGGAGGCCTTCAAGCACAAGGGTCCCGCCCTCGTCGACATCGTCACCGACCCCAACGCCCTGTCCATTCCGCCGAAGATCAGCGCCGAGATGGTGACCGGCTTCGCGCTGTCCGCCTCGAAGATCGTGCTGGACGGGGGAGTGGGGCGCATGCTCCAGATGGCCCGCTCCAACCTCCGCAACGTGCCGCGCCCTTAGGGCCGGTCCGGCCGGTCAGGTCCCCGGCCCTAGTCCGTCCGCTCCACCCACCGGCGCTCGGAGCCCTCCGTGGCGTACCAGTAGCGCGGCAGGCCCTTGATGGAGGTCGTGCGGAACGGGCGGCCGTGGTCGTCGATGCGGACCGTGCCGGTGCGGCCCTGGGAGGACCAGTCCAGCTCCAGGTACCAGCGGCAGTCGCAGCCGTCGGTCTTCGCCGTGACCAGCAGCACTTCGGGGTCCTCGGCCGAGACGCGGTACGGCAGCCGCATCGCGGGGATGGGCGTGCCCGTGTCGTTGCCCGCGACCGGGCGGGCGAGGGGGCGGTCGATGTCCAGGTCGACGTCGAAGTAGCGGGGGGTGACGGCTCCGCCGCAGCCCTGGTCCATGGAGAAGGCGTTGCCGGGGGCGGGGTCGGCGCGTCCGACGACCCGGACCCGCAGCGCCTCCAGGACGACGGCCGTTGAGGTCCGCCCCTGCACCGAGATCCGTACGTTCGTGTCCCCGCCGTGCACGGCGTTCTGGGACGCCGCCCAGATCGCCGCGTCCTGCGAGGACGGCGGCGGCGGGACCTGCGCGGGCTGCTTGTCGACGACGTAGTCGTGGCCGCAGCCGAGCGACCAGATCTGGGAGTCGGCCGTCCAGGTGAGCGGCACGTCGGGAGTGCCGCCGCCGTCCCGCTCATGGCTTCCCGAGGGTCTGCCGCTCCCCTGGGGGCCGTCGGAGGGCTTCTTCGACGCGGTGCCCTTGGCCGAGGGGGAGCCGGTGGTGGCGGAGGGGCTCGGCGAGGTGGCCGGGGGACTGCCGGGGGTGCCCGGTGCGGTCGTACGTGACGGGCCACGCGAGGACTCCGCGGAGTCGGCCGAACCCTTCTTTGAGGAGGGCAGGGCCGCGAGGCTGCCCACGGTCACGAGGAGCACCGCCACGACGGCCGCGGACACCAGGGTGCGTCGACTTCGGTACCAGCGGCCGGGCGGGGGAGCGGGGACGTTGCCCACGGGTGCGGTCTCCGCGGCGGCGCCCTCCACCGCGGGGCCGGTCTCCGTGGAAGCCGTCGCCGCGGAGCCGGTCTCCGGAGAGGGCGCCGCCGCGGGGTTCGCGTCCCCGGCCGCCTCTCCGGGGTCCGCGGGGTCCATGGGGTCCGTGTCCGCGGACACGGTCTCCGCCGCCCGCGGTCGCTGCCGTGCCGCCACCGCCAGCAGCCACGCGCGGTGCAGCTCCAGCCGCTCCTCCGCCGACGCCCCGCACAGCGCCGCGAACCGCTCCACGGGGGCGAAGTCCTGGGGGACCGCCTCGCCGGCGCAGTACCGGTGCAGCGTGGAGGTGTTCATGTTGAGGCGGCGGGCCAGCGAACCGTAACTGCGGTCCGTCCGTTCCTTCAGCCGCGTCAGCAGCGCAGCGAATTCCCCGACCTGGTCCTGTGGTGCCGACACCGTTCCCCCGTCCGGCCCGGATCCGTATCCCAGGCACTCCATATACCTGCACGTCAGATGGGCTGGGACGGTTCCACCGTGGTGGATCGGGCATCCCCTGTTGCGCCCGCCCGCTGTGACCGCTGATGCTCTTGGTGTCGCACCGACGAAGGCCGGACCGACCATCCGGCGTCGCGGCGGCACAACCCACACCCATGCACTCGTCCACGGGGGACACCCATGCCCAAGCACATCCGAGCAAACGCGCTCACCGTACTGGCTATCACGAGCGTCACGCTCGGCGCCGCACTCGCGGTTCAGGCCGAAGCCCAGCCGGCCCCGGTCGCCGTCACGAAGGCCGCCGCCGCGCCGAAATTCCTCGCGGCCTCCGAACTGCCGCCGCACCCCTCCTCCGCGTGGACCGCCGGCAAGGTCACCGACGGCGTTCCGGACGAGCTGCGGTTCTGCCTGAAGGACGCACTCCTCGCCTACGACTCCCGCTACCGCGACTTCCGCACCGACCTGGAGACGAGCGCCCGCCAGCTCACCGTGGTCGTCGGCAGCACCGCCAAGGCCAAGGCGCTCGCCACGCGCCTCAACAAGGAGATCCGCTCCTGCGCGGACCGCGCCGAGCAGGACCCGGAGATCGAGGCCACCTACAAGAGCTACGGCACCCTGCCGGTGGAGGAGGGCGCCAGCGTGCACGGGCTGCACACCAACACCTCGTGGGGGGCCACGGACATCAGCCTGTACTCCGTCGGGCGGGACGGCCGGACCGTCACCGTCGTGGAGTGGGGGCAGATGGGCGACTTCGACGACGCGCCCGTGAAGGCCTTCAAGAAGACGACCAGGACCGCGGTGAACAAGCTGTACTGACCGCGACCGCCGCGGAATCCGGGGCCGCCCTCCCGCACGGGGGTCGGGCGGGCGGCCCCCGCACCACTTGCCGAGACAGTCCGAAGAGCGACGCACGACGCACACGGAAAACGGGGAACGCACGTGAACAAGACCAACGCCGTACGGCGCCGAACCGCCCTGGCCACCGGCCTCGCCCTGGTCCTCGGCCTCGGCGTGACCGCCCAGGCGTCCGCCGGGGCACCGCGCAGCATCAGCGGCAAGCCGACTGACCCGATCACCCGTATCGCCGACTTCTACGGCGCCTACATCGACGCCAAGAGCGACCCCGACGGGGGCGGCAGGCTCTCCGACGAACTGCGCGGCTACTACCTGACGGCCGGCTTCGGCAAGGAGCTGAAGGCCTGGGAGGCGAAGAACCACGCGGACGGTGTCCTGCGCGCCCAGAACGTCCCGGTGAGCTGGAAGGTCACCGACAACGGCACCGCCGACCACACCGAGGCCGGCATCACGCTGACCTGGGGCGACGGCTCGACGACCAAGCTCGTCGTCGACATGAACCGCGGGCATCGCATCTTCCACATCGGCGACAAGGGCGTCGGCGGGAAGTGACGGCGCCGCACGCGGCCGTGGCCGCTGCGTGCGGATCCGCGACGGCCGCGGCCCGAAATCCAGGGGGGATTCGGGCCGCGGCCGTTCCGTGCGGCCGGTCACCCTGAGTCCTCGGGTGACCCACCAATGGTTTCCGGACAGTTTCGTCGGCGGGGAGAGGACGGCCGCACGGCCGGGGAGTCCGAAACCGGAGCCCGTCCCTCCCGCCGGGCTTTCGGCGTCCGGGAGCAGTCGAGGACCAACGGCCCCACCGCTTCGTCGAGTACGGCGAGATCGGCAGACGGGAGTGGGCAGATCGGCCCATGACCCGCGGTCAGGGCGTCGCCCGGGTGCGTAGGCCCGAAGACGTGCGGTACCGCGGGGCCGACGGACGCCGGTGCCGGAAGGTCCCCGGCAGCGGGCGGTCGGACGGGCGCACACCCCTCCGGGGCCCGCCCGTCGTGTCGTACGGCCGCCCCCGCGCCCCGCAGCCGGGTCCGTCCCCCGCGCGGCCGTAGCCGATCACCGCCTCGACGCGCCGCCCGCCCGTTCCTCCGGGAGACGCCCCCCAACCGGAACGACCCCGTCGACCTGGGCTTTCCCCGCACCGGCCGGTCCGGCAGGTGCCGTACGGACCGGAACCCCGGCGCGCGTGCCCGGTACCGGGCGTGCCCCACGCATCGGCGCACGGCATGTTCCGGCGGAGCTTCCACCAGCGGTCGGTCCTCGTGCACGGCTGTTCCGGGACCGTCCGGGAGGCGTGATCAGGAGGGCCCGCCCCCGCCCCGGGCCACCGCGTCCGCCCTCGCGCAGGTCCCCAAGGATGGCCGAACACCTGGTCGTTGACGATTCGACATGACTGGCGCGTGAACTGGGGGGCATGGATCCCCGTGAACGTGTTCGAACAGGAGGGGAACCGACATCGGCACGCGGGCGGGGGTCATGAAGAGGCAGGCACGAGGAGGCGGTCCCACGGCAATAGGGGCCTTCTCGGCGGACACAGTGGAGGACAGGGCCGACAGCGTCAGGGACGAGGCGCCGGCGCCACAGCTCAAACGCAGACTCGGACGGGCGGACCTGACGGCCGTGCCCGAGACGCGCAGGGCGCTGCGCGAGTTGCTACGGCACTGGGGCAGGCCCGGGCGATCAGAGGTCGCGGAGCTGCTGACCAGCGAACTCGTCACCAACGCGATCATCCACACCGACCACGACGCGCTGCTGACGGCCACCGTCGGACCACGTGGTCTGCGGGTGGAGGTACGCGACTTCGTGGCCCGCAGGCCCAGACTGCGCGTACCGAACGCCGACGACGGTACGCACGGCCGGGGCCTGGTCCTCGTGCAGTCCCTCGCGGACGCGTGGGGCGTGCGGGTGCACGGAGTGGGGAAGGTGGTGTGGTTCGAGCTGGACGCGGGCGCCGCGTGAACCGGACCCACCGAGAAACGGGGCGGGGTGCGACTCCCAGGAGTCGCACCCCGCCCCGTACGCCCGCTTGTTACTAGCCGAACTGCTGCTCCAGGTCCTTGAGCTTGCGCTCCAGGGAGTCGAGACGCGGGAGGGCCATGGTGTCGTCCTCCGCGGTGAGGTCGACGGTGACAGGGTCAGCGGCCTTGCGGACGGGCTGCAGGGAGGGCCGCTGGCGTACGGGCAGTTGTTCCGCGGATATGGCAGGCTCCGAAGTGACCCGGTCCGACGGGCCGCGCTCCAGGGTGGCCTGCGTCTCCAACTGCCGGCCGCGGCCGACGAACCCGCGGTGACCCCGGCTGATCGCCTTGAGCTGGGCCCGCTCCACGCGCTCCTCGCCGCGCCGACGCAGTCGGGCGGCCTCCTTCTCGCGCTTGTCCTCACGGACCTCGTCGACCGCCTCGTCCAGGCTGCGCACGCCCTCAAGGAGCATCAGCGACCAGGCCTTGTAGGTCTCACGGGGCGCCCGCAGCCAGCGGACCACACGGATCTGCGGCAGCGGACGCGGCACCAGACCCTGCTCGCGCAGGGCGGCCCGGCGGGTCTGCTTCAGGGCGCGGTCGAAGAGCACGGCCGCCGACAGGGACATGCCGGAGAAGAACTGGGGCGCACCGTCGTGGCCGAAACCCCGGGGCGCGTGCACCCAGTTGAACCAGGCCGCGGCGCCCGCGAACGTCCACACGAGTATCCGGGAGCCGAGAGCGGCGTCACCGTGGCTGGCCTCGCGGACGGCGAGCACGGAGCAGAACATCGCCGCGCCGTCCAGGCCGAACGGGACCAGGTACTCCCAGCCGCCGGTCAGGTTGAGGTTCTGCTGGCCGAAGCCGACCAGGCCGTGGAAGGAGAGTGCGGCGGCCACCGCCGCACAGCAGAAGAGCAGCACATAGGAGGCGGTGCCGTATATGGCCTCCTTGCGCCTGCGGCGCTCCTCGCTGCGCTCCCACGAGTCGTCCGCACGCGAGTCCTTCGCCACGGAGCGTTTCCCGCGCGCCAGAACCGCAACCGCCGCCAGCATGCCCAGGAGCAAGACGGCGCCCGGAAGCAACCAGTTCAGCGATATGTCGGTCAGTCTCATCTGGGGTCCCTTGCATTGGGATAGGGCGGTAACGCCCGCCATAGTGGCCCAATCCCGACGGCCCTCAGGCGTTTTCGGGGCAAGAGGCCGCCAAGGAAGTGCAAGGGGATGCCCAGGGCGGCGTTCTGCTCGAACTGCCGCGTGAGGGGCGGGAGTTGAGTTCGAATAAGACTACCCGTACGGGTGGTTCCACGGAAAGTTCCTGCGGCAAGTGAGGAAGTTGTGAATTGCCTGTAACCCGGCGGGCGTCCCGGTCCGGAGTGATCTTACGGGACGGATGATCACGCGCCCGCCTGAGGGTGCCTCAACTGGCGGCGGCCGCCGTGAGCTTGGCGACCCGGACCGTGTCACAGGTGCGCGGGCAGGTGGCGCAGGTGTCGTCCGGGTCCAGGGTGTAGTACATGCAGCAGCTCGCCCGGTCCCGGGTGGGCAGCGGCTCGCCCAGCGGTCCGGTCAGCACCCGGAAGCCCGCCGTGCCGACGTAGGGCCGGGTCGAGCCCGGCAGCAGCAGTTCCAGCTCGCGCTCGGCCCGCAGCCGCTCGCTCTCCCCGAGCAGCCCGGCGACGTACCAGAGCCCCTCGACGATCTCGTCCGTCACCATGCCCCACAGGGCCCGGCCGCGCCGTCGCATCGGCGGCCCGAACCCGGCGAGCACCGGTTCCATGTGCTCGGCGACCGCCGCCCGCACCTCGGCCCGCAGTGCCTCCTCGTCGGGGACGACCCGGGCGCCGGGGAGTGCCGCCGCCGGGTCGTGTGGCAGGCAGGCGAAAGGGCCGGGGCGCACGGCGAAGGACATGGGGCCCTCGGTGCGGTCGTAGGAGACATGTGTCACGGGGAAGCGTGGTACCCGGCGGTGCAGGAACCACGGCACGGTGATCAGCAGGCAGGCCGGCCACGCGTACCGGTGCAGGCCGAAGCTCGCGATCACGTCCGGGCGGCCCGGGCGGCCGTGGTCCCGCCGGACCTGGGCGTCGTCCCAGGCGAGGAAGGTCTCCAGGCCGGTCCCGCCCGTCGCGAGGTCGGCCGCGGTGATCCAGCCGCCGCCCCGCGGGGCCTGCTCGCCGGGGTTCAGCTCGGCAACCGTGAAACCCGGGAAAACCTCGGTGACCTGCGTGAATGCGTCCGTGACGGCCGAGCGGGGCGCGGGCAGCGGGACGGGCATGGAGGACCACCGATTCGCGAGCGCTTAAAGGTAAGGCTTACCTTACCCAAAACTATCGAAATTTGAACTGTCGGTTTATGCGCCTAATCTTCTTGACGGACGAGTAACAACCCGCCGTAATGACCCCAAGTACCGACACGTCCGGAGGAGGACCCCGTGAAGCAGGGTGCGCAGGGCTCCGCCGGGACGGGCGTTCCCGCGGACACGGCCCGGGTGCCGGCGCAGCCCGGGCCCACGGGCAGGGAACGGGGGCGGCCCGCCGCCCCCGAAGCGGCGCGTGGTGAGCACACCCACAGCGAACCGCCCCTCCCGCGGCCCCGCCCGGCCGTCCAGCGGTCCTCCGTCCGCGGACAGATCGTCGACGCCCTGCGCACCGCTCTGGTCGCGGGCGACCTCCGGCCCGGCGAGGTCTACTCCGCACCCGCCCTCGCCGACCGCTTCGGCGTCTCGGCGACGCCCGTCCGCGAGGCGATGCAGCAACTCGCCCTGGAGGGCGCCGTCGAGGTCGTCCCCAACCGGGGCTTCCGGGTCGTCGAACGCGGCCGGCGCGAACTGGCGGAACTCGCCGAGATCCGCTCCCTGATCGAAGTCCCCGTGATGCTCCGCCTGGCCCGTACGGTGCCGGTGGAACGCTGGGCCGAGCTGCGCCCGCTCGCCGAGGCGACCATGCGCGCCGCCTCCTCCGGCTGCCGGGCGACCTACGCCGAGTCCGACCGCGCCTTCCACCGCGCGCTGCTCACACTCTCCGGCAACCGGCAGCTGGCCCGGATCGCCGAGGACCTCCACCGCCGCGCCCAGTGGCCCCTGGTCGGCGGCCCCGCCTCGCGCGGACGGGGCGAGCTGGTGGCCGACGCGGCGGAACACACCGCGCTGCTCGACGCGTTGATCGCCCGCGACCTGGACGTGGTCCGGGCGCTGGTCGGGGAGCACTTCACCGGAGCCTGAACCGCGGGCGCTCGAAGGCGCCCGCGGGCAGCGGCGGGCGCCCGCCGGAGCCGGCGGTTACGCCGTCGCCGCCGGAGGCACCGTCTCCAACTGCCGTGCCAGCCACGTCGGTACGCCCCCCAGGAGCTGGAAGAGCCGCCGGGCCTCCGCCCGCAGGCGCGTCGCCTCCGGCTCCACCTCCGCGTCCGCCAGCGACGCGAGCGCCGGAGCCGTCCCGACGAGATAGCCCAACTCCTCACGGATCCGCAGCGATTCGGCGAACCCGTGCCGCGCCTCCGCCAACTCCCCTTCCCGCAGGGCGAGTCCGGCGAGATGACGCCAGGTGAAGGAGAGCAGCAGTGGATCGGGATGGGCGGTGGCCCCCGCGTGCGCCCGCCGGTACGCGGCCCGCGCCGACTGCGGGGAGTGCGCCAGGTTCTCCGCCAGCAGCCCCCGCCGGAAGTCGAGCAGGGCCCGCCCGGGAGTCCCCGGAGCGATCAGCGCCGCCGCCCGGCCGAGCGCAGCCCGCGCCTCGTCGGCGCGGTCCCGTACGCCGTGCAGCGTGGCCGCGTAGGCAAGTTGCCCGCGTTCACAAGCGGCCGCGCCGCGCTCGTCGTCGCTGTGGGCCAGCGCCTCGGCCGTGCGCAGCGCGTCCTCGGCCTGCTCCCAGCCCTGCTCGGTGTACAGACACCGCTCCACCAGCAGGGACGCCCGCTGGAGCGAGGCCTGTGCGGTGACCGGTTGGAGCAGGGCGGCGGCATCTGCCCAGCAGGCGCGGGAGCGCAGCCGCCATACCGCGGTCTGGAGGGGATCGTCTCCGGCGGTCGTTCCGTTCCCAGACATGGCGGTATACGCCACGTTGCCCTCCCCGAGCACGCCATCGAGCCTTGAGTGGTGGCGGCATCTCAGCACGAATCCACCCGCCGGGCCAAGGGGGTGGGTGAAGGATTTCACAAAGTCGTGGGACTGATCGGCCGCCGATCCGCTCCCGAGGGTTCAGCTCATCCGCAGTGCCAGGAAGAAATCCAGCTTGTCCTCCAGTCGCGAGAGGTCACGGCTCGTCAACTGCTCGATCCGTCCCACCCGGTAGCGCAGCGTGTTGACGTGCAGGTGGAGACGGGCCGCGCAGCGCGTCCAGGAGCCGTCGCAGTCGAGGAACGCCTCCAGGGTGGGGATCAGTTCGGCGCGGTGCCGGCGGTCGTAGTCGCGCAGCGGGTCCAGCAGCCGCGCCGTGAAGGCGCGCCGCACGTCGTCGGGGACGAAGGGCAGCAGCAGGACGTGCGAGGCGAGTTCCTGATGACCGGCCGCGCACACCCGGCCGGGGCGGGCCGCCGCGACCCGGCGGGCGTGCCGGGCCTCCTCCAGCGCGCCGCGCAGCCCCTCCGCCGAGTGCACGGACGCGCTGACGCCGAGGGTGACCCGCCCGTCGTCGTCGAGGCCCGCCGACAGCGGCCCCCGTACGGACTCCAGGAGCTGGTCGGCGAGGATCCCCGCCTCCGAGCCGTCGTGCTCCGAGGACACCGCCGGCAGCGGCACGAGCGCGACGGCCTCGTCCCCGGTGTGGGCCACCGCGATCCGGTCGGAGGGCTCCGGGCCCGTGGACAGCGGGTCGACGAGGATCTCCTCCAGGAGCGCCTGGGCGATCGGCCCGCCCTCCAGGTCACCGCCCTGCCACTCGACGCGGGCCACGACCACCTGCCAGTGCGGCGCCGCACCCAGCCCGGGCAGCAGGACCGGCGCGGCCACCCGCAGCCGGGCGGCGATCTCCGAGGGCGCGGCACCCGTCTGCACCAGCTCCAGGACCTCCTGGGCGAGCCGTCTGCGCACCGTGCGCGCGGCGTCCCGCCGGTCGCGCTCGACCGAGATCAGCTGGGTGACGCCCTGGAGCAGGTCCAGCCGTTCCTCCGGCCAGTCCCCGGCGTCCGCCTCGACGGCCAGCAGCCAGTCCGACAGGACCGTCTCGCGCACGTCCCGGGAGCCCTGCGCGGAGTGTCCGCCGCCGCGGACGGGGAAGAGCGAGAACGTCCCCGAGGGCGCCGGGCCCGGCGTCACCCGGTGCGGGCCGCGCCGGCCCGAACGGACGGCCGCCAGGTGCTCGGCCGCGAGCTTCGCGCACAGGTCGGCCGGCAGTGCGGTGCCGGCCGCCTTCGAGCCCGCGATCGGCCGCCCGGTGGGGGAGAGCACCCAGGCGCGCAGGTCCAGGTCCGAGCCGAGCAGGTCCAGGACCACGTCTGGGCCGCCGCCCGCCGGGCCCGCGGTCATCATCCGCCGATGCCGGTCCACGACGGCCGCGAGGTCCCCTGCGCGCTCGCCGGAGACCTGACGTACGACGTGCTCGGTGATCGTCGCGAACGCCACCGACTCGTGCACCGCGAACAGCGGCAGCCGGTGCCGGGCGCAGGCCGCCACCAGGTCTTCGGGGACGGCCCCGAGCTCGGCCTCGCCGGCCGCCAGCGCGACCACCCCGGACTGCACCAGGATGCGGACGAAGGGTTCGGCGTCGGCGGCGTCCCGGCGCCAGGCCAGACCGCTCAGGACCAGTTCCCCGCCCGTGAGATAGCGGCTGGGGTCGCGCAGGTCCGTGGTCATCACCCCGCGCACGGTGCGGTCCAGCTCGTCCCCGCCGCCGAGCAGCCGCAGGCCCAGCGCGTCGGTGTCCAGCAGTGCGCGCAGCCGCATTCTCGTCGCCGCCGTTCTTTCTCTCGTCTTTTTGTCTCGAAAACTACGATGGATCTCGCGGAATCCTGACAGGTCCCGCGCGAGGGGCCGTGTCCCAGGTCACCTGGGGTGCGCCTCGCGTTTCCCTACGAAAACGAGGAGGTTTCCGATGGCCTCCGTTCAGATGAATCTACAAGATGGCCTCCCTGGCCAGCCAACTCCTTCATGGTTTCCGTGACTGACCCGCTCGGCGTACGGCGCTGTGTACTGGGCCCACTCCGCGTAAACAGCACATGAACGAGCCGGGCCCGCCGCACACGGAATGGCTCGATCTGTACGACCCACAAGACGATGAAGAGAGCCGGTCATGGACTTCCTTCGCCCCGCCAGCTGGGAGGAGGCGCTCGCCGCCAAGGCCGAGCACCCCACCGCAGTGCCGATCGCGGGTGGCACCGACGTGATGGTCGAGATCAACTTCGACCACCGCCGGCCCGAGTACCTGCTCGACCTGACCCGCGTCGGCGACCTCTACGAATGGGAGGCCGGCGAGGAGAGTGTGCGGCTCGGCGCCTCCGTCCCGTACACCGCGATCATGGAGAACCTGCGCGCCGAACTGCCCGGCCTGGCCCTCGCCTCCCACACGGTCGCCTCCCCGCAGATCCGCAACCGCGGCGGCGTCGGCGGCAACCTCGGCACCGCCTCGCCCGCCGGTGACGCCCACCCGGCCCTCCTCGCGGCCGGCGCCGAGGTCGAGGCCGAGTCCGTGCGCGGTACGCGGCTGATCCCGATCGACGCGTTCTACACCGGCGTGAAGCGCAACGCGCTCGCCGCCGACGAGCTGATCCGGGCCGTCCACATCAAGAAGGCCGACGGCCCGCAGCAGTACTCCAAGGTGGGCACCCGCAACGCCATGGTCATCGCGGTCTGCGCCTTCGGTCTGGCCCTGCATCCCGACACCCGCACGGTCCGCACCGGCATCGGCTCGGCCGCGCCCACGCCCGTCCGGGCCAAGGCGGCCGAGGAGTTCCTGAACGCGGCGCTCGAAGAGGGCGGCTTCTGGGACAACGGCAGGATCATCACCCCGTCGGTCGCCAAGCAGTTCGCCCAGCTGTGCTCGGCCGCCTGCAACCCGATCGACGACGTCCGGGGCACGGCGAGCTACCGCCGCCACGCGGTCGGCGTCATGGCCCGCCGCACCCTGACCTGGACCTGGGAGTCGTACCGCGGCACGGACGGCCGGACACATCAGAAGGGGAGTGTCGCCTGATGCGCGTCAATTTCACGGTCAACGGCCGCCCGCAGGAAGCCGACGACGTCTGGGAGGGCGAGTCCCTGCTGTACGTGCTGCGCGAGCGGATGGGCCTGCCCGGCTCCAAGAACGCCTGCGAGCAGGGGGAGTGCGGGTCGTGCACCGTCCGCCTGGACGGCGTGCCCGTGTGCTCGTGCCTGGTCGCCGCCGGCCAGGTCGAGGGGCGCGAGGTCGTCACCGTCGAGGGCCTCGCGGACTTCGCCAAACAGCGCGCCGAACACGGCGGCTGCGCCTCCGGCGCCTGTGGCACCTCCCTCCAGGACGCCCAGCGGTGGGCGGCCCGGGGACAGGACTCCCAGACCGGCGAGGGCACCGAACTCTCCCCCGTCCAGCAGGCGTTCATCGACGCCGGCGCCGTCCAGTGCGGCTTCTGCACGCCCGGTCTGCTGGTCGCCGCCGACGAGATGCTGGAGCGCAACCCGACCCCCACCGACGCGGACATCCGCGAGGCCCTGTCGGGCAACCTCTGCCGCTGCACCGGCTACGAGAAGATCATGGACGCGGTCCGCCTGGCGGCCGCCCGGCAGGGAGAGGCGGTCTGACCATGTCTGCGAAACCCACCAGCGGCGCACCCGTCAAGATCACCCAGGGCTCGAAGACCAAGGGCGGCATCGGCGAGTCCACGCTCCGCCCCGACGGCACCCTCAAGGTCACCGGAGAGTTCGCGTACTCGTCCGACATGTGGCACGAGGACATGCTCTGGGGCCAGATCCTGCGCTCCACGGTCGCGCACGCCGAGATCGTGTCCATCGACACCAGCGAGGCGCTCGCCCTGCCCGGCGTCCACGCCGTCATGACCTACGACGACCTGCCGACCGACGTGAAGAACTACGGCCTGGAGATCCAGGACACCCCGGTCCTCGCGCACGGCAAGGTGCGCCACCACGGCGAACCGGTCGCCATCGTCGCCGCCGACCACCCGGAGACCGCGCGCCGCGCCGCCGCCAAGATCAAGGTCGACTACCGCGAACTGCCGGTCATCACCGACGAGGCCTCCGCGACCGCGCCGGACGCGATCCTGATCCACGAGGGCCGCGACGACCACCACGTCGGCCATGTCGCGCACCCGAACATCGTGCACCGCCAGCCGATCGTCCGCGGCGACGTCGAGGAGGCTGCCAAGAAGGCCGACTTCGTCGTCAGGGGCGAGTACACCTTCGGCATGCAGGACCAGGCCTTCCTCGGCCCCGAGTCCGGCCTCGCCGTGCCCGACGAGGACGGCGGCGTCCACCTCTACATCGCCACCCAGTGGCTCCACTCCGACCTGCGCCAGATCGCACCCGTCCTCGGTCTGCCCGAGAGCAAGGTGCGGATGACGCTGTCCGGCGTCGGCGGTGCGTTCGGTGGCCGCGAGGACCTGTCGATGCAGATCCACGCCTGTCTGCTGGCGCTGCGCACCGGCAAGCCCGTCAAGATCGTCTACAACCGCTTCGAGTCCTTCTTCGGACACGTCCACCGCCACCCCGCCAAGCTCTCCTACGAGCACGGGGCGACCAAGGACGGCAAACTCACCCACCTCAAGGCACGGATCGTGCTGGACGGCGGCGCGTACGCCTCCGCCTCCCCGGCGGTCGTCGGCAACGCCTCCTCGCTGGGCGCCGGCCCGTACGTCGTCGACGACGTCGAGATCGAGGCCATCGCCCTCTACACCAACAACCCGCCCTGCGGCGCCATGCGCGGCTTCGGCGCGGTCCAGGCGTGCTTCGCCTACGAGGCCCAGATGGACAAGCTGGCCGACGCGGTCGGCATGGACCGGATCGCGTTCCGCCAGCTCAACGCGATGGAGCAGGGCACGCTCCTGCCGACCGGCCAGCCCGTCGACTCACCGGCACCGGTCGCCGAGCTCCTGCGCCGCGTCAAGGCGATGCCGATGCCGCCGGAGCAGCAGTGGCTCTCGGCCGGCGAGGCGGCCGACGTACGGCAGCTCCCCGGCGGTCTCTCCAACACCACGCACGGCGAAGGCGTCGTCCGCGGGGTCGGCTACGCGGTCGGCATCAAGAACGTCGGCTTCTCCGAGGGCTTCGACGACTACTCGACGGCCAAGGTCCGCATGGAGGTCGTCGGCGGTGAGGCGGTGGCCACCGTGCACACCGCGATGGCGGAGGTCGGCCAGGGCGGGGTCACCGTCCACGCGCAGATCGCCCGCACCGAGCTGGGCGTCACCCGGGTGACGATCAACCCGGCCGACACCCGGGTGGGTTCGGCGGGTTCGACCTCGGCGTCGCGGCAGACGTACGTCACCGGCGGCGCCGTCAAGAACTCCTGCGAGCTGGTCCGGGAGAAGGTCCTGGAGATCGGGCGCCGCAGGTTCGGCTCCTACCACCCCGCCTGGGCCACCGCCGAACTGCTCCTGGAGGGTGGCAAGGTCGTCACCGACGGCGGCGAGGTCCTCGCCGACCTGGTCGACGTCCTCGACGACGAGGCCGTCGAGATCGAGGCCGAGTGGCGGCACCGCCCCACCGAACCCTTCGACCTGCGCACCGGACAGGGCTTCGGACACGTCCAGTACTCCTTCGCCGCCCACCGCGCGGTCGTCGAGGTCGACACCGAACTCGGCCTGGTCAAGGTCATCGAACTGGCCTGCGCCCAGGACGTCGGCAAGGCGCTCAACCCGCTGTCCGTGATCGGCCAGATCCAGGGCGGTACCACCCAGGGTCTCGGCGTGGCGGTCATGGAGGAGATCATCGTCGACCCGAAGACCGCCAAGGTCAGGAACCCCTCCTTCACGGACTACCTGATCCCCACCATCCTCGACACGCCGACCATCCCCGTCGACGTGCTCGAACTCGCCGACGACCACGCGCCGTACGGGCTCCGTGGCATCGGCGAGGCCCCGACCCTGTCGTCGACCCCGGCCGTCCTCGCGGCGATCCGCGACGCGACGGGCTTGGAGCTGAACAGGACGCCGGTCCGCCCGGAACACCTGACGGGCACGGCGTAGCAGTCGGGCGGCGTGCCGCGTGAGAGCTCGGGTGGTGCGGGTTCGTGGGCGCGTGCGGGGGCGTGGGGCTTCTCGCGCAGTTCCCCGCGCCCCTGAAGGACACGGCCCTACGGGCCGTAAAGGACAGGGCCTCTTCGGGCCCGGAAAGCACGGGGCGCAGCCCCTGCTTTTCAGGGGCGCGGGGAACTGCGCGACCAGCCCCCACGCACCCGCAGCCGCCCACCGACCCGCACCACCCGAGCCAGTACACGACCACACCGCACCGCGCAGAACCCCCCGTTCGTCTCGGGCCGTCCCCCGGGTCGTGCACCTTCCCAAATCCCGCCGCAGTCCAGCGCGACGGCCGGGTGCCCCTGTGAACCTTGGGAGAAGGCCCACATGACCCCACACCCACTCCGACCGAAGACCAACGCCGAGACCGAGGCCAACACCGAGGCCGAGGCCGAGACCGAGACCGAGGCCGCGAACTCAGAACCCCGCGTCCCCGCCGACAGGTCCCGGCTCGACCGGTACTTCCACATATCCCACCGAGGATCCTCGGTCGCGCGCGAGGTGCGCGGCGGTGTCACCACCTTCATGGCGATGGCGTACATCCTCCTTCTCAACCCCCTGATCCTGTCCGGCAAGGACGCCGCGGGGAACACGCTGGGCCAGCAGGCGCTGATCACCGCGACCGCGTTCGCCGCGGCCCTCAGCACGCTGCTGATGGGCTTCTTCGGCAAGGTGCCCCTGGCCCTCGCCGCCGGCCTCTCCGTCTCCGGGGTCCTCGCCTCCCAGGTCGCTCCCGTGATGACCTGGCCGCAGGCGATGGGCATGTGCGTGATGTACGGCGTGGTCATCATGCTGCTCGTCGTCACCGGCCTGCGCGAGATGATCATGAACGCGATCCCGCTGGCCCTCAAACACGCCATCACCATGGGCATCGGTCTGTTCGTCGCCCTGATCGGCTTCTACAAGGCCGGGTTCGTGCACCAGGGCAAGGCCACCCCGGTCTCCCTCGGCGCGACCGGCGAACTCGCCGGCTGGCCGGTGCTGCTCTTCGCGCTCACCCTCCTCGCGATCTTCATGCTCCAGGCGCGCGGTGTGCCCGGCGCGATCCTGCTCGGCATCGTCG
This sequence comes from Streptomyces sp. NPDC032822, assembly GCF_055578825.1. NCBI lineage: Bacteria > Bacillati > Actinomycetota > Actinomycetes > Kitasatosporales > Streptomycetaceae > Streptomyces > Streptomyces sp. NPDC032822. The sequence continues at coordinate 187,932 of NZ_JBVIOL010000005.1, read as the reverse complement.
GCGGCACGGTCCTCGCCGTGGTCCTCAACGCGCTGGACGTCATCGACCCGAAGCAGTGGGCGAGCGGCGCACCCGAACTGCAGGGCGGCGCGGTCTCCATGCCGGACTTCTCGATCTTCGGACAGGTCGAGTTCGGCGGCTGGGGCGAGGTCGGCGCGATGACCGTCGGCATGATCGTGTTCACCCTGGTGCTGGCCGGCTTCTTCGACGCGATGGCCACCATCATCGGCGTCGGCACGGAGGCGAAGCTCGCCGACCGGCAGGGCCGGATGCCGGGCCTGTCCAAGGCGCTGTTCATCGACGGCGCGGGCGGCGCGATCGGCGGTGTCGCGGGCGCGTCCGGCCAGACGGTGTTCGTCGAGTCGGCGACCGGCGTCGGCGAGGGCGCCCGCACCGGCCTCTCCTCGGTGGTCACCGGACTCTTCTTCGCGGCCTGTCTGTTCTTCACCCCGCTGACGGCCATCGTGCCCGGCGAGGTGGCCGCCGCCGCCCTGGTGGTGATCGGCGCCATGATGATGATGAACGCCCGGCACGTCGACTGGGCCGACCGGGCCACCGCGATCCCGGTCTTCCTCACCGTCGTGGTCATGCCGTTCACGTACTCCATCACCGCCGGTGTCGCCGCCGGGGTCATCTCCTATGCGGCCATCAAGACCGCCCAGGGCAGGACGCGGGAGATCGGCCCCTTCATGTGGGGCCTGACGCTGATCTTCCTGGTGTACTTCGCCCTCGCCCCGATCGAGAGCTGGCTCGGCGTCCACTAGCCGCCCTCACCGACCGCCCTCCACGCAACCGCAGTTCAAGGAGACCGAGAGATGCTGGACATCGCCGAGGAGCTCAACAGGTGGGTCGAGCAGGGCCGTGACTTCGCCGTCGCCACCGTCGTGGCCGTCGGTGGCAGCGCACCCCGCCGGCCCGGCGCCGCCCTCGCGGTGGACGCCGACGGCACGGCGATCGGCTCGGTCTCCGGTGGCTGTGTGGAGGGCGCGGTCTACGACCTGTGCCAACAGGCCCTGCGAGACGGGGAGTCGGTCCTGGAACGCTTCGGCTACAGCGACGACGACGCGTTCGCCGTCGGCCTCACCTGCGGCGGGATCATCGACATCCTCGTCACGCCGGTCCGGGCCGGCGACCGGGTCCGTCCGGTGGTCACCGCCGCGCTGGACGCCGCCGCGGGCCGCCGGTCGGCGGCCCTGGCACGGATCGTGTCCGGCCCCGCCGAACTCGTGGGCCGCGCACTGCTGGTCGACCCGGAGGGGGCCTACGACGGCGGCTTCGGCGCCCATCCCGAACTGGACCGCACGGTCGCGGCGGAGGCGGGCGCGTTTCTGGACGCCGGCCGTACCGGCACCCTGGAGATCGGCGAGCGGGGATCGCGGTGCGGGGCGCCGCTCACGGTGCTGGTGGAGTCGTCCGTCCCACCGCCCCGCATGATCGTCTTCGGTGCGATCGACTTCGCCTCGGCACTGGTGAAGGTCGGCAGGTTCCTGAACTTCCATGTCACGGTGTGCGACGCGCGGCCCGTGTTCGCGACGAAGGCCCGCTTCCCCGAGGCCGACGAGATCGTCGTCGAGTGGCCGCACACCTATCTGGAGCGCACGGACGTCGACGCCCGTACCGTCCTGTGCGTCCTGACCCACGACGCCAAGTTCGACGTCCCCCTGCTGAAGCTCGCGCTGCGGCTGCCGGTCGCCTACGTCGGGGCGATGGGCTCCCGGCGCACCCACCTCGACCGCAACGACCGACTGCGCGAAGTCGGCGTCACCGAGCTGGAGTTGGCGCGGCTCAGGTCGCCGATCGGCCTCGACCTCGGGGCTCGGACCCCGGAGGAGACGGCGCTGTCCATCGCCGCCGAGATCGTCGCCGACCGGCGGGGCGGCAGCGGGGCCTCACTGACCGGGGCGCACACGCCGATCCATCACGACACGGCGTCCGTGCCGACGGGACGGATCGGCTCGGTCGCCTGAACACCGGCACGGCGCACGGCCGGCTGGTCGGGCCAGACGAACGCGTAGTCCGGATCGCCGCCCCGGCCCAGCCGGACGTAGCGCATCAACTCCCGGGCGATGCCCGCGCCGCCCTGCGCCCACCCGTTCTGGGGTTCGAGGTCGCCCGGGACGGCCTTGTGCTCGAAGTTGGACCAGCGGGCGCCGTCGGCGTCCCGGACCGCCCGGTCGGCGAGGTCCGCGACGAGGACGGCGGCGAAGTCGTGGCCATCGTCCTGCTCGGCCATCCGGTCGCAGGCCAGCGCCAGGACGCCCGCGGTGCCGCAGCAGCGCCCGTGGTTGTCCCAGAAGCCGGGGCGCAGCCTGTCCGGCAGGCCGGAGTGGGTCACCGTGTGCCAGCAGCGGTCCACCAGGGCCGACCAGGCGGGCGCGTCGGCGAGGACGTCCCGGAGCAGGCGGAACACCTGGGCGTCACCGGCGGGGCCGTGGCACCAGCCGTAGCTGTGGCGGGGGTTGTGGTCCGGAAGGTGTGCCGGGTCGGAGTGGGCGACGAGGAAACCGTCGGGTCCGTCCTCGTCGCGGGCCACGACACCCGCGACCGCCGCCTCGGCCAGTTCGACGAGGTCCGCGCGTTTGGTCGCTGCGCCGACGCGGGCCAGCGCGTACGCGACTCCGAGTGTGCCGTGCGAGACATGGTGCATCCGGCCGTCCCTGCCGGTTCGGAACTCCCAGTGCACGCCTGCCGGAACCGGCTCCGCGGCCCGCAGATAGGGCTCCAGCGCACGCACGGCGAACTCCTCGTCACCGGCCTCCAGCGCGCCCAGGGCGATCCCGGCGTTGCCGCCCATCAGCTCGAACAGCTCGCCCCACCGGGCCCCGTCGAACCGCGACCGTACGATCCCCAGCGCCTTGTCAGCGGCCACGCCCGCGTCGGTGTCACCGAGTTCCCCGTGAACGGCTCGCAGCACGAGCGCCGTACCGGTGAGCCCGAAGTACAGGGAACTGTCCTCGCAGTCGTCGACCGCCGCCACGAGCCCGCGCGCCGCGCGCAGGGCGGTGTCGGCGTACGCGTCGTCCCCGAAGTGCCGCCACGCCTCCAGCAGCACCGGCACGATCCCGGCGGTGCCGTTGTAGAGCATCGGGTTGACCTGCTCGTCGGAGGGCCGCGTGGCCCAGCCGACCCCACCGCGCCCGTCGTCCCGCGCGTTCCCGGTCAGCCAACGCAACGCGTCGACCGCCAACTCCTCGACCCCGCCCACCGTTTCCGCCCGCGCCTGCGTCATGCCGATCACTCTGCCACCCGGCCCGGCACGAGCCCAGAGGGCCCCTGTACGCGCAGGACGAAGCAGTGCGGGCCGCCCGCCTCCCGGTCATAGCCCTCGCCCCGCGGCCATCGGTCCGTGACGACGGCGACCTCCTCGGGCGTGAGCCCGATGCGTCGGCGTTCCTCGGGCAGCCGTCCGGTGAGGGGTGTCGTCACCCGTCAGATCCCGCCCGGCGTCGGCGGTTCCCGGACCCGCTCGGCGACGGCCCGCCTGTCGGCCGTGAACGCGAGGAGCAGCCGCATCGTCACGAGGTCGAAGGCCCCCGGGGCAGCCGCGCCGAGACCTCGGCCGCGTCCTCGAAGTCCGGCCGGCGGGTGCGCGGGCGAGGTTCCAGGCCGCGGTGTACCGGTCCCGGGTGGCCGCCACCGCCGACTCCGCCCGGTCGATGGCGAGCGTGCGACGCCCGAGGCCGACGAGCGCCGCCGCGTAGGCCCCCGGTCCGAGGCCGACGTCGAGCGCGCGGGTCCCGGCGCGGGGACGCACGCACCGCCTCGGCCGGCAGGCGCAGCTCGCGGGCGCGAGGCCGCGGAACCCCGGCCCGCGGCGAAGTGGACCTCCCGGCGGGCCCGTCCGGTATCCGCCGCTGTCGCCGTTTTCGTCTCCGTCGTCACCGGCGCCGCAGGAGTCCGTTCATGGCCCGTCCGAACACATATCGTGCCGAGGCCGTCAGCAGGGGATCGAGAAAGCCGGGCAGGAGTCGGACGTGGAGTTCCTCGCGCCACAGGACGCGGGTGCGGCCGCCGGGGCCGGGGTGGACCTCCAGTTCGGCCCAGCCGGTGATGAAGCGGCCGCGTTTGTCGAGGCGGCACAGGCCGGGGAGGCCGTCGGTGGGGGGACGCCAGAGGGTGACCTCCATGGGGTCGGTGAAGGAGAGCGGGCCGAGCCCCGAGCGGGCGACGAAGACCGTGCCCTCGTGCGTGGGCCCCGGTGTGGTCACGCTGGTCCGGGTCAGCGGGACCACGTCACCGTGCCGGGACCAGTCCGTGAGGCGGCGCCAGGCCTCGTCGAGAGGGAGCGGGGCGGTGCGTTCGAGCAGAAAGGAGGCCACGGGCCGATCGTAGGGAATCCGGGCTGCTCAGCCGGATGTTCGTATACGGCTCACACACTTGGCCCAACCGGGTATGGGTGAGGAGGCGTACCCCGGGCACCCCCCGCCTCCGACGAGGGCGCCGCCGACCGTGCGTACCCCCTCGCTCACTGACCGTAGAACGTGGCGTCCGCCCGGTCCGTGGCCGTGCTCAACGTCTGTACGTTCAGCAGGTAGTCGTAGTGGCGGATGTAGCGTCCGGCGGAGGCGTACGACTCGTAGGAGACGCCCGCCGAGTCCGCCAGGCCCGCCCGCCGGTGGAAGGTGGCGTCGGAGGCGAACCCCGCCGTCCCGTCGTTCTTCTCCAGCCGGACCTCGAAGTTGTTGCTCCGCAGGTAGTAGCCGGGGAAGTTGGCGGACTCCAGGGACACGGTGCCGCTGCCGGCCAGCCCGGTGACGACCCTGAACTGCGAGTCCGCGAGCGGGGAGACGTTGGTGTCGACCCGGGCGCGGTAGTCGTAGTGGCGGACGAAGCGGTCCGGGTAGTTGTACGACGAGAAGCGCTGCGGGGTGACGCCGTCGGCCACCGGGATGCCGAAGTCGGGGGTGCCGTCGGCCTTCCAGTACAGCTTCTGGACGCGGGTGCGGCGGTTGGGGTCGTTGAGCGGGTCGCCGCTGATGTCCTTGTAGTTGCGGTCGTGGTAGACGAGGACGTCGCTCCTGCCGTCCTCGGAGACGGTGAAGGAGTTGTGGCCCGGACCGTACTGGCCGGTGGCCGCGTTGCTGGTGAAGACCGGCGTCGGACTCTTCGTCCAGGACGCCGAGTTGAGCAGGTTCGCGCTCGCCGGGGCGGACAACAGGCCCAGGCAGTAGTTGCTGTCGGTGGCGCTCGCGGAGTACGACATGAACACCTTGCCGCCGTGCTGGATGACGGCCGGGCCCTCGTTGACCTTGTAGCCCACCGTCTCCCACGCGTACGTCGGCCGCGACAGCCGGACCGGCGTGCCGGTGATGGTCCAGGGGTCGGACATCTTCGCCAGGTAGACGTCGGTGTTGTTGTCGACCGACGGGTCGCGCTGCGCCCAGGCCAGATAGCGCACGCCGTTCACCACGAAGGTCGTGGCGTCCAGGGAGAAGCTCTCCCACTGGGTCCTGATCTGGCCCTTCTCGGTCCAGGCGGCGGTGAGCGGGTTGGCTCCGGTGCCCTCCAGGACGTACATCCGGATCGCCCACACGTCACTGGTGGAACCGGCGGCGAAGTACACGTACCACTTGCCGCCGATGAAGTGGATCTCCGGCGCCCAGATGTGCGCGCCCATCACCCCGCTGGCGTGCTTGGTCCAGATCGTCGTCTCGGGCGCCGTGGACAGGCCCTGGATCGTCGTCGCCCGGCGCAGCACGATGCGGTCGTAGGCGGGGACCGTCGCGGTGAAGTAGTAGTAGCCGTCGGTGTGTTTGAAGATGTGCGGGTCGGCCCGCTGCGAGGCGATCGGGTTGGTGTACGTCACGGCGGGGGAGTCGGGCACGGCGGCCTGGGCGGCGGGGACGGTTCCTGCGAGGCAGGCCGCCACGGCCACGAGGACGGCCATGAGGAGCCGAACGGCGTTGCGTCTCAAGGGAGTTCTCCAGAGAGGGGGGTGGGTGCTCAGGTGGTGGGGACGAGGCGCCACTGCTGGCAGGTGTTGTTCAGCCAGGTCCACTGGCGTACGTCGGATCCGTCGGCGGTGCCGCAGTTGGCCACGTCGGCGACCTTGCCGCTGTTCTCGTTGACGATCCGGACGTAGTCGCCGGTCGCCGTGTACACCAGCCGGTTGCGCTGGCACTTGTTGTTCAGCCAGGACCACTGACGCAGGTCGGCGCCGTCGGCGGTGGAGCAGTCGGCCGCGTCGAGCACTCCGCCGGTGGCCACGTTGACGAGCCGACCGGTGTCGTCGCCGAGGTCCTCGATCCGCCATTTCTGGTGGGCGCCGCCGTTGCAGCTCCACTGGAGGATGTTGGTGCCGTTGGCGGTGCTGCCGCCCTCGACGTCCAGGCACTTGCCGCTGTTGCGGTTGACCAGGGTGTACGCGGTCGGGGTGGCCGCGCTCTCGCCGGACGGGCCGGGCAGGGAGGTGCCGAGGGCGACCGGGGTGCCGAAGTCCGGGGTGCCGTCGGCGTTCCAGGTGAACTTCTGGGCGCGGGTGGTGCGGGCGTTGCCGCAGCCGGCGCCCGACGAGGAGTTGGCGTGGTAGACGATCCAGTTCTGGGTGCCGTCCGGTGAGGTGAAGAAGCCGTTGTGGCCGGGGCCGTACACACCGGCCGTGTCGCTGCGCTGGAAGACCGGCGTCTGCTTCTTCGTCCAGGACGCGGGGCTCAGGGGGTCCGAGCCGGTCAACTCCAGCTGCCCCAGCTTGTAGTCGGCCGTCTGGCAGGAACTCGCCGAGTACGACAGGAAGGTGCGACCGCCGTGGTACAGCGGCTCGGGGCCCTCGTTGACGGGGGATCCCACCCGTTCCCAGTCCAGCGTCGGACCGGAGATGACCGTGAAGGTGCTGCTCGCCAGGGTGTACGGGTTGCTCATCGGCGCGATGACCAGGCTCTGTGTGCTGCCGTTCACGAAGCCGCTGCCGACGAGGTACAGCTTGCCGTTCGCCTTCAGCACGCTCGCGTCGATCAGCCAGCCGCCCGGTGTGAGGTTGGATCCGGTCAGCGAACCCTTGTAGGTGTACGGGCCCATCGGGTCGGCCCCGGAGCTCTCCAGGACGTGGGTGCGCTGCGAGTCGCAGCAGGCCACCCCGCTCCGGCCGGCCGAGTAGTACAGGTACCAGTGGCCGTTCAGGAAGTGGATCTCCGGCGCCCAGATGTTGGTGTCGCGGGTCGATGTGGTGTCCGACCACACCTGGACGGTGGGCGCGGTGGCGAGGCCCGCCAGGGTCGGCGACTTGCGCATGCCGAGGACGCCGGTGAACGTCGTGGTCACCAGGTAGTAGTCGCCGTCGTGGAACTCCAGCCACGGATCCGCGCCCTTGGTGGACTTGAGCGGGTTGGTGAAGGGGCGGCCGTCGGCCGCGACGGCCGGCGGGGTCGTCGTGGCCACCAGGGCGATGAGTACGGCGATCACACCGACGAGCAGCCGACGCATGAAGAACCGTCCTGTCCGTGATATCGAACGTGGTTCGTGAATTCGATCAGAAGATAGGTCGGGGGCATGCTCGCGTCAACGGTTTGGTCACGTGCGCTTCACCTGCGCGATGCTCAGCGTGTTCGCGTTGACGATCGCCCCGATGCTCGCCCACTGGATCCACCCCAGGCTCTGGCCGAGCCCGATCCACCCCACCGCCGCCGCCAGCACGGGGTTGACGCTCATGAACAACCCGAAGGCCCGGGCCGGGACGTGCCGCAGCGTGAACAGATCCGCGAGGTACGGCACCGCCGAGGACAGCACGCCGGCCGTGACCGCGTACCCGACGGCCTCCATGCCCGGCGGCTGCCGCAGCACCAGCACCACGCCGACCGGCAGGAACAACAGGGCCGAGACACCGGCGGCGGCCGCCGAACCCTGGGCGCCCGGGACGCGACGGCCGACGGTCCGGTTCAGCAGGATGTACGACGCCCAGCAGGCGGCGGCGAGCAGCCCCAGTCCCATCCCGACGTAGTCGGCCGACGGCCGCGGACGCAGCAGTGCGACCGCCGCCGCCGCGGCGACCAGCGCACAGCACAGGTCCACGCGGCGGCGCGACGCCGCCAGGGCGACGGTGAGCGGACCGAGGAACTCCAGGGTCACCGCGAGCCCCAGGCCGATCCGGTCGATCGCGCTGTACAGGGACAGGTTCATCGTCCCGAACACCACGGCCAGCAGCAGCACCGGCCACCACTGCCGCCAGGTGAGGGAGCGCAGCCGGGGCCGGCCCACGGCCAGCAGGACCAGGGCGGCGACATACTGCCGGACCGCCACCACGCCCACCGGCCCGAGCGCCGGGAAGGCGAGGGAACCGATCGCGGCGCCGGTCTGGTTGGAGAGCCCGCTGCCGACCATCGTCGCGACACCGGCGAGCCGGCCGCGCACGGGATCCGCCGGGGACGCCGTGACAGGTGCCGGAGCGGTGGTCATGTGCTGCGCGGGGGCGTCGGCTGCTCGCATACGCCGATCGTGGAGCCTTCCACCCCATACGCAAAATGCGTCCGCGACCCCATCTATACGCTGGACGCATGGATGTGGAACTCCGTCAGCTGCGCTGCCTCGTCGCGATCGTCGACGAAGGCACCTTCACCGACGCCGCCCACACCCTCGGCGTCTCCCAGGCGGCCGTCTCCCGCACCCTCGCCTCACTCGAACGTGCCCTGGGCGTACGGCTGTTGCGCCGCACCTCGCGCGAGGTGACGCCGACCGCGACGGGCCTGCGCGTGGTGGCGCATGCCCGGCGGGTGCTCGGCGAGGCCGACGACCTGGTCCGGGAGGCCACCTCGGGGCACACCCGGCTGCGGATCGGCTACGCCTGGGCGGCGCTCGGCCGCCACACCCCCGCCTTCCAGCGCAGCTGGGCCCAGGCCCACCCCGGCATCGACCTCCACCTGGTGCGCTTCAACTCCGCCACCGCCGGTCTCGTCGAGGGCGGCTGCGACCTCGCGGTGGTACGCCGGACACCGGACGAGACGCGCTTCGACTCCGCCATCGTCGGGCTGGAGCGACGGCTGTGCGCGCTGGCCGCCGACGACCCCCTCGCCCGGCGCCGCTCGGTCCGGCTCGCCGACCTCGCCGGCCGCACCCTGCTCGTCGACCGCCGTACCGGCACCACGACCGCCGAACTCTGGCCGCCGGACGCCCGCCCGCGGACCGAGGAGATCCATGACGTCGACGACTGGCTCACCCTGATCTCCACCGGCCGGTGCGTGGGCGTCACCGCGGAGTCGACCGCCCACCAGTACCCGCGCCCCGGCCTCGTCTACCGGCCGGTCCGCGACGCCGAACCGATCGCCGTCCGCCTGGCCTGGTGGCGCGGCGAGCCCCACCCGGCCACCCAGCCCGTGATCGAACTGCTCACCGGCCTCTACCGCACCGGCTGAGGGAACCCGGGCGGGCGGCCTGGGGTCGGGCCCCGCTCTGCGCACGGACCGCGATCAGGGAACCAGGTCGCCGGGGTCGGTGTTGGCGCCGCAGAGGACCACGGCGACCTTCTCGCCCGCGGCGGGCCGGTAGGCGGGATCGGGTGCGACGAGTGCGGCGAGGGCGGTGGCGGCGCCGTGCTCGACGGCCACTCTGCGGTGGTCCCACAGGGCCTGGCGGGCCCGGACGATCTCACCGTCCGGCACGAGGACGCAGCGCGCACCGTCCTGCTGGGCGGCGTGCAGTGCCATCGCGGAGGCGCGGCGGGCGCCGAGGGAGTCGGCGGCGAGCGAGTCGGGGACGACGTCCACGGGACGGCCGGCTTCGAGTGCGGCGTCCAGCGCGCGGCAGTTCTCCGGCTCCACCGCGACCGTGCGGATGCCGTGGTGGCGGGCGGCGGTGGCCACGCCGCTGAACAGTCCGCCGCCCCCGACGGCGACCACGACCGTGTCCAGGCCGGGGAGCCGGGCGTGGATCTCCTCCAGGAGGGTGCCCGCTCCGGCGGCGATGAGGGGATGGTCGTAGGCGTGCGAGGAGAGCGCGCCGCTGGTGGCCGCGAAGTCCTGGCAGGCGGCCAGTGCCTCGGCGTACTCCGTGCCGACCAGGCGGACATCGGCGCCGTAGGAACGCAGCTTGGCGACCTTCACGGCCGGGGCCGTCGTCGGCAGGAACACGGTGGCGGGGATGCCCTGCTGCCGCGCGGCCCAGGCGCAGGCGAGCCCGGCGTTGCCGCCGGAGGCGATGGTCACCCCGGCATCGGGGAGGGCGCCGGTGTCACGGTGGGCCTGGAGGAAGTTCTGCGCGCCACGGGCCTTGAACGAGCCGGTGTGCTGCATGTACTCCAGCGCCAGCCAGACCTCGCACGGCTCCGACGCGCTCCCGGGGTCGGCCGGAGCGAGCGTCACGGGACGGACGCGTCCGTCGATCCGACCGGCGGCGGACAGGATGTCGCCGTAGGCGAGCTGGTGCATGGCGCTGCTCCTGCTGAAGGGGTGGACGGTACGCCGTATCGTACAGTGACCCGTATGCCCCGGCACTCTCCCTCCCTGGACCGCGCGACCCCCGACCGCATCGCCGAGACAGCCCTGCTGCTGGTCGACGAGGGCGGCCCCCAGGCGCTGACCTTCCGCGCCCTGGCCGCGCGGCTGGACATCTCGCTCGCCTCGCTCCAGCGCCGCTGCTCGGACCTGGCCGGACTGCTGGACCTGTGCACCGACCACCTGGCCGCCCGCCTGCCCCTGCCCGAACCGGGCACCGACTGGGCGACGGCCACCGAAGCGCGCTTCACCGCGCTGTACCGCCAACTCGCCGACCACCCCGGGCTGTCGGCCCTGCGCGGGACACGCCCCTGGCTCGGGCCGAACCTGCTGGCCCGCCTGGTGGAACCGCAGCTCGCCGACAGCCTCGCGGCGGGCATGACGATCGAGGCGGCGATCACCGCGTACCGGCGGATGTACCTGCTCACCCTCGGCAGCGCCGGCTTCGTCGACCACCGCGCCCCGAAGGCCGCCCAGGCCGCGACCCGCACCGCGCTGGCCGCGCTGGACCCGCAGGAGTTCCCGACACTGACCGCCCACCTGTCCGCGATCGTGCCCGCCGTGACCGACCACGAGGTCTACCACGGGGCCCTGCGCCAACTGATCCACGCGGCCGACCCGTCGACGTGCCGCTGATCCCCGACCCGCCTAGAGCCAGTCCCGTCGCTTGAAGACCAGATACAGGCTGACACAGACGACCCCCATCAGGCCGACCGCGAACGGGTATCCGAAGCTCCAGCCCAACTCCGGCATGTCCTCGAAGTTCATGCCGTAGATCGTCCCCACCAGCGTCGGCGCGAACAGGATCGCCGCCCAGGACGAGATCTTCTTGATCTCCTCGTTCTGCTCGAAGCCCGCCTCCGCCAACGCCCGCATCTCCGCGTTCTGTTGCTGGGTGACCAGGGTCGCGTTGACGGTGAGGATGTCGGTGAGGGCCTGGCGGAAGCCGTCGACGCGTTCGCTGGTGTGGGTCACGTGGTCGGCCACGTCCCGCAGGTAGCGCTGGAGTTCCTCGTCCGTGCCGTACTTCGCGAAGCCGGCCATCAGGGCGTGCAGCATGCCGACGAGGGGGCGGGTGGCGCGCTGGAACTCGACCATCTCGCGGGAGAGTTCGTAGATGCGGCGGGAGACCGCGGGGTCGCCGCGGAAGACCTCCGTCTCGATCTCGTCGATGTCGTTCTGGACGCCGACGACCACCGGCAGATAGCCGTCGACCACCGTGTCCAGGATCGCGTACAGCACCGCCTCCGGGCCCAGCCTCATCAACTCCGGTGTCTTCTCCATGCGGTGGCGGACCGCCGACAGGTCCGGGGCGGCGCCGTGCCGGACCGTGATCACGAAGTCGGGTCCGACGAACACGTGCAGCTCGCCGAAGTCGACCTCCTCCGAGGCGTCGAGATAGCGGGCGGCGCGCAGGACGACGAAGAGGGTGTCGCCGTAGCGCTCCAGCTTGGGGCGCTGATGGGCCTCCATCGCGTCCTCGACCGAGAGCGGATGCAGGTCGAACTCGGCTGCCAGCGTGAGGAGTTCGGCCTCGGTGGGGCGGGCCAGGCCGATCCACGCCATGCCGGAGGGCTGTTCGCGCAGTTCACGGAAGGTCTCGGCGAGGGTGGCGGGGGAGGCGACCCGGACGCCGCCCCGGTACAGGGCCGCCTGGACGATGCTCGCCGGTTCCGGCTCGGTGCCGGGCGACTCGGCACGGGGGTCCGGCCGCGGGTCCGGTGACACGGGCGGCGGGGTGGGTGTCAGGGCGCGGCGCCAGCCGGACCTCCGGGACCTCCGGGAGCCACCGGAGCTCCCGGAGGCTCCGTCGGTCCCGTTGTCTCCGGAGGTCTTCGAGGTCGGACGGTCGCGTCGCTCGGGCATCGCGGCTGCCTCTCGGGTCGGGTCGAACCCACGTCTGCTTGATCACGGAGCAGGATATACGGGGCATACGGCATCGGCCTTGCGGACCGAGGGTGTCCGCAAGGCTGGCTACCGTACGCACCATGACGAAGACGACGGCCCCGCTGCTCGGTAATCGCGCCCTCAACCGCGCCACCCTCGACCGGCAGCTGCTGCTGCGCCCCGCGCCGCTGTCCGCCGGGCAGGCCGTCGCGCATCTCCTCGGTCTTCAGGCGCAGAACGTCAAACCGCCGTACTACGCCCTCGCCGCCCGCCTCGACGGGTTCACCCCACAGGCGCTGTCGGAGCTGATGGCCGAGCGCGAGGTCGTCCGGATCGTCAGCATGCGCTCGACCATCCACACCCACACCGCCGACGACTGCCTCACCCTGCGACCGCTGGTGCAGCCCGCCCGGGACCGTGAACTCACCCTGTTCCGCAAGGGACTTCAGGGCGTCGACCTCGACCGGCTCGCCGCCCTCGCCCGCACGCTCGTCGAAGCCGAGCCGCGCACCATGAAGCAACTGCGCGAGGCCCTGCTCGTCGAGTGGCCGGACGCCGACCCGCAGGCCCTCGCTATCGCCGCCCGCTGCAGGCTCCCGCTCGTCCAGGTCACCCCGCGCGGACTGTGGGGCCGCAGCGGCCAGGTCGCCCTCACCACCGCCGAGCACTGGCTGGGCCGACCCGCCGAGCCCACCCCCGCACCCGACGCGACCGTGCTGCGCTACCTCGCCGCGTTCGGTCCGGCCTCGGTGAAGGACATGCAGGCCTGGGCCGGCCTGACCCGGCTGCGCGACGCCTTCGAACGGCTCCGCCCCGAGCTCCTCACCTTCCGCGACGAGAACGGCGTCGAGCTCTTCGACCTCCCGGACGCGCCCCGCCCCGACCCGGACACCCCGGCCCCGCCGCGCTTCCTCCCCGAGTTCGACAACCTCCTGCTCTCCCATGCCGACCGCACCCGGGTCGTCCCGTCGCAGCACCACGGCCGCACCTGGCAGGGAAACCAGGCCCACTGCACGTTCCTCGTCGACGGCTACCTGGCGGGTGTGTGGAAACTGCAGGACGACGCCCTCGTCGTCGAGCCGTTCGGCGGGCTCACCGAGGGGCAGCGGGAGGAGGTGTGCGCCGAGGGGGAGCGGATGCTGAGGGTGATGCACCCGGGGGAGTCGTACGCCATCCGGTTCGGGACCGTCGTACGGCAGCGGTGAGGCGCGCGACGCCGGGCAGGGACATGGATAGGGGGCGGTGCGGGCCGCTCGTGGAGGCCCGCAACGCCCCCTGGTATTTCACCTGAGAGGTGCTCAGGAGAACTTCTGGGTCATGAGTTGACCTGAGTGGTCACCAGGCTGGAGAACGTGGTCAGCCGGGTGTAGACACCCGGGTAGCCGGCCGCCGCGCAGCCCTCGCCCCAGGAAGTGATGCCTGCCAGGACGCCCCCGATGAGCAGGGGACCGCCGCTGTCGCCCTGGCAGGTGTCCACGCCGCCGGAGGTGTATCCGGCGCACACCATGTCGCTCGCGATGTAGTCGGAGCCGTAGGAACTGCCGCAGCTGGAGTCGGAGACGGTGGGCACCGTCGCCGTACGCAGCTGGTTGGAGGAACTGCCGTTCGAGGAGGTGGTGCCCCAGCCGATGATGCGGGCCGTGGTACCGGCCGCGTACACGCTCGTCTGCGAGGAGGAGACGTAGGACGCCGTGGTGTACGGCATCGACGTCGACAGCGTGAGGACGGCCACGTCGTCGCCGTTGGTGGCGTCCGAGTAGCTCGGGTGGATCCAGATCTTGCTGACCCGTGCGACCGTGCCGTTGGTGCCGTTCAGGTAGGTGCGGCCACCGACCACACGCACGCTGCTGGTGGTCTCGCCGACCATACAGTGGGCGGCGGTGACGACCTTGGTGGCCGATACCAGGGTGCCGCCGCAGAACTGGTTCTGCGAGGCGTCCGTGATCTGCATCATGAACGGGTAGGCGGTCGTGGTGGTCGTCGAACCGCCGACGATGGGCTGGGGGGCGGCGACGGCGGCCGGAGCGCTGGTCAGTGCGGCCGCCGCGGCGGCGGTGGCCACGAGGGCGGCAGCGGTCTTCTTGGCGCGGTGGAACCCGAACATGAGTCTCCTCATTGGGAATTGCCGGTGGGGGTCGCACGGGTGTGGGGTGTGGGGGGTGGCACGGGGGCCGCGGGACCGGCCCCCGTGTGCCCGGGCGAGCGGCACAGCCCCTACGCTAGGACCCGGAACACGCCCTTCCCAATGAGGGAACCCCCTAGGCGAGTTGGGCAGGGAAAACCCTCGGTCGGCCCTCGTCAAACCCACCCGACCGGTGAACCTGCCCGGGCCGCACCGTGTCCGTCCGCCCGGTGCTCACCGCGTACGACGGCCCGCCGCGAGTCTGACGATGTCGACCCGCGATCGGATCCCCAGTTTCCGGTAGACCCGGGTGAGCGTCGCCTCGACCGTCTTGACGCTGATGAACAGCCGCCCGGCGATCTCCCGGTTGGTCGCGCCCTCCATGACGAGCGCGGCGACCTGACGTTCCATCGAGGCGAGCCCGTCCAGGGCGTCCAGGGCGTCCGGCGTGGGGACGGGCGCGGCGACCGGATCGGGTGCCGGCGTCACGGCCGCCGCCTCCGCCTGCCGCAGCCAGGGCAGCGCCCGGCAGCGCCGGAACAGCCGGGTCGCCTCGTCGTACGACGTCGGGCCCGGCCGGCCGGTGCGCAGGGCGGCCAGCGCGAAGGCGGCGCGGGCCTCCTCCAGGCCGTAGCCCAGCTTGCCGAGCCGGTCCTGTGCCGACGTCAACTGGCTCAGCGCGGCCTCGTGTTCGCCGTGGTCACGGTGTTCGAGGTGCGCACCGCGTTTTGACCGCACCAGCGCCTCCGCCCGGTCCAGCACGGCGAGCACGCTCTCCCGGCCCAGCCGCAGCGCGTGTTCACGTGTCACGTCGATGACGTCCTGCGCCTCGGCGAGTTCGCCGACCCGTACGAGGGCCTCGGCGAGGTCGCCGTGCCAGCGCCCGCGCGCCGGGTCGGTGATGCCGAGCCCCAGCTCCAGCTCCCGCACCCGGCGCAGCGAACGGACCGAGCCCTCGGCGTCCCCGGCCACCAGCTGGGCGTGGCCGAGCGCGGCCAGGGCGCGGGAGACGTACATCTGGTCGCCGTTCACCTCGGCGTGCTCCGCCGCCTCCCGGGCCAGCGCCAGCGCCCGGTCCAGGTCCCCGCCGGCCGCCTCGGCGAACGAGGTGAGCAGGGCGCCGGCGACCTCGCCGATACCGGAGTCGCGGGCCAGCCGCAGGCTCTCCCGGGCCAGGTCCAGGGCCCGGCCGCAGTGCCCGGAGCGCAGTTCGGTGTCGGCGAGCAGACGCAGGAAGTGCACCTCGCTCTCGACCATGCCGCGCCGCCGCACCTCGCGCAGCAGCGCGGTGACGCTGGTGCGGGCCTCGGCGAGCTGGTCGCTCATGAGCAGCCAGCGGAACCGGGTCAGGCCGGGGCCGTTGTGATGGCAGGCCACCTGCGGATCCTGGGGTTCCTTCAGGGCCCGTCGGATGGTCGCGGGGGCGTCCGGGTGGCCCATCAGGGTCTCGGCCTGGGCCTGGAAGGCGAGCGCGAGGAGTTCGGTGCGCCGGTCGCCGGACCGGGCGGCCAGCTGGGCCGCGTGCGCGGCCTCCTCGCGGCCCTGAGCGAAGTCGCCCTGGACGACCAGGCCCCGCCAGGCCAGCTGATAGTGGACCAGGGCGAGCAGCCCGGGGTCGTCACCGGCGTCGGCCAGGGCCTGCGGGAAGACGGCGTCGACGTCGGCGAGGGCGTGCCCGGCCGACTCGATCACCACCATCCAGGCGCGTACCCGGTCCGCGGGGACGGTCGCCCGGGTCAGTACCTCGCGGGCGATGTCCCGGGCGAGGTCCACCTCGCCGGCGGTGATGGCGTCCTCGGCGGCCCGCAACCGCCGCGCGTCGGGGCCCGGCACGCTGTCGGCCGGGGTGTGCCGGGCCGCGAGCAGTCCGAGGGAGGCGGCCACCGAGGGCGCCCCGCGGTCCCGGGCCAGCGCGGCGGCCTCCGCGAGCCGGGCCGCCACCTCCGGATCGGTGCCGGAGCTGGCGAGTGCCAGGTGCCGGGCCCGCTCGATCGGGTCGGAGGCCGCCGTGGACAGCGCGGAGTGCGCGGCCCGCCGTTCCTGCGCGGGTGCCTCCGCGTACAGCGCGGCCGAGATCAGCGGATGCGCGAACCGTACGGCGGGCCCCTCGGGCTCGGTCGCGAGCAGGCCGAGGGCGGCGGCCTGGGCGGTCTCCGCCTCGGCGCCCGCCCGGCCGGCCGCGTGCAGCAGCGCCAGGGTGGGGCGCGCGCCGGCGCTGGCCACCAGCAGGGTGCGGCGGGCCTCCTCGGAGAGCATGTCCAGGCGGCTGAGCACCAGGGCCCGCAGCGAGGTCGGCACATGCAGCGGCTCGCCGGGCCGGGGCGGGGTGGGGTCCTCGGCCAGGGCGCGGCCCAGTTCGAGGGCGAAGAGCGGGTTGCCGCCGCTGGTGCGGTGGATGTCGCGGACCGTGGAGCGGGGCAGACCGGTGTAGCCGCGGTGGTCGAGCAGGGCGGACACCTGGGTGCGGGAGAGCGGGCTGAGGCGGACCGCGAGACTGTCCGGGGGCAACGCGCGTAGATGACGGTCGTACTCCTGCCCTTCGGTCCGCACCGCGCACAGCAGCTGGACCGGGGTGTCGCCGAGGCGGCGGGCCGCGAAGCCGAGGAGTTCGGCGCTGGCCGGGTCCAGCCACTGCAGGTCGTCCGCGACGATCAGGACGGGGCGCTCGGCGGCGAGCGCGCGCAGCACCGACAGGACGGCCAGACGTAGCGCGAGTCCGTCGCGCTGGAGGGTGGACTCGCCGCGTCCGGTGAGCGCCGACTCCAGGGCGGTGCGCTGGGCGGCGGGCAGCCGGCCGGACACCTCGTCCACGACCAGGCCGAGCAGATCGGCGAGGGCCAGGAAGGGGAGATGGGATTCGGACTCCGTCGCCGAGCAGCGCAACACGGTCCGGGTCGTGCCGGCGTAATCCGCGGTCAATGCCCGCAGCACGGTCGACTTTCCTATTCCGGCCGGGCCGTGGAGCAGCACGCTGCCGCCGCCGGTCAGCCCCTCACGTGCCGCCGTGAACAGCTCCTCCCGGCCGATCACCAGGTCGGGGCGGCATCTGGCAGGCTCCTCGAAGTCCCGTCGCACGGTCACCGCTCCCCTCCGAGTGTCGTGTCCTGGCCAATATTAGGCAACGGGCTTTGGAATTCGGGCGGACGACGTGGTGAGGGAAATAACAGCGGCCGGCATAGAGAAATTCACAGGTTCGTCCCATGAATCGAATACTGACGGAATCACGGCAGAAACCCCGCCCGGCGGGCGGCCACGACGGCCTCCCCACGGGTCCGGGACCCCAGCCTGCGCATGGCCGAACGGAGGTAGCCCTTGACCGTCTCGGCACTCACCCCGAGCCGCTCCGCGGCCTCCGCGTTCGTCGCGCCCGCGGCCACACAGGCCAGCACGTCCACCTCCCGCGGCGCCAGGCTCACCCCGTCCGACGGCATCGCATCCGAGGTCAACAGCCCGCACGCGGCGAGCAGTTCGGCCCGCAGGGTCTCGTCGGTGATCCGCGGCGCGAGCGTTCGCAGCGCCCTGTGCGCCTCCCGCACCTGCTCCCACGCGGCGCCGCCCGCCGGGGCGCGGGCCGGCTCCGTCCGCGCCCCGGCCGCCGGCCCCCGCGCTTCCTCCCGCAGCCGCCGTGCCTCCTCGCGCAGCACCAGCGCCTGTTCCACGTCCCGCGCCGCCGCCACCACCTCGGACACCGTGCGTGCGGTCGCCCAACGGCTGGGCGTCACGCAGCGCGCCGTACAGCACGCCGCGCACCCGGCGCCGTACCACCACGGGCACCGCCACCACCGAGCGCAGCCCCTCCGCGGCGACCGCGGCGTCGTACTCGTGGCTGATCTGCCGCGAGGAGGAGTAGTCCGTCACGGCGCACGGGCGGGCGAGGGCCACCGCCCGGCCGCCGAGGCCGTATCCGGAGGTCACCGCGAGGGCGCTCAGGGCGGGCGTGGCGGTACCGTTCAGTTCACTGATGCGCATCCTCGGCCCGCCCGACTCCACCAGTCCGCCGAACGCGACCGGCAGCCCCGTCGTACGCCGCAGCCGTACCAGCGCGCCCCGGATCTCCACCGAAGCCGACCCATCTGCCACGAACTCGCCCCTTCGCTGCGGCACACACCCCCGTTCGGGGGTAGTGAGACCTGCATCACGGATTACACGATGGCAGAGAGCCGCCCGGCAATGGTCCGGTGACAAGGAGGACAGATGACGACGGCGACGGAGCTCTTCCGCAGCGCGCGGGACTTCCTGCTGGAACACCGCGAGAACTACGCCACGGCCTACGAGGGATTCGCCTGGCCCCGCCCCCGCCACTTCAACTGGGCGCTCGACTGGTTCGACGTGATCGCGGACGGCAACGACCGGCCCGCCCTGCACATCGTCGAGGAGGACGGCTCCGAGATCCGGCTCTCCTTCGCCGAACTCTCCGAGCGCTCCAACCGCGTGGCCAACCTGCTGCGCGAGCGCGGGGTGGAGGCCGAGGACCGGATCCTCGTCATGCTGGGCAACCAGGTCGAACTGTGGGAGACGGCCCTCGCCGCCATGAAGCTGCGCGCCGTCGTCATCCCGGCGACCCCGCTGCTCGGCCCCGCCGACCTGCGCGACCGTGTCGCGCGCGGGCAGGTGCGCCACGTCCTGGTCCGGGCCGAGGACACCGCCAAGTTCGACGAGGTGCCCGGCGACTACACCCGCATCGCCGTCGGCGGCCTGCCGGAGGGCTGGCAGCCGTACGAGGACGCGTACACCGCCTCCGCCGACTTCCTGCCCGACGGACCGACCCTCGCCGACGACCCGCTGATGCTGTACTTCACCTCCGGTACGACGGCCCGCCCCAAGCTCGTCGAGCACACCCACGCGTCCTACCCCGTCGGGCACCTGGCGACCATGTACTGGATCGGCCTCAAGCCCGGTGACGTGCACCTGAACATCTCCTCGCCGGGCTGGGCCAAGCACGCCTGGTCCAACCTGTTCGCGCCGTGGAACGCGCAGGCGACCGTCTTCCTCTACAACTACACGCGCTTCGACGCGACCCGGCTGATGGCGGAGATGGACCGGGCGGGCGTGACCACGTTCTGCGCCCCGCCCACCGTGTGGCGGATGCTCATCCAGGCCGATCTGACCCAACTGCGCGCCGTGCCGCGCGAGGTCGTGGCCGCGGGGGAGCCGCTCAACCCGGAGGTCATCGAGCAGGTCCGGCGGGCCTGGGGCGTGACGATCCGGGACGGTTTCGGGCAGACCGAGACCGCCGTCCAGGTCTCCAACAGCCCCGGCCAGCCCCTGAAGACCGGTTCCATGGGCCGCCCCAGCCCCGGCTACCGCGTCGAACTCCTCGACCCGGTGTCCGGAGCGCCGGGCGCGACCGAGGGCGAGATCGCCCTCGACCTGTCCACCGCGCCGGTCGGCCTGATGACCGGCTACCACGGCGACCCCGACCTCACGACCGAGGCGATGGCCGGCGGCTACTACCGGACCGGGGACATCGGCGCCCGTGACGCCGACGGCTACATCACCTATGTCGGACGCGCCGACGACGTCTTCAAGGCCTCCGACTACAAGATCAGCCCCTTCGAGCTGGAGAGCGCCCTGCTGGAGCACGAGGCGGTCGCGGAGGCGGCCGTCGTCCCCGCGCCGGATCCGCTGCGGCTCGCCGTGCCGAAGGCGTACGTGGTGCTGGCGGCGGGCTGGGAGCCCGGCCCCGACACCGCGAAGGTCCTCTTCGAGCACGCCCGGCAGACCCTCGCGCCGTACAAGCGGGTCCGCCGGCTGGAGTTCGCTCCCCTGCCCAAGACCGTCTCCGGGAAGATCCGCCGCATCGAGCTGCGCGAGGCCACGGCCGCGGGGTCGGACGCCGAGTACCGCGAGGAGGACTTCCGGTGAGCGAACCGACCGAACCGAACCGATCGGGCGAGACGAACGGACCGAACGAGCCCTCGTACACGCACGGGACGAGCGGGACACCCCTGCTCGGCGACACCGTCGGGGCGAACCTGGACCGTGCGGTGGCCGCCTGGCCGGACCGTGAGGCCCTGGTGGACATGGCGTCCGGACGGCGCTGGACGTACGCCCGATTCGGCGCCGACGTCGAGGAGTTGGCGCACGCGCTGCTCGGCGCCGGGGTGGCCAAGGGCGACCGGGTGGGTATCTGGGCCGTCAACTGCCCCGAGTGGGTCCTCGTCCAGTACGCCACCGCCCGCATCGGCGCGATCATGGTGAACATCAACCCTGCCTACCGCACCCACGAGTTGGAGTACGTGCTCCAGCAGTCCGGCATCTCGCTGCTGTTCGCCTCGCTGAGCCACAAGTCGAGCGACTACAAGGCCATGGTCGGGCACGTGCGGGGCCGCTGCCCGGAGTTGCGGGAGGCCGTGTTCATCGGCGATCCCAGCTGGGAGGCGTTCGTCGCACGCGCGACCCCGGACGCCCCGCGCGACGACCTGTCCTGCGACGACCCGATCAACATCCAGTACACCTCGGGCACCACCGGCTTCCCGAAGGGGGCCACCCTCTCCCACCACAACATCCTCAACAACGGTTACTTCGTGGGGGAGTTGCTCGGCTACACCGAACAGGACCGGGTCTGCATCCCCGTCCCGCTGTACCACTGTTTCGGCATGGTCATGGGCGACCTGGCCGTCACCTCGCACGGCGCCTGCATGGTCATCCCCGCCCCCTCCTTCGACCCGGCGGCCACCCTGCGTGCGGTCCAGGAAGAGCACTGCACCTCCCTCTACGGTGTCCCGACCATGTTCATCGCGGAGTTGAACCTCCCCGACTTCGCCGCCTACGACCTGTCCTCCCTGCGCACCGGCATCATGGCGGGCTCGCCCTGCCCGGTCGAGGTCATGAAACGGGTCGTCACCGAGATGCACATGGCGGAGGTCTCCATCTGCTACGGCATGACCGAGACCTCCCCGGTGTCGCTGCAGACCCGCCGCGACGACGACCTGGAACACCGCACCGCCACCGTCGGCCGCGTCCTGCCGCACATCGAGGTCAAGGTCGTCGACCCGGCCACCGGAATCACCCGACCCCGGGGCACGGCAGGCGAGTTGTGCACCCGCGGCTACAGCGTGATGCTCGGCTACTGGAACGAACCCGAGCGGACCGCCGAGGCCGTCGACCCCGGCCGCTGGATGCACACCGGCGACCTGGCCGTCCTGCGCGAGGACGGATACGTCGAGATCGTCGGCCGCATCAAGGACATGATCATCCGGGGCGGCGAGAACATCTACCCCCGCGAGATCGAGGAGTTCCTCTACGCCCACCCGAAGATCGCGGACGTCCAGGTCGTCGGCGTCCCCCACGACCGCTACGGCGAGGAGGTCCTCGCCTGCGTCATCCCGCGCGACCCGGCCGACCCCCCGACCCTGGAGGAACTGCGCGCCTTCTGTCAGGACCGGCTGGCGCACTACAAGATCCCGAGCCGGCTCGAAGTCCTCGACTCCTTCCCGATGACGGTCTCGGGCAAGGTGCGCAAGATCGAACTGCGGGAGAAACACGCGGCACGCGGCTGATGCCTTCCGTCAGAATGTCGCGATGATCGGCAGACGCATCACCTACCGCATGGCGGACGGCATACGAGTACCCGGGACCTGGCGGCACGTCTTCATCCACAACTTCGACTACCACCTGACGGACCTGTTCATCTACGCGGACGGGCTCGTCGACTGCTGGGGCCTGGTCACCCTGGAGGAGTTCGAGGAGAAGCTGCGGTGCGGCTGGGTCGCCGTCGAGCTTCCGGAGGGCGCCGAGGCGTCCGGCCACGAACTGGCCCGCTGGAAGTTCGCCGAACCGCGCACCTGGCTCACCCCCGAACTGCTGCTCGCCGAGGTGCGGGACACCGTGGATCAGCTGGGTGGGCGTTCGGACTCGACGGACCGGTGCCTGGACGCCGTCGAGGCGTTCCTCGCCGACCGCACCGAGGAGAAGCGGGCCGTCGCCCGTGAGGCCTACCTCGCCATCCCCAGCACCCGACGCCACTACGCGCTCGGCGACATGGACCGCAAGGACTGGCCGCTCCAGGTCCTGGTGGCCGGGCCCGGCGGGCGCACGTACCGTCCGGACGACAAGGTGGTCACGCGGGAGTGGTACGACGAAGCGGTCCGCTACTTCGAGGAGCGGGCGGAGTGGATCGCCGGGCGTTCCTCGCGGGTCCCCGCCGACGGCCCGGTGACGTCCGTCGCCCCCGCGATCGAACTCGCCGAGAGCTATCCGCTGACCTCGTCCGACGACCCGGACACCAGGGCCCTGCGCAACAACTACCCGGCCCCTGTCGAGTTCGACGGGGTCACCTACCCCTCCGTCGCCCACGCCTACTGGGCCCTGTCCACCGCCGACCCCGGCGCCCGGGCGGCGATCGTCGCGGCGGCCGGGGCGTACGACGCCCGGAAGCTGGGCGCCGCCGCCCCTCGCCGAGAGGGCTGGGAGCAGGCCCGTACGGCGGTCATGACCCGCCTGATCCGGGCCAAGTTCGCCCAGCATCCGCACCTGGCCCGGATCCTCCTGGGCACGGACGACGCGACGATCATCTACAACGAGTTCGACTCCGACTTCTGGGGCGACAACAGCGGCCGCGGCCGCAACTGGACCGGCCGCCTCCTGGAACTCGTCCGCTCCGAACTGCACGCCGAGCGGGCCGGGACCGGACCGACCGCCGGCCAGTGGGAATCTTGACCCGATGTCGCAACTGGCCTTGGCATGCCAAGGCCTGACGGTTTGTCAGGCTGTGCTAGGCGGCGTGTTCCCACTCGTCCTGGTACGGGTCCTCGTCGTCGGTCGGCGGGTCGTCGGAGTTCTTCTCGCGGGCTCGCAGCAGTGCCCAGGCGAGGGCGGAGGCGCAGGTGAGGATCCAGGGTGCGGGCCAGGTGTAGGGCCACCAGGGTGCGCGGGGGTCGAGCAGGATGTCGGCGGCGGCCAGCGCCATCGCGGTGGCGAGGCTCCAGCACAGCAGGCGGCCGGTGTGCTGGACGGCACGGGAGAGGCGGCCGAGGTGGCCGGGTCTGATGCGGCGTGGGCTGCGCGCGCGGCATGAGGGCGTGGGTCTGCCCGGGTGGGTCATGGCGGGAAAGTCCTCTACTCAGAGCGGTGGCGGCTGCTGCGGAGGCGGTCGGGCCGGACGCCGTAAGTGTGCATTCGGTGAAGAGCCGTACACAGGGGCGTTCTTGGGGTGGAGGTGGCCTACGAGACAACTTTCAACGCGGGGTATATCCGGGCGAACCGGGACACGGCATCCCGTCTCTCATGGTCGACGTGACAGGTGGGCGGACTGAATTTGACTGGAATCCGGCGGGTAGAGGCCGATCAAAGCGCTGAAATCTGGGAAAGGAAGCGCTTTCAGTCAAGTCGTTTGTCATATTCAGGGCCGGAACTGAGCATTCCTCACTTTTTTCGCACCGATTCACGCCCTCCTGTCCCGTTATGGCGACCCGAAGGGGTAGGGCTGATTCCGGCCCGTATCGGAACGCGGTTGGAGGGCACTCCGCGCCGTTTCGTGTGCCTCTTCTGACAGCTTGTGCGTCATCTGTGACCACTGGGGTCACGGTTTCTGACTTCCTGTGGGGGGAAGCTGATGCATTCGCGTGCTGCGCGCATGCCGTCCCGGCGTGCCCGAAGATCGTCCAGAGTCGCTGTCACCGCCGCCGTCGTCACTGCGGCGTTAGTCGTGGCCGCCGCACCCGGTGCGGCGGTCCCCGGACCGGAACTGCCCAAGCCGGAGAGCCCGTGGACGAAGCCGACGAAGGTCGACGCGCCCGCGACGCCGGCCGGCGTGACAAAGGCCCCGAACTCCGAGGCGGAGACCGAGGTGTCGGCCGAGGTCGCCGCCTGGCGGGCGGCCCAGAAGGCCCGTACCACGGGAGGGATGGCCAAGTCCCGGAGTGCTGCCGTCAAGGCCGTCCCGTACCTGCCCGAGGGGCAGGGGCAGGTCCCCTGGCACCGCATTCTCGACACCCGCCTGAGTGACGCGATCGTGGCCCGGGTGAATCTGTCCAACGGCAACCTGATGCTGGCCGCCACCGATTTCGACATCGCGGGCGTCGGCCAGAACCTTCAACTGGCCCGCACCTACAACTCGTTGGAAGCCCCCTGGGGCAAGACCTCGCAGCGCTGGTGGCAGGGGTACGAGCGCTACCTCCAGGTCCACGACGGCGAGGTGGACGTCTTCGACGCCACCGGTGACCTGTTGCGCTTCACGGAGAAGAGCGGCGGCGGGTACACCACCCCGACCGGCTACTCCAAGGACCTCACCAAGAACGCGGACGGCACCTACACGCTGACCGACCGCAAGTCCGGCAGCCGCGACACCTATGACGCGGACGGCACCCTGACGAAGGTCGCGGACAAGAACAAGGGCACGGTCACCGTCGACCAGCACGACGAGGGCGCCGAGCACAAGGGCTTCAAGCTGACCGAGACCCGCTCCGGGCGCTGGATCGACCTGGTCAAGACCGACGCCTCGCAGTGGCAGGCCAAGGACCACACGGGCCGCACCGCCGTCCTCGACCTGGACGCGTCCGGCAACCTGGCCCAGGTCACCGACACGGCGGGCAAGGCCACCCACTACGAGTACGACGGCGACGGCCGGGTGACGAAGGTGACCACCCCGGAGGGCACGGTCACCGTCTTCACCTACGACGGCCACAACCGCCTCACCTCGATGCTGCGCGCCACGGGATCCACGAGCGGCGGTCACACCGGACCGACCTGGCGCTTCGGCTACTCGGCCGCCACCCCGGCCGAGGCGGGCACGACGACGGTGACCGATCCGGACGGCGACGAGACGCTCTACACGCACAACGCGGACGGCGAGGTCACCAAGGTCACCGACCCGCTCCAGCACTCCCGCCACAGCAAGTACACCAACCACCTCGTGCAGACCGCTGTCGACGCGATGGGCACGGGCGCGGACGGTACGGGCGGCAACACCACCACCTACGGCTGGGACGGCCGCAACAACGCCACCTCCGCCAAGCTCCCGTTGGGGGCGACGGCGTCGGTGACGGCGTATCAGACGATCGCGGGCACGGATCTGCCAGGCGACTTCACCAGTGCGGACGGCCGCAAGGACACCTTCAAGTACGACACCAACGGCAACACGATGTCGGTGACCACCTCGGGTACCGCCGGCGCGACCCGTGAGTACACGTACAACAAGGCGACCCCGACGTGCGGCGGTTTCGAGGGCCAGCGCTGCACGGCCAAGGACGGCAACGGCAAGGTCACCTCGTTCACCTACGACGCCAAGGGCAACCTGTCCAAGGTGACCCCGCCCGCGCCGCTGGGCGCGACGACGTACACCTACGACGAACTCGGCCGGGTGGAGACGGCGACCGAGGGCCGCGGCATCAAGACGGTCTACGTGTACGACACCCGGGACCGCGTGAAAACGGTGTCGTCGACGAACTCCACCGTCACCTACTCCTACGACGGTGACGGCAACGTGAAGTCCCGCACGGACGCCTCCGGCACCACCAAGTGGGACTACGACAAGCTCAACCGGGAGAGCGTGCGCACCCTGCAGAACAGTGCGCAGACCGCGCTGGCCTACACCCCGGGCGGGGACGTCGACCACTACACCGACCCGACCGGCACGACGGACTACACCTGGGACAAGGCCGGCCGCCTCGACTTCCTGACCGCCCCGGACGGCAAGAAGACCGACTTCGACTACGACAACAACGACAAGCGCACCAAGACGATCTACCCCGGCGGCACCACCCAGTCGTTCACCCTCGACAAGAACGGCCGCCCGCAGGCGATCAAGACAACCTCAGGCACGACGACACTGATCGACCTGACCTACAGCTACGCCAACGCGGGCAAGGACACCACCAAGACCCGCACCCGCACCGACAACCTCACCAAGCTGAAGACGTCCTACACGTACGACAGCCAGGACCGGCTGTCCTACGCTCTGGAGGCCGACTCGGCCGGCGCCCGCAAGGCGTCCTGGCTGTACTGCTGGGACAAGGCCGGCAACCTCACCGCCCAGGACGGCACCGCCGCCACCTGCCCCACCACGGCCACCTGGACCTACAACGACGCCAACCAGCTGACCGCGCAGAACGGCTCCACCACCGGCTGGTCCTATGACAAGGCCGGCAACGAGACGGCAGGCGGACGCACGGCCGCGACCGCGCGGACGAACGAGGCCTGGACGGACCACAGCCAGCTCTCCGCCATTGCGCAGGGCGGTACGAACTACGACCTGGTCCACGCGGGCACCGACAACTCCGAGCGCACGAAGCTGGGTTCGACCTGGTTCCACCACACCGCGCTCGGGCTGGCGTCCACCACGACGAACGGCGTCGACACCGGATTCATCCGCGAACCCGCGGGCACGTTGAACTCCATGACGACTGGGGGGAAGTCCCACTACTACCTCACCGACGCCACCGGCAACGTCCTCGGCCTGGTCGACGACGCGGGCAAGCGCACCCACACGTACGCCTACGGCCCCACCGGCCTGCCCCGCACCACCCCGACCGAGACGGTCCCGCAGCCGTACCGCTACAGCGGCACCTACCTGGACCCGACGGGCCTGTACAAGATGGGCCATCGCTATTACGACCCCCAGATCGGCCGCTTCACCCAGCCCGACCCCAGTGGACAGGAAAGCAATCCGTACCTCTACGCGGCCGGCGACCCCATCAACAACAGCGACCCCGCCGGATTGTTCAGCTTCTCCGACATACTCGACACGGGCAGCGACGTTTTCGGAGTGGTCGCAGGTTGCGTGGCGGGGATTGGAGCTGCGGCAGAGACCGGAGCCATCACATACGCCGGAGTGGTCGGCGGCGTGGTCGGCGCTGGAGTCGGCAGTGCTGTAGGCGTTGGTGCTGCCGTAGTCGGTAGCTGTGCGCTGGGAGGTGCCGCGGGATACTACGGAGCGGACATTCTCACCTACGGGTAACGCGTGAAGAATAGCTAGAAAAGGGAACTACGGCCCCCGTGGGTGGCTGTGGGCCGGGAATTCCTTCCCGGCCCACAGGTTTTCCTGCGAATGCGGAGGGAGTGGTGAAGGAATGCGACGGAAGGGTGCATCGATGAATGACACAGTAAGAGGATTGCGAACCTTCTCCGCGGGTTTGATCGTAGGAGGACTGTGTGCGTGCGTTGCAGGAACGGTCACTGGCGATGCTGTGCCGATCGCGCTCGGAGCGGTCGCCGCAGTCAGCGGAGTGGTTCTGGCGGTCCTCGCCTTTCTGGGCCATCGGAAGACTCGCTCCTGAGAGCTCACCAGCCGATGGTGTCGTCGACGAACTTCACCGTCACCTACTACCTACGACAAGCTCAAACGGGAGAGCGCGCACCCTGCAGAACAGTGCGCGGGTAGGTCCCGTTCTGCACGTGTGCGGCGTGGGTGCTCCATGTCGTCACCGGGAACGGGTGTTGACGAGGCTGTCCGGCATTCGTCACGGTCGGCGGCACCCATCGCGACCTGGTGCGTGCGGAGGCAGGGGTTCTCGGGGCAGGCGCATGCACACCCGGGGCCACCGGTCCAGGCCCGACTCCCGCTCATGGGCGCGGATCCGCCGTAGCCCGGGGGTGAGTTCGGGCTCCGTCAGGGTGCGGAAACCGAGGCGCTCGTAGTACGGCGCGTTCCACGGCACCTCCGTGAACGTGGTGAGGGTGAGGCCGGTCAGGCCTTCCTCGCGGGCGCGGTCGGCGGCGTGGGCGAGAAGGGCGCGGCCGACGCCCCGGCGGGCGGCGTCGGGGTGCACGGAGACCTGCTCGATGTGGAGGGCGCCGTCCACCGGTTCGCAGAGGAGGTAGGCGACCGGTCCGTCACCTACGCCGTCGCCCTGGTCGACGGCGACCCAGGCGCGGCCCGCCCGGCGGTATGCGTCCAGCACCTCCAGGGCGGGCGGCTCGTCCTCGGCGATCTCCGTCATACCGAGGTCGTGGAACGCGGCGCCGGCGGCGCGCTCGATGTCCCGGAGGACCGGAAGATCGGCGGCGGTGGCGGGACGGATGCGCATCCGCCGAGTGTCGGGTGGGTGAGCGTCGGGCGCGAGCGAATTACCTGGGCGGGTGGGTCAGGCCCCCGCCGCGTCCAGCTCGTCCGCATGGCAGTTCACCGGCTGTGGCGTTCCCGAGAGGTCCAGGACGAACAGCGGGACGCTCAGCGCGTCGGCGCGGTCGCGGGCATCGGGGGAGAAACCGGCCAGGGAGAAGTAGGCGCAGGACGCCGACTCGGCCATGGCGGACAGCCACAGGCACTCCACGTCGCGCAGGGACGTGGGCCGTACGGTCGGGTCGATCCGGGCCAGCAGACCGCGCGCGGCGAGGCCGATGCCGGACGGCGGTCGCTGGTCGGCACGGCGGACGTCCCGGTAGCCGAGCCAGCGCAGATAGAGGGCCGCGGCGGTGACCGCGTCGCGGGCGGTACGGATGGCGACCGGCTGGAAGGCGCGGCGCCGGACCGGGGCCGGGGCGGTCTCCGCGGGCATTCCGGCCACCGGTATCCGCAGCAGCGTCCCGCACGCACAGCCCAGTTCGGGGTACGGCCACTGGTTGCGCAGGCCGCAGTCGCCGCACCGCACGGTGACCCACTCCTCGTCCCAGGCGCGGTGGGTGACGGCGTCGGCCGCCCCGTGTTCGTCGAGGTCCGGGGCGACGGGCGCCCCGCACACACACGGGTACGCCGGGGCCTCGTAGACGTGTTCGCGTCCGCAGGCCGGGCAGCGCACCGACACGCTCTCGGACATGGGGCCCATCGTCCTCCCGCCGACCCCCGCTTGTCCGTCTCTTGACGGCCTTGGCCCCTCCACTTACATTGTTTCCAGATAGTAGAAGTTGGTTTCCGTATCGCGGAAACTGAAGATTCGGGAAGTGCTCGCCGCGGGGCGCGACGGCAGTACGGATCCGACAGCCGAAGCAGGAGTACTCGATGGCTCGAATGACCGCTGCCCGCGCGGCAGTTGAGATTCTCAGGCGTGAGGGCGTCAGCGCCGCGTTCGGCGTCCCGGGCGCGGCGATCAACCCCTTCTATGCGGCGCTCAAGGCCTCCGGCGGCATCCACCACACCCTCGCCCGCCATGTCGAGGGCGCCTCGCACATGGCCGAGGGGTACACCCGTACCCACCCGGGCAACATCGGTGTCTGCATCGGCACCTCCGGACCGGCCGGCACCGACATGATCACCGGCCTGTACTCGGCCCTCGGCGACTCCGTCCCGATCCTGTGCATCACGGGCCAGGCCCCGACCGCCGTGATCCACAAGGAGGACTTCCAGGCCGTCGACATCGCCTCCATCGCCCAGCCGGTGACGAAGATGGCGGTCACCGTCCTGGAGGCCGCACAGGTCCCCGGCGTCTTTCAGCAGGCCTTCCACCTGATGCGTTCCGGGCGTCCCGGCCCGGTCCTGATCGACCTGCCGATCGACGTCCAGCTCACGGAGATCGAGTTCGACCCGGACACGTACGAGCCGCTCCAGGCGTACAGGCCGGCCGCGAGCCGTGCCCAGATCGAGAAGGCGATCGGCATGCTGAACGCCGCCGAGCGCCCGCTGATCGTCGCCGGCGGCGGAGTCATCAACGCCGACGCCGCCGAACTCCTCGTCGAGTTCGCCGAGTTGACCGGCACCCCGGTGGTGCCGACCCTGATGGGCTGGGGCGTGCTGCCCGACGACCACGAGCTGAACGCCGGCATGGTCGGCCTGCAGACCTCGCACCGCTACGGCAACGCGACCTTCCTGGAGTCCGACTTCGTCCTCGGTATCGGCAACCGCTGGGCCAACCGCCACACCGGCAGGCTCGATGTCTACACGGCCGGCCGGACGTTCGTGCACGTCGACGTCGAGCCCACCCAGATCGGCAGGATCTTCGCCCCGGACTACGGCATCGCCTCCGACGCGAAGGCCGCACTGGAGCTGTTCGTCACGGTGGCACGGGAGTTGAGGGCCGAGGGCAGGCTGCCCGACCGCTCCGACTGGGTCGCCGCCGCGCAGGAGAGGAAGGCGACCCTCCAGCGCCGTACGCACTTCGACGACATCCCGATCAAGCCGCAGCGCGTCTACGAGGAGATGAACAAGGCCTTCGGCCCCGAGACCCGGTACGTCTCCACGATCGGTCTCTCGCAGATCGCCGGCGCCCAGATGCTGCACGTCTACCGGCCCCGCCACTGGATCAACTGCGGCCAGGCGGGCCCTCTCGGCTGGACGGTCCCGGCCGCGCTCGGCGTCGCCAGGGCCGACCCGCAGGCGCAGGTCGTCGCGCTCTCCGGCGACTACGACTTCCAGTTCATGATCGAGGAGCTGGCGGTCGGCGCGCAGCACAAGATCCCGTACATCCACGTCCTGGTCAACAACGCCTATCTGGGCCTGATCCGCCAGGCGCAGCGGGCGTTCGACATCGACTTCCAGGTCAAGCTGGAGTTCGAGAACATCAACTCGCCGGAGCTGGGCGTCTACGGCGTCGACCACGTCAAGGTCGCCGAGGGCCTCGGCTGCAAGGCGATCCGGGTCACCGACCCCGCCGAACTGGGCGCGGCCTTCGAGCAGGCGAAGAAGCTCGCCGCCGAGTTCCAGGTGCCCGTCGTCGTCGAGGCGATCCTGGAGCGCGTCACCAACATCTCGATGTCCACCACCAACGACATCAGCAACGTCGTCGAGTTCGAGGAGATCGCGACCGAGCCGGGGCACGCCCCGACGTCGATCAGGACACTGAAGGTCTGACGGTCACCGTCAGTCGCGCGGGGGGCGGCCCGGCCCGGGCCGCCCTTTCGTGCGCCCGGTCCCCGACCCCGTCGACCCTGCCGCCCCGCCGAGGTTGCGCGGGGACCGCGGACGGACCCCCTTGTCGGCGACCTCGGCCCGGGGCGTCGGCCCCGCCCGCATCGCGAACCGTGGGACGAGGGCGGCGAGGGCCGGGGTGCCGTGCGGGGCGACCGCGGGCAGCGTGTCGTCCGTCGGCAGGTCCTTCCGGCGGGCCGGTACCGGGTGTTCGGCGCGCAGGACGTCCAGGGCGCGGCGGGCGGCCCGGGTCCGGCGCGGCGGACACGCGTGCGGCGGCCCGGCGGCGGACAGCCCGCTCCGCAGCGCGGTGACCTCCTCGCGCACGGCAGGCTCCCGCACCAACCCACTGATCGCGAGGGGCTGTTGGAGGCGCGAGTGGACGGCCTGGTCGAGTGCGGTCAGGGCCTGCCCCGCGCTCCCGGGCTCCCCGAGACCCGTACCGTGCCCGGTCGGCCGGCGTCCACAGCACCCCGCGGACGCAGGGCGGGCACGGCGACCGTGACGGCGGCACGGGGACCTCCCCGCAGCGGCGCGACCTCGTGCGGTTCCGGCCGGACCGTCGTGGCGCTGTCCATGGCACCCCCGTGCACGGGGCCCGCCGCCCCCGTGTCGACGGGCCCCGTGTGAGGAGAATGTGCCCGGGCCCGGGGGCGGTTGAAGCCTCCCGGGCCCGGTTCAGAGCTTGATTTGAGGGTGCCGTAGCCCGCGTACGCCCGGTGGCGTACGCGTCCGGGCGTCGCTCCCTGGTGGGGAACTCGGGGAACCAGCGGAAGTCAGGGGACCGCGGCGGTTGCGACGGAGCCCGCCAGGCCCTTCCCTCAGGTCGAGAAGGGGCACGGGGGTCCTTCACCACCGCACTGGCTCGCAAGGCCGCCGCGGTCCTGCCCTGCCCGCGTCCGGGCCGGTCGACCACCCCTCATCCGGGTCGTCGGTGGTCGGGCGCGGGCAGGGAGTGGGGAAGTGGATTCCGGGCGGCGCCGACGCCTGGGCGCGACAGGACAGTTGTCAGCGTCGGCGCCGCCCGGGGTTTGGGGGAGGGGTGTGCCGGATGCGACGCAGGGGATCCGGTGTGCCGGTCCGGGGGTCAGACGCGGGCGCCGGAGAGGCGCTCCACCGCGCGCAGCAGCGCCGAGTGGTCGAGGCCGCCGTCGCCCTGCGACCGCAGGCCGGCGACCAGTTGGGCGACCAGCGCGCCGACCGGCAGGGCCGCGCCGACGTTGCGGGCGGCGTCCGTGACGATGCCCATGTCCTTGTGGTGCAGGTCGATCCGGAAGCCCGGCCTGAAGTCCCGGTTCAGGAAGTTGTCCTTCTTGCGGGTCAGCACGGTGGAACCGGCCAGCCCGCCGTTCAGGACGTCCAGCGCCGCCTTCAGGTCCACGCCCGACTTCTCCAGGAAGACCACGGCCTCGGCGCATGCCTGGATGTTCACGGCGACGATCAGCTGGTTGGCGGCCTTCACCGTCTGGCCCGAGCCGTGCGGACCGCACAGCACGATCGTCCTGCCGAGCGCCTCGAAGACCGGCTCCGCCTGGTCGAAGTCGGCCTGCGCGCCGCCCACCATGATGGACAGCACGGCCTCGATGGCACCGGCCTCACCGCCGGACACGGGGGCGTCCAGGACGCGGATGCCCTTGTCCTCGGCGGCCTTCGCGAGGTCGACGGAGGTCTGCGGGGTGATCGAGGACATGTCGATCAGCAGCGCGCCGGTGCGGGCGTTCTCCAGGATGCCGTCGGGACCGTAGGCGATGGCCTCGACCTGCGGGGAGGCGGGCACCATCGTGATCACGACGTCGGCGTCCCGGACGGCCGCGGCGATCGAGGCGGCCACGGTGCCCCCGGCGGCGGCCAGCCGGTCGAGCTTGTCCTGCTCCAGGGTGAAGCCGGTGACGTCGTAACCCGCCTTGATCAGGTTCTCGGACATGGGGGAGCCCATGATGCCGAGGCCTATCCAGGCGATCTTGGGAAGGTTGCTCATGGCAGGGGTGCCTCTCGGTACGGGGGTCAGCGGGACAGCCAGTCGAAGGCCTCGGAACTGGGACGGTCGCCCGGCTTGTACTCCAGACCGACCCAGCCGTCGTAACCGGACTTCTTCAGCTGGTCGAGGAGGTCTTCGAGGGGGAGCGAGCCGGTGCCCGGCGCGCCGCGCCCGGGGTTGTCGGCGATCTGCACATGGCCGGTCCGCGGCGCGTAGCGCTCGATCACCGACGGCAGGTCCTCGCCGTTCATGGACAGGTGGTAGAGGTCCATCAGGAAGCGCGCGTTGCCGAGCCCCGAAGCCTCGTTCACCTTGTCGACGATGCCCACCGCGGCGGGCGCGCTCACCAGCGGGTACAGCGGGGACTCCGGCTTGTTCAGGGCCTCGATCAGGAGGATCGCGCCGATCCGGTCGGCGGCCCGGGCCGCGAGGACCAGGTTCTCCAGCGCCAGCGCGTCCTGCTCGGCCGGGTCCAGGCCCTCGACGCGGTTTCCGTACAGGGCGTTGAGCGCCCGGCAGCCCAGCGATCCGGCGAAGTCGGCCGCCACGTCGATGTTGGCGCGGAAGCGCTCCGACTCCGCACCCGGGACCGAGAGGGCACCCCGGTCCGGGCCGGGCAGTCGGCCGGCGTAGAAGTTCAGCCCCGTGAGCCGGACCCCCGCGTCCTCGATCGCCTGCTTCAGGGCGTCGAGTTCGGACCGCTCGGGCGTGGGGGAGTCGATCCAGGGCCACCACAGCTCGACCGCGGTGAAGCCGGCCGCGGCGGCGGCCGCGGGGCGCTCCAGGAGCGGGAGTTCGGTGAAGAGGATCGACAGGTTGACGTTGAAGCGCTGCTCTGTGAATCCCATGTCGCGGGCGCTCCTTTCCGTGTCGAGAGGCTGTGCGGGCGTCAGTAGATTCCGTATAGTGGAAACTAGTTTCTGCTTACTGGAAGATTGCCGCCGGGTGTCGGAGCTTGTCAAGAGGGCTCGGCGGAAATCGGCGCCGCGCGTTAGGTTGTGCGCGTGCGATTGCGAGTGGAGTTCACGACCGAGCCCTTCGATCTCGACGAGGCGCCCGCGCACGCGGTGGTGGCCCGTGAGGTCGTCGAGGCGGCCGAGCTGGACGCGGTGGACGTCGGCCCGTTCGGCAACACGGCGGAGGGCGGTGCCGATGCCGTGCTGAGTGCCGTGGACGCGCTGCTGCGCCGGACCCTGGAGTCCGGCGCCACCCGGATCTCGCTCCAGCTCAACGTGATCGGCGAGCGCGCCGTCGAGGGGGACGGGAAGTGAGCGGCGCCGGGGAGGAGACCTTCGTCGCCGCCGTGAAGCCGCTGGTCGACGCGATGGGCGGTGAACTGCTCCCGCCGGACCAGGCCGGGCCCGACGACGTGGTGCTCGCCTGGGAGGGGGCCGACGTCGTCGCCGTACGCCTGCCGCAGCTCGCGGACTCCCTCGATCACATCCTGGCCGCCATGGAACGCAAGAAGGGCAAGCCCCTCGCCGACCTGGACCGCAAGGCCAAGCAGGAGGTCGTGCGCATATTGGAGGCGCGTGGCGCCTTCTCCGTGCGGCACGGCGTGGAGACCGTGGCGAGCGCCCTCGGGGTGAGCCGCTTCACGGTCTACAACTACCTCAACCGCGAGAAAGAGGCCTGACCGGAGCGGCTTGAGCGAAGCGGCCCGGGCGGCGAGGTCCGAGCGCCGGGCTCGCGGGGGCGAAAAGGACCTGTTCGTCGAGCTTGGCGGGCTTTGTTACCCGGAATTTTCAACAAAGTGTTGACGCACTCTTCGTCAGGGCGTTAGCTGACGGCAGCCCGTTCAGTACGACGGCCCTTCGCGGCCACGGAGGCTCCCGTGACGTCGACTTCCCCGCCCCCGGGCCTGGCCCGGTTCAACGCCCTTGAGGAGCACGCCGCCTTCGTCGCCCTCCACGAGGCGTGTGCCTCCACGGCATGGGCGAAGCGGCTGCTCGCGGCCCGCCCCTACACCACCCCCGACGACCTCTACACCGCCAGTGACGACGCGACGGCAGGGCTGAGCGCCGCGGATCTCGCCGAGGCCATGGCCGGACACCCGCCGATCGGCCGCCCCCGGCCGGGCGACCCGGCCTCGGCGCGGGAACAGCGCGGCATGGCCGGCGCCTCCGAGGACCTGAAGGCGGAGATGCTGGAACTGAACCTGGCGTACCAGGAGAGGTTCGGCCACGTCTTCCTGATCTGCGCCACCGGCCGCACCGGCGAGCAGATGCGCGACGCCGTCAAGGAGCGGATCGGCAACACGCCGGAACGGGAGCGGGAGATCGTCCGCACCGAACTGGGGAAGATCAACCGGATCCGGCTCGCCCGCATCGTCGAAGAGGACTGAGAACCGCATGAGCACCAGCACCACGGCCTCGGTGTCCACGCACATCCTGGACACCTCCGTCGGCCGCCCCGCCGGGGGTGTCGCCGTCCGGCTCGCGGCCCGCGGTGGCCGCGCCGCGGACTGGCGGGCACTCGGCGGCTCCGCGACCGACGCCGACGGCCGGTGCAAGGACCTGCCGGCACTGCCGGAGGGCACCACACACGTACGGCTCGACTTCGCCGTAGAGGCGTACTTCGAGCGTTCCGAGAAGAAGCAAGCCGATGCGCAGCAGGACGCCCCCGCGAATCGGGACAGCGACGCGTTCTTTCCGGAGGTGGCGATCACCTTCGCCGTCGAACCCGGAGAGCACTACCACGTACCGCTGCTGCTCAACCCGTTCGGCTACTCCGTTTACCGAGGGAGCTAGCTATGACTGTCCATTCCCGCCCTGACCGCCCCGCCCGCCCTGTGGTCCTGGGACAGAACCAGTACGGCAAGGCCGAGAACCGAGTCGTCAAGATCACGCGGGACGGCGCCACCCACCACATCAAGGACCTGAACGTCTCCGTGTCGCTCAGCGGCGACATGGACGAGGTCCACCTCTCCGGCTCGAACGCCAACGTCCTGCCGACCGACACCACCAAGAACACGGTGTACGCGTTCGCCAAGGAGCACGGCATCGAGTCCGCCGAACAGTTCGGCATCCATCTCGCCCGGCACTTCGTCACGAGCCAGGAGCCGATCAGGACCGCCCGGATCCGCATCGAGGAGTACGCCTGGGAGCGCACGACGGGCGGCCACTCCTTCGTCCGCAAGGGCCAGGAGACCCGGCTCACCCAGATCACGTACGACGGCCGGAGCTGGGAGGTCGTCTCCGGGCTCAAGGACCTGACGGTCCTCAACTCGACGAACTCCGAGTTCTGGGGCTACGTCAAGGACAAGTACACGACGCTGCCCGAGGCGTACGACCGCATCCTGGCGACCGAGGTGTCCGGGCGCTGGCGCTTCAACTGGACCGACGACGCACAGGAGATGCCCGCCTGGGAGGAGTCGTACGAGCAGGTCAGGTCGCATCTGTTGCAGGCCTTCGCCGAGACGTACTCGCTCTCGCTCCAGCAGAGCCTCTACCAGATGGGCTCGCGCATCATCGAGCACCGTGACGAGATCGACGAGGTCCGCTTCTCGCTCCCGAACAAGCACCACTTCCTCGTGGACCTGGAGCCGTTCGGGCTGAAGAACGCCACCGAGGACGGCGCCGTGTACCTCGCCGCCGACCGGCCCTACGGCCTGATCGAGGCGACCATTCTGAGGGACGGCTGCGAGCCGAGGATCCCGGTGGACCTCACCAACCTCTGACCACCTCCCTTCGCGGCACCCGTGGCCCGCCCGGGCGGGCCACGGCACTCAAATCCCAGGGTCCTGCCGTGCCCACTCCACCCAGTGAAAGGGACGAACCATGGCAGCAGACCGGCGCATCGTCATCGAGAACTGTTCGATCGCGACCGTCGACGCCCACGACACCGAGTACGCGAGCGGACACGTCGTCGTCGCCGGCAACCGCATCGAGTCGCTCGGCGCGGGCCGGGCCCCCGAGGGCCTGGAGAACGTCGACCGCCGTATCGACGCCACCGGCCACCTGGTGACCCCGGGCCTGGTCAACACCCATCACCACTACTACCAGTGGATCACCCGGGGCCTGGCCACCGACCACAACCTCTTCGACTGGCTGGTCGCGCTGTACCCGACCTGGGCGCGCATCGACGAGCCGATGGTCCGCGCCGCCGCGCAGGGCTCCCTCGCCATGATGGCCCGCGGTGGCGTGACCACCGCGATGGACCACCACTACGTCTTCCCGAAGGGCTCCGGCGACCTGTCCGGCGCGATCATCGGGACGGCGCGGGAGATGGGCGTCCGCTTCACCCTCGCCCGCGGCTCCATGGACCGCAGCGAGAAGGACGGCGGCCTGCCGCCGGACTTCGCCGTCGAGACCCTGGAGGGTGCCCTCGCCGCGACCGAGGAGACCGTACGGCAGCACCACGACCCCTCCTTCGACGCGATGACCCAGGTGGCCGTGGCCCCCTGCTCGCCGTTCTCCGTCTCCACCGAACTGCTCAGGCAGGGCGCCGAGTTGGCCCGCCGGCTCGGTGTGCGCCTGCACACCCACGGCTCGGAGACCGTGGAGGAGGAGCAGTTCTGCAAGGAACTGTTCGGCATGGGACCCACCGACTACTTCGAGTCCACCGGCTGGCTCGGCGAGGACGTGTGGATGGCGCACTGCGTCCACATGAACGACTCCGACATCGCCGCCTTCGCCCGGACCAGGACCGGCGTCGCCCACTGCCCGTCCTCCAACGCCCGGCTGGCCGCCGGGATCGCCCGGGTCCCCGACATGCTCGCCGCCGGCGTACCGGTCGGCCTCGGCGTCGACGGCACCGCCTCCAACGAGTCCGGCGAACTCCACACCGAACTGCGCAACGCCCTCCTCGTCAACCGCCTCGGCGCCCACCGCGAGGCCGCCCTGAACGCCCGTCAAGCCCTGCGCCTGGGAACGTACGGCGGTGCCCAAGTCCTCGGCCGCAGCGCCGAGATCGGCTCCCTGGAGCCCGGCAAGCTCGCCGACCTGGTGCTGTGGAACCTCGACACGCTGGCCCACGCCTCGATCGCCGACCCGGTGACCGCGCTGGTCCTCGGCGCGGCGGCCCCGGTCACGGCCTCCTTCGTGAACGGCCGGCAGATCGTCGAGAACAACCGGCTGCTCACCGTCGACGAGGACGCGATCGCCCGCTCCACGCGGCAGGAGGCCCGGCGCCTGGCGCGGATCGCCGCGCAGGGCTGACCGGTCCAAGATCTCCGGTCGAGGGGGACGGCCCTCGACCGGTGGCCGCGGCCGGGGCGTGCACGGACGTGCGCGCCCCGGAACGGCCCTTGCCCACCCCTGGGCCCACCCCCTTGCCCACTCCTGCGTTCATCCTTCTTTGTCCGTTTTCGTCCCCCCGGTCCCGCACGACCGCGCACCACCTCCTGAAACCCACGTCAGAGCCGACGTGTTACCCGCCCGGAGGAGCCGCCGTGACCGCCCAGCCCGAAACCCGGCCCGTCGCCGAACCCGCCGCCCATCCCGTCGACGAGAAACTTCCCGCACTCAAGATGGCCACCACGGGTCTGCAACACGTGGCCGCCATGTACGCGGGAGTCGTCGCCCCGCCCCTGATCGTCGGCGCGTCCATCGGCCTGACCGGCCCCGAACTCACCTTCCTCACCGGCGCCTGCCTCTTCACCGCGGGCCTCGCCACCTTCCTGCAGACCCTCGGCATCTGGAAGATCGGCGCCCGGCTGCCCTTCGTCAACGGTGTCACCTTCGCCGGTGTCGCGCCCATGACCGCGGTCGTCGCCTCCACCGACGACAAGTCCGACGCCCTGCCGATCATCTTCGGAGCGGTGATCGTCGCGGGCCTCCTCGGCTTCGTGGCCGCCCCCTTCTTCAGCAGGGCGGTCCGCTTCTTCCCGCCGGTCGTCACCGGCACGGTGATCACCCTCATCGGCATCTCCCTCCTGCCGGTCGCCTTCGGCTGGGCGCAGGGCCCGGACCCCACGGCGGCCGACTACGGTTCGACGACGTATCTGGGCCTGGCGGGCGCGACCCTGGTGATCGTGCTGCTCCTGCGCCGCTTCACCCGCGGCTTCGTCAAACAGATCGCCGTGCTGCTCGGCCTGGTCGTCGGCACCCTCGTCGCGATCCCCTTCGGCGTCACGGACTTCGGCCCGGTCGCGGACGCCGACGTGATCGGCTTCCCGACCCCGTTCCACTTCGGCGCACCGCAGTTCCAGGTCGCCGCGATCGTGTCGATGATCGTGGTGATGGTGGTCTCGATGACCGAATCCACCGCGGACATGCTGGCGTTGGGCGAGATCGTCGAGCGACCCGCCGACGAGAGGACCATCGCGGCGGGCCTGCGCGCCGACACCCTCGGCTCGGCGATCAGCCCGCTCTTCAACGGCTTCATGTGCAGCGCCTTCGCGCAGAACATCGGCCTGGTCGCCATGACCCGCATCCGCAGCCGGTACGTCGTCGCCACCGGCGGCGGCTTCCTCGTCCTGATGGGCCTGTGCCCGATGGCCGCCTCACTCATCGCCGTCGTACCGCGCCCGGTGCTCGGCGGGGCGGGCGTCGTCCTGTTCGGCTCGGTCGCGGCCAGCGGCATCCAGACCCTGGTCCGGGCCGGCCTCGACAAGGACAACAACGTCCTGATCGTGGCCGTCTCCCTCGCCGTCGGCATCGTTCCCATCACCGCGCCGGAGTTCTACCACTCCTTCCCGGAGACCGCGAAGATCGTCCTCGACTCCGGCATCTCCACCGGCTGCGTGGCCGCGGTCCTGCTCAACCTGGTCTTCAACCACCTCGGCAGGAACGGGGACGCCCAGGACGTGACACACCCGATGGAGGCGGGGGAGGAGATCGCCGCGGTGCGCTGAGCGCCCCTCCCGGCTGCCTGGCCGATCTCGTGACCGTCCCCGTACACCTGACACTTGAGCGGCGGATCCAGAGCGAGGTCGCCCTGCTCCAGGAACACCCGCTGGGGTGTCTCGACCCGGGTCATGTCACTGTGGGCGGCCTCCTGGAGCATCGCCCACACCCGTGCGTCCAGGAAGGCGTGCAGATTGGCCGTCTCGTCGCCGCCGTGCGCGGGCGCGTCCGCGGCGGCCCTCCCCGCGCCCGGGTGCGGACACCGCCGAGACCGACGGCGCCCGTGCCGGGGCCGTGCACGGCCGTCGCGTCGTAGGAGACGAACCGGCCGGGCGTGCCGAGGCCGTCCTGCCCGGCACGCTCGACGGCCGGGTCGCAGGAGCCCCGGTCGCGTTCGTCGCGCTGGGCCTTAAGGAAGGCAGGTCGGACCCGCCCGGCCGCAGGACCGCCGCGGCCGGTGCCGCCGCCCACCGGCCCATCCGGTTCACCGAGCCGGAGCGCGGCATCGAGGGCGTCGGTCGCCGCCTGCCGACGCTCACCCCGCGCGACCTGGAGCGCGACGGCCTCGTCACCCGGACCGCGCACCCCACGGTCCCGCCGAAGGCCGCGTACGAACTGACCCCGGCGGCCCGTGAGTCGCACGAAACCCTGCGACGGCCGACCGACGGGCCGAGCGCGACCGCGTCCGCAGCGCGGGGTCACGCGCCACCTGTGACGCGGAGCGGGACCCGGAGCCGGCCGACGCGAGGGCGGACGGACCGGAGCGGCACACGCTCACCGCCGCGGACGTCTCAGAGCCCGAACAGGCTCGGTTCCGACGCCAGTTCCTCGAAGTACTTCCGCGGGTCCGCCACCAGTTTGCGCTGCTTGAGGTCCATCAGTCCGCCGACCGCGGAGATCTCGGCCGCCACGGTGCCGTCGGTCTTGCGGATGGTCTGCTCGATGCGGAAGGTCTTGCCCTCGCCCCAGTCGAAGCCGCAGGTCACCTCGATGTCGTCGCCCGCGAGCAACTCCCGTCGGTAGCGGATCGTGGTCTCCAGGGAGACCGGGCCCACGCCCCTGCCCACCAGGCCGGCCTGACTGATTCCGGCGGCCCGGAGCAGTGACCAGCGGGCGTGCTCCGCGTAGTTGATGTACACGCTCTGGTTGAGGTGACCCTGCACGTCCGTCTCATACCCGCGGACGGTCACCGGGACGGAAAACGGTTCGGTCACGGCTGTCCCTTCTCGTCGTGGACGATCTGATCGACCGATCTTGGCATGTTCATCACGTCCGGCGCGGGGATGCCAGCAGATAACGGCCTCTCGTCCGCGGCTCGGTGTGCTCGCCGACCTGCCAGCCCGCCGCCTCCAGCGTGGCCGCGCAGGACCGCAGCAGCGTGGGGTCCGGCGCGTGCACGGCGACGGCCTCGGGCTGCGGGGTCGCCCGCACCCGGTAGCCCTCGGTGTCCCGTCCCGCCGGGGGATGGCCCGCCGCCTCCAGGGCGAGCGCGGCGGCCTGCACCAGATGCGCGCGCTCCCAGTCGCACGGCCGGTCCGTGACACCGTCCCGGCTGGTCATCCGACGCAACTCCAGCAGCCCCTGCCAGGCACTGTGCACCTCGCGGACGCGAGCGGGCCCGGTGGTCGCGGTGTCCGGCTCCGTGTCACCGCCGATGCGGGCGGCGAAGACACCGGTGGCCGGGGCGGCCTCCGAGGCGGGGCCGACCGGGGTGTCGACGGCGGCTTCCGGGGCCGTCTCCCGTATCCGGTGGCCCGCCGGCGTCAGGAAGTGGTCGTGCGGTGGTCGCGGATGCCGGAAGGCGAGCCCCCGCTTCACCAGTGCGGCGAGCTGCGCCTCCGTCCCCCTGAGCCGGCCGGTGACGGCTTCGGCCGTGTCGATGACACGCCGCTGCGCGGCGCTGGGCGGTCGGGTCACGGCGTGCTCCTCCCCGGTGGACGGCCTGCTCGAAGCGGGGCTGCGGCGATGCCGGGACGCGGTGCCCGGACTCGCCCGAAGACCCTGTTCGAACACTACGACCCGGGTCTGACATTCCACCCGGCGATCACCGGGCGCCCGTGCTCGGTGCCCAGCCGGCCCAGCGTCCCGGTCGCCAGCTGGAACAGCGCCCCGCCCGCCGCCGGCAGCCCCAGCCGCCGGGCCGTCAGGACCCGCAGGAAGTGGCCGTGCGCCACCAGGACCACGACCCCCTCGGTGTCGGCGAGCGCCGCGTCCACCTTGGCCAGCATCCGGTCGGCCCGCTCGCCCACCTGGTCCGGGCTCTCGCCGGGACGGTCGGGCGGCCCGGGCGTGACCCCGTCCGTGAACAGGAACCAGTCCGGCCGGGTGCGCTGGATCTCGACGGTGGTGATGCCCTCGTACCCGCCGTAGTCCCATTCGCGCAGGTCGGGGTCGATACGCAGATCGTGCAGCCCGATCAGTTCGGCGGTTTCCCGGGCCCGTTGCAGGGGGCTGACGAACACGGCTCCGATCCGGTGCGAGCGGATCAGCGGCGCCAGGCCCCGCGCCTCCTGCCGGCCGTGCTCGGTCAGCGGTACGTCGGTCCATCCGGTGTGCCGTCCGGAGCGCGACCACTCTGTCTCGCCGTGCCGGACCAGGAAGAGATCACCCATGGGTCACAGGCTACGAGCCCACCGCTCCAACTCCGCGAATTCGGGTTCGCGCAGCCCCTTGCGCGGGTCGACCCGCAGCAGCAGCGCCGCCCCGTCATGGTGTGCCTCGACATGCCGTACGTCGAGGTCGGTGACCATGTCGTCGCCCCATGCGAACGGCCGTCCCGCCGCCCACGCCACCACGTGCCGGGTCTTCCAGTACAGCCCGTCCGGGACGGTCGCGACCGGCTCCGGCCATTCGATGACCGGAAGATCACCCGGCAGCCCGATCACCGGCGCGATCATCTCGTTGGCCTGGTGCGTCCAGGTGGTCGCCCACGCCGGCTCGTACGGCAGCGTCAGCAGCCGCGCCCCGTGTCCGGGGTGCAGCCGCACCCGCAGTCCCCGCCGCAGCCGACGGGAGCCCGGCACCTGGCGGGCCGCCCAGTTCGACGGGTGCAGGCGCCGGCTCACATAGCCGCGGTGCCGCAGGAACCGGGCGCCGTACGGGTTCAGAGGGCCGTCGACGTCGAGGAGGAGCAGCGGTCGGTCGCTCGGTCGGTCGCTCATGGGGAGGGATTACCCGGCGACGCCCGGCAAGCCACCCCCGCGCCGAAGGTCCCCCTCGGGTCGACAGCCGCCCCTGTGTCCGACCGCCGGTTCCTCCGCCGACACCTGCCGCCTACTGCCGGTAGCCGCTGAGGAACCGCCCGATCCGTCCGATCGCCGCCTCCAGGTCGTCGGCGTGCGGGAGGGTGAGGATGCGGAAGTGGTCGGGGGCCGGCCAGTTGAAGCCCGTGCCCTGGACCACCTGGATCTTCTCCCGCAGCAGCAGGTCCAGGACGAACTTCTCGTCGTCGTGGATCTTGTGGACCTTGGGGTCCAGGCGCGGGAACGCGTACAGGGAGCCCTTCGGCTTCACACAGGACACCCCGGGGATCTCGTTGAGCTTCTCCCAGGCCACGGTGCGCTGTTCGTGCAGCCGGCCGCCGGGCGCGGTCAGCTCGTGGATGGACTGGCGGCCGGTGAGCGCGGCCTGGATGGCGTACTGGGCGGGCGCGTTGGCGCACAGCCGCATGGAGGCCAGCATGGTCAGGCCCTCCAGGTAGTTCTTGGCGTG
Organism: Streptomyces sp. NPDC032822; assembly: GCF_055578825.1. Classification (NCBI taxonomy): domain Bacteria; kingdom Bacillati; phylum Actinomycetota; class Actinomycetes; order Kitasatosporales; family Streptomycetaceae; genus Streptomyces; species Streptomyces sp. NPDC032822. The sequence goes on along the minus strand of NZ_JBVIOL010000005.1, from coordinate 144,308 downwards.
CTGCTTGGGGCCGGTGACCACCAGCCAGCCCGAGCGGAAGCCGGCCACCCGGTACGTCTTCGACAGACCGCAGAAGGTCAGGACGACCAGGTCGGGGGCGAGCGCGGCGACCGAGTGGTGCACGGCGTCGTCGTAGAGGATCTGGTCGTAGATCTCGTCGGCGAAGACCATCAGGCCGTGCCGGCGGGCGAGGTCGAGGATGCCCTCGATGATCTCCTTCGGGTAGACGGCGCCGGTGGGGTTGTTCGGGTTGATGATGACCACGGCCTTGGTGCGGTCGGTGATCTTCGACGCCATGTCTTCCAGGTCCGGGTACCAGTCGGCCTGTTCGTCACAGAGGTAGTGGACGGCCTTGCCGCCCGCGAGGGTGGTGACGGCCGTCCAGAGGGGGAAGTCGGGGGCCGGGATGAGGATTTCGTCGCCGTCCTCGACCAGGGCCTGGACGGACATCGAGATCAGCTCGGAGATGCCGTTGCCGAGGAAGACGTCGTCGACGCCGACTTCGAGGCCCAGTGTCTGGTAGCGCCCCGCGACGGCCCGGCGGGCGGAGAGGATGCCGCGCGAGTCGGTGTAGCCGTGCGCCTGGGGCAGCATCCGGATCATGTCCTGGAGGATCTCCTCCGGCGCCTCGAAGCCGAACAGCGCGGGGTTGCCGGTGTTCAGCCGCAGCACGCTGTGGCCTGCCTCCTCCAGCGCGTCGGCGTGCTCGATGACCGGGCCGCGGATCTCGTAACAGACCTCGCTGAGCTTGCTCGACTGCCGGAACTCCATGCGCTTACGCCCCTCCGGTTGTGGTGGTACTTGGTTTTACCAAGTGTGAGCTTGGAAAGTCCAACAACATGTCTAGACTGCGTCGCATGTCACCGCGCCGAAGCTACGACCAGTACTGTTCCGCCGCCCGGGCACTCGATGTCGTCGGCGACCGCTGGACGCTCCTGATCGTCCGGGAGCTGCTGGGCGGTCCGCGCCGCTACACCGACCTGCACGCCGACCTGCCGGGCGTCAGCACGGACGTACTCGCCTCCCGGCTCAAGGACATGGAACGCGACGGACTGACGACCCGGCGTCGGCTGCCGCCGCCCGGCGCGGCGTACGTGTACGAACTGACCGGCCGCGGACGCGCGTTGCTGCCGGTCCTCCAGGCCCTTGGGGCATGGGGCATGCCCGAACTGGGCGAGCGGCGGCCCACCGACGCGGTGCGCGCCCACTGGTTCGCGCTGCCGCTGCTGCGGGCGATCGAGGGCGAGGGAACCGTCGAAGTCCGGCTGGAGGAAGGGGAGTTCCATCTCCACGTCGGCACCGAGGAGGGGCCCGTCTACGGCGACGGTCCCGCTCCCGTCGAGCCCGACGCCCGGCTCGCCCTGGACGCGGAGACGGGTGCGGCGGTCGCCCGCGGCGAGCTGAGCGTGACCGACGCGGTGCGGGACGGCCGGATCGAGGTGGCGGGCGAGGGCACCCTGGCGAAGGCGTTGCGGGACATGTGAGAGGCCCGCCGCACCGAGAGCGGGAACGATCCCCCGGCGCGACGGGCCTCCTGACGTACTGTCAGACCCCCGGCGGTACCCGTGACGGGCGGCCCCTCCCGCGGGTCAGCGTGTATCCGCCGACCCCCGCCAGCGCGGCCAGCACACCGCCGAGCGCGGTCCACGCCCACCGGTCGGACCACCAGCCGGAGGACCAGCCGTCGTCCGGCTCAAGGCTGGACAGGACGGCCGAGTCCGACGAATCGTCCTCGTCCTGCGTGGACCTGACCGCGACACCCGGTACCAGCGGCTCGGTCAGCGAGCCGTCCACCGCGGCCGAACCCCCGATGTCCTTGGAGTCGACCCGCACCTCCGTCCCGACGGGCAGGCCCAGGTCCGCCGTGGTGAGGTCCACGACCGTCAGCCGGACGTAGTACGTCCCGGGCAGCGGGTCGTTGGCCCACGGCTCCGACCAGGCGCGGACCGTGCGCAGCACGCAGGCCAGCTCCACGGAGGACGTGCCCGCCGCGGCGGTGCGCGACTGCGCCCCGTACTGGCAGGCCTGGCGGCGCCGCAGGCCGTCGTACACGTCGATCTGCCAGGTCTCGGCGGCGTGCGACTCAGGGAGCTTCACCGTCGCCTCGACGGTGGGGCGCTGCCCGGCGTCCGCGGGGAACGACCAGTACAGGTAGTCGCCCGCGGAGCCGTCCGCCGTGGCGGCCTGGCCCTGCTCGATCTCGGTCGCGGTACGGAAGGACGTGCCCGCCCGCGTCGGCGCCGAACCGTCCGGCGAGGCGCTCGGCGACGGCGTCGAGTCGGCCACGGCCGGGACGCCGGCCGCCCCGAGCACCAGCAGGGAGGCAAGGGAAGTGACGAAAGCGGCGCTCAACACGCTTGTGATCCGCATCAGTTGGTCCTCCAGACCGCGATCCGCAGACGCGACAGCCAGCCCCACAGCACACCGGCGAGGAAGCCGGTGAGGATCAGCGCCCCGAGCAGCCACCAGCCGCGCCCGAGGCCGAAGGAGGCCACGTCGCCCGCCGCCGAGGGCCCGTCCACGACGTCCACGGTCAGCTCCAGCGGCAGCCCCGGGGTGGTCTTCACCCCGGAGGCGACGGAGAAGGAGTTGGTGACCTGGAGGCAGACGGGCTCGGCCGCGTCCGTGGCCTCGTCGTCGTCGCTCTCCGCCTTGGGATAGCGCAGCCCCGTCGAGATCACATCGGTACGGCCGTCCCCCGAGGCCTCACCGCGCACGATCTCCCGGCCGTTGACCGTGACCGCCCGCAACAGCACCCCGTAGGAGGGGTTCACGGCCCGGTCGGCCCCCACGCTCAGCGAGGCCCGCAGCTCCTGGCCGGGCTCGACGTCCACCCGGTACCAGCGCTGACTGCCGAACTCCTCGCGGTCGGTGTACAGGCCGGACTTCAGCGTGGGCGCCTTCGCACACGCCTCGGCGCCCTCGGTGGCGACCGGCGTCACCACCGGATCGGCCGCCCGGTCCACCAACTGGTTGACGCGCTCGGTCAGTTCGTCGGTGTGCTCCACCGACGTGTACGTCCCGCCGGTCGCCTCCGCGATACAGCTCAACTGCTGCCGCATCTTGGCGTTGGGGACCAGGCCGAGGGTGTCGATGGTCAGGCCGATGCCCTTGGCGGCGATCTCCCGGGCGACCTCGCACGGGTCGAGCGGAGCGCAGGTGTCCTCGCCGTCGCTGATCAGCACGATGCGCTTGGAGCCGTCGCCGTCGAAGTCGCCGGCCGCCTTGAGGAGGGCGGGACCGATCGGCGTCCAGCCGGTGGGGGAGAGGGTCGCCACCGCGGTCTTGGCCTCGGTGCGGTCCAGCGGACCGACCGGATAGAGCTGCGCGGTGTCCTTGCAGCCCGTCTTCTGGTCGTCGCCCGGGTAGTTGGCGCCGAGGGTCCGGATGCCGAGCTCGACGTCCTCGGGCGTGGCGTCCAGCACCTCGTTGAACGCCTGCTTCGCCGCCGCCATCCGGGTGCCGCCGTCGATGTCCCGGGTCCGCATGGACCCGCTGACGTCGAGGACGAGGTCCACCTGGGGCGTGGCCTCGCCCGTGGGTTCACCGGCGTGGGCCGCGGCCGGGAGGACGATCCCGGCCGCCAGGGCGGCGAGCAGGGCGCACACTCCCGCCGCCAGCCGTTTACTTGTGATCATCGGCGGATCCTATTGACCAGGAGCGCCGCACTCCAAAACGACCGCTCACCGCAGGGGGTTGGGCAGTCCGGTCCACTGGTCCCCCGGCGTGCCCGGAGACAGCCGCATCAGCGTCAACGCCTTCGCGGGCAGCGGCTCTTCGAGCAGCGCCACGAGATCGGGCGTCCGCGGCAGATCCCGTACGGCCACCTCCAGCGCCCCCGCCAACGCCGCCCCCGACCCCGCCGTACCGGCCAGCGCCCCGGCCACCAGGGAGCCGAACAGCTTGCGGCGCAGGGTGGTTTCGTCGTCCGTGACGATCCGTCCGGTCAGCTCGGGGACCGCGATGCCGTGCCGGGCCAGCCGGGCCGGAGCGACCCGGATGTCCGCGAGGTCGCGGTAGACCAGCCGCAGCGGGGCGCCGGTCGACGACAGCACGACGAGGAGATTCTGGCCGTGCGCCTCCAGGGCCACGCCCAGGTCGAGCAGCCGCAGCCCCACGGTGAGGGCCAGTCGGGTGAACTCGGCCAGCCAGGCCGGGGATTCGGGCAGACCGGTGGTGGCGAGGGCGGCCACCGGCAGGACGCGCTCGCCGCGCCGTACGTCCGCGTACGTCTGCGGCGACTCGCGCCACACCGCCGCCAGGTCCGGCGAGCCGGCCGTGACCGCGCCCAGCGTGCGGGTGACGTGCAGCAGCCCGTCCAGGCGGGCCGCCAGGGCCTCCGCGAACGCCGACAGCGTCGCGGAGTGGGTGATCGAGTAGACGGAGATGTCCCGCACCGAAGAGGTCAGCCGGGCGCTCAGTGCGGTCTTGACGTGCGGCCCGTCCGGCCGGGCCAGCGTCCTGAGCGACATCAGCGGATGCGCGTCGAACCCGCTCTCGCAGCGGCGCTTGAGCACATGCTCCGCCTGCCACGGATGCACCGGCACCAACAGCCACGCCCCGTCCGGTGCTTCGTCCCGCAGCCCGGCCGGCCAGTCGCCCGTCACCAGGCACTCGTCGGCCGGCACCGGCAGCAGCCCCAGCCGCACGACCGGCCCGTGCTCGGGCCCGTAGGCCAGCTGCTCGGCCACCGAGAAGCCGGGCCGTGAACGGCAGTTGGGGTGGAACGGATGCCCGTCCACCACCCGCTGCTCCCACTCCCAGTCGTGCTCCGGCCACTCCTCGGCGGGAGCCGGCCGCCCGGCCCGCGACAGCGCCAACGAAGCGACACTGTGGCCCAGTTCGGTGGCGAAGTCCCCGCCGTGCGCTACGCCGAGGTCGGTCATCAGCCGGGCCGGATCGTCGTACACCGTCTCGTCGAGCCACACCTCGGTGACGTACCCGGCGGTGGCGTACGGATCCGGGTGCGGTCCGCGCACCCGGCGGCCGTCCGCGAGGCGCAGGGTGAGGCCCTGACGGCCGGATGAGCGGCCCACCAGCCACGGCAGCGGCTCACAGGCGAGCGCGCGCCACAGCCGGGTCAGCACGGCCGCCCGGGCACCGGGCAGTTCGGCCGTGTACCGGGGCACGAGGCCCGGGCGTACGACGGCCAGCTCGCCGGCGACCTCGGCCTCGGCGCTGAAGGGACGGTGCACGGGTGGGCTCCTCGGGTACGAAGCGGATGTCACGACAGGTGGTGACGACAGACATACTGATCGTCAGGTGGCGACGGCGGACGTACTGATCGTCTCCGCCCGAACGGACCGTGGACCGTGGAGAACGAGTGGAACGCGTGGATCTCATCCCCCCGCCCGCCGACGACGCCGCACCGCGGGGCGACGTGGCGGACCTCGCCGACGCCTACGCGGCGGCACCCCTCCTCAACTGCCTGCTGCGGGAGGTGGCCGAACACCTGCCGCCCGCCGGTGCGCACCGGGTGCACAGCGAGTACCGGCTGCCGAGCGGCCGACTGCTGCGCGTGCGCGGGGAACGGCGGCCGGCCGGCCCCGAGGTGCGCACGGCGAGCGGCTGGCAGCCCGTCCGCCACCCGGAACTCGTGAAACTGGTCGCCGAGGAACTGGTCCGGCACACCGGCCTGTCCAACCACGAACTGCCCGCCGAGATGATCGACAGCCGGGACGCGGTCGCCGCGCTGCTCACCGCCCGCACCCGGGCCACGGCACCCGAGGACCCGTACCTGCTCTCCGAGCAGTCCCTCATCACCGGCCACCCCCACCACCCGGCGCCCAAGGCCCGCGGCGGCGGCCCGGTCGCCGACTGGCTGCCCTACGCCCCCGAGGCGCACGCCCGCTTCCCGCTGACCCTGCTCGGACTGCGCGCGGACACGGTCGCCGAGGAGGGCGACACCGCGGCCCTCGACCCGCTCGGCGAGGCCCCGCCCGGCTACCGGCTGCTGCCCGCGCACCCCTGGCAGCTCGACCTCGCCGCCCGCGAACTCGCCCCCGCCTTCGCCGACGGCCGTCTGATCCACCTGGGCACCACCGCCTTCGAGGCCTGGCCCACGGCCGCGATCCGCACGCTGTACCTGCCCGCACACGACCTCTTCCTGAAGTTCAGTCTCGACGTGCGCATCACCAACGACATCCGTCGGCTGTGGCGCCACGACCTGCTGAGGCTGCGCCGCACCGACACGGCGGTCGTCCAGGCGTTCGAGACCGGCCCCGCGGCCTGGCTCGGCGACCACGGCTACCGCACCGCGGACTTCGCCTTCGAGGAACTCGCCGTCCTGGTCCGCGACGGACTGCGCGACCGACTGGTGCCCGGCGCGACCCCGCTGCTCGCCGCCGGCCTCGTGGAAGGCTTCCCCGGCAGCCCGCTCGACACCGCCCCGGATCCGGTGGCGTGGTGGGAGGCCTACCTCGCCCAGGTCGTGCCCCCGGTCCTGACGGCCTTCGCCGACCACGGCGTCGTACTCGAAGCACATCTGCAGAACACGCTGGTCGCCGTCGACGCCGACGGGACGCCCGTGCAGGCGCTGTTCCGGGACGCCGAGGGCGTGAGGCTGCTGCCGGACGTGACCCGGGCGGACGGCTGGGAACGGCTCGTGTACTGCCTGGTCGTCAACCACCTCTGCGAGATCGCCGCGGCCCTCGCCGAACGCCGGCCGGGCCTCGACCCCTGGCCCGCCGTCCGCCGCGAACTGTCCCGGCACGACCTCCCCGAGATCGCCGCCCTGCTCGCCGCACCCACCCTGCCCGGCAAGACCAACCTCCTGCTGCGCTGGACCGGCGCGGACGGCGCCGACGCCCGCTACCTGCCGCTGCCCAATCCACTGGCCGGATGAGCGCCGGTGCCCAGGAGCTCTCCTCGATCCCTCCTTGATCCCCCTTCGCGGAGCGCACCGGGAGGCCCGAGGTCGCCACCTGTTCGGCGCACGGTCGTTACCCGTCCGGAGAGTCGTTCTTCGTCGGCGGGAGAGTTCAGCATGAGGCAGTTCCCCTTGGAGACGCTCGACCTGGCGCCCGGGCGCTTGGTCGAGTGGCGGTTGCGACGGACGGGGGAGCGGGCCGGCGGCGGCGCCGACGGGCCGCTCAAGAAGGCCTCGTTCAACCAGGACAAGCACTTCACCGTGGCCGAGAAGGGCCGCCGGGCGGACGATCTGTTCCAGTCCTGGCTCGCCGTCACCTTCGAGGTGTCCGGCACCCTCGACCGGGAGGCACTGGAATCGGCGCTGCTGCACTTCGCCCGGCGGCACGAGGTACTGCGGTGCGAATTCCGGCGCCTGGCCGGAGAGTTGACGTGCGAGCCGCTGGGGCCGCGGGACATCGGCCTGGCGGCGGTCGACATGGGCGAGTTCGACTGTGCGGACGAGCTCCGGACCTACCTGGCGGACAGCTTCAAGGAGCGGATCGACACGCTCTCCTGGCCGCTGTTCCTGATGGGCGCGGTGGTCCGGGAGGACTCCTCGACGGTGTACCTCGCCTTCGACCACATCGTGTGCGACGGCATGTCGATGCCGAACGTCGTCAGCGACGTCCAGGCCGCCTACGCCGCCCACGCGGCCGGCGACGCGGTCGAACTCCCCGCCGCCGGAAGCTATCTGGACTTCGCGAAGGAACAGCGCCGGCGCTATCTGTCGATCAGCGAGTCCGACAGCCGGCTGGACTACTGGAAGTCCTTCATCGCGCGCAACGGCGAGTTCTTCCCCAGATTCCCCCTCGATCTCGGTATCGAGCCGGGACGCACCTACCCCACGGTGAACGAGGCGGACCCGCTCCTCGACGCCCGGCAGACCGCGGAGCTGGAGAGCCGGTGCCGCGCTGCCGGCGGGAAGGCGTTCATGGGGGTGCTGGCCGCGGTCGCGATCTCCCTCCGGGAGACCGGCGGCCCCGGCGTCTACCGCGGGCTGATGCCCGTCAGCGAGCGCGGCCAGGGCGACTGGCGGCACTCGATGGGCTGGTTCGTCAACACGATGCCCATCGAGTTCTCCGTGACGGCGGAAGAGAGCTTCGCCGAGGTGATGGCCAACGTGCGGACCGGCTTCACGGACATGCTGCGCAGCATCGACGTGCCGTTCGTCAGGGTGTGGGAGCTGCTGGCCCCGGCCGACTTCGCCCGGCTCACCTGGCCGTTCCCGGTGAACTTCTTCTCCTACGCCGACATGAGGAAGGTCCCCGGAGCCGAGCACCACGAGGGCTGGCGGCCCACGACGCACGTCTGGGCGTCACGCACCAACGGCACCTCCTCCTGGTTCCAGCGGGACACCTCCGGCCTCCACATGAACTCGATCTACGCCGACACCCCACAGGCCCGCCGCACCATGACGGAACTCCGGCGGACGCTCCAGCGGGTGCTGCTGGAGATCTCCCGTTCCGGCACGATCCCGGTCCAGCGGGGCGAAGCGAGGGCGTCCCACGTCCACGACGGCCGACTGTCACCCTCGGTTACTATGCTCACTTGATGACAGAGGCACAGGGCACACCGCGACTGACGGGTTGAGGACATGCTGAGAGAGGTCGCCGCAACCCGCTACGTCGAGCCCCTGAGGTCCGGCGGCTCCGTGCCCGGCGTCGTCGAGGCCGACGACCTGGGCACGTACGTCGTGAAGTTCACCGGCTCCGCACAGGGTCGCAAGGCGCTGGTCGCCGAGGTGATCGTGGGCGAGTTGGCCCGCGCCCTCGGCCTGCGCTTCCCCGAGCTGGTCCTGGTGCACTTCGACCCGGCGATCGCCGACGACGAACCGCACCAGGAGGTCCGCGAACTCCACGGCGCGAGCGCGGGCGTGAACCTCGGCATGGACTACCTGCCGGGCGCCCGGGACTTCACCCCGGAGATCGCCAGGACGTTCCCCGTCGACCCGCTGGAGGCCGGCCGGATCGTGTGGCTCGATGCCCTGACGGTCAACGTGGACCGTACGGTCCACAGCTCCAACCTGATGGTCTGGCCCGCCCTCGGCGTCGCGCCGCCGCGCCTGTGGCTGATCGACCACGGGGCCGCGCTGGTCTTCCACCACCGCTGGGACGGCGCGGACCCGGGGAAGGCCTACGACTTCCGCCACCACGCCCTCGGCCACTCCGCGCCGGACGTGCGGGCGGCGGACGCGGAGCTGGCGCCCCGGGTCACGGAGAGGCTGTTGCGGGAGATCGCGGCCGAGGTCCCCGACGCCTGGCTGGCCGACGAGCCGGGCTTCGCCACCCCGGACGACGTCCGTGAGGCGTACGTCGGCTACCTCCACGCGCGCGTGCGGGCCTCCGCCGCCTGGCTCCCCACCGACTTTCCCACCCGGGAGGAACGCGCCGCCGAGGAGGCCCTCCGGGCGGCGAAGACGGAGCGAGGCCGGCCGAACTGGCTCAAGCGGGTCCCCGACCTGCACGGCAGGCCGGCCGTGGAACAGGATGGGTCGGTGCATCTGGCATGAGTGGCCGTGTCGAGATCGAGTACTGCACCCAGTGCCGCTGGCTGCCCCGCGCGGCCTGGCTCGCGCAGGAACTGCTCACCACCTTCGAGGCGGAGCTGTCGGAACTCGCCCTCAAGCCCGGCACGGGCGGCGTCTTCGTCGTGCGCGTCGACGACGAGGTCGTCTGGGACCGCCGCGAGCAGGGCTTCCCGGAGCCGACCGCGGTGAAGCGGGTCGTACGCGACCGAGTGGCCCCGGGAAAGTCCCTGGGCCACTCGGACACGCCCGCGCGGGACCAGCCCGCCCAGTGACTCAGCCGCGCAACTGCTCGTACGCCGGCAGCGTCAGGAAGTCCGCGTAGTCGTCGTCGAGGGCGACCGTGAGCAGCAGGTCGTGGGCCTGCTGCCAGTTGCCGGCCGCGAAGGCCTCCTCACCGATCTCGGCGCGGATGTCGGCGAGTTCCCGGGCGGCGACCTCGCGGGCAAGCTCCGGGGTCGCCTTCACGACGTTCCCGTCGTGCTCGAACTCGACGCCGGCGTTGATCCACTGCCAGATCTGCGAGCGGGAGATCTCGGCGGTCGCCGCGTCCTCCATGAGGTTGAAGATGGCGACCGCGCCGAGGCCGCGCAGCCAGGCCTCGATGTAACGGATGCCCACCTGCACGGCGTTGACGAGACCGTCGTACGTCGGCTTCGCCTCCAGGGAGTCGACGGCGATCAGGTCGGCCGCCTTGACGTCGACGTCCTCGCGCAGCCGGTCCTTCTGGTTCGGCTTGTCGCCGAGGACGGCGTCGAAGGAGGTCAGGGCGATCGGGACCAGGTCGGGGTGGGCGACCCACGACCCGTCGAAGCCGTCGCCCGCCTCACGGTCCTTGTCGGCCTTGACCTTCTCGAACGCGACCTTGTTGACCTCCTCGTCACGGCGGGAGGGGATGAACGCCGCCATGCCGCCGATCGCGTGCGCCCCGCGCTTGTGGCAGGTGCGGACCAGGAGTTCGGTGTACGCCCGCATGAACGGGGCCGTCATCGTCACCGCGTTGCGGTCCGGGAGGACGAACCTGGCGCCGCCGTCACGGAAGTTCTTGACGATGGAGAACAGGTAGTCCCAGCGGCCCGCGTTCAACCCCGAGGCGTGGTCGCGGAGTTCGTAGAGGATCTCCTCCATCTCGTACGCTGCCGTGATCGTCTCGATCAGCACGGTCGCGCGGACGCTGCCCTGCGGGACGCCGACGTAGTCCTGCGCGAAGACGAACACGTCGTTCCAGAGGCGTGCCTCCAGGTGCGACTCCGTCTTCGGGAGATAGAAGTACGGGCCCTTGCCGAGGTCCAGCAGCCGCTGGGCGTTGTGGAAGAAGTACAAGCCGAAGTCGACGAGGGCGCCGGGGACCGGGCTGCCGTCGGCGGCGACGAGGTGCCGCTCGTTCAGGTGCCAGCCGCGCGGACGCATCACGACGGTGGCGAGCTCGCCGTCGTCCTTGAGGGCGTACGACTTGCCGGAGGCCGCGTCGGTGAAGTCGATGTTCCGGGTGTAGGCGTCGGCCAGGTTGACCTGGCCGAGGACGACGTTCTCCCAGGTCGGCGCGGAGGCGTCCTCGAAGTCCGCGAGCCAGACCCGGGCGCCCGAGTTGAGGGCGTTGATGGTCATCTTGCGGTCGGTGGGGCCGGTGATCTCGACCCGGCGGTCGTCCAGGGCCGCGGGGGAGGGGGCCACCTTCCAGGAGTCGTCCGCGCGGATCGCGGCGGTCTCCGGGAGGAAGTCCAGCGTGGAGGTGCGGGCGATCTCGGCGCGGCGCTCCGCACGGCGGGCCAGCAGCTCGTCACGCCGGGGCGTGAACCGGCTGTGCAGCTCGGCCACGAAGGCGAGGGCCGCTTCGGTGAGCACCTCCTCCTGCCGCGGCAGGGGCTCGGCGTCGACGATGGCCAGCGGGGACGGCGCTGGTGCGGACATGAGCGGTCACTTCCTTCAGCGAGCTGCGTTCGGGCTGCGGCACCGGGTGCCAGTCGACCACGGGAGGGCGACGGACGCCCGGAGAGCGGTCAGGCGCTTCTGAACAGTGGATACTAGTTTCCTCATTGTGGAACTTCAATGGTTTGTTGATATCAAGACTCTCCGAGTCGAGGCAAACCGGGGCGGGGTGGCGCTCGGTGCCACCCCGCTCACTCAAGGTGGATCAGGTCGGCCTCCGTGTCGATGTCGTACGGCAGGGCCACGTCCCCGCACTCGACGAGCTCGATCGCCGTGGCGTGCTCCTTCAGATAGGCGCGTGCCCCCCGGTCGCCGGTGGCAGTCGCGGCGATGCCCGCCCAATGGGCGGCTCCGAAGAGGACGGGATGTCCGCGGACGCCGTCGTAGGCGGCCGACACCAGGGAGGACTCGTCCCGGTGGGCGGCGAGCACGCGCGCGACCGCCCGCGGTCCGATGCCGGGCTGGTCGACGAGCGACACCAGTGCGGCCCGCGCGTCCGTGCGGGAGAGCGAGTCGAGCCCGGCCCGCAGTGAGGAGCCCATGCCGTCGGCCCACTCCGGGTTGTCCACGAGCACGCAGCCGTCGAGTCGCGCCCGCTCCCGTACGGCGGCGGCCCCGGCTCCCAGGACCACGTGGACGCGGGTGCAGCCGGCCGCCCGCAGCACGCCGATCGCGTGCTCGACCAGTGGCCGTCCCCGGTGTTCGAGCAGTGCCTTGGGGCGTCCGCCGAGCCGGCGCCCGCCTCCCGCGGCCAGGAGCACCCCGGCGACCTGCCGGGTGTTCGCCCGTGCCCGCTCCCGTTCCTTCTCCCGTGCGTTCTCCGTCATGGGTCCTGCATACCTGACGCCCCGGCGGGCGCCCGGTTTCCGTGGGCCGAATTTCGGTCAGGGCGGTGGCGTACCCGGTCCGGGGTGGCGTTTACTGACCCGCGTCCCCCCGGCGCCCGATCAGCGCGCACGGGATGCCCGGCGGGATCGGAGAACATGCGGGCGCACAACGGCGTGCGAGGGGGAGAGCTGTGTTGCGGAGCTTGGGGCAGAGGCCGGTGAGCGGCAGCGACGAGGATCTGAGAGTGGCGGAACTGCGGACGGCTGTGTCTCGCCTGCGCCGCGAACTCGCCGCGCACCCGGCCGAGTTCCCCGATCGCGCTATCGCCGAGGACGAACTCGCGGTGCTGGCCGCGATGACGGCCGACGGAACGCCCGAGGTGCCGCGACTGCGCCGCTCCCTGTTGCTGATCGCGGGCGCGATCGGCTCCGTCAGTGCGCTGTCCCGGGGGCTGGCGCAGGTGCGCGACGCGGTGGAGCTGTTCGCGCAGCCGCCGCGCCGCTGAGGGTCTCCCCGGGCGCCGCAAGGATGCGGCCGAGGTGTTCTCCGGCCGCCCGGGGGGTTCTCAGGCGGCCGGGCCGCCCGGGTTGGCCAGTGCCTCCGACAGTTCCACCGCCACCTGCTGGAGCACCGGCACGATCTTCTCCGTGGCCGCCTCGGTGACCCGGCCCGCCGGTCCCGAGATCGACAGGGCGGCGGACGTGGGGGAGTTGGGGACGGACACCGCGAGACAGCGGACGCCGATCTCCTGTTCGTTGTCGTCGACCGCGTAGCCCTGGTGGCGCACGACCTCCAGCGCGGCGAGGAAACCGTCCGGCGTGGTGATCGTCTTCTCCGTGGCGGCGGGCATGCCGGTGCGGGCCAGCAGGGCGCGCACCTCGGCGTCCGGGGTGTTGGCGAGCAGGGCCTTGCCGACGCCGGTGGAGTGCGGCAGGACGCGCCGGCCGACCTCGGTGAACATCCGCATCGAGTGCTTCGACGGCACCTGTGCCACGTAGACGATCTCGTCGCCGTCCAGCAGCGCCATGTTCGCGGTCTCGCCGGTCTCCTCGACCAGGCGGGCCAGATAGGGGCGGGCCCAGGTGCCGAGCAGCCGGGAGGAGGACTCGCCGAGGCGGATCAGGCGCGGGCCCAGCGCGTAGCGGCGGTTGGGCTGCTGGCGTACGTATCCGCAGGACACCAGGGTGCGCATCAGCCGGTGGATGGTCGGCAGGGGCAGCCCGCTGCTCGCGGAGAGCTCGCTCAGGCCGACCTCACCGCCTGCGTCCGCCATGCGTTCCAGCAGGTCGAAGGCGCGCTCAAGGGACTGGACTCCGCCGCTGGCGGATTTCGCGGAGTCGGTGGTGCTGGCGCTGGACGTCGGCACGGCGCGTTCCTTTCGGACAGGCGGGAAGGGCAGAAGCCTACCCGTCGGTCGGTTGACTCCCCGATGGTGCGTAGCTACGTTCTGTTGGGCGGAATTATATTTCCGTCTTGTGGAAACGTCCAGAGAGGGAGCCTTTGTGGTCCCCTGGGGAGGCGCGCCCTTGACGGCGTGAGGGCGGGAGTGAAGACTCCTTCAACAGAACGTTGAATTCCGTTACGTGGAAGTAAATCCGCGAGAGGGGTCCGGGTGTCCGACGTAGAACTGGTGCTGCGCTCGACGCGCGTCATCACCCCGGAGGGGACACGCGCCGCCTCGGTCGCGGTCTCCGCCGGCACCATCACCGCCGTCCTGGCGTACGACGCGGAGGTGCCGGCCGGTGCCCGCCTGGAGGACGTCGGCGACCACGTCCTGCTGCCCGGCCTGGTCGACACCCACGTGCACGTCAACGACCCCGGCCGCACCGAGTGGGAGGGCTTCTGGACCGCCACCCGCGCCGCGGCCGCCGGCGGCATCACCACCCTCGTCGACATGCCGCTCAACTCGCTCCCGCCCACCACGACGGTCGGCCACCTGCGGACCAAGCAGGAGGTCGCCGCCGACAAGGCCCACATCGACGTCGGCTTCTGGGGCGGCGCCCTGCCCGACAACGTCAAGGACCTGCGCCCGCTGCACGAGTCGGGCGTCTTCGGCTTCAAGGCCTTCCTGTCGCCCTCCGGAGTCGAGGAGTTCCCGCACCTCGACCAGGACGGGCTGGCCCGCTCCCTCGCCGAGATCGCCTCCTTCGACGGTCTGCTGATCGTGCACGCCGAGGACCCGCACCACCTCGACGCGGCCCCGCAGCGGGGCGGCCCCCGGTACACCGACTTCCTGGCCTCCCGCCCGCGCGACGCCGAGGACACGGCCATCGCCCAGCTCATCGCGCAGGCGAAGCGCCTCGACGCACGCGTGCACGTGCTGCATCTGTCCTCCTGCGACGCGCTGCCGCTGATCGCGGCCGCCAAGGCGGAGGGCGTCCGCCTCACCGTCGAGACCTGCCCGCACTACCTCACCCTCACCGCCGAGGAAGTCCCGGACGGCGCCAGCGAGTTCAAGTGCTGCCCGCCGATCCGCGAGTCCGCCAACCAGGACCTGCTGTGGCAGGCCCTGGCGGACGGCACCATCGACTGCGTGGTCACCGACCACTCGCCGTCGACGGCGGATCTGAAGACGGACGACTTCGCGACGGCGTGGGGCGGCATCTCCGGCCTCCAACTGAGCCTCGCGGCCGTCTGGACGGAAGCCTGCGGGCGCGGCCACGGCCTGGAGGACGTGGTCCGCTGGATGTCGTCACGGACGGCCGCCCTCGTCGGCCTCGACCGCAAGGGCGCCATCGAGGCCGGCCGCGACGCCGACTTCGCGGTCCTCGCACCGGACGAGACGTTCACCGTCGACCCGGCCGCCCTCCAGCATCGCAACCGCGTCACGGCGTACGCCGGAAAGACCCTGTACGGGGTCGTGAAGTCCACCTGGCTGCGCGGCGAACGCATCGTCGCGGACGGCGAGTTCACCGACCCGAAGGGGCAGCTCCTCACCCGCACCCCCTGATCCACCCGGCCCCGCGGCCGTGGTTCCCCGCTCCCGCGAGCGGCCGACTCCGAAAGGCAGACCTGATCATCGTGACGGCGACCCAGAGTTTCACCGGCGACGCGAACCCCTACGGAGGCGGCGACCCGTACGCGGACTACCGCACCGCCGACTTCCCCTTCACCCGGTACGCCGACCTCGCCGACCGGCGGCTCGGCGCCGCGGTGATCGCCGCCAACGACGAGTTCTTCGCCCAGCGCGAGAACCTGCTGGTGCCCGGGCCCGCCGAGTTCGACCCCGAGCACTTCGGGCACAAGGGCAAGATCATGGACGGCTGGGAGACCAGGCGCCGCCGCGGTGCCTCCGTGGACCACCCGTGGCCGACGGCCGAGGACCACGACTGGGCGCTGGTCCGCCTCGGCGCCCCGGGCGTCGTCCGCGGCATCGTCGTCGACACCGCCCACTTCCGCGGCAACTACCCGCAGGCGGTGTCGGTCGAGGGCACCTCGCTGCCGGGCTCCCCGTCCCCGCAGGACCTGCTGTCCGACGACGTGAAGTGGACGACGCTGGTCCCGCGCACCCCGGTCGGCGGTCACGCGGCGAACGGCTTCCCCGTGGCGGTGGAGCAGTGCTTCACCCACCTGCGTGTCAACCAGCACCCCGACGGCGGCATCGCGCGGCTGCGCGTCCACGGCGAGGTCGTCCCGGACCCGGCGTGGCTGGAGGCGCTCGGCACCTTCGACGTGGTCGCCCTGGAGAACGGCGGCCTGGCCGAGGACGCCTCCGACCTCTTCTACTCACCCGCCTCCCACACCATCCAGCCGGGCCGCTCCCGCAAGATGGACGACGGCTGGGAGACCCGCCGCCGCCGCGACCAGGGCAACGACTGGATCAGCTACCGGCTGGCCGCCCAGTCGCGGATCCGCGCCCTGGAGATCGACACGGCCTATCTCAAGGGCAACAGCGCGGGCTGGGCGTCGGTATCGGTGCGGGACGGCGAGGAGGGCGACTGGACGGAGATCCTCCCGCGCACCCGCCTCCAGCCCGACACCAACCACCGCTTCGTCCTCGCGGCCCCGGTGGTCGGCACACACGCGCGCGTGGACATCTACCCGGACGGCGGGATCTCCCGGCTGCGGCTGTTCGGCTCCCTCACGGAGACCGGCGGGGCCGCGCTGGCGGCCCGCCACCAGGAACTCGGCGGCTGACACCCGCCGCACTCCTCGAACGCCCACCGATGAGTTGCGGGTGCCGCGGGGGTCTGCCCTGATGACAACAGACCCCACCTCCGAAAGGCGGCACCCGCCATGGGCAAGCTCGTGCTCACCGGCTTCGTCACCCTCGACGGCGTCCACCAGGCCCCCGGCGGGCCCGACGAGGACACCCGCGACGGCTTCCGGCAGGGCGGCTGGACCGTCCCGTACGGGGACGACGACTTCGGCCGGTTCGTCGACGAGGTCTTCGGCCGCGTCGGCGCCTTCCTCCTCGGCCGTCGTACGTACGAGATCTTCGCCGCCTACTGGCCGAAGAACACCGACCCGGCCGACCCGGTCGCCTCCAAGCTGAACGCCCTGCCCAAGTACGTCGCCTCCGCGAGCCTCACCGACCCCGCCTGGTCCGGCACCACCGTGATCGGCGGCGACCTGGCCAAGGAGGTCACCGCCCTCAAGGAGCGCACCGACGGCGAGCTCCAGGTGCACGGCAGCGGCGCTCTCGCCCGCTCCCTGCTCGCCCTCGACCTGGTCGACACCGTCCATCTGCTGACCTTCCCGGTCGTGCTGGGCGCCGGCCACCGCCTCTTCCCCGAGGGCGCCGTCCCGACCGCGTTCCGGCACACCGAGGGGCGTGTCACCGGCAAGGGCGTCTCCATCCAGACGTACGACGTCACGGGCCCTCCGGAGTACGGCTCCTACGAGCTCCCCGCAGGTTAACTCCCCGAAAACTCCTCGGACCTGACGGGAAAATCCCCAAACTTGTCATTGACATGCCATCGTCTACGCGCGTCATCATGGATCCATGAGATTCCCCCCACGAGCAACCCGTATCGGCGCCGCGGCCGCCCTGATGTCCGCCCTCCTGGTGGGCGGCACGGTGACCGCCACCTCGGCGAACGCGGCCGCCACGGCGGTCGGCAGCGTCTGTTACAGCGACCTGCCCTCCCAGGCCCACGACACGCTCGACCTGATCGAGCAGGGCGGTCCCTATCCGTACTCGCAGGACGGGTCGGTCTTCCAGAACCGGGAAGGCGTCCTGCCCGGCCAGTCGAGCGGGTACTACCACGAGTACACGGTCATCACACCGGGCTCCTCCACCCGCGGCGCGCGCCGCATCGTCACCGGTGAGGAGACGCGGGAGGACTACTACACGGCCGACCACTACGCCTCGTTCGACCTGGTCGACCACGGCTGCTGAGCGACCGGGGCCTCACCTCCGGCTCTCCGCGACGGCGAACAGCGCGAACGCCAGGACGACCAGGGCGACGCTCGCGTAGACCCCGTAGCCGTCCAGGAAACCGATCCGCTGCACGAGACCCACATGCCAGTCGGTGAACTCGTGCAGGAGGCCCATCACGCCCTGCGCCAGGGCGAGAAAACCGAGTAGCTCCAGCAGCTGCTTCATGGAAAGACCCTCGCCCCGCGGACCCCCCACCCACATCGGCCGCGGGGCGAGGCACTTCCGACGGAAGTACCGGTCCCGCCCGGACCGCCGCGCCGAAAGTCTCCGGTGCCGCGACTTTGGTCGAGGATCCGGCGCGCGCAGGGGTGGCGCGGACCATCACTGCGTAGATTTGTCGACCGTGAGCGAAGACGTGACGGTACCCGAACCACCCGCCTTCCCCCGGCGGCGCTGGCTGTTGCCGTCCGCGGTGATCCACGACGTCGACCCCGGCACCGGGCGGCCCGGGGGGCGGCCCCGGCGGACCGCACGCGACTGGATCGTCGACTTCTCCTGCTTCCTGCTGGCCGTCGTCGTCGGCATCGTCGGCGCCGACGCGGTGACCTCCAACCCGCATGTCCCGCACTGGTTCGCGGTGGTGGACCAGTGGATCGGAGCCCTCGCCTGCGCCGCGGTGTGGCTGCGCCGCCGCTGGCCGGTCGGGCTGGCCGTGGCGACGATCCCCGTCGGCATCGTCTCCGACACCGCGGGCGGCGCCTGCATGATCGCCCTGTTCACGCTCGCCGTGCACCGCCCGCTGCGGTACGTGGCCTGGGTGGGCGGCATCAGCATCGCGCTCGTCCCGGTCTACTTCTGGCTGCGCCCCGACCCCGAACTGCCGTACGTCGTCGGAGTCGGCATCGTGGTGCTGATGACGGCGGCGCTGGTCGCCTGGGGCATGCTCGTGCGCGCCAAACGACAGCTCTGGCTGAGCCTGCGCGACCGCGCCCGGCGGGCCGAGACGGAGGCCCGGCTGCGCGCGGAGCAGGCCCAGCAACTGGCCCGCGAGGCCATCGCCCGGGAGATGCACGACGTCCTCGCACACCGGCTGACGCTGCTGAGCGTCCACGCGGGCGCCCTGGAGTTCCGCCCGGACGCGCCCCGCGCGGAGGTCGCCCGGGCGGCCGGCGTCATCCGGGAGAGCGCCCACGAAGCACTCCAGGACCTCCGGGAGATCATCGGCGTGCTGCGCGCGGGCGACGCCGACGACACCGGCCGCCCGCAGCCGACGCTGGCCGCCCTGGACACCCTGGTCGCCGAGTCCCGCGAGGCCGGCATGAAGGTCGTCCTGGACAGCCGTGTCACCGACCCCGCGACCGTCCCCGCCTCGGTCGGCCGCACCGCCTACCGCATCGCCCAGGAGGGCCTCACCAACGCCCGCAAGCACGCTCCCGGCGCGGAGGTCACGGTGTCCGTCACCGGTGCCCCCGGGGACGGCCTGACCCTGTCCGTACGCAACCCCCCGCCCGACGGCGAGGTGCCCCACGTCCCCGGCTCCGGCCAGGGGCTGATCGGACTGACCGAACGCGCGACGCTCGCCGGGGGCCGCCTGGAGCACGGTCCGGAACAGGGCGGGGGATTCGGGGTGCGGGCATGGCTGCCATGGGGCTGACACCGGCGGCCGACGGCGCGGGAACAGGCCCCAACTCGCCCGGCACCACGGTGATTCCCTTACCGCACAACCGTGATTACGTAGCCCCCATGACTGCGATCAGACTGCTCCTCGTCGACGACGACCCACTCGTCAGGGCGGGCCTGTCCTTGATGATGGGCGGCGCCGACGACATCGAGATCGTCGGCGAGGCCGCCGACGGCGGCGAGGTCGAGGCGCTCGTCGACCGCACCCGCCCCGATGTCGTCCTCATGGACATCAGGATGCCGACGGTGGACGGCCTTGCCGCCACCGAGCGGCTGCGCGCCCGGCCGGAGGCCCCGCAGGTCGTCGTCCTGACCACCTTCCACGCCGACGAGCAGGTCCTGTGGGCCCTGCGCGCGGGCGCCGCCGGATTCGTCCTCAAGGACACCCCGCCCGCCGAGATCGTCGACGCGGTGCGCCGGGTCGCGGCCGGCGACCCGGTCCTCTCGCCCACCGTGACCCGTCAGTTGATGGAGCACGCGGCCGGCGCCGCCGCCGACACACGCCGTACGCGCGCGGGTGCCCGGATCGCCGCCCTCAACGACCGCGAACGCGAGGTCGCCGTCGCCGTCGGCCGGGGCCTCGCCAACGCCGAGATCGCCGCCGCGCTCTACATGAGCGTCGCCACGGTCAAGACCCACGTCTCCCGCATCCTGGCCAAACTCGACCTCAACAACCGGGTGCAGATCGCCCTGTTGGCGTACGACGCGGGACTTCTGGAGGAACCGGAGGGGGGCGGGCACTAGCCCCGGCCGCCGTGCGTTGTGCGTGCGAGGGGACGAGGCGGGAGAGGGGGACGCCATGAAGGAAGTGATCGATCTCGGGGAGTACGGGGACGCCTTCCGCACGGATCCGCATCCCGTGTACGCCCGGCTGCGCGAGAGCGGCCCGGTGCACCGGGTGCGGCCGCCCGGGTCGCGCGCCGACTACTCGGTGTGGCTGGTCGTCGGGTACAAGGAGGCGCGTGCCGCGCTCACCGACGCCCGGCTGGCCAAGGACGGCCGGCGGATCGGCGTGACGTTCCACGACGAGGACCTGATCGGCAGACACCTGCTCGGCGCCGACCCGCCCGAGCACACCCGGCTGCGCGGCTTCGTCTCACGCGCCTTCACCGTGCGACGGGTGGAGGAACTGCGCCCGAGGGTCCAGGAGATCACCGACGACCTGTTGGACGCGATGCTGCCGTCCGGTCGGGCGGACCTGGTGGAAGCCCTCTCCTACCCGTTGCCGATCACCGTGATCTGCGAACTCCTCGGCGTACCCGAGAGGGACCGCACGGAGTTCCGGAAGCTGTCCACGGAGGTCGTCGCACCCGCACGTCCCGAGAACTCCTACGACGCCGTCCGGCGGCTCGGCGCGTACCTCACCGAACTGATCGAGGACAAGCGGTCCGCCGGTCCGAGCGGCGACCTGCTCGGGGACCTGATCCACACCACCGCGGAGGACGGCGACCGGCTGTCCGTGCGGGAACTGCGCGGGATGGCCTTCCTGTTGCTGATCGCCGGCCACGAGACGACGGTCAACCTCATCACCACCGGCGTCCACACCCTGCTCACCCACCCGGACCAACTGGCCGCCCTGCGCACGGACATGAGCCTCGTCGACGGCACGGTCGAGGAGGTGCTGCGCTTCGAGGGCCCGGTGGAGAACGCGACGTTCCGGTATGCGGCCGAGCCCCTGGAGATCGGGGGAGTCGCCATCGGTCAGGGCGATCCGGTGATGATCGGCCTCACCGCGGCCGACCGGGACGGCAGCCGCTGTCCCGACCCTGACCGCTTCGACATCCGCCGGGACACCCGCGGCCACCTCGCCTTCGGCCACGGCATCCACTACTGCCTGGGCGCCCCGCTGGCCCGCCTGGAAGCCCGCACCGCGATCCGCACCCTCCTGGACCGCGCCCCCGCCCTCGCCCTCGACGGCGACCCGGGCGACTGGCTGCCCGGGATGCTGATGAGAGGGCTGCGCACACTGCCGGTGCGTTGGTAGCCGGATAGCCGCGGGGAGCCGGGTGGACGGGCGCGGGCCCCGGCGGGGCACCGGGGAACCAGGCACAGCACCGGAACCCTCAGGGGGAGGGGCACAGGCGCAAATACCTGTCACAGCACAGAAGCTCTCAGGGTGCACAGGCGTAACCCCTGTCACAGCACAGGAGCCCTCGGCGGGGGCGCGGGCGCGGAACCCGTCGCAGCCTGGAGCCCCCGGTCGAGGCACCGGAGGGAACCTGTCACAGCATGGGAGCGCCGGCCCCGCCCGCGACCTCCGCCAGCCACACCACCCTGCGCTCCCGCCGCGACATCTCGGACGCCTCGGCGATCCGCAACGCCTGCAGGGCCTCGCGCCCGTCGCACGGATTGGGCAGCTCCCCCCGCACCACGTCGACGAACGCGCACAGCTCGGCCTCGTAGGCGGGCCCGAACCGCTCCAGGAACCCGGTCCACGGCTTGTCCGCGGCCGGCGGTCCCGTCGGCTCGGTGGACGCGATCGGCGTACGGTCGTCCAGCCCCACCACGATCTGGTCCAGCTCCCCGGCGAGCTCCATGCGCACGTCGTAGCCCGCCCCGTTCAGGCGCGTCGCCGTAGCCGTGGCGAGCGTGCCGTCGTCGAGCGTGAGCAGCGCCGCGCCGGTGTCGACGTCCCCCGCCTCGCGGAACATCGAAGGGCCCGCGTCGGACCCGGCCGCGTACACGTCGACGACCTCGCGCCCCGTCACCCAGCGCAGCACGTCGAAGTCGTGGATCAGGGTGTCCCGGTAGAGCCCGCCGGACAGCGGCAGCCAGGCGGCCGACGGCGGCGTCTGGTCGGACGTCAGCGCCCGCACGGTGTGCAGTCGCCCGAGCCGTCCCGAGCGCACCGCGTCCCGGGCGCCCGTGTAGCCCGCGTCGAAGCGGCGCTGGAACCCCATCTGGAGGACCGTGCCCGCCGACTCCACCTCACCGATCGCTTGTAATGTTCCCGTCAGATCGAGTGCTATCGGCTTCTCGCAGAACACGGGAAGTCCCGAGCGTGCTGCCCGACCGATCAGTTCGGCGTGGGCCGCCGTCGCCGTGGTGATCACCACGGCGTCCACGCCCCACCTGAAGATCTCGTCCACTCCCGGCGCGGCCGTCTCGCCCAGCCGGTGCGCGAGATCCTGGGCCCTGGCGGGGTTCACGTCCGTGAGGATCAGGGAGCCGACCTCCCGATGCCTGCTGAGGGTGTTCGCATGGATGGTGCCGATGCGGCCCGTACCGATGACTCCGATGCGCATGGGACCAACCTGCGGTCGGACCCGTCGGCCTGTCAATGCGTATGTCCGGACAACCGAACTACACAACTTCCCGTCAACCATCCACAGAGCTACGCTCGGGGCCGTGCCGAAACCAGAGGTGGACCCCGCCGTGACGCTCGAACTCAGTGTGGACCGGAGCAGCCCGGTGCCGTTGTACTTCCAGCTGTCCCAGCAGTTGGAGGCCGCGATCGAGCACGGAGCGCTGACGCCCGGAAGCCTGCTGGGCAACGAGATCGAGCTTGCCGCCCGGCTCGGCCTGTCCCGGCCGACCGTCCGGCAGGCCATCCAGTCGCTCGTCGACAAGGGCCTGCTCGTGCGCCGCCGAGGCGTCGGTACGCAGGTCGTGCACAGCCAGGTCAAGCGCCCCCTGGAACTCAGCAGCCTCTACGACGACCTGGAGGCGGCCGGCCAGCGGCCCGCGACGAAAGTCCTCGTCAACACCATGGTCGCGGCGACCGCGGAGATCGCGGCCGCGCTCGCGGTGGCCGAAGGGAGCGACGTGCACCAGGTGGAGCGGCTGCGTCTCGCGCACGGCGAGCCGATGGCGTACCTCTGCAACCACCTGCCGCCCGGACTCCTCGAACTGGACACCGGGCAGCTGGAGGCCACCGGCCTGTACCGCATGATGCGGGTCGCCGGGATCACCCTGCACAGCGCCCGGCAGTCCATCGGCGCCCGCGCCGCCACCGCCGCCGAGGCCGAGCGGCTCGCCGAGGACGAGGGCGCCCCCCTGCTCACCATGCAGCGCACGACCTTCGACGACACCGGCCGGGCGGTCGAGTTCGGCAGCCACACCTACCGGCCGACCCGCTACTCCTTCGAGTTCCAGTTGCTCGTACGTCCCTGAAGCAGAAGTTCCGGTTGGTCGCAATGTCAGGACATTTCGATCGGCTCGCCTTCCCCGGCCCTCCCGTCCCGGGGTGTCGTGTTCGTCACTCACCGCCCACGCCACGCACACCCGGTGGGGGACCGGTTCGTCCTGCTGGAACGGGGCACGATGGTGGACGGTCACATCCGTGACTCCAGACCCTGGACGAGTCGACCCGGCAGACGGCGGGCGGAGATGAGCTGGACGATCCACGCCATGAACGGCAGCGCGCCCGAGGCGGGCGGGGTGGTGACCTGTGGGCTCCGCCGCGTCGGCGCGACCGGCTCCCACGCACCCGCATCCCGCAAACGACAGGAACCGCCCCATTGCTCCCCCGCGCAGCACGCAGCGTGAGCGTGCGGCAGAATCGGCCCCGATGAGCACCTACGGCAACTTCAGCGCCCCCATCGGCTCCCGCCGCGCCCCGGCGCTCCGCACGGTCGGCACCCGGGAGCGCCGCTCGCTCCTCACCGCGCCCCGCGTGCCCACCGTCGGCATCGACATCGGCGGCACCAAGGTGATGGCGGGCGTCGTCGACGCCGATGGCAACATCCTGGAGAAACTCCGCACGGAGACCCCGGACAAGTCCAAGAGCCCGAAGGTCGTGGAGGACACGATCGTCGAACTGGTCCTGGACCTGTCCGACCGCCACGACGTGCACGCGGTCGGCATCGGCGCGGCCGGCTGGGTCGACGCCGACCGCAACCGCGTCCTGTTCGCCCCGCACCTGTCCTGGCGCAACGAGCCGCTCAGGGACCGCATCACGAGCAGGCTCTCCGTCCCCGTCCTCGTCGACAACGACGCCAACACCGCGGCCTGGGCCGAGTGGCGCTTCGGCGCGGGCCGGGGCGAGGACCACCTCGTCATGATCACGCTGGGCACCGGCATCGGCGGCGCGATCCTGGAGGACGGCCAGGTCAAGCGCGGCAAATACGGAGTCGCCGGGGAGTTCGGCCATATGCAGGCCGTGCCCGGCGGACACCGCTGCCCGTGCGGCAACCGCGGCTGCTGGGAGCAGTACAGCTCCGGCAACGCCCTGGTCAGGGAGGCCCGCGAACTGGCCGCGGCCGACTCCCCGGTGGCGTACGGGATCATCGAGCACGTCAAGGGCAACATCGGCGACATCACCGGCCCGATGATCACCGAGCTGGCCCGTGACGGTGACGCCATGTGCATCGAACTGCTCCAGGACATCGGGCAGTGGCTCGGCGTCGGCATCGCCAACCTGGCCGCGGCCCTCGACCCCTCGTGCTTCGTGATCGGCGGCGGCGTCTCGGCCGCCGACGACCTGCTGATCGGCCCCGCGCGGGACGCCTTCAAACGGCAGCTCACCGGCCGCGGCTACCGCCCCGAGGCCCGGATCGTCCGCGCCCAGCTCGGCCCCGAGGCCGGCATGGTCGGCGCCGCCGACCTCGCCCGCCTGGTCGCCCGCCGCTTCCGCCGCGCCAAGCGCCGCCGGGTCGAGCGGTACGAGCGCTACGAGAAGTACGCGGAGGCCCGCCGCACCTCGCAGGACACGGCGTGACGGCGTCGCTGCCGCGCCAGGCCGCGGCCCCGGACGAGGAGCCGCGCCGGCCGCCTCCCGAGGACCGTCGGCACCGCAACCGCCGGCGGGCGATCACCCTGCTCATCATCGTCCTGCTCATCGGCGTCCCGGCCGGCTATCTGGTGATCTCCGCCAACCAGAGCCGCAGCAGCGGCCGGGACAAGGAGGCCAAGTACTCGGCGACCGGCCTCAGCCCGGGCTACCCGTCCAAGGTCCAGCGCCGCATCTACCAGGTACCGGTCCCGCACCCGGCGGACCTCATCGCCTACTACGAGACCAACAACTGGAAGACCAGCCGCCTCTACGTCCAGTTCCGGACCAGCCCCGCCGGCCTGGACGCCTTCCTCACCGGGGTGGGCATCAACCGGGAGGACCTCAAGCCGGGCAAGATCACCATCGGGACGCGGGACCAGGGCATCACCGGCTGGTCGTTCAAGGGCCCGGGCCCGTGGTCCGGCATAGTCCACGCGCAGAAGAACCCGGCCCCCACCCAGGACATCGTCGTGAACCTGGCCGACCCGGCCAACCCCATGGTCTACGTCGTCTCACGCACGGTTCCCTAGAACCAGCCGCCCCGGCAGGACGCCGGCCCCGGGCAGGCCGAGCAGCCCGGCAGGGCGACCGACCCGGCAGAACGAGCCGCCCCGGCCGGTCGTCGGGGCCGATTGTCAGACCCCGCCCGTAGAGTCGAAGACGACTGATCCGACGGGCGGGAGGTGACAGGACGTATGAGCGGCATGGTGGCGGCCG
Source organism: Streptomyces sp. NPDC032822 (assembly GCF_055578825.1). Classification (NCBI taxonomy): domain Bacteria; kingdom Bacillati; phylum Actinomycetota; class Actinomycetes; order Kitasatosporales; family Streptomycetaceae; genus Streptomyces; species Streptomyces sp. NPDC032822. The sequence continues at coordinate 118,685 of NZ_JBVIOL010000005.1, read as the reverse complement.
AACCGGACGCGGAGAGCGTCCCGCTCCGTCTCGCGGCGGTGTTCCTGCCCGCGCCCCTCCCGCGGCAGGGGCGGATGGCCTTCTGGGATCCGGCGGACGGCGAACTGCCCACCGCCGACACCGAACTCACCGTCGTACGACGTCATGGTGCCGGAGTCCGCCGCAGGACCACCCCCGCGCTGTCCCTCCCGCTCGGCGAGGCCCTCCCGCTGCTGGTCCGCGCCCGGCGCGATCCCGCGGCCCACCCGGCCACCGCCTGCTGGGGCGCGGTCGCCCTGCACGCGCTGCGGCTCACCGCCCGCGGCCGACTGCTGCCCGGCCTGACGGCCAGCGGCCACGACGCCTGGCGGGCCGGGCCCCTGGACCCGGACGACATCGCCCACCTGCGCGCGGTCGCGGCCGCCCTGCCCTACGAGGGCCACGCGGTCCCGCTGCCCGGTTCCGGCGCCGTCCGGCTGCCCGAACCGGAAGCGCTGATGCGCGCCTTCCTCGACGCGGTCGCCGACACCCTGCCCCGCACCCCGGCCGCCGCGTACGCGTCCGGGAAGCCCTTCGCCGCCCGTGAGCCGCAGCGCCTGCCCGGTGCCGGCGACTGGGCCGCGGAGGTCGCCGCCGGCATGGACGCGGGAGTGCGGATCTCGCTGCGCCTCGACCTCTCGGCGTACCACCTGTTCGACGACCCCGGCGCCGGGGCGCGCAACGCGGGCGCGGCGATCGTCCAGGTGCACAGCCTCGCCGACCCCACCCTCGTGGTCGACGCGGCGGCCCTGTGGGCGGGCGACGCCGACGCGGCCTTCGGTCCCCGCGCGCGCGTCGACGCGGCCCTCGCGGTGCGGCGCGCGGCCCGCGTATGGCAGCCGCTGGACCGGCTCACCGAGCAGCACGCACCCGACGTACTGGCCCTGTCCGACGACGAGTTGGGCGACCTCCTCGGCGTGGCCGCGACCCGCCTCGCGGCGGCCGGCGTGGCCGTGCACTGGCCCCGGGACCTGGCACAGGACCTGACCGCGGCCGCGGTGGTACGACCCGCGCCCGGCTCCGCGACCGACGGCACCGGGTTCTTCGAGAGCGAGGAACTCCTCCAGTTCCGCTGGCAGTTGGCGCTCGGCGGTGACCCCCTCAGTGACGGCGAGATGGACGCCCTCGCCGAGGCCCACCGCCCCGTCGTCCGGCTCAGGGACCAGTGGGTCCTGGTCGACCCCGCGCTCGTCCGCAAGGCACGCAAGCGTGAACTGGGCCTCCTCGACCCGGTCGACGCGCTGTCCGTCGCCCTCACCGGCAGCGCGGAGGTCGACGGCGAGACCGTCGAGGCGGTCCCGGCCGGCGCCCTGGCCACCCTGCGCGACCGGCTGACCGCCGGGATCCTGCCCGCCGAGCCGCCACCCGGCCTGCACGCCACCCTCCGCGACTACCAACTCCGGGGCCTGGCCTGGCTGGACCTCATGACCTCCCTCGGCCTCGGCGGCTGTCTCGCCGACGACATGGGCCTCGGCAAGACCATCACCGTCATCGCCCTGCACCTGCGCCGGGCCCGCACCGAACCCACACTGGTGGTCTGCCCCGCCTCCCTGCTGGGCAACTGGCAGCGGGAGATCACCCGGTTCGCGCCCGGCGTCCCCGTCCACCGCTTCCACGGCCCGGACCGCAGCCTGGACGACGTGGACGGCGGCTTCGTCCTCACGACCTACGGCACCATGCGGTCGGCGGCCCCGAAGCTGGCCGAACAGCACTGGGGCATGGTCGTCGCGGACGAGGCACAACACGTCAAGAACCCGTACTCCGCCACCGCGAAGGCCCTGCGCACGATCCCGACCCCCGCGCGCGTGGCCCTCACCGGCACACCGGTCGAGAACAACCTGTCGGAACTCTGGGCGCTGCTGGACTGGACGACACCGGGGCTCCTGGGCCCCCTGAAGTCCTTCCGCGCCCGGCACGCGCGCGCGGTGGAGAACGGGGAGGACGACGAGGCGGTCGCCCGGCTGGCCCGCCTCGTCCGCCCCTTCCTCCTGCGCCGCAAGAAGTCCGACCCCGGCATCGTCCCCGAACTGCCGCCCAAGACGGAGACCGACCACCCGGTCCCCCTCACCCGCGAACAGGCCGCGCTCTACGAGGCGGTGGTGCGTGAGTCGATGCTCGCCATCGAGACCACCCAGGGCATCGCCCGCCGGGGCCTGGTGCTCAAGCTGCTCTCCGCCCTCAAGCAGATCTGCGACCACCCCGCGCTCTTCCTGAAGGAGGACGTCCCGGCGACGGCCACCGACCGACTCGCGGCCCGCTCCGGCAAGATGGTCCTCCTCGACGAACTCCTCGACACCCTGCTGTCCGAGGACGGCTCGGCGCTCGTCTTCACGCAGTACGTCGGCATGGCCCGCCTCATCGCCTCCCACCTGACCGCCCGCGCCGTCCCGGTCGACCTCCTGCACGGCGGCACACCGATCCCGGAGCGCGAACGCATGGTGGACCGGTTCCAGGACGGGGCGACACCGGTCCTGGTGCTCTCCCTCAAGGCGGCCGGCACCGGCCTGAACCTCACCCGCGCCGGCCATGTCGTCCACTTCGACCGCTGGTGGAACCCGGCGGTCGAGGAACAGGCCACCGACCGTGCCTACCGCATCGGCCAGACCCAGCCCGTCCAGGTCCACCGACTCATCACCGAGGGCACGGTCGAGGACCGTATCGCCGAGATGCTGGAGGCCAAGCGCGCCCTCGCCGACGCGATCCTCGGCTCCGGCGAGTCCGCGCTCACGGAACTCACCGACCGCGAACTCACGGACCTGGTCTCGCTCCGGAGGCCCCGGTGACACCCCACCCCGCCGACGAGGTCCGCCGCGCGCTCCAGGAGGCCCGGGAGCGGGCCGGGGAGCCCGGCGAGGCCTTGGCGTCCGAGGGCGCGGGGGAAGAGGCCGGGGCCGTCGAGGAACCCCCGCCGGCGCCCGTCACCGCCGAGGTGTCCGAGACGGCTCCCGATCCCGGCCGGCCTTCCCCGCCCGGGGAGTCGGCGGTCGCTCAGCCCCGCCCGGGCGACGAGGCACGCGCGGCACTGCGCCGAGCGCTCGCCGCGAGGCGGGCAGAGCCTGCGGACACCGACGGCTCGGACGGCTCGGACAGTGCGGAGAGCACGGACGGTGTGGAGAGCACCGACGACTCCGACGGCGGCCCGGGCGGGGCGGGTGAGGACGGCGACGGGGACGGGAGTGGGAACGGGGGCAGAGGTGTGTCCGGGGACGCCGTCCGCCCCGGTGCTCCCGAGCCTCAGTCCGAGGCGCCGCCGCAGGAGCGGCAGCCCGACTCGGTGTCCCGGCCCGGCAAGGGCGAAACCAGTCGTGAGGGTATGCGTCCCGCCGACGTCGCGCGCGAGGCATTGCGGGCGGCTCGACAGGCGCGGGCGGACGCGGTGGCCGAGGAGACCGAGGCCGCACGCCGACCGCGGCGTACCGCTCCGCCTGCCGCCTCCCGGGCGCGGAGCGACTCGCCGCCCCGGAGTGCCGAACTCCGGGCACGGGACGTGCGGGAGTGGCTGGCCGGTGCCTTCCGAATGCCGGACGAGGGGGAAGGGCCGGACGAGGAGCAAGGGCCGGAGGAAGAGGGGACAGGAGAGGATCCGAGGCCGGAGTCGAGGAACAACGACCTGGTGTGGCAAGGGAGTTCACCCACCTCCGACGGCAGCCCGACCGCTGTCGGTGCCGACGACGCGGTGGAACCGTTCGCACCGGACGGGACCGACGCCGACACCGGCTATGTCACCGCCCCTGCCCCCGCCTCCAGCCTCCCGGCCTCACCCGCATCGCCCCAACGTCCTCGTTCTATGGCCGCTCCCGGCCGGGACGGCGATCTGCGGCGTACCTTTCCCGCCTTCTCGCCGCGTCCGTCGGACGCGGCGGCCGGTGCGGAGGGGGCCGACTTCGCCGAGACCTGGTGGGGCAACGCGTGGGTCGACGCGTTGGAGGAGGGCGCGTTGGACGCGAAACGGCTGGCGCGCGGGCGCGGTTACGCGGAACAGGGGAACGTGGACGCCATCACGGTGACCCCGGGCCTGGTCCTCGCCTACGTGCAGGGGAGCCGCCCCCGGCCCTACCGCGTGCAGGTCCGGTTGCGCACGCTCGACGACGCCGACTGGGAGCGGTTCCTGGACAGTGCCGTCGAGCGGCCGGCGCATATCGCCGCGCTGCTGGACAAGGAGATGCCCCAGGCCCTCGCGGAGGGCGGCGTCCGGCTGCTTCCCGGCCCCGGTGACCTGGAGCCGCAGTGCAGTTGCCCCGACCACGGTCACCCGTGCAAGCACGCCGCCGCCCTCTGCTACCAGACGGCCCGGCTGCTCGACGCCGACCCCTTCGTGCTGCTCCTGCTGCGCGGTCGCGCCGAACGCGACCTGCTCGACGCCCTGTCCCGGCTGAACGCCACCCGCGCGGCCCGCGCCGCCCAGGACCAGGGACCGGCCCAACTGCCCGGCGTACGGGCCGGTGACGCCCTCGCGCCCCGCCGCCTCCCACCCCTCCCGGCCCCCCTGCCCGTACCCCCGCATCCCGAGCAGCCCCCGGTGTACCCGGCGGCGCCGGGCGGCCCGGACCCCTTCGCCCTCGACCAGTTGGCGACCGACGCGGCGGCCCGCGCACACGCGCTGCTCGGTACCGGTCGCGACCCGGTCGGCGAACTGACCCTGTGGCAGGACGCGGTGCGGCTCGCCGCGGCCAGACCCGGGTCCGGACTCACCGCCGGGACCCGCGCCCTCTACGCCGCGCTGTCCTCCGCCGCCGGTCGCACCCCGTCCGAACTGGCGCGTGCGGTCGCCGCCTGGCGTCAGGGCGGATGGGAGGGGCTCGCCGTCCTCGAAGAGCCCTGGGACCCGCCGGCCGGCCGCTTCGACCGGGCCCGCCCGCTCCTCCTCGCCGCCGACCTGCCCGCCTTCCGGCCCCGGCACAACCACCTCACCCACCCCCGCGGCCATGTCCAGCTCCGCCTAGGCCGCGACGGCCTGTGGTACGCCTACGAGTCCGAGCCCGGCCACGACGACTGGTGGCCCCGCGGCACCCCGGACCTGGACCCGGTCGGCGCCCTCACCGGCCTCGGCACGCCGAGCGACCTCTGAGGCCGACTCCGCCATTCACCCACCGACGCCGTCGAAGCTTTCGTACGATGGCGCCGTGATCCTCAGCCGACGCCGCCCCGCCGCTCCGCGGTCCCGCGCGCTCGCGTCGTACCGCTGTTGTTGTTGATCCTCTCCGCGTAACCGCGCGCACCCAACCCCCGCTCCGGACAGGCGAGTTCGCCGCACCCGTGCACTCCCGGCGGCCGTGCTCCCTCTGCCGTGCCGAGCGAGGCACCCGCGCACCCTCCCGTCGTGCCCCGCCGTCCCTCCCGTCGTCCGTTCCTCCTCCGGAAAGGCAGGACCTGCCCATGCGCACCCCCGAATCCGCCTACGACCGTCGCAGACTCCGCCAGTGGCTGGCCGGCGAGGCCCGTGCCGACGGTGTCTCCCGGCGGGACATGTTCCGCCTGCTCGCCGCGGCCTCACTCGCCGCCACCGCCGTTCCCACGGCCCTCACCGCACCCGCAGCGGCGGCCGCCGGCATCGTCAAACCGCTTCCCGACGAGTGGTTCACGGTCCGCGGCACCAATGCCGAAACGAGGTTCGCCTCCCTCGCCGGCACCGGCCACCACACGCCCGTCGACCACTTCTTCGTCCGCAACCACACCTCCACACCCGTGCTGGACGCCACCGACTGGGCCCTGACCGTCCACGGCGACGGGCTGACCCACGACCGGACCGTGGAGTTCACGCTCGACGACCTGAAGAGGCTGCCCGCCGTCACCCGCACCGCGTTCGTGGAGTGCGCCGGCAACGGCCGCAGCTTCTTCACCACCCAACAGGGCCGGACCGTCACCGGGACGGCCTGGACGCTCGGCGCGATCGGCACGGCGAGCTGGCGCGGCGTCCGTCTCGCCGACGTCCTCAGGCGCGCGGGCCTCGGGCGGCACGCCGTCGACGTGCTGCCCCGCGGACTCGACCCCGACTACGTCACCGCCGACGGCACCGACCTGGGCCGGGTCCGCCGCCCGCTGCCGCTGTCCAAAGCCCTCGACGACGTGCTGCTCGCCTACGAGATGAACGGCGAGCCGCTGCCGTACGACCACGGGCACCCCGTCCGTGTCCTCGTGCCCTCCTGGATCGGCATCGCGTCGATCAAGTGGGTCGGCGACATCGAGGTGTCGGCCCAGCCGCTGTACTCGCCCTGGAACACCGACTTCTACCGTCTGTTCGGCGACGCCCATCCCGCCGACGGGAGCGCCCCGCTGACCCGGCAGACGATCAAGAGCGCCTGGGAACTCGGCTGGGACGCACGCCTCGACGCCACCGGCGAGCACCGGCTCACCGGCCGTTCCTGGTCCGGGAGCGGCGGGATCGTCCGGGTCGACGTCAGCACCGACGGCGGGACGCACTGGAACCGGGCCAGACTCCACGACGCCCCGCGCCGGGGCGACTGGGTCCGCTGGTCCACCGACTGGCGACCGCCGGCGCCGGGGCCGTACACCCTGCTGGCGCGGGCCACCGACACCACGGGGCGCGTCCAGCCGGACACGACCACCCACAACACCCAGGGCTATCTCTTCGACGCCGTGGTGCGCCATCCCGTGCAGGCGGTGTGAGGGCGCCCCGCTGATGTGCGGGACGCACATGTGGGTGTCTCCCATGTGGCGCTCGCACAGGTGGAGATCGCACGCAGGCTCCCGCCGGTCGAGGTGTCGCCGGTGACGACGGGTGCCTCGAAGGCCGGCGGCGCCACAAAAGTGTGTGAAGCCGTCGGCCGAAGACCTTCGCGAAGCCACCACACCGGGGGACGGCTTGCACGGGGTTCCGACCCAAGCGCGTAGGAAATCGTGAGATGTGAGAGCGTGCAGCACGTGAGTGAGAGTGCGACGAACACCTTGCAATACCGGTTTGACGGGCCGGAAGAGGCTCCGGTCCTGATCCTGGGCCCCTCCCTGGGTACCACATGGCACATGTGGGACCGGCAGGTTCCCGAGCTGGTCAAGCAGTGGCGCGTCTTCCGGTACGACCTGCCGGGACACGGCGGCGCGCCCGCCTACCCGGCCGGCTCGGTCTCCGACCTGAGCGACCGGCTGCTGGCCACGCTCGACGCGCTCGGTGTGCAGCGCTTCGGCTACGCGGGCTGCGCCCTGGGCGGCGCGGTCGGTATCGAATTGGCCCTGCGCCACCCCGAGCGCGTCGCCTCCCTCGCGCTGATCGCCGCCTCACCGCGCTTCGGTACGGCCGACGAGTTCCGGCAGCGCGGCGTGATCGTGCGGACGAACGGGCTCGACCCCATCGCCCGCACCTCCCCCGACCGCTGGTTCACCAGCGGGTTCGCCGCCGCGCAGCCCGCGATCACCGAGTGGGCCGTGCAGATGGTGCGCACCACCGACCCCGGCTGCTACATCGCCGCCTGCGAGGCGCTCGCGTCGTTCGACGTACGGCCCGAACTCGGCCGTATCGGCGTCCCGACCCTCGTCCTGGTGGGCTCCGACGACCAGGTCACCGGGCCCGCCGAGGCCCGCACCCTGGTCGCGGGCATCCCGGACGCCCGGCTCGCCGTCGTCCCCGGCGCCTCCCACCTGGTGCCGGTCGAGCAGCCCGCCGCCGTCACCGACCTTCTGGTCAGACACTTCTCCACCGCCTGGCAGCCCGCCTTCGACTCCACCACCGGTCAGATGGCGGCGATCGTGGCGTCCCCGGTCAAGCCGGTGCTGTCCGCCGCTCCGCCGCAGCCGGCACCCCGTGCCGAGATCGCGCCCGCGAGCGCGGAACCCGAGATCCTGGGACGCCCCGACCCCTTCGACGCCGGCCTCAAGGTCCGCCGCGAGGTACTCGGCGACGCCCATGTCGACCGTGCCCTCGCGCAGGCCGACGAGTTCTCGGGCGACTTCCAGGAGTTCATCACCCGCTACGCCTGGGGCGAGATCTGGGACCGCCCAGGCCTCGACCGCCGCTCCCGCAGCTGTGTCACCCTCACCGCGCTGGTCGCCGGCGGACACCTGGAGGAGCTCGCCTTCCACGTCCGCGCCGCCCTGCGCAACGGCCTCACCCCGAGTGAGATCAAGGAGGTGCTCCTCCAGGCGGCCGTCTACTGCGGCGTCCCGGCGGCCAACAGCGCCTTCAAGGTGGCCCAGCAGGTCATCCGCGAGGAGACCACCCCGACGGAGTGAGGCGCTGATCCCCTTGCGACCCCCGTACGGCTCCGTTCCGGCTCCGGGGGGCAGGATGGAAGCCATGAAGCTCACCAAGAAGTCGCACGCCTGCGTCCGCCTGGAGAAGGACGGCCGCACGCTCGTCCTCGACCCCGGTGTGTTCACCGAGACGGACGCCGTGGCCGGCGCGGACGCCCTCCTGATCACGCACGAGCACCCCGACCACTTCGACGAGGCCAGGCTGCGGGCCGCCATGGACGCCAACCCGGCCGCCGAGATCTGGACCCTCGCGTCGGTCGCGGAGAAGCTCTCCGCCGCCTTCCCGGGACGCGTCCACACCGTCGGCCACGGCGACACCTTCACCGCCGCCGGCTTCGACGTCCAGGTGCACGGCGAACTGCACGCGGTGATCCACCCGGACATCCCGCGCATCACCAACGTCGGCTACCTCGTCGACGACGGCAGGGTCTTCCACCCCGGCGACGCCCTCACCGTCCCCGACCATGGCGTCGAGACGCTGATGCTCCCGGTGATGGCCCCCTGGAGCAAGATCTCCGAGGTCATCGACTACGTCCGCGAGGTGAGGCCGCAACGCGCCTACGACATCCACGACGCGCTCCTCACCGACCTCGCCCGCCCGATCTACGACAACCAGATCGGCGCCCTGGGCGGCACGGACCACCTGCGGCTCACGCCGGGGGAGTCGGCCGAGGTGTGAGCCCGGGGCGGCCAGGCCGCGTTGTCTGACCCGCCCGGTAGGTTGTCAGGCATGCGCATCGCGACCTGGAACGTGAACTCGATCACCGCCCGCCTGCCGAGGCTCCTGGCCTGGCTGGAGAGCAGCGGCACCGACGTGCTGTGCCTCCAGGAGGCCAAGGTCGCCGAGGAGCAGTTCCCGCTCGACCAGCTGCGCGAGCTGGGCTACGAGGCGGCGGTCCACGCCACCGGCCGGTGGAACGGCGTGGCAGTGCTCTCCCGCGTGGGCATCGAGGACGTCGTCAAGGGCCTGCCCGGGGACCCCGGCTACGACGGCGCCGCCGAGCCCCGTGCCATCGCGGCGACCTGCGGCCCGGTCCGCGTCTGGTCGGTGTACGTGCCGAACGGCCGCGAGGTGGACCACCCGCACTACGCGTACAAGCTCCAGTGGTTCGAGGCACTGAAGGCGGCCGTCGCAGGCGACGCGGCGGGCGGGCGCCCCTTCGCCGTCCTGGGCGACTACAACGTGGCACCGACCGACGACGACGTCTTCGACGTGGCCGCCTTCGAGGGCCTCACCCATGTCACCCCCGCCGAGCGCGCCGCCCTGGCGTCCCTGCGCGAGACGGGCCTGTCCGACGTCGTCCCGAGGCCCCTGAAGTACGCCCACCCGTTCACCTACTGGGACTACCGCCAGCTCGGCTTCCCCAAGAACCGCGGCATGCGCATCGACCTGGTGTACGGCAACGAGCCGTTCGCCAAGGCCGTCACCGACGCCTACGTGGACCGTGAGGAGCGCAAGGGCAAGGGCGCGTCCGACCACGCGCCGGTCGTGGTGGACCTGGACGTGTAGCGGCCGGGCCCCTCACCCGGCGAGCAGCCGCAGATCCACCGACCGCGCCAGCGCCGCCAGCCCGGTGTCCGAGGGATGCAGATGGTCGCCGCTGTCGTAGGAGGGCAGCAGCCGCGAGGGACGCGCGGGGTCACGCAGGACGCCGTCGAAGTCGAGTACGCCGTCGAAGTCGCCGCTGCCGCGCAGCCAGGCGTTCACCGCGACGCGCTCGGAGTCGACGGCGGCCGTGCAGCGGGCCTCGCCCTCGCACGGCAGGATCGTCGCCGCCAGCATCCGCAGCCCCCGCGCGTGTCCGCGCGCGGCGAGTTCCCGGAGCCCCGCGACCACCTGCTCCGCACTGGCACCCCATCGCACGTCGTTGACGCCCTCGAAGACGACCGCCGTGCGGGCGGAGGTCTGGGCGAGGACGTCCCGGTCGAACCGGTTCAGGGCGCTGACCCCGCCGGTGTCCGTGGAGACGCCGTCGCCGGGGTAGCGGTCGGCGACCACACGGTTCGCGGAGATTCCCTGGTTCAGGACCCCATAGCGCGGGACCACATGCTGGTTCCGGAGGCGGGCGGCCAGCACGTCGGGCCAGCGCCGGTTGGCGTCCACCGTGGACTTCTCCCCGTCGGTGATCGAGTCCCCGAGCAGCACCACGGACCCCGGCCCGCCCCCCACGTCCACCCCCGTCAGCAGCGGCCAGCTCGTCACCACGGAGGTGTACGCCGCCGCGGAGCCGACGCCCGTGTGGTCGCCCGGCTCGCTGACGTACGACCGCTGCGCCGCGAGCCGGTGCACGGGCGCCGCGGACACCGTGCCGGGCAGATGGAAGCTCACCAGCAGGTTGGCGTCGGCGGGCACCCTGAATGTGAGCGGATCGCTGAACGCCTGTGTCCCCGCCGGGATCCTGGCCCCCGCGGCGCCCCGGAAGGACAACGGCACCGGCACGTTCCGCGCCGCCGCGCCCTTCGCCTGCACCGCCACGGTCGCGCTCCCGATCCGCGCCGGTGCCGCCGCGAAGGTGTTGTCGAACCGCAGCCGTACCCGCGGCCCGCCCTTCGAGGTGTGCACCACGAGTCTGAGCGTCCGGTCCGACCACGGCCCCACGGCCGGATAGCCGGAGGTCGCCGCCGCCCAGCTGCCGGTCCAGCGGGTCGTGGCGGCCCGCACCGACAGCGCGAACACATGCAGGTCGGGTGCGTGCGGCAGCCCTACCGAGGCCACCCGGCGCCCCGGCTGGAGCGGCACGGTCACGACGTACAGCCGGGCCCGCTCGGTGAGTTGGCCGCCGGGGGTGTTGATGTGCGGCAGGGCCACCGCCTTGGTGGCGAGCGGGCCCACGCGCCAGTCGGGAGCGGCCAGTCGGTACGGGGAGCGGGTGCCGTCGGCGTAGGTGACCGTGCCCGTGCCGCTCACGGTGCCGCCCGCCGTGCCCGCGACCAGGAAGGCGAGCGCGTCACCGCGGCCGTCCAGCCGGACGTGCTGCCCGGCCGCCCGCACGTTGTCCGGCGTGCCCGCCTTCCGTTTCGGCCAGGTCAGCCGGGCACCCTGCACGGTGAGCGCACGGCCGGGCGTCCAGCCGGCGGCCGTGAGGTCCCGTGCGGAGAGGGAGGCGCCGTAGCCGTCGAAGTCCGCCGCGTCCGGGCGGGCGTCGGCGCTGACGGCCGTGTTGTCGAAGAGCCGCTCCAGCGGCAGCGGACCGGCATGCTCGGCGGCCCGCGCGGACGCGACCGGCACCAGCCCCGCGACCAGCGCGAGCACGACCCCCGTACCCCTGAGACCCATCCCCACGTCCCGCCCCTCTCCTGATGGAAGCTGACGTGATGTCAGGCGTGCCCGAAGGTAGGGACGGTACGGGCCGACGTCAACGAGGTTGGGGTGAACGCACCGCCAACTCACCCGTACGTGACGCCTCGCGACCTTGCCTCTTCGCGCATATCGATGGTCTGCGCGCCTGTGGTGCGCGCGGCGGTGTCAATGACACGCTGGGCATATGAAGATCCCTTTTCTGGGCAACCGGCGTGAGAAGCCCGGCGCCCCCGACCCCGAGGGCATCGCCGAACTCCTTTCCGAATGTGAGCTGCTGCGCTCCCAGGCGGCCCAGGAGGGTGTCCAACTCGACGACACCGCCGCCTCGTTGGAGGCCCTGGATCAACTGGTGCCGCGCTGGCGGGACGACGAGGAGATCCTGCCGTGGCTGGGCAACGACGCCGGGCTCTATCTCGGCACGGTCCTCGTGCGCACCGTTCCCGGCGCCGCGTGGGACCTGTGGCCCGGCGGCCAGCCCGTCATCCGGCTCGCCTCCGGCCGCGAGTTCGACGTCGTGACCTCGGGGCACGAGTGGGCCGTCAGCGGGGTGCCGGAACTCTCGCAGTTGTACGCCGAAGTCGCCGAGGCCTGACCCCAGTCGGGCCGCCCGCCCGGCCCTCCACTCCCCACCATCGCCTTAAATACGGCTAATGCCCGAAAAGTGCGTGTCGTGCCGTCGCTGCGATCTTGCCCGGATAGGTTGCGGCGACTACGACACCGTTGAGAGTGAGTAGGGCTGGGCATGGCCGTCGATCCGTTGATCGAACTGCGGGACGTCAACAAGTACTACGGGGAGTTGCATGTCCTCCAGGACATCGACCTCACCGTCGGCAAGGGGGAGGTGGTCGTGGTCATCGGGCCCTCGGGGTCCGGCAAGTCGACCCTGTGCAGGACGATCAACCGACTGGAGACCATCCACTCCGGTGCCATCACGCTGGACGGGCAGCCGCTGCCGCAGGAGGGCAAGGCCCTCGCCGGGCTCCGCGCCGAGGTCGGCATGGTCTTCCAGTCCTTCAACCTCTTCGCCCACAAGACGGTCCTGCAGAACGTCTCGCTGGCCCAGATCAAGGTCCGCAAGCGCAAGAAGGAGCAGGCCGACCGGCGCTCCCGCGAACTCCTGGACCGGGTCGGCCTCGCCGACCAGGCGGACAAGTTCCCCGCCCAGCTCTCCGGCGGCCAGCAGCAGCGCGTGGCCATCGCCCGCGCCCTGGCCATGGAGCCCAAGGCACTGCTGTTCGACGAGCCGACCTCGGCCCTCGACCCGGAGATGATCAACGAGGTCCTGGAGGTCATGCGGCAACTGGCCCACGAGGGCATGACCATGGTCGTCGTCACCCACGAGATGGGCTTCGCCCGCTCCGCAGCCAACCGCGTCGTGTTCATGGCCGACGGCCGCATCATCGAGGACCGCACCCCCGAGGAGTTCTTCACCGACCCGCGCAGCGACCGCGCCAAGGACTTCCTCTCCAAGATCCTCAAGCACTGAGCGGGGGAGTGCGACCGATGTTCCGAACCACCCGGGCGCGCCTCGCCCTGGCCGCGTTGCTGTGCACCGCGCTGCCCGCGACCGCCTGCGGCAAGGAGGGCAGCCCGCCCACCAAGGGACCGGCGGCCGACCGACTGCCCGACTACCGGGTGGCACGCGGCTTCGAACTGCCCGACTCGCCCACCTGGAAGCGGGCGAGGAGCCGCGGCCACTTCACCGTCGGCGCCAAGGAGGACCAGCCGTACCTGGGGGAGAAGGACCCGGCGGCCGGCACCTACTCGGGCTTCGACATCGAGATCGCCAGGATGATGTCGGCCTCCCTCGGCCTCGCCCCGAAGACGGTCCGCTTCCGCACCATCGCCTCCGCCAACCGCGAAACCGCCCTGCGGAACGGCCAGATCGACTACTACGTCGGCACGTACACCATCAACGACAACCGCAGGAGACTCGTCGGCTTCGCCGGCCCCTACTACCTGGCGGGCCAGTCCCTCCTGGTCCGCGCCGACGAGGACGACATCCACGGCCCTGAGGACCTGGCCGGCAAGCGCGTCTGCTCGGCGGCCGGCTCCACGCCGTACCAGCGCGTCAAGGCCGACCACCCCCGGGCCACGCTCGTCGCCTACGACACCTACTCGGTCTGCGTCGACAACCTGCTGACCTACCAGGTCGACGCCGTCACCACCGACGACGCCATCCTCATCGGCTACGCGGCGAAGGCCCCCGACGAACTCAAGGTCGTCGGCAGGCCGTTCTCCGAGGAGCCCTACGGCATCGGCGTCCCGCACGGCGACAACGCGCTGCGCCTCGCCCTCGACGACGCACTGGAGGCCCGCGAGAAGAACGGCGACTGGAAGAAGGCGTACGAGGCGACACTCGGTCTGTCCGGAGTGCCCGCCCCGAAGCCACCCGCGATCGACCGATACCGGGCCGGCTCATGAACGTACTGACCGACAACTTCTCCACCTACGGCGACGGCTTTCTCGGCACCCTCGAACTGACCGTGTACGCCTCACTGTTGGCGCTCGCGCTCGGATTCCTGATGGCGTCCTTCCGGGTCGCCCCGGTCGGCTCCCTGCGGGTCTTCGGCACGGCGTGGGTGACCGTCCTGCGCAACACCCCGCTCACCCTGCTGTTCTTCGCGGTGCTGCTCGGACTGCCGAGGTTCGGACTCGTCCTGCCCTTCGAGGTGTTCGCGGTCCTCGCCCTCGGCTGCTACACCTCGGCGTTCATCTGCGAGGCCCTGCGCTCCGGCATCAACACCGTGCCCACCGGGCAGGGCGAGGCGGCCCGTAGCCTCGGGATGACCTTCGGACAGACCCTCAGCCTGGTGGTGCTGCCCCAGGCGTTCAGGGCGGTGATCCCCCCGGTCGGCTCCACGCTCATCGCCCTCGCCAAGAACTCGGCCATCGCGGGCGCGTTCAGCGTCACCGAGCTGCTCGGTACGTACAAGACCCTCAGCGAACTCGGCTACGACATCGTCTGGACGTTCGTCTGGATCGCCCTCGGCTACCTGATCATCACCCTCGCCGTCAGCGCGCTGTTCCATGTGCTGGAGCGGAAGTGGGGAGTCGCCCGATGACCACCGCCACCGCGCTCTACGACCTTCCCGGTCCCAGGACCCGTCGGCGCCACCGCACGTACGGTGTCGTGTCCACCCTCGTGATCCTCGGAGTGCTCGGCTGGATCCTGTATCTCCTCTTCGACACCGGCCAGTTCACCGCCACGAAGTGGACGCCCTTCGCGTACGAGGGCATCCAGGAACTGCTGCTGCGCGGCCTCGGCAACACGCTCAAGGCGTTCGCCGTCGCGGCCGTGCTTTCGCTGGCCCTGGGCGGGATCCTCGCCGCGGGCAGGCTCTCGGACCACCGGGTGGTGCGCTGGTCGGCCACGCTGCTCGTCGAGTTCTTCCGTGCCATGCCCGTGCTGGTGATGATCTTCTTCATCTTCCTGGCGCTCAAGGTACAGCCGCTGCCCGCGCTGGTCGCGGGCCTGACGCTCTACAACGGCTCCGTGCTCGCCGAGGTGTTCCGCTCCGGCGTGAACAACGTCGATCGCGGTCAGAAGGAGGCCGCCCTCGCGCTCGGGATGCGCAAGACCCCCGTCATGGTCCACGTCCTGGCGCCCCAGGCCGTACGGGCCATGCTGCCCGCCATCATCAGCCAGTTGGTGGTGGCCCTTAAGGACACCTCCCTCGGCTATCTGATCACCTACGAGGAGTTCCTCCACGCCGGCAAGCTCATCGCGTCGAACCTCGACTACGATTTGCCGTTCATCCCCGTGGTGATGGTGATCTCACCGATCTACATCGGGATGTGCATGCTGCTCTCCTGGTTCGCCGGCTGGGTGTCCCGGCGGGAGCAGCGCAGTCCCAGGACCGGGGCCGCGTTCGTCGCCGCGGCGGAGCCGGGGACGCTGCTGCCGGGTGGGGATCCCCCCACGGCCCCGAAGAAACCGTAGGGGGGTAGCAGCCACAGAGCCATACCCGCCCGGCAGCAGCCGGAGATCACTGCTCGCGCAGCGGAATCGACACGTACGACGGGTCGGTGGCCGGCGAGGAGAAGGTCAGTTGCGCGCCGGACGGGTTGTGCTCGATGTAGAGCGGGTCGACCGTGTCGACCACCAGGGCCAGTCGATGCCCTGCCGGGACGTCGTAGGCCGTGGAGAACAGTTCCAGGTCGACGTCGAACGGCTTCCCGGGCGTCCGCCCGTGGAAGGTGTACGGCGCGTTGCTGACCAGCTTGCCGAGGCCGAGCGGCCCCACGTCGTACAACTGGGCGACGAGGGTGCCGCTCTCCTTGGTGGGAGTGAGTGTGGTGTGCAACTCGGCGGTGCCGCGCACCTGTTGGGTGGTGGCGTACTTCTCCGACTGCCATACGGCGGCCCAGCGGCGGGGCAGTAGCGGGATCGAGGCGACCGGGGGCAGGCGGGCGATCTGGTCGAGGATGCTGGACAGGAACACCACTCCGCCGTTCGCCCCCGAGTCGACGTTCGTGTGGATCGTGGTCGTGCCCGAGAGGGCCAGCTTCTTGCGCGTCGCACCGACCGACTTCCAGTCCGGATAGCCCTCGTAGCCGCCCGTGGAACGGGACTTGAGCCGGACCGGCTGTTCGCGGTCGACGCCGTTGTCGGCGCCCTTGAGGTAGTGGTCGAACCAGCGCTCGGTGTCCGTCCACACGTCGTTGGGAAGCCCGAGCAGGCCGGTGAGTTCGGCGGTCGCGTGGTCGCCGGGACGGAACTGCAGCCTCTTGGGGCCGGTCAGCCTCTCGTAGAAGTCCGCGTACTGGTTGGGCGCGAAGACCGTGTCGCCCCAGGTGTTGGCCATCATGACGGCGGCGCCGTTCTTGTTCAGCTGGTCGACATAGGTCGCGGCGGAACGTTTCTTCCCCCAGGCGATCATCTCCGGTTCCTTGCTCAGGTCGGAGGCGTAGAAGCCGTTGAAGACCTCCCGGAGTTCGGCGCTCTGGCGGCCGGTGACCAGGCTCGCTCCGTCCAGCAGCCCGGCGGCCTGGACGTGCTGGGTGCGGCCCGAGTAGATCGAGTCGATCAGGTCGGCCCAGCCGCTGAGGGCGGCGACCGCCTTCACGCGTTTGTCGTGCGCGGCGGTGATCAGACTGATCCCGGCGCCGTACGAGACGCCCGCCAGGCCGACCTTCTGGGCGTCGGCGGGGGTGTGGGCGAGCGCCCAGTCGATGACCTTGGAGGCGTCGGCCGTGTCGGGAGGGCCCGCCACTTCTATCTCGCCGCCGGACTGCCAGAAACCGCGCACGTTGTAACTGACCACGACATAGCCGGAGTTCGCGAGCTTCTGGGCCTGGGCGAGGTACTCGACCTGAGGCAGGCCCCAGCTCGTGGGCAGCACGAGCAGCGGGTAGCGGCGGGTGCCGTCGGCGCCGGCGGGTGTGACGACGTTGGCCTTGAGGACGGTACCGCCGTCGCCGAGGATGTCGACGAAACGGACGCCTGCCGACGCCGGAGCGGCCTGGGCGGCGGGGGCGAGCCCGAGGGCGCTGCCGGCGACCAGTGCCGCCGAGGCGGCACCCACGGCGGTCGTACGCAGGGCCTTGCGATGGTGTCCCACGGGCCACTCCTCGTCAGATCACTCGTGTCAGTGCAAAGTGACCAGACGGTAACCTCGACGCATTACCGGAAGTAACCCGTCGGTAAGTTACGTGGGAGTAACGATTGGTGGAATGTGCTGAAACCTAGGAGGCGCGGTGGGAGTTGCGCGGAACCGCCGAGGTGGGCAGGGGGGTTTGTGCCTCCCGGGTCACGTCCGCGATCAGTTCGACGACATCCGGGCCGTACGCCTGGGAGTTGACGACCTTCAGCAGTAGGACGAACGCGTTGGTGCCGTGCTTGCGGGACAGTCGTTCGTGGTGACGGGCGAGATAGCGGGTCGCCGCCTGGTTGGTGATGGCCCGCTGGCCGCAGAACAGGAACACCGGCCGCGCCAGGCCGGGTTGGCCGGCCGTCAGCCGGGCCAGCAGGACGTACTCGGCCAGCCCGGGCTCCATGCGGTAGCGCTCGCTGCCGATCTGGAACGCCAGCCGGTCCGGGCCCGGCTCCGAGTCCACGTTCACCCGCACCCCGGGCAGCATGGCGTGCATGTGGGCCGCCATGCGCCGGTTCGACCCCGGCCCGCCGACGCAGAACTCCGTCCGCTCCCCGAACCCCTGCCGCGCCTGGTCCTGGGTGATCACCTCGGCGTGCGCTCCGCAGTCCTTGATGAGTGCGGCGAGTTCGAGGAGCGCGAACACGTCGTAGCGGTGCACGGCGAGGTCCGGGCTGCTCGCGTCGCGGTTGACGACGAGCAGCGACTCGGAGTTGTCGGGCAGCCCGAAGAAGGCCTGCTTGCGGCGGAGCTTCCGCTTCCACAGATAGGTCCGGGCCAGCCAGCCGAGGGCGGCACTGATGCCGGCGGCCAGCACCCCCAGGACGATGTTGCGTACGTCGTCATTCATGGGCGCGCATGGTAGCGGGCGTACGCAAACCCGTGTTCGAGACGGGCCCGCCGAGGCCAGGCTGACGGGAGCATGGCGATCGCATAGGCTGCGCGAACGGTCTCTGACTGGAGGTTCGGATGCGTCGCCCTGTCGCACGGAAACTGTCGGTTCTGGCGGTCTCGGCCGCCGTGGTGTCGGTGGGGGCGGCAGCGCCACCCGCCGCTTCCGGCACAGCGGTCGCGAAGGTCCCCGTGGCGGTCGGCTACGGCGGTGCCGTAGCCAGCGTGGACGCGGACGCCTCCGCCGCCGGCATCGAGGTCCTGAGGAAGGGCGGCAACGCGGTGGACGCCGCCGTCGCCACGGCCGCCGCCCTCGGCGTCACCGAGCCCTACTCCTCCGGCATCGGAGGCGGCGGCTACTTCGTCTACTACGACGCCAAGTCCCGTACGGTGCACACCCTCGACGGCCGTGAGACCGCCCCGCTGACCGCCGACTCGGGACTCTTCCTGGAGAACGGCCAACCGCTCGCGTTCGCCGACGCCGTCACCAGCGGCCTCGCTGTCGGCACCCCGGGCACCCCCGCCACCTGGCAGAAGGCGCTCGACACCTGGGGCAGCAAGAGACTCGGCAGCGTCCTCAAACCCGCCGAGAAGCTCGCCCGCGACGGATTCGTCGTCGACGACACCTTCCGCTCGCAGACCGCCTCCAACGAGACCCGGTTCCGCTACTTCCCGGACACCGCGAAGCTGTTCCTCCCGAACGGACAGCTCCCCGTCGTCGGCTCGACCTTCAAGAACCCCGATCTCGCCCGCACCTACGCCGAGTTGGCGAAGAAGGGCGTCGGCGCGATCTACCGGGGCGACCTCGGCGAGGACATCGTCGACACCGTGAACGACCCGCCCGTGGACCCCGCTTCGGGCTGGAACGCCCGCCCCGGCGAGCTCTCGAAGAAGGACCTCGCGGCCTACCGCGCCAAGCTCCAGGCGCCCACGAAGACCTCGTACCGCGGCCTTGGCGTCTACTCCATCGCGCCCTCCTCCTCCGGCGGCACCACGGTCGGCGAGGCCCTCAACATCCTGGAGAACACGGACCTCTCGAAGGCGAGCGACGTCCAGTACCTGCACCGCTACATCGAGGCGAGCCGGATCGCGTTCGCGGACCGGGGGCGCTGGGTCGGCGACCCCGCCTTCGAGGACGTACCGACGAAGGAACTGCTGTCGCAGAAGTACGCCGACTCGCGGGCCTGCCTCATCAAGGACGACGCGGCACTCACCAGCCCCCTCGCGCCGGGCGACCCGCGGAACCCGGCGGCCTGCGCCACCGGGGGGACGGCGGCGCCGACGACGTACGAAGGGGAGAACACCACCCATCTGACGGCGGCCGACAGGTGGGGCAACGTCGTCTCCTACACGCTCACCATCGAGCAGACCGGCGGCAGCGGCATCACGGTCCCCGGCCGCGGGTTCATCCTCAACAACGAGCTGACGGACTTCTCCTTCGCCCCGGCCAACCCGGCCGTCCACGACCCGAACCTGCCCGGTCCCGGCAAGCGGCCGCGGTCGTCGATCTCCCCCACGATCGTGCTGGACCGGCACAACCAGCCGGTGGTGGCGCTCGGTTCGCCCGGCGGCGCGACCATCATCACCACCGTGCTGCAGACCCTCACCCAGTTCCTCGACCGCGGACTGCCCCTGGTCGACGCCATCGCCGCGCCGCGCGCCAGCCAGCGCAACGCCGCCCAGACCGAGGTCGAACCCGGCCTCTACGGCAGCGGGACGCAGAAGCGACTGGAGGCCCTCGGGCACTCCTTCAGGCTGAATCCGGAGATCGGCGCCGCGACGGCCGTACAGCGACTGTCGAACGGGAAGTGGCTGGCCGCCGCCGAGAAGGTACGACGCGGCGGTGGCTCGGCGATGGTCGTGCACCCGGCGCCGTAGTCAGTCCCGGGCGGGCGGCTCCGCGCGGAACGCGAGCCGCCCGTCCTCGACGTCCACCGACACTCCGCCGCCCCTCGGCGATCCGGCCGTCCGGGTGTCGAACTCGCGCCGGATGGTGCGGCGCGGGGTCGCGGCTGCGAGGCCGGTGGTTCCGCCGTCCGTGGTTCAGCGGGCGGTCAGGATGCGCGGTCCCGCGTCCGTGACGGCCACCGTGTGCTCCACGTGCGCCGCCCGGGAGCCGTCGTTCGTGCGCAGGGTCCAGCCGTCCGGGGCCTCGTGGTAGCCGTCCTTGCCGCCGGCGATCAGCATGGGTTCGAGCGCGAGGACCATGCCGTGCCGCAGCCGCATCCCGCGCCCGGGGCGGCCCTCGTTCGGCACCGGCGGGTCCTCGTGCATACGGCGGCCGATGCCGTGCCCGCCGAAGCCCTCCGGGATGCCGTACCCGGCCGCGCGGCACACCGTGCCGATCGCGTGCGCGATGTCGCCGATGCGGTTGCCCACCACCGCGGCCTCGACGCCCGCCGCGAGCGCCCGCTCGGCGGTCTCGATCAGCCGGAGGTCCTCCGGTCGCGGCGTGCCGACGACGAAGCTGATCGCGGAGTCGCCGGCCCAGCCGCCCAGTTCGGCGCCGAAGTCCATGGAGGCGAGGTCGCCGTCGCGCAGCCGGTACGAGGTCGGGATGCCGTGCACGATCGCGTCGTTCACGGAGGCGCACAGCACGGCCGGGAACGGGGTGGTCGCGAACGAGGGCCGGTAGCCGAGGAAGGGGGAGCCGGCGCCCGCCCCGCGCAGCACGTCGTGTGCCACCTCGTCCAGCTCCAGCAGGGAAACGCCGACGTCGGCGGCTTGCCGTACGGCTGTCAGGGCGCGCCCCACGACCTGGCCGGCCTCGTACATGGCGTCGATGTGTGTGTCCGTCTTCAGCTCTACCATGCCAATTACTATACCGGTATTACAATGACGGTATGGTGCGCACCCCTCTCACTCCCGAAGAACGCGAACGCGGTGAACGGTTCGGCCGGCTGCTGCGCGAGGCCCGCGGTGGCCGCAGCATGACGGAGGTCGCGGCCGAGGCCGGGATCTCCGCGGAAACCCTCCGCAAGATCGAGACCGGCCGGGCACCGACCCCGGCGTTCTTCACGGTGGCCGCGCTGGCCCGCGCGCTCGGTCTGTCGATGGACGAGCTGGCGGAGCGGTGCGCGTTGGCCGGGGTGTGACCCGGGTGCGCGGGGCGGGTCCGGGCGGTCGCCGCGCAGTGGCCCGCATCGCACAATGAGGTGCCCGCGCTGTCCCGGAAAACTCCCTGTAGCGTTCCCGTAACACGGTTGGTGTTGCCTACGGACCGGAGTGCTCCGGTCTGGCGGGAGTTGAGCGATGAGCCTGGATCAACTCCCCGGTCGTGTGCGGGAGTTCGCGAACTACCTGGACGGTCTGCTGGCGCGCCTGGAACAGGGCGCCGGCTGGTGCGGTGTGTTCTGGCAACGCGACCCCGACGGTATGCGGGCCTGCCTCGACGGCCGTGAGATACCGCCCTGGGACGTGGTCGAGGCGCTCCTCCAGGACCTCGCCACCGACTACGGCGCCGCCGTCGCCACCCCGGAGGCCGACCGGGCCCGCGCCCTGCACGCCGCCGCGCTCGTCGCCCACGACGCCCGGCCCGGCGGCCGGGACGCCCTCGGCGACCGCTTCGACGTGATGCTCCGCGAACAGCGCTACGCCGCCGAACGCCAGGCGGAGCTGGGCCGTCACCTCGCCTCCGCGGCCACCCGCGAGGAAGCCGACACCATCCGCCTCGACCTCGCCTGGGCCCGCGACGACCACGAACGCGCCACCCGGCGCTGCGCCGAACTCCGTGCACGGATGGCCGACTTGGACCGCCGGTCGGTGGACCGCCGGGCGGAGCCGATCCGGCCCGGCGACCGTGACGCGTACGGCAACGCATCGGGCGGCCAGGAGACCTACGGCAACTCCCCGGGCGGCCCTGAGCAGTACGGCACCGCGCCGGGCGGTCAGGAGGCGCACGCCTCCGCGCCGGGCGGACGTGATCAGTACCGGACGAGGTCGGGAGGCGCCGACCGGTACGGGGGGCAAGCGGCGAGCCGTGAGGCCAACGCCGCGCCCTCGGGCGGGGGCGGGTACGAGGAGTCGTACGGCACCGGATTCCCCGACATGCCGCGGCAGCGCCACGCGCGGTCCGGGAACGGGCAGGCCGGGCCCGCGGAGTACACCGCGTACGACCCCCGGCCCGCCGCCCCGGATCGGCCGGCCCCTGTCTCGCGGGAGCCACAGGAGCCGCGGGAGCACCCCGCCCCCGCCGCCAAGCAGCGCAAGCGCCGTCGCGGTGGTGCCCGCTTCGCAGGGATGGTCGAGGAGGAGGCCGCCCCCGTCGCCGTACCGCCGACCGCCGTACCGGACCTGCCCGCCGCACCCGTCGCCACCGGCCGTACCCGTCGCGGGGCGCGGTTCGCCGGGGTGGCGGAGGCTCCGGCGCGGCCGGAGCCGCAGCGTGAGGCGCTGGACGCGGAGGCGCGGCGCGAGGCCGCCGAGACCGTCGAGCGGCTGGTGCGGCTGCGCCGGGAGGGCCGTAGCGGCGACGCCCACGCGCTGCTCGCCGAGCTCGCGTACTGGCCGCCCGTCCGCTTCGCGGTGCTCGCCGCCGAGATGCGGCGCGCCGGCCTCGGCGCCGACTGGACGACCCTGCTGTGGGAGGCCGCCTCGCTGCCCCCCGACCGGCTGATCGCCGCGGCCGACGCCCTGGTCGGTGCGGGCCGGGTGGGCGACGGGGAGCAGATCCTCAGGCAGGGCGTGGTGCGCCCCGCCGCGGAGATGGGGCAGGCCGTGCTCGGACTGGTCACCGACGGGCGCCGCCGCGAGGCCCGCGCCCTCCTGGACGCCTACGTCCGGGTCCGTACCGCCGAAGAGGCCGCCCACAGCGTCGAGCCGGATCCGGTGACCCTCGTCCCGCTCCTGCTGGAGGCCGCGCGGGGCGTCTCGGAGCAGTGCCACCGGGAGCTGGTCCACGCCCTGAGGGTCGCAGGCCACAGCGCCTGAGAGGGCCCGGCCGGATGCGGCCGCTCACCCACAGGAGTGTGAAACGTGATCGACTCCGCGGGTTAACGACGATGGTCTTGGCAAGGCCGCCGGGGAGGCTTACGTTCGTGCCTCTACGGCCTGCGTCTACGGGCGTAGAGGCTCTGACGTCCCGCCGAAGGAGCAGCTCATGGCCAACGTCGTCCGCGCCGCCCTGGTCCAGGCCACCTGGACCGGCGACACCGACTCCATGGTGGCGAAACACGAGGAGCACGCCCGCGAGGCGGCCCGCCAGGGTGCCAAGATCATTGGTTTCCAGGAAGTCTTCAACGCCCCCTACTTCTGTCAGGTCCAGGATCCCGAGCACTACCGCTGGGCCGAACCGGTGCCCGACGGGCCGACCACCCGTCGTATGCAAGAACTCGCGCGCGAGACCGGCATGGTGATCGTCGTCCCCGTGTTCGAGATCGAGCAGTCCGGCTTCTACTACAACACCGCGGCCGTGATCGACGCCGACGGCAGCTTCCTCGGCAAGTACCGCAAGCACCACATCCCCCAGGTCAAGGGATTCTGGGAGAAGTACTACTTCAAACCGGGCAACGCCGGCTGGCCGGTCTTCGACACCGCCGTCGGCAGGATCGGCGTCTACATCTGCTACGACCGTCACTTCCCGGAGGGCTGGCGACAGCTCGGCCTGAACGGCGCCCAGCTCGTCTACAACCCGTCCGCCACCCACCGCGGCCTCTCCTCCCACCTGTGGCGCCTCGAACAGCCCGCCGCCGCGGTCGCCAACGAGTACTTCGTCGCCGCGATCAACCGGGTCGGCGTCGAGGAGTACGGCGACAACGACTTCTACGGGACCTCCTACTTCGTCGACCCGCGCGGCCAGTTCGTGGGCGACACCGCGAGCGACAAGGAAGAGGAACTCGTCGTCCGCGACCTGGACTTCGACCTCATCGACGAGGTGCGGCAGCAGTGGGCGTTCTACCGGGACCGCCGACCCGACGCGTACGAGGGGCTGGTGCGGCCGTGACCAAGGACCTGCTGGGCCGCCACCGCTCCGTCCTGCCCGACTGGCTCGCCCTCTACTACGAGGACCCGCTGGAGATCACCCACGGCGAGGGCCGGTACGTCTGGGACGCCGAGGGCAACAAGTACCTCGACTTCTTCGGCGGCATCCTGACGACGATGACCGCGCACGCCCTGCCCGAGGTCGCCAAGGCGGTGACCGAGCAGGCCGGCCGGATCATCCACTCGTCGACCCTGTACCTGAACCGGCCGATGGTCGAACTCGCCGAGCACGTCGCCCGGTTGAGCGGCATTCCGGACGCCCGCGTCTTCTTCACCACCTCCGGCACCGAGGCCAACGACACGGCCCTGATGCTGGCGACGACCTACCGCCGCAGCAACACGGTCCTGGCGATGCGCAACAGCTACCACGGCCGCTCCTTCAGCGCGGTCGGCATCACCGGCAACCGCGGCTGGTCCCCGACCTCGCTGTCACCGCTCCAGACGCTGTACGTCCACGGCGGCGTGCGCACGCGCGGCCCGTACGCCGCGCTGAGCGACGACGACTTCATCGCGGCCTGCGTCGACGACCTCGTCGACCTCCTCGGCCACACCCGTCCGCCCGCCGCCCTGATCGCCGAACCCGTCCAGGGCGTCGGCGGCTTCACCTCCCCGCCGGACGGCCTCTACGCCGCCTTCCGCGAGGTGCTCCAGGAGCGCGGCATCCTGTGGATCGCCGACGAGGTGCAGACCGGCTGGGGACGCACCGGCGACCACTTCTGGGGCTGGCAGGCACACGCGCGCAACGGCCCGCCGGACATCCTCACCTTCGCCAAGGGCATCGGCAACGGCATGTCCATCGGCGGGGTCGTCGCCCGCGGCGAGATCATGAACTGCCTCGACTCCCACAGCATTTCGACGTTCGGCGGCACCCAGATCACCATGGCGGCCGGTCTCGCCAACCTGACGTACCTGCTGGAACACGACCTCCAGGGCAACGCCCGGCGGGTCGGCGGACTGCTCATCGAGCGGCTGCGGGCCGTCGCGGCGCAGCTGCCGGGCGTCCGGGAGGTGCGCGGGCGCGGGCTGATGCTCGGCATCGAGCTGGTGAAACCCGGCACGGACGAAGCCGATCCGGCCGCCGCGTCCGCCGTGCTGGAGGCGGCCCGCGAGGGCGGCCTGCTCATCGGCAAGGGCGGCGGGCACGACACCAGCGCCCTGCGGGTGGCGCCACCCCTGTCCCTGACCGTCGCGGAGGCCGAGGAGGGCGCCGCGATTCTGGAGAACGCTCTGAGGAGCATTCGGTAGCAGCACGCTGAGCAAGGGAACACCGCCATGACCACCACCTCGGACCCCCTGGAACCGGCCCTCACGGTCCGTCAGGTCCTCACCCTGGAACGGGTTCTCGCCGGGGAGCCCGAGGTGGTGGCCGGCACCAGCCGGCTCGACCGTGCCGTGCGCTGGGTGCACGTGGCCGAGGCCGCCGACGTCGGTGTGATGCTCAGCGGCGGCGAGATGGTGCTCACCACCGGGGTGCTGCTCGCCGGTGACGAGGGCGCGCAGGTCGAGTACGTCCAGTCCCTGCACCGCGCGGAGGCGGCGGCCGTCGTCCTGGGCCTGGGCCGGGCGTTCCCGGCCACGCCGGACGCGATGCGCCGGGCCGCCGAGCGCTGCGGACTGCCGATGATCGTCCTGCACCGGCCCTTTCCCTTCGCCGAGCTGACCGAGGAGGTCCAAGCCCGGCTGGTGCGGCGGAAGTTCGCCGCCGTCAGCCTGTCCGAGTCGGTACGGACCGCGCTCACCGGGCTCATCACCGCGGGCGCGCCACTGCAACGCCTGCTCGACGAGGTCGCCCAGCACAGCGGCTGCCCCGTCGTCGTCACCAACCTCGCCCACCGCGTCCTCGCCACCGCGGGGGAGCGGCCCGCCGTCGACGACGTGCTGCGCGACTGGGAGCGCATCGCCCGCCAGGCCGGCGGCACCGAGGGGGACGGCTGGGTCCGCGCGGAACTCGTCGGACGGGGTGAGCGCTGGGGCCGGATCATGCTGTGCGGCCACCGCGGCGACACCACCACCGGCCGGCTGCTCGCCGACCGGGCCGCCGAGGCGCTGGTCCTGCACCGCATGCTCGGCGGGACCTCCGCGCACACCTGGGAGGAACAGTCCGCGGAGAGCCTGCTGACCGACCTCGTCAGCGGGGTCGTACCGGCCCGGCAGCTGCTGCCCCGGGCCCGCGCGGCCGGACTGCCCGTCAACCGGCGCACCTTCGTCCCGCTGGTGGTCCGTGACGGCGAACCGGCCCAACTCGACCGCGTGCTGCGGATGCTGGGCCTGCCCGGGATCGTCGCCGAACTCGCCGACGGGGCCGTCGCCGTCCTGCTGAGCCTGGCCCGCGACCAGGACGCCACCGCCCTCGCCGCCCACTTCGCCGCCCGGCTGCGGACCGAGTCGGGGTCCTCCAAGGCCGTGGTGGCCGCCGCCGACGAACGCACCGCCTGGGACGAGGTGCCCGCCGGGCTGCGCGAGGCCCAGCACGTCGCCGACGCCGTGGCGGACTCCTCCACCGTCCTGGACCTCCCGGCCGTCGTACGCCTCAAGGACGTCCATCTGCGCGGACTGATCCGGCTGCTGCGCGACGACCCGCATGTGCAGTCCTTCGCGGAACGCGAGCTGGACGGGCTGCTGTGCGCGTCCGGCGAGGACCTCCTCGCCGTCCTGCGCACCTATCTCGCCACCGGCCGCAACAAGTCCCGCACCGCCCAGCTCCACCACGTCTCCCGGCCCGCGCTCTACCGGCGCCTGGAGGCGATACAGACCCGGCTCGGCGTCGACCTCGACGACTTCGAGCAGGCCGCCTCGGTACACATCGCGCTCCTCGCGCACGACGCGCAACAGGGCTGAAACATGCCACGACCTGGGAAAACGGCGGTGAAACATGGTCCCACGACAGGGTGACACCGTGATACGCCACACGCCCGCAGACGTGACACCGTGCAACTCAAACCGGGCGGAAGGACTTCCTAGGCTCCTCGCACACCGAGTGACCGGAGGTCCCGATGAGCACAGTGGTCCGCGCCGCCATCTTCCAGACCGCCTGGACCGGCGACAAGGAGTCGATGATCCAGGTGCACGAGCAGGCGGCCCGAGACGCCGCCGCGCAGGGTGCCCAAGTCCTGTGCTTCCAGGAGCTGTTCTACGGACCGTACTTCTGCCAGGTGCAGGACAAGGCGTTCTACGAGTACGCCGAGCAGATCCCGAACGGCCCGATCGTCAAGCGCTTCCAGGCGCTCGCCAAGGAACTCGGCCTCGTTCTCGTGCTGCCGATGTACGAGGAGGAGCAGCCCGGCGTCCTCTACAACACGGCCGCCGTGATCGACGCGGACGGCTCGTACCTCGGCAAGTACCGCAAGCACCACATCCCGCAGGTCAACGGCTTCTGGGAGAAGTTCTACTTCCGCCCGGGGAACGCCGGCTGGCCGGTCTTCGACACCGCCGTCGGCAAGATCGGCGTGTACATCTGCTACGACCGGCACTTCCCGGAGGGCTGGCGGGCGCTGGGCCTCGAAGGCGCCGAGATCGTCTTCAACCCGTCGGCCACCTCGCGGGGCCTGTCGGCCTACCTGTGGCAGCTGGAGCAGCCGGCGGCGGCCGTCGCCAACGAGTACTTCGTCGGCGCGATCAACCGGGTGGGCGTCGAGGAGTTGGGCGACAACGACTTCTACGGCACCTCCTACTTCGTCGACCCGGAGGCCCAGTTCGTCGGCGAGGTGGCGAGCGACAAGGAGACCGAACTGGTCGTCCGCGATCTCGACCTGGCCAAGCTGCGCGAGGTCCGCGACCGCTGGCAGTTCTTCCGCGACCGCCGTCCCGACGCGTACGGCCCGCTGACCGCTCCGTAGCCGGGGCGGCACGTCCGCCGGTCCGGCGCACGGGGGGCCGGACCGGCGGCACCGACCGACCCGCACCAGTGTTGAACACGGTAGGAGAGGGAGCATGAGCAGCAGCCGTACCGTCATCCGTGGCGGTCTCGTCATCACCGCGTCCGACGAGATCCACGCCGACGTCCTGATCGAGGACGGCCGTATCGCCGCCCTCGCCGCCTCCGGCACGGCAGCCGCCGAGGCCTGGACGGCGGAGCGCACCATCGACGCCACCGGGAGGTACGTCATCCCGGGCGGCGTGGACGCCCACACCCACATGGAGCTGCCGTTCGGCGGCACCTTCGCCGCCGACACCTTCGAGACCGGCACCCGGGCCGCCGCCTGGGGCGGTACGACGACCATCGTCGACTTCGCCGTGCAGAGCGTCGGCCACTCCCTGCGCGAGGGCCTCGACACCTGGCACGCCAAGGCCGAGGGCAACTGCGCGATCGACTACGCCTTCCACATGATCGTCTCCGACGTGAACCAGGACACGCTCAAGGAGATGGACCTGCTGGTCGAGGAGGGCGTCACCTCCTTCAAGCAGTTCATGGCCTACCCCGGCGTCTTCTACAGCGACGACGGGCAGATCCTGCGCGCCATGCAGCGCTCCGCCGAGAACGGCGGCCTGATCATGATGCACGCCGAGAACGGCATCGCGATCGACGTGCTGGTCGAGCAGGCGCTGGCCCGCGGCGAGACCGACCCCCGCTACCACGGCGAGGTTCGCAAGGCCCTCCTGGAGGCCGAGGCGACCCACCGCGCCATCAAGCTCGCCCAGGTCGCGGGTGCCCCCCTGTACGTCGTGCACGTCTCGGCGATGGAGGCCGTCGCCGAGCTGGCCAGGGCGCGCGACGAGGGCCTCAACGTCTTCGGCGAGACCTGCCCGCAGTACCTGTTCCTGTCCACGGACAACCTCGCCGAGCCCGACTTCGAGGGCTCCAAGTACGTCTGCTCGACGCCGCTGCGGCCCAAGGAGCACCAGGCCCACCTGTGGCGGGGCCTGCGCACCAACGACCTCCAGGTCGTCTCCACGGACCACTGCCCCTTCTGCTTCGTGGGCCAGAAGGAGCTCGGCCGCGGCGACTTCTCCAAGATCCCCAACGGTCTGCCCGGCGTCGAGAACCGCATGGACCTCCTCCACCAGGCCGTCGTCGAGGGCCGCATCTCTCGCCGCCGCTGGATCGAGATCGCCTGCGCGACCCCGGCCCGGATGTTCGGCATGTACCCGAAGAAGGGCACCATCGCCCCCGGCGCCGACGCGGACGTCGTGATCTACGACCCGCTCGCCGAGCAGATCGTCTCCGCCGAGACGCACCACATGAACGTCGACTACTCGGCGTACGAGGGCAAGCGCCTCACCGGCCGCGTCGAGACCGTCCTCTCGCGCGGCGAACTCGTCATCACCGAGCGGGAGTACACCGGGCACGCCGGGCACGGCGTCTACACCCCCCGCTCCACCTGTCAGTACCTCAACTAGGAGTGGCGCCCATGGACTTCGGACTCGTCCTGCAGACGGACCCGCCGGCCTCGAAGGTCATCAGCCTGATGAAGCGGGCCGAGCGCAACGGCTTCACGTACGGCTGGACCTTCGACTCCGCCGTGCTCTGGCAGGAGCCGTTCGTGATCTACAGTCAGATCCTGTCGAACACCAGCAAGTTGACGGTCGGCCCGATGGTCACCAACCCGGGCACCCGTACCTGGGAGGTCACCGCCTCCACCTTCGCCACCCTCAACGACATGTTCGGCAACCGCACGGTCTGCGGCATCGGCCGCGGCGACTCCGCGATGCGCGTCGCGGGCCGTACCCCCAACACGCTGGCGCGCATCAGCGAGGCCATGAAGGTCATCAGGGCGCTCGGCTCGGGCAAGGAGGCCGACCTCGGCGGAACGGTCGTCAAGTTCCCCTGGATCAGGGAAGGCGCCGAACTCCCCGTCTGGATGGCCGCGTACGGCCCCAAGGCGCTCAAGATGACCGGCGAGGAGGCCGACGGCTTCATCCTCCAGCTCGCCGACCTCTACCTCACCGAGTACATGGTGAAGGCCGTCAAGGACGCGGCCGTCGCCGCCGGACGCGACCCGTCCGAGGTGAAGATCTGCGTCGCCGCCCCCGCCTACGTCACCGAGGACGACTCGCCCGAGGCGCTCGCCCACGCCCGCGAGCAGTGCCGCTGGTTCGGCGGGATGGTCGGCAACCACGTCGCCGACCTGGTGTCCAAGTACGGCGAGCACTCCGCCGCCGTCCCCGACGAACTCACCGACTACATCAAGGCCCGTGAGGGATACGACTACTCCCACCACGGGCGGGCCGACAACCCCGACACCGCGTTCGTGCCCGACGAGATCGTCGACCGGTTCTGCCTCATCGGCCCGGTCGAGAAGCACATCGAGAAGCTGAACGCCCTGCGCGAGCTGGGCGTCGACCAGTTCGCCGTCTACGACATGCACGACGCGCAGGAAGCCACCATCGACGCGTACGGCACGAAGGTCATCCCGGCCCTCAACGGCTAGCAGCACCGGGGCATGCGAAGCCCCGCCCCCCTTGAACGTCCCCTTCCCGCCGTCCCGGGGAGGGGGCCCGGGGCGCTCCCCGCGCTTCCCCCACCGGCACACCCGCCCGCACGGCCTTTCCCGTCCCACCTCCCTCTGATTGGCCTGCCCATGACCGACACCGCTCCCACGGCCATACCGCCGTCCACCCAAGTCACCCTCGCCGACGGCCGGGTGGAGCTCGCCCCGGGCGCCCCCGCCCCGAGCGGCCCCTACGCCAACGAGGACCTGCTGCCGGTTCCGGTGGAGAAGCGCACCTGGACCACGTACAACTTCTCCGCCCTGTGGGTCGGCATGGCCCACAACACGGCCTCCTGGACCCTGGCCTCGGGTCTGATCGCCGTCGGCATGGACTGGAAGCAGGCGGTGTTCACCATCGCCCTGGCCAATGTGATCGTGCTGGTCCCGATGCTGCTCACCGGGCACGCGGGACCGAAGTACGGCATTCCCTTCCCGGTCTTCGCCCGCGCCTCCTTCGGTATCCGCGGCGCCAACCTCCCCGCCGTCGTCCGGGCGTTGGTGGCCTGCGGCTGGTTCGGCATCCAGACCTGGATCGGCGGCGAGGCGATCTACTTCCTCGCCGGGAAGCTCATCGGGAACGGCTGGACGGAGGCCGGCCAGATCGGCGGGTACGCCTGGACGATGTGGCTGTCGTTCGCGATCTTCTGGGCGCTCCAGGTCGCGATCATCTACCGGGGCATGGAGACGATCCGCCGCTTCGAGAACTGGGCGGCGCCCTTCGTGATCGTCGGCGCCCTCGTGATGCTGATCTGGATGAGCAACAAGGCAGGCGGCTTCGGTCCGCTGCTCGACCAGCCCTCCAAGCTCGGCTGGGGCGGCGACTTCTGGAAGCTCTTCTGGCCGGCCCTCATGGGCATGATCGGCTTCTGGTCCACGCTGTCCCTGAACATCCCGGACTTCACCCGGTACGGCAAGAGCCAGAAGGCCCAGACATGGGGCCAGGCCCTCGGTCTGCCCACCACCATGACGCTGTTCGCCCTGCTGTCGGTGATGGTCACCTCCGGTTCGCAGGCGGTCTACGGCGAGACGATCTGGGACCCGGTACAGCTCGCCGCCAAGACGGACAACGTCGTGGGCCTGCTCTTCGCGCTGGTCACCGTGCTGGTGGCGACCCTGTCCGTGAACGTCGCGGCCAACCTGGTCTCCCCGGCCTTCGACTTCTCCAACATCGCGCCCCGGAAGATCACCTTCCGTACCGGTGCCCTCGTCACCTGCGTCCTCGGTGTGCTGATCTTCCCGTGGAAGCTGTACTCCGACCCGCAGGGCTACATCTTCACCTGGCTCGGCCTGGTCGGCGGACTCCTCGGCACGGTCGCCGGCATCCTCATCGCCGACTACTGGATCCTGCGCCGCGGCAAGCTCGACCTGACCGACCTCTACCGCACGGGCGGCCGTTACTGGTACGAGGGCGGCTGGAACTGGCGGGCCGTCGTGGCCTTCGTCACCGGTGGTGTCCTCGCCGTCGGCGGCGCCAACTTCAGCCCGCTGATCGACGGACGCCCCGTCCCGGCACTGGAGCCGCTGGCCGACTACGGCTGGGCGGTGGGCCTGGGCACGTCGATGGTCCTGTACGTGGTGCTCATGCTGGCGCGCGGACGGGACCGTCTCGAAGTGTGATCCATCCGGACCACCCGGTCCACCTCGGTCCTCGGAGGACGGTCAGCCCTGCCGGCCGTCCTCCAGCGCCGCGACCGCCTCCTTGGCGGCCTTGATGGCACCCTTGTTGATCTCGTCCGTACCGGGCGCCTTCTTCGACTCGAAGTCACTGCCGTTGTACGTGATCGTCACCAGCGCGTTGGACGCCCGCACCAGCACCA
Organism: Streptomyces sp. NPDC032822; assembly: GCF_055578825.1. Taxonomy (NCBI): domain Bacteria; kingdom Bacillati; phylum Actinomycetota; class Actinomycetes; order Kitasatosporales; family Streptomycetaceae; genus Streptomyces; species Streptomyces sp. NPDC032822. The sequence goes on along the minus strand of NZ_JBVIOL010000005.1, from coordinate 86,449 downwards.
CACCCTCGCGGGTCTGCTGCTTGTCCTCGGTGGTGAGGTTCACCACCGAGTACGCCGAGTCGCCGAGACCCGGCACGTCCCCGCCGCCGCTCTTCTCCTTGGTGTTCTCCTGGTACGACTCCCGCGCCGACTCGTCCGAGTCCGTGATCTCGAAGGACACGTCGAGCCAGCGGTAGTCGTACCCCTTCAGCGCGTTCCAGGAGCAGGTGCGACGCAGCTTCGTGTCCGTCGAGGGGATCTCCTTGCCGGCCGTCTTGGCACCCGGCACGAGCGACGTGATCGTCTTCTTGGCGACGCTGCCGCACGGCGAGGGCGCGTCGGCGTACGCCTTCGACGCGGCGGCCGTCGCCGGAGCCGAGGCCGACTGCGTGCCGGTCTTCTGCCCCTCCTTGTCCGCGGCGGCCGGCGAGGCGGCGGGACCGGAGGAGAGCGCCCAGCCCGCTGCGGCGAGCACGACGACGGGCGACAGACGCGCGGTGAGGGCGAGCGGCAGGGAGAGAGAACGCACGGCGCACTTTTCGTGGGGGACGGTGCGGAGAGGGTCCGCACAGCGGACGGGGCGCCAGTTTCACACGACTCCCTGTGCGACGGAAGTGCCAACTCGCTCCGTACCGGTGCGGTCACAGCGCCCCACGGTCGATACGTCATGTATCCCGCTATGTCCGGGCGATGGGCCGGTTGAGCGCCGATTCCACCCGGTCCACGGCAACGAACGCGCCGTACGCCACGAGCCGCACCAGACAGCGGTCGGTGTGCTCCGGCCGCCGCCAGGCCGCCACGTCCTCGTCCGTGATGCGATACGGCGCCAGCGCGGCCAGCAGCGCGAGGCGCGCCCCGGGCCGCTCCCGCCGGTCGGGGAACCCGCCGAGGGAGAGCGACGGATGCGTCCCGTCCCAGTCCTGAAGGGTCTGCTCGACGAGGTCGTGGTCGTCGGCGTCGAGGAGACCGGCACCCGTCATGGCCGCCCTGAGCAGCGCCGCGTACGCGAGGCCGACGGCCGTGCCGCCCGCCCACGCGGGGGCCTCGCCCGGGTCGACGCCGTCGAGCAGCCCGAGGGACTCGCCGGGCCGGGCGGGACGGCGTACGGTCCGGGCGAGCGCGCGGCCGGCGAGGCTGCGTACCGGCCGGAACCGCTGGGCGTTGCCCGGCAGCAGGTTCTCGGTCACCAGGGCGGACACGATCCGGTTGATGAAGTGGAAGGCGAACGCGGTGCCGAGGTAACCGGGGGCGTGCTCCCGCGGGAAGGGACAGGACTCGGTGTCGAGGGCGCCCGGTACACGGGTGCGCCTGCCCCACTCCAGCACGCGCGCGTGCTGCTCGTTCTCCGGCCGCTCCCCTCTCGCCAGACGTTCCGCGAGTGCGTGGTCGCCGGTGGCGTGCAGCAGCATGGTGTGCGCGTCCACACAGAACGGGCAGTTGTTGGCGAGCGACACCCCGAGCGCCGCCAGCTCCTTGCCGGTCCGGCTGCCGGGGCCCGCGATCAGCGACTCGCGCATCAGCGCCCAGGCGGGCGCGAGGATCTCGGGCGCGGAGGAGAGGACCACGAAGGTGACGGGCCGGTCGATTCCGAAGTCCCGGGAGAGCTGCGCGTAGACGTCGGCGACGCGACCGGTGGCCGCCTTCGGCGGCGGAGGTTCGGTGTAGCGGAAAGGTGTGGGCATGGGCAGCAGCGTGCGCCTCGGGGGCGGGCCCGGTCGTCGTACGGCCGAAGACAGTCGGCGCTGCGCCGACGGGGCGGCTCGGGCCCCGCGACTACCGCGTCGGGAGTAGTCCCGGAGTTGTCCACAGGGCTGACGCGGGCGTCGGCGCCCGAAGCTACTGTGCCTGCATGAGCGGGCACTCGACTGCACGGAGGACACTCGCCGACGCGGCCCTCGCGGTCGTGATCGGCGCCCTCGTCGTGACCACGGCCGCGTTCGACGTGGACACCACGGGCGCCGACTACGCGTTGATCGCGCTGGGTTCGGCCGCCCTGGCCTTCTACCGCCCCTTCCCGCTGCCGGTCCTGGCCGTGTCCACGGCGGCCGGCGCGGCCTACGTCCTGCACGCCCACCCCGGCCTGCTCGCCGCCCTCCCCGTCCTCGCCGCCGTGCACACCGCGGCCCGGGTGGGACATCGCGGTCTGGCCGGCGCGGCGAGCGCGGTCTACCTGGGGGCGTACGTGGCGACGGGCCCGACGACGGGGGAGGTGGTGGAGAAGGCCGCGCTGCTCACCGGCTGGTTCCTGTGCGCCGTCGTGACCGGCCTCGCCGACCGCAACTGGCAGGCCTACCTGCGCCAGACCGAACAGCGCGCCCTGGAGGCCGAACGCACCCGCGAGGAAGCGGCCCTGCGCCGCGCCGGCGAGGAACGCCTGCGCATCGCGAGGGAGTTGCACGACTCCCTCACCCACAGCATCTCGATCGTCAAGCTCCAGGCGGGCGTCGCGGTCCACCTCGCCCGCAAACGCGGCGAGGAGGTGCCACCCGCCCTGCTCGCCATCCAGGAGGCCGGCGGCGAGGCGATGCGCGAACTCCGCGCCACCCTGGAGATCCTGCGCACCGACGAACCGACCGGCACGCCCGCCGTGCTCGTGGAACGCGCGCGGGCCGCCGGTCTCGCGGTCGAACTGACCGTGACCGGCGAGGAGCGCCCCCTGCCCGCGACCCTCGACCGCGCCCTGTACCGCATCGTCCAGGAGGCGCTGACGAACGCCGCCCGGCACGCGGGTCCGGCGAGGATCGACGTCCGACTCGGCTACCGCGCGCGGGAGTTGGTGGTAGAGGTGGACGACGACGGCACGGCGACACCGGAGCGCCCCGCGCCCCCCGGCATCGGCCTCACCGGGATGCGCGAACGCGTCACGGCCCTCGGCGGCGCCCTGCACACGGGCCCGCGCGCGGAGGGCGGCTTCTCGGTGCGGGCCGAACTGCCCCTGGAGGTCGCCGGATGATCCGGGTGGCACTCGTCGACGACCAGGCGCTGATGCGCGCGGGGTTCCGCGCCCTGCTCGACGCGGAGGACGGCATCGAGGTGGTGGGGGAGGCGGCGGACGGCGAACAGGGCCTGGCCCTGGTGCGCGCCCGCAGACCCGACATCGCGCTGATCGACGTACAGATGCCGGTGATGACGGGCATCGAGGCGACCCGCCACATCGCCGCCGACCCGTCCCTGGCCGCCGTACGCGTCGTCATCCTCACCAACTACGGCTTCGACGCATATGTCTTCGAGGCCCTGCGTGCGGGCGCCAGCGGCTTCCTCCTGAAGGACACCGAACCGGCCGACCTCCTCCAGGGCATCGAGGTGGTGGCGCGGGGCGAGGCCCTGCTCTCCCCCTCGGTGACCCGCACCCTGATCGGCGAGTTCGTCTCCCGCCCACCCGACCGCGCCACCGCCCCCGGCCTCGAACACCTCACCCGCCGCGAACGCGAGGTCACCGCCCTCGCCGCCCGCGGCCTCACCAACGAGGAGATCGCCGCACACATGGTCATCAGCCCGTTCACGGCGAAGACGCATGTGAGCCGGGCGATGGGGAAGCTGGGGGCGCGGGACCGGGCGCAGTTGGTGGTGTTCGCGTACGAGTCCGGGCTGGTGGCGGCACGCGGCACCTGACCGACGCGGTCACATTCCGTTGCGGGCCCTGCCCTGCCCGCCGCGGACGCCGCCTACGACGTGGTGCTGCTGCTCGGCCCGCTGTACCACCTTCCCGAACGGCCGGACCGGGTACGGGCACTGGCCGAGGCGCACCGGTGGTCCGGCCGGCCGGGCTGATCGTCGCGGCCACCGTCAACCGCTTCGCCGGACTGCACGACCCGGAGCGTCGCGAAGCCGTCCTGGCGGCGACCAGGTGTGTCGAGTCCGAGCCGACGCTCCTCGGAGCGGGCGGGCACCTGGTCACGGCGGGCAGGCGTCCGCGCCGACTGCGTACGATCGACCGACCCGCAGCCGTGCACCGAGGAGCCCACCCGTGTTCACCACCCGTCCCACCCTCCAGGGCACTTTCGGCATGGTGTCGTCCACCCACTGGCTGGCCTCGCAGTCGGCGATGGCGGTGCTGGAGGACGGGGGGAACGCGTACGACGCGGCGGTGGCCGGGGCGTTCGTGCTGCATGTCGTCGAGCCGCATCTCAACGGGCCCGCGGGCGAGGTGCCGATCCTGCTCGCGCCGGCCGGGGGCGAGGTGCGGGTGCTGTGCGGGCAGGGCGTCGCACCGGGCGGGGCGACCGTGGCGCACTACCGGGGCCTCGGGCTCGACCTCGTGCCCGGTACCGGACCGCTCGCCGCCGCCGTCCCCGGTGCCTTCGACGCCTGGATGCTGCTGCTGCGGGACCACGGGACCAGATCCCTCGCCGAGGTGCTGAAGTACGCCATCGGGTACGCCGAACACGGGCACGCGCCCGTGGAGAACATCGGGGCGACCGTCGAGTCCGTGCGGGAGTTGTTCGAGACGGAGTGGACGTCGTCGGCCGAGGTGTACCTGCCGGGCGGACAGCCGCCCCGGCCGGGGCGCCTCTTCCGCAACCCCACGCTCGCCGCCACCTGGCTGCGCCTCCTCGAAGAGGTCGCCGGCGCCGGCGACCGGGTCGCCGAGATCGACGCGGCCCGGGAGGTGTGGCGGTCCGGGTTCATCGCCGAGGCCCTCGTGCGGCAGGCCGGGCGGCCCACCATGGACACCAGCGGCGAACGGCACACCGGTACGCTCACGGCCGCCGACCTCGCCGGCTGGTCCGCGACCTACGAGGCGCCGGCGACGTACGACTGGAACGGCTGGACCCTCTGCAAGGCCGGCCCCTGGAGCCAGGGCCCGGTGCTGCTGCAACAGCTCGCCCTGCTGCCTCCCGAACTGCCCCGCTACGGGTCCGCCGCCTACGTCCACCTGCTCATCGAGGGCTGCAAGCTCGCCATGGCCGACCGGGAGGCCTGGTACGGCGACGCCGCCGAGGTGCCGCTGGGCGCGCTGCTGTCGGACGAGTACAACGAGGGGCGGCGCAAGCTCGTCGGGGACCGGGCCTCCTGGGAGCTGCGGCCCGGCAGTCCGCAGGGCCGTGCACCGCGGCTGTACGCCCACCCGGGGACGCGGGAGGAGCCGGGGTTCGCGGCGCCGGGCGCCGGCGAGCCCACGGTCGCCCAGCACTCCACCTCCCCGATGCCCGGCGAGCCCGAGGTCCGTCCCGACGGGCTCACCCGCGGCGACACCTGCCACCTCGACATCGTCGACCGGTGGGGCAACATGGTCGCCGCCACCCCCAGCGGGGGCTGGCTGCAGTCCAACCCCGTCGTGGCCGAACTGGGCTTTCCGCTCGGTACGCGGCTCCAGATGGCCTGGCTGGAGGAGGGGCTGCCGAACTCCCTCACCCCGGGCCGCCGCCCCCGCACCACCCTCACACCCTCGATCGCGCTGCGCGAGGGGGTACCCGTCATGGCGTTCGGGACACCCGGCGGGGACCAGCAGGACCAGTGGCAGCTGCACTTCTTCCTCGCGGTCGCGCTGAAGGAGCAGGTCAGAGGCGGGTTCGACCTTCAGGGTGCGATCGACGCCCCGAACTGGCACAACGACAGCTTCCCCAGCTCCTTCTACCCGCGCGGCACGCTCCCCGGCAGCGTCACCGTCGAGGGCGGGACGGACGAGGACGTGGTGGCGGAGCTGCGGCGACGGGGGCACGACGTGACCGTCGGCGGCCCCTGGTCGGAGGGGCGGCTGTGCGCGGTCGCACGGGATCCCCAGACCGGGATCCTGTCGGCGGCGGCGAATCCGCGGGGCATGCAGGGGTACGCGGTGGGGCGCTGACCCCTCCCGTACGCCGCGCACCCCACGCACCCCGCGCACGCCTCCCGCGTTCGGGACATCCCGGTATTCAGGCCGAATCCACCCGGGATACACCGGCCCGGTGGGGATTGTCAGTGGCGCGTGCTCTCATGGAGTCATGATCGAACACATGGAAACCATCGACGAGTTTCTCGCCCGGCACGCGGCCGACGTGGAAGAAGCGGTACGCAAGGCGGCCTCGGCCGAGATCATGCCCCGCTTCCGTCGCCTCGCCGCGCACGAGGTCGACGAGAAGAGCGGGCCGCACGACCTCGTCACGGACGCCGACCGCAAGGCCGAGCTGTACCTCACCGAGGCGCTCGGCGCCCTGCTGCCCGGCTCGGTCGTGGTCGGCGAGGAGGCGGTGCACGCCAACCCGGCGTCGTACGAGGCGATACAGGGCGACACCCCGGTCTGGATCGTCGACCCGGTCGACGGGACACGGCAGTTCGTGCACGGCGACCCCGGATTCTGCACGCTGGTCGCGCTCGCGCAGGGCGGCGTCCTGCGCGCCTCGTGGACCTACGCGCCCGTCCCCGACCGGCTGGCCACGGCCGTGCGCGGCCAGGGAGCCTTCCTCGACGGCGAGCGACTGCGCTCCGGCGCCCCGGAACAGGGCCGCGACCTGCGCATAGCCACCTCGCACCCGGACTACACGACCGACGAGCAGAAGCGCGAGCTGCTGGGGCTGTGGACCGAGGGCGTCGCACCGCGCCCCTGCGGATCGGCCGGACTGGAGTATCTCGCCGTCGCCCGCGGCGAGTTGGACGCCACGGCCTTCTCCTGGGAGGCGGCCTGGGACCACGCGGCGGGCCTGCTCCTGGTCGAGGAGGCGGGCGGCGCGCACCTGACCCTCAGCGGCGAGCCGTTCCGCGTCACCGGCCACAACGCGCTCCCGTTCACCGCGGCCCGGGACGCGGCCACGGCCCGTCGGGTGGTGGGGCTGCTGGGGGCCTCGTAGCCCCGGGGACCCGATGGATCGCCGCGGGGGTCCGTGGCCGTCGCGGCGCCCCGCACACGGGCACCGCGGCCTCGCACACCGGCTCTGTCGCCCCGCGCATCGGCGCTGTCGGTCCTGCGTCCTATCCTGATCCCACAGGCCACCGGCTGACGAAGGGGTCCGAAGGTGCCGTCGATGCTCGATGTCGTTGTGGTGGGTGCGGGACCGAACGGACTGACCGCCGCCGTGGAGTTGGCCCGCCGCGGCTTCTCGGTGGCCCTTTTCGAGGCCCGGGACACCGTCGGCGGGGGAGCCAGGACCGAGGAACTCACCCTCCCCGGCTTCCGGCACGACCCGTGCTCCGCGGCCCATCCCCTGGGAATCAACTCACCCGCGTTCCGCGCCCTGCCCCTGGAGCGCTACGGCCTTCAGTGGCTGCACTCCGACCTGGCCATGGCGAACCCGTTCACCGACGGCACCGCCGCCGTGCTGGCGCGGTCGGTCGGCGAGACGGCCGCCTCCCTCGGACCGCGTGACGCGGGGACGTACCGCAGGCTCGTCGAGCCCTTCCTGCCCCGGTGGGACACCCTGGTCCGCGACTTCATGTCGCTGCCGCTCACCGCACTGCCCCGCGACCCGGTCACCCTCGCCCGGTTCGGCCTGGCGGGCCTGCCCCCGTCGACCTGGCTGCTGCGCCGCTTCCGGGACGAGCGGGCCAGGACCCTGTTCGCCGGCCTGGTCGCCCATGTGATGGCCCCGCTCGGCGGCTTCGCCACCAGCGCGATCGGCCTGGTCTTCGCCCTCGCCGCCCACGCCCGCGGCTGGCCGGTGGCCCGCGGCGGCTCCCAGTCGATCTCCGACGCGCTGGCCGCGTACCTGAAGGACCTCGGCGGCACCATCCACACGGACTTCGAGGTCAAGCGGCTCGACGACCTGCCGCCCGCGCGCGCGTACGTCTTCGACACCTCGCCCACCGCCCTGGCCCGTATCGCGGGCCTCGGCCGCTTCTACGAGGGCTATCGGTACGGCCCGGGGGTCTTCAAGATCGACTACGCCCTGGACGGCCCCGTCCCGTGGACCGCGCCGGAGGCACGCCGCGCCACCACCGTGCAGATCGGCGCGGACAGCACGGAGATCGGCGCCGCCCTGCGCGCCGCGTCGCGGGAGGGCCGCGCACCCGAGCGACCTTTCATGATCACCGTGCAGCCCAGCCTCGTCGACCCCACCCGGGCCCCGGCCGGCCGGCACGTCTTCTGGGCGTACGGCCATGTCCCCAGCGGCTGGACCGGCGACCTCACCGACGCCATGGAGCGCCAACTGGAGCGCTTCGCCCCGGGATTCCGCGACCGCGTGCTGGCCCGCGCGATGGCGGGCCCGGCCGAACTCGCCGCCCGCAACGCCAACTACGTGGGCGGTGACATCGGCTCCGGCGCGGTCACCGGACTCCAGATCCTGCTGCGGCCCAAGCTGTCCCTGTCCCCGTACGGCACCCCGCACCCGGCCGTCTTCCTCTGCTCCTCGTCCACCCCGCCGGGTCCCGGCGTGCACGGCATGTCGGGACACAACGCGGCGAAGGCGGTGTGGCGGAGGCTGCGGCAGGCGTGATCACGGCCGTGGCCCCGAGGGGGCGCGACAGCCATGGCAGCGCCCCTCGGTGCCCCTGTGCCCGGTTCGAAAGGAGACCCCGCCGGACATGACCACCATCCACCTCGTCCAGGGCGACATCACCCGGCAGCGCGTCGACGCGATCGTCAACGCGGCCAACTCCTCGCTGCTGGGCGGCAGCGGGGTCGACGGTGCCATCCACCGCCGCGGCGGCCCCGCGATCCTGGAGGACTGCCGCAGACTCCGCGCCTCGCACTACGGCAAGGGCCTGGCGACCGGCCAGGCCGTCGCGACGACCGCCGGTGAGCTGGACGCGCGCTGGGTGATCCACACCGTGGGCCCGCGGTACTCCGCCGAGGAGGACCGGTCGTCGCTGCTGGCCTCCTGCTACCGGGAATCGCTTCGGGTCGCCGACGAGTTGGACGCCCGCACGGTGGCCTTCCCGGCGGTTTCCGCGGGCATCTACGGATGGCCGATGGACGACGCGGCCCGGATCGCGGTGGAGACCGTCCGTGCGACGGACACGGCGGTCACCGAGGTCGGGTTCGTCCTCTTCGACGAGCCGGCCTACACGGCGTTCGCCGCGCGACTCGGCTGACGGTTCCACGGCCGCTCACTCGGAGACCGGCACTTCCTGTCCCCCATGGTCGAACCACCGCTCGTCCGACGGGTTGCCGTTCTCGTCGTAGGCGAAGGTCTTGCGGCTGTAGGGAAAGCCGCGATCGGGTGTGCGCCCGGCGTCGGTGACGATTTCCTCGACCGTCGCCCGGCCCAGTGAGTCGTAGTGCACCACGCGGGCCGTCGCCTCACCGGGATATCGCATCGTCTTCGTCGCGCGCACACCGGTCCGGGGATCGTAGGCGTAATACCAGACGTCATCGACGACAGCCCAGCCTCCGGAGCCGTCCGGAGAGTACATCCTGTTCGCGACGACTCGACCCTGCTCGTCGTACTCGAATTCCTTGTAGTGGGCCAGGACGCCATTGTTGTGGACATCGACGCGCGAGACGGTTCCCGCCGTCCACGCCATGTGGTAGCTCATTCCGAGCGACGCCTTCTGGGAGGTCGGCCCGACGCCGACGGGCTGGCCCAGGTTGGAGATATTGAGCCCCTTGTACCAGCGGGAACCGTCGTAGCCGCCGTCCACCCCGCGGACCTTGTCCACCAGGTGCTTCACATTCCGCGCGTAGGTATTTCTCCTGGTGAAGTCGAGGCGGTGCAGGTGGGCGATGCGGCCCGGCACCTCCTCCGTCAGCGACTGTACGACGACCGGGAGGACATAACTCTCGCGCTGGTCGAGCACCATGCGGGAGAATGCCTGCTCGAATTCGATCTCCCGCACGTAATACGAGGCCAGGGCGGCTGGCGACAGCGCAATGCAGAAGAATCGGCTGTCCTTGATGCCCTGCTCGATGGACTTGTGAACCGAATCGCCGACGGTGAGTTCGATGGTGTCGAGCCAGACGTCGAGGCCGTGGTCCATGAGATCACCGGCCAGGCGGTTGACGAATCGCGCGTTGCGCCTGGAATAGGAAAGGAAGAGATCGTGCACTGACGGCATCCTCTGTCTCGCGGACAAGCCCCGGGTCACGCGTGAGTTCCTGGCCGGAGCCTACTGGCGGGGACCGGCCGGTGTGGGCCATCGGTCGTCGCCGCCGCCCGCCGGGCAGGCTCAGCCGGACGCCTTCAACAGGACCCAACAAAGTCCGACAGGGATATTGCTTCGATTGTGTGCGAGTCCTAGGGTTCCCCTGGCCCGGTAGTTGCCTTTGTCGCCAGTAGTCACGTTCTGCCCCACTGCCCCTGACCTCCTGCCCCCTGACGCACCCTCAGTCCGCGCACCCCACAGTCGCACCGAGGAAGGCCAAGGTCATGCCGCACCCGCACCAGCCCTCGCACCAGCCCCCGCACGTGTTCAGTCGCCGCCGGCTCCTGGAAGGGGGAGCGGCCGTTCTCGGCGCGCTCACCCTGTCCGCCACGTCGCGCGGCGCGGCGGCGGCCGACCTGCCGGCCGAACTGCCTCAGTGGAACGGCAACATGGCCGTCTTCCGGCTGGGCACCGAGCCCCCGCACACCACCCTCATGCCGTACGCCGACGTCAGGCAGGCCCTGACCGGCGACCGCACGCGCTCGCCGTACCGGCAGAGCCTCGACGGCAGGTGGCGCTTCGCCCACGTGGACCGGCCCGACGACCGGGACGTCGACTTCCACCGCACCGACCTCGACGACAGCGACTGGGCCACCCTCCCCGTCCCCTCGGCCTGGCAACTGCACGGCTACGACAGCCCGATCTACGTCAACATCACCTACCCCTGGTGGGGGCCCAACGGGCAGGGCCAGGACGCACAGCCACCGGCCGCACCCACCCGGTACAACCCCGTCGGCCAGTACCGCCGTACCTTCACCGTCCCCCGCGACTGGTCGGGCCGGCTCACGTTCCTGCACTTCGAGGGCGTCAAGTCGGCCCACTACGTGTGGATCAACGGGAAGTTGGTGGGCTACCACGAGGACTCCTACGTCCCCGCCGAGTACGACATCACCGAACACCTCAAACCCGGCACCAACCAGATCGCCGTCGAGGTGTACCGCTACTCGGACGGCGACTGGCTGGAGGACCAGGACATGATCCGGCTGAGCGGCATCTTCCGCTCGGTCTACCTCTACTCCACCCCGGCCGTGCACCTGCGGGACTTCAAGCTCGACACCCCGCTGAGCGACGACCACACGGCCGCCGAACTGTCCGTCACCGCGAGCGTGCGGGACTACGGGGGCGACGACGCCGGCCAGTACGCCGTGGAGACCCAGCTTTACGACGCGCGTGGCCACGCCGTCTGGTCACGCCCGCTGCGCCGGAGCGTGACCGTCGGCGCCGGCCAGGAGGCGACCGTACAGGCCGCCAGAGCCGTACCCGATCCCGAGCTGTGGTCGGCGGAGAAGCCCACGCTCTACACCGCCGTGCTGCGGCTGCGCGACCCGGCGGGCAAGGTGATCGAGACCCTCTCGCACCGGGTCGGCCTGCGGGAATTCGCGATCACGGACGGGCTGATGCGGATCAACGGCCGGCCCGTCTCGCTGCGCGGCACCAACCGGCACGAGATGCACCCCGACCGCGGCACCGCGCTCACCCGCGCGGACCTGGTCGAGGACATCGGGATCATCAAGCGACTCAACATCAACACCGTCCGCACCTCGCACTACCCCAACAACCCGCTCTGGTACGAACTCGCCGACGAGTACGGCCTCTACCTCGTCGACGAGACCGACCTCGAAACGCACGGCATCCGGGACGAGTACCCGGGCGACCACGCCGACTGGAGCCAGGCGTGCGTGGCCCGCGCACAGAACATGGTCCACCGCGACAAGAACCACGCCTCGGTGGTCATCTGGTCGCTCGGCAACGAGGCGGGCGGCGGCAGCACGTTCGTCGCCATGCACGACTGGATCCGCTCCTACGACCCGACCCGCGTCATCCAGTACGAAGGCGACGACCGGCCCACGATCAGCGACATCCGCTCCGAGATGTACGAGAGCCCCGCACGCGTCGAACAGCGCGCCAGGGACACCGCCGACACGCGCCCCTACGTGATGATCGAGTACTCCCACGCGATGGGGAACTCCAGCGGCAACTTCCGCACGTACTGGGACGTCATCCGGCGCCACGACGTCCTCCAGGGCGGCTGGATATGGGACTTCGTCGACCAGGCCCTCACCTGGCCCACCCCGGCCCGCACCCTGCTCACCGAGTCGGGACCCGCCGGACTGCGCGGCGAACTCGTCGCCCCCAGCGGCTCCTTCGACCGCACGGAAGGCGTGTCCGGCGGCACGGTCTTCGCCCGCGACCCGAGCCTCGACCTCACCGGCTCGCTGACCCTGGAAGCGTGGATCACCCCGCACTTCACGGGCAACCACCAGCCGATCATCGCCAAGGGCGACACCCAGTACGCCCTGAAACAGTCCGACCGGAACCTGGAGTTCTTCCTCTACGGCGGCGGCCAGTGGATCGCCACCACCTGGGCCCTGCCGGACGACTGGACCGGCAGCGAACACCACGTCGCGGGTGTCTTCGACGCCGCCGCCGGCACCCTCACCCTGCACGTCGACGGCGTCGCACGGGCCACCCGGACCACCACCCGGCGGCCCGACACCAACACCGCGCCCCTCGCTCTCGCCACCGACGTCGACAACCCGACCCGGGAGTTCAGCGGCACGATCCGGCGGGCCCGGGTCTACGCCCGCGCCCTGAGCGCGACCGAACTGGCCTCGGCGGGCCGCGGCCCGGGCGACGACGGCGTGCGGTTCTGGTTCGACGCCTCCTCCGTCGGGCTCACCAGGAAACGGCCCCGCGACCGGACGTTCCTCGCCTACGGCGGCGACTGGGGCGACAACCCCAACGACGGGGCCTTCTCCGGCGACGGCATCGTCACCGCCGACCGCGGCAGCACCGGCAAGGCCGTGGAGGTGAAGCAGGTCTATCAGGCGATCAACGCCGCCCCGGCCTCCGGCAGCGCCGTCACCTCGGGACGCGTCACCCTCACCAACGAGTACCTGTTCACCAACCTCCGCGCCTTCGACGGCCGTTGGACCCTCGTCGCCGACGGCAAGGCCGTACGGCAGGGCACGCTCGGCCGCGACCAGCTGGACGTCGCGCCGCTGAGCGCCAAGGACATCACCGTGCCCGTACGGCTGCCGGACCGCCCGGCGCCCGGCACGGAGTACTTCCTGCGGCTCTCCTTCACCACCAGGGAATCCACGAAGTGGGCGAAGGCCGGCTTCGAGGTCGCCCGGCAGCAACTCCCCGTCGCCGCGGCCGGCCCCGCCGTGACGCCCCGGCCGCTGAAGAGCGTGCCGACCCTGCGGCACCAGGACGGCGAGGACACCGTCACCGTCCGGGGCGACGGCTTCTCCGTCACCGTCGACAAGAGCAGCGGGACCATCACGTCGTACCGGGCCGAAGGCGTCCGTCTGATCACCTCGGGGCCGGTGCCCAACTTCTGGCGGGCGCCGACCGACAACGACCGGGGCAACGGCCAGCACACCCGCAACCAGACCTGGCGCGACGCCGGGACCCGCCGCAAGGTGACGGACGTGAGCGTGCGCGTCCTGCGGGACCGGGCCGTCGAGATCAAGGTCGCGGGCACGCTCCCCACCACCGTCGAGTCCACGTACACCACCACGTACACGGTCTTCGGCAACGCCGAGATCAAGGTCGACAACACCCTGCACCCGGGGGCGGCGAGCCTGCCCTACCTCCCCGAGGTCGGCACCCTGCTGCTGTTGCCCGGCCGCCTGGAACACCTGCACTACTACGGCCGCGGCCCCGACGAGAACCACTGGGACCGCAACAACGGCACCGACGTGGGCCTGTACTCCGGCACCGTGTCCGGGCAGTGGACCCCCTACCTGCGCCCCCAGGAGAACGGCAACAGGACCGACATCCGGTGGGTCGCCCTGACCGACCGCCACGGCACCGGCCTGCTGGTCTCCGCGGAACCCCTCCTGGAGGTCAACGCCTCCCACTTCACCCCCGAGGACCTGTCGGTCGGGGCACGCCACGACTACCAGCTCACCCCGCGCGAGGAGATCGTCCTGCGCCTCAACCACCGGCAGATGGGCGTGGGCGGCGACAACAGCTGGGGCGCGCACACCCACGACGAGTACAAGCTCTTCGCCGACCGCGACTACACGTACACCTACCGGCTGCGCCCCCTGACGGACCCCGACGAGGCGACGGCGGCCTCCCGGAGGCCGACAGCCACGGAATGACGCGGTAGCGGGCCGGTCCGGGGCAGCTGAGGTCGATGTCGGATTCTCGCCAGCCCCGGTCCGGCCGGTGGACGATGCTGGACCCATGCAGATGGGGATGCACACCGACACCGAGCGCTGTGTGCGGGCCGTCCGGTCCAAGGACGCCCGCTTCGACGGCTGGTTCTTCACCGCCGTCCTGACCACCCGGATCTACTGCCGGCCGAGCTGCCCGGTGGTGCCGCCCAAGCCCGAGAACATGGTCTTCCACCCGAGCGCGGCGGCCTGCCAGCAGGCGGGGTTCCGGGCCTGCAAGCGGTGCCGGCCGGACACCAGCCCCGGCTCCCCGGAGTGGAACCGGCGCGCCGACCTCGTCGCCCGGGCCATGCGTCTGGTCGCCGACGGCGTCGTCGACCGCGAGGGCGTGCCGGGGCTCGCCGCCCGGCTCGGCTACAGCACCCGGCAGGTCGAACGCCAGCTGCTCGCCGAGCTGGGCGCGGGTCCGCTGGCCCTCGCCCGCGCGCAGCGCGCCCAGACGGCCCGGATCCTCATCGAGACGACCCCGCTCCCGATGGCGGAGATCGCCTTCGCGTCCGGTTTCGCGTCGATCCGTACCTTCAACGACACCGTGCGTGAGGTCTTCGCCCTGTCGCCCGGCGAACTGCGCGCCCGGCTCCCGAAACGGGCCCGGCCCGCCGCCGGGAGCCGGGGCGGCGGCGACTCCGGGGCGCGTCCCTCGGACACCCCCGGTGCCCTCACCCTCCGCCTCCCCTTCCGTACCCCCCTCAACCCCGACAACCTCTTCGGACACCTGGCCGCGACCGCCGTACCGGGCGTCGAGGAGTGGCGGGACGGCGCCTACCGCCGCACGCTGCGACTGCCGTACGGCCACGGCATCGTGGCCCTCGCCCCGCGCCCCGACCACATCGCCTGCCGGCTCACCCTCACCGATCTGCGCGACCTGACCGTCGCCATCAGCCGCTGCCGTCGCCTGCTCGACCTGGACGCCGACCCCGTCGCCGTGGACGACCAGCTGCGCACGGATCCGTTGCTCGCGGCCCTGGTGGACAAGGCCCCCGGCCGGCGCGTCCCGCGGACCGTCGACGAGGCCGAGTTCGCCGTCCGCGCGGTCCTGGGCCAGCAGGTCTCCACGGCGGCGGCCCGTACCCACGCGGCCCGCCTGGTGACCGCGCACGGCGACCCGGTCGACGACCCCGAGGGCGGCCTCACCCACCTCTTCCCGACCCCCGAGGCGCTCGCCGCGGTGGACCCCGCCACGCTGGCCATGCCCCGCACCCGCCGCGCGACCTTCACCACCCTCGTCGGTCAACTCGCCGACGGCACCCTCAATATGGGCGTCGAGAGCGACTGGTCCCAGACCCGCGCCCGGCTGCTCGCGCTGCCCGGATTCGGCCCCTGGACCGTCGACGTCATCGCGATGCGCGCCCTCGGCGACCCCGACGCGTTTCTCCCCACGGACCTCGGAATCCGGCGCGCCGCCCAGGAGTTGGGCCTGCCGTCCACCCCGGCGGCACTCACCGCCCGCGCTGCGGCCTGGCGCCCCTGGCGGGCGTACGCGGTCCAATACCTGTGGGCGACCGACAGTCACCCGATCAACTTCCTCCCCGCATGAGGAAGTTCACACGCCGATCCAAGGACATCGAAGGACATCGGATGAAGCGGCACACCCTGATCGACAGCCCCTACGGCCCTCTCACCCTCGTCGCCGACGACGGCATCCTGTGCGGTCTCTACATGACCGGCCAACGCCACCGCCCACCGGAGGAGTCCTTCGGCGAGCGTGCCGACCTGCCGGCCTTCGGCGAGGCCACCGACCAGCTGAAGGCCTACTTCGCGGGCGAGTTGAAGGAGTTCACCCTCGAACTCCGCCTGCACGGAACCCCGTTCCGGCGCACGGTCTGGGAACAGCTCCAGAGGATCCCGTACGGCGAGACCCGCTCCTACGGCGAACTGGCCGACGCCCTCGGCAACCCCGCCGCCTCCCGCGCGGTCGGCCTGGCCAACGGCAGGAACCCGGTCGGCATCATCGTGCCGTGCCACCGCGTCGTCGGCGCGAACGGCGGCCTCACCGGGTACGGCGGCGGCCTGGACCGCAAACAGCGGCTCCTGGACTTCGAGAGCGGCCCGGCGCTCTTCTAGATCCGCCCGCTCAGCCGGCCAGCTCCGCCGCGCTGCGCTCCACACAGAACTCGTTGCCCTCCGGGTCGGCGAGGACCACCCAGCCCGTGCCGTCCGGCCTCCGACGGTCGTCGACGAGTGTGGCGCCGACGGCGAGGAGGCGCTCGACCTCCTCCTCCCGGGTACGGTCCTGCGGCTGGAGGTCGAGATGCACCCGGTTCTTCACCGTCTTGGGCTCGTCGACGGTGACGAACAACAGCCCGGCGGCCTGGATCAGTGCCTCCGGGTCACCGGGCTGGTCGTCGTCGTGCAGGGGGTGGCCCAGTACCTCGGCCCAGAAGCTGCCGAGTCGGTAGGCGTCGGCGGAGTCGATGGTCGTATGGCGAATCGCTGAGGTCATGGCAGGGATTGTGATCCAGTCGCCGACTTCCCGCACCAGGTTTTCCGGCGCGGCGCCGACGGGTTCCCGCATCACCCGACCTGCCGGTTCGCCGCGCTTCCGCCGTACACCGCCGCCCGCCGACAGCCGTCGACCCACATGCCCGACCGCTGACGCCCCGGAGCGTCGGCCTTCAGCCGCCCCGTCCCTCTTCGAGGGGTGGGGCGGCCTGCCGCTCGGCCGACGCCCCCTGCGCCGTCGGCGAAGCGGCACTCTCAGTCGGTGCGCTCCGCGCAACCGAACCCGGCCGGTCGGCCGTCCCCTTCGCCCCTCAGCTCCTGGAGGAGCTTCGGCAGCGCGGTGCCGATGGGCTCCCGGACGACCTGATCGGCCCGTTCGTCGTACGGCGTCGGCTCGGCGTTCACGATGACCAGGCGGGCCCCGTGGTCGGCGGCGACACCGGCCAGCCCGGCGGCGGGCTGCACCTGGAGACTGCTGCCGACGGCGATGAACACCTGGCAGGCCTTGGTGACGGCGACCGCCTCACCGAGCACCACGGGATCGAGCCGCTCGCCGAACATCACCGTCGCCGACTTCAGGATCCCGCCGCACTCCCGACACCGCGGATCGCTCTCCCCGGCCTCGACCCGCGCCAGCGCGTCCTCCATCGGCCCCCGCACACGGCACCGGGTGCACACCACACTCCGGGCGCTCCCGTGCAGCTCCAGCACCTTGCGGGCCGGCATCCCGGCGAGCTGGTGCAGCCCGTCCACGTTCTGTGTGATCACCCTGACCGGCACCCCGGACCGCTCCAACTCGACCACCGCCAGGTGCGCGGGGTTCGGTTCGGCCCGCAGCGTGCGGTTCTCCCGCCGCATCTGCCAGGAGCGCCGCCGGATCTCCGGATCACCCATGTAGTACTCGTAGGTCACCAGCTTCTCGGCCTCGGGATCGCGCCGCCACAGCCCGTTCGGCCCGCGGTAGTCGGGGATCCCGGAATCGGTCGAGATGCCTGCGCCACTGAGCAGGGCGACGAGCGGCTTGTTCATGCGGCCGAGGGTAGGTCGCCACGGTGCCGTGGGCCAACGGAATTGCGGGCGAGGGGGAGGAGAGGGAGGAAGGCGCCGGAAAACCAGGGGGACGGTCACCGGCCCGGCTGACAGGCTGGGGCGCATGACCACGCCCATGACCGCGGCACAACGACTGGCCGCGCTGCACCGCCACGCGGCCGTGCGCGGTGAGGACTTCACCGGCCTGAACCTGTCCTCCGCTCGTGCGTCACACCTGTGGTTCACCCGCTGCTCGTTCGCCGGCGCCGATCTGCGCCACGCCACCCTGGACGGATGCCGGTTCAAGCTCTGCGACCTCAGCGGCGCGAACCTGCGGGGGGCCTCACTGCGCGGGATCAGCCTGGCCGGATGCGATCTCCGGGGTGCCGACCTGCGCGACACCGACCTGACCGACGCCGGGTTCGGAAGCGTGAACACGGGCACACCCCTGCTGGGTCCGACCGACGTCACCGGCGCCCGGTTCGAGGGAGCGTCCCTGCGCCACGTTCAGGCGGACGGCGTCATCGGATGGCCACCCGGGCGGGCCGCTACCCTTCCCGCGTGTACGCGTACGAGGAACTGACGTCGGCCGAGCGGGAGTTGTGGGACGCGTTTCCCACCGGGCGCACCGCGGACCTGCGGACCGGCGATGACGACGACCTGGCGGACGGGGCCCACTGGGATGCTGGGCGGAGCGTCCGCGCGGGTGTCGTGGCCGCTCTGTTGCTCGGCGGAAACCCGGGACAGGCGGGGGCCGTTCCCGCGCTGCGGCTCACGGGGGCCCGGATCAGCGGCGCGCTCGATCTCGGCGGCGCCGAGATCGGACACGGCATGTGGTTCGAGCGATGCTGGTTCGAGCAACCGGTCGGCCTCTACGGCGCCGCCACCCGAACGGTGTCGATCAAGGGCAGCAGCGTTCCGGGCGTCGACCTGACCATGGCCCGGGTGGAGGGCCGCGTCGAGCTGCGCAGGTCGGTGGTGCGGGGCAGGCTGTCGCTGCTGAACGCCCGCATCACGGGGGAGCTGGGCCTCACCGACGCGGCGCTGTCCCACCCCGGCGACTGGGCGGTCTTCGCGGGCGGGCTCGTGGTGGAAGGCGGAGTCTTCTGCCGCCGGGCCACGGTGGACGGAGGGATCCGCCTCCTGGGAGCGCACCTGTCCGGCGGCCTCCACATGGAGGGCGCGCGGCTGCACCATCCCGACGCCGTCGCCCTCCTCGCCGATCACACGTCCGTGACCAGCGTGGCGTTGACGCGGGGCTTCACCGCGCACGGGACGATCAGCCTGCGCGGCGCGCAGATATCGGATCAGCTGTCCCTCGACGGGGCCGTCCTCACCGCCCGGGACACGGCCCTTGACTGCGCCCGGATGCAGGCGGGCGTCTTCGTCTTCACACCGGCCGGGGCGCCGTCCGGACTGGTGGACCTCCAGGACGCCCAGGCGGTGTCGCTCCACGACCGGGAGGGCGTCTGGCCGGACGCCGTCCGGCTGCAGGGATTCACCTACGGCTCCCTGCACGCGAAGGACGCGTTCCCGGCGAGCTCCGTGGCGTCCCGAGTGGCCTGGGTCGAGCGCGATCCCGGCTATGCCGCGCAGCCGTACGAGCAACTGGCGGGCTGGTACCGGAAGATCGGCCACGACGACGACGTACGCCGGGTGCTGCTCGCCAAGCAGCGCCGCCGCAGGAGAACCCTGGGCCTGCCCGCCCGGCTGTGGGGCCACCTGCTCGACGCCACCGTCGGCTACGGCTACCGCCCCTGGCTCGCCGGCGTATGGCTCGCGGCCCTCGTCCTGCTCGGATCGACCGTCTTCGGCACCCACACCCCCCGGGCGACCGACCCCGGCCGGGTGCCGCCGTTCAACGCCTTCGTGTACACCCTCGACCTGCTGGTCCCCATCGGCGGCTTCGGCCAACGCACGTCCTGGTACTGGCAGGGCGGCCCGGTCGCCTGGCTGGCCTACGCGCTCGTCGCGGCGGGCTGGATCCTGACGACGGCGGTGCTGGCGGGCATCACACGAACCCTGAACAGGAACTGAGCCGGAACCGGACGGGAACGGTTCGGACCTCGGACATCGGGCCGCGGACCTCGGCGTCGGGTTCCCCGAGGGCCGTACTCCGTACTCCGCACCGCGCGCGGGAGCCGCGTCAGGCCACCCGGTGGCCGTTCTCCAGCTCCGCCGTCCCCGCGCCCTGCGCGATCACGTCGAGGGCGGTCAGGACCCGGTGACCCAGCGAGCCGGGCAGGTACTCGGCGAGTTCCTCGCGCGGGACCATCCGCCAGGACAGCAACTCCTCCTCCTGGAGACGGATCGCCTTGAAGTCGTCCTCGCCGAGGACACCGCCGTCGTAGAGATACGCCACCAGCGGCGGGCGGGCCGTCCCGTGCACCCAGTCCACCGTGAGCAGCCGGCCGAGTTCACGGTCCAGCCCGATCTCCTCGAAGGTCTCCCGGCGCGCGCCCTGGCGCGGGGTCTCACCCTCGTCCGACTCGATCGTGCCGCCCGGCAGCGCCCAGCCCTCCCGGTAGTTGGGCTCGACGAGCAGCACCCGCCCCTCCGCGTCGCGGAAGAGGGCGGCGGCGCCGGCGAGGACACGGGGGAGACCCGCGATGTACGTGGCGAAGTCTTCACTGGTGGTCATCAAGGAAGCCTAACCAGCTCTCGCGACCTCACTCCCCCCTTCACCGCCGCCCCGGCCCCCGAGGCAGCGGTGGGGAACCCGCGCTCGGTGCCCACAGGGGCCATGGCCGCCGAGGTACCCGATTCCGGGCGGTACCCGTGCGGCGGCGGTCCGCACAGGGACCGCCCAGGGTTGTCCCAGGGTCCGGTCGGGGCATGACGGCGGAGGCGTCCGCCGGTTAAGGTCGCAGCGGCGCGACTGGCCTTGACGTGCGTGGGGCCTGGAGAGCAAGGGGTTGACAAGGTGGCGGACGCTGCAGGCAACGATGGCCGGGCGAGGGCGCGGGTACTCATCGCCGCGGACAAGTTCAAGGGCTCGCTGACGGCCGTACAGGTCGCGGAGCGGGTGACGGCAGGGCTGCGCCGGGTCGTACCGGACCTCGACGTGGAGTCGCTGCCCGTGGCCGACGGCGGCGACGGGACGGTGGACGCGGCGGTCGCGGCCGGATTCGAACGCCGGGAGGTGCGGGTCGCCGGCCCGCTCGGGCAGGAGGTGACGGCCGCGTTCGCGCTGCGCGGCGACACCGCGGTCGTGGAGATGGCGGAGGCGAGCGGGCTGCAGCGGCTGCCCGCGGGCGTCTTCGCACCGCTCTCGGCGTCCACGTACGGCTCCGGGGAGCTGCTGCGGGCCGCGCTGGACGCGGGGGCCGCCACGATCGTGTTCGGGGTCGGCGGCAGCGCCACCACGGACGGCGGCGCCGGCATGCTGTCGGCGCTCGGCGCGCGGTTCACGGACGCGGCGGGGGAGCCGGTCGCCCCGGGCGGCGGCGGCCTCGCCGAGCTGGACTCGGCCGATCTGACCGGCCTGGACCCACGGCTCGCCTCCGTCGACCTCGTCCTCGCGAGCGACGTCGACAACCCGCTCACCGGCCCGAAGGGCGCACCGGCCGTCTACGGCCCGCAGAAGGGCGCCGCCCCGGACGACGTGGCGACGCTGGACGCGGCGCTCGCGCACTACGCGAAGGTGCTGGAGCGGGCGGTCGGCGCGAAGGCCGCCGAGTACGCGGCCTCGCCGGGTGCGGGCGCGGCCGGCGGCATCGGCTACGGGGCGCTGCTCCTGGGAGCCCGTTTCCGCCCCGGCATCGAGGTCATGCTCGACGTCCTCGGTTTCGGGCCCGCCCTGGCGAAGGCCACCCTGGTGATCACCGGCGAGGGCTCCCTCGACGAGCAGACCCTGCACGGCAAGGCCCCGGCGGGCGTCGCGGCGGCGGCCCGCGCGGCGGACAAGGAGGTCATCGCGGTGTGCGGCCGGCTCGCCCTGCAGCCGGAGGCGCTGGGTCGGGCCGGCATCCGCCGCGCCTACCCGTTGACGGCGGCGGAGCCGGACGTGGCGAAGTGCATCGCCGAGGCGGGTCCGATCCTGGAGCGGGTGGCGGAGTCCATCGCCCGGGACTTCCTGACCTGACCTGACCTGAGCCGGTTTCCCGGACTTCCGGAGCAACGTCGAAGGGCCCCGAGCCAAGCGGCTCGGGGCCCTTCGAGGTGTCGTACGACGGCTACGGCAGCTGTGCCGCACGCGCCTCACGCCGGTTGCCCCGGAAGTTGTTCACCCGGCGGGCCGTGGCGAACAGCGGGATGACCGCGCCCATGACCAGCTGGAGCGCACAGCCCGTCTGCAGGAGCAGCTGGCCGCCGGGGGCATCGAACGCCCAGGCCGCCAGGAGGCCCATGCCGGAGACGATCCAGGCGACCATCGCCACCGCGAGGGGGCCCCGCGGCTTCGGGTACTCGACCCTGCTCACCATGAGCCAGGCGGTGCCGACGATGGCCATGAGCGTGGCCACGAACGGCAGTTCCAGGAGCACGATCGAGACGACCGTCAGGGCGCCGAAGGGACTCGGCATGCCCTGGAAGGTGCCGTCCTTCACCGTCACACACGAGAATCTGGCGAGCCTCAGCACCACGGCGAGCAGCACGACGATCGCGCCGACCGCCGCCACCTTCTGGTACGCGTCGTCCGCGACCATGCCGTACACCAGCACGAAGTACGCCGGCGCGAGGCCGAAGCTGATCAGGTCGGAGAGGTTGTCCAGCTCGGCGCCCATGGGGGAGGAGCGCAGCTTGCGTGCCACCAGGCCGTCGAACAGGTCGAAGACCGCCGCGCACAGCATCAGGATGACCGCGGTGGCCGCGCTGTTGCGCGCCATGCCGGATTCCTGGCTGTTGGTGAGATGCGGGATGAGGATGCCGGTGGTGGTGAAGTACACCGCCATGAAGCCGCAGGTGGCGTTGCCGAGGGTGAGGGTGTCCGCTATTGAGAGGCGGAGAGAGAGGGGCATCTCCTCCTCTTCGTCCACCTCGTCGGCCTCGGGCACCCAGCCCGTCTGAGTCTCCGGATCAATCACGGTCAATGCGAGTCACCCCAGCCACGGTCTTCTGGCCGACCTCGACCGCTACCTCGACGCCCTCCGGCAGGTAGATGTCGACCCGCGAACCGAAACGGATCAGGCCGATCCGCTCGCCCTGCTCGACCTTCGTGCCCTGCGGCACGTAGGGAACGATACGACGGGCCACCGCGCCGGCGATCTGGATCATCTCGATGTCACCGAGTTCGGTGTCGAAGTGCCAGACGACGCGCTCGTTGTTCTCGCTCTCCTTGTTGAAGGCCGGAACGAACCCACCCGGGATGTGCTCGACCGACGTCACCGTGCCGGAGAGAGGCGCGCGGTTGACGTGGACGTTCAGCGGGCTCATGAAGATCGCGACGCGGGTGCGACCGTCCTTCCACGGCATGATGCTCTGCACCACGCCGTCGGCGGGCGAGATGACCCGGCCCTGGGTGATCTCGCGCTCGGGGTCGCGGAAGAACCACAGCATGCCCGCCGCGAGCGCGGTGGCGGGCACGGCGACGGCCTTGGCGACGCCGGAGCGGCGAGCGCGGACCAGGCTGACTGCTGCGGTGGCGACGGTCGGGAGAAGCCACGGCGATGCTCCGCGCGCGAGGCGTACGCCGACCTGGCTGTCGCGAGGTGCAGAGGTTTGGCTGTGGGGCATGGATGACCTTCGTAGCGGATGATGCCGCGCTGCGGGAGGGGGACGGCGGCTTTCCCGGGATCGTACCGGTCGTGGGCCACAACTGGGTAAGCCAGGAAGCCGAGTCGGCGGCTGAAGCGTGTTGACGGGGTGTGATCTTCTTCTCGAAGAAAACCCCCCAACCAGGACATCTAGCCTTGGAACCGATACTCTTCGAGCAGCCTGCGACCGATGATCATTTTCTGGATCTCGGCGGTACCTTCACCGATCAGCAGCATCGGGGCCTCGCGGTAGAGGCGCTCGATCTCGTACTCCTTGGAGAAGCCGTAGCCGCCGTGGATCCGGAAAGCGTCCTCCACGACCTCTTTGCAGTACTCGGAGGCGAGGTACTTCGCCATCCCCGCTTCAAGGTCGTTTCGTTCCCCTGAATCCTTTTTGCGTGCCGCATTCACCATCATCGCATGGGCGGCCTCGACCTTGGTAGCCATCTCGGCCAGTTTGAACTGGATCGCCTGGTGCTGGGCGATCGGCTTGCCGAAGGTGTGGCGCTGCTGGGCGTAGGAGACACCCAGTTCGAAGGCACGCTGAGCTACACCGCAGCCACGCGCGGCCACATTGACGCGGCCCACTTCCACGCCGTCCATCATTTGGTAAAAACCTCGGCCGGTGGTCCCGCCGAGCACGCGATCGGCCGGAAGCCGCAGGCCATCCATGATCAACTCGGTGGTGTCGACGCCCTTGTAGCCCATCTTGTCGATCTTCCCGGGGATGGTGAGGCCGGGGCGGACCTCTCCGAAGCCGGGCTCCTTCTCGATCAGGAAGGTCGTCATCGACTTGTGGGGCGCGGTGCCCTCAGGGTGTCCTTCGTCACTTCGGACGAGAACGGCGACCAGACTTGACGTCCCACCGTTCGTCAGCCACATCTTCTGGCCGTTCAGGACGTATGCGTCACCGTCCTTGACCGCCTTCGACGAGATCGCCGAGACGTCCGAACCCAGAGCCGGCTCCGACATCGAGAACGCGCCCCGGATGTCACCGGCCGCCATCCTCGGCAGGAAGTGGTCCTTCTGCTCCTGCGTGCCGTGCTGCTTGAGCATGTACGCCACGATGAAGTGGGTGTTGATGATGCCGGACACCGACATCCAGCCGCGGGCGATCTCCTCCACGCACAGCGCGTAGGTGAGGAGCGACTCGCCCAGACCGCCGTACTCCTCGGGGATCATCAGCCCGAACAGGCCCAACTCCTTGAGCCCGTCCACGATCTGCTGTGGGTACTCGTCGCGGTGCTCCAGCTCGGTCGCGACCGGGAGGATCTCCTTGTCCACGAAGTCGCGGACGGTGGACAGGATCTCCTGCTGGATGTCGGTCAGACCGGCGGTCTGGGCGAGTCGCGCCATGGCTACTTCTCCTGCTCCTTGAGCTGGGGCCGGCCGGGCTGTTCGCCGCCGCGCTCCTTGATGTACGTCTCGGTCGGCACCAGCACCTTGCGGCGGAACACGCAGACCAGCGTGCCGTCCTGCTTGTAGCCCTTGGTCTCCACGTACACGATCCCGCGGTCGTTCTTCGACTTGGACGGCCACTTGTCGAGCACGGTCGTCTCGCCGTAGAGCGTGTCGCCGTGGAAGGTCGGCGCCACGTGCTTGAGCGACTCGATCTCCAGGTTCGCGATCGCCTTGCCGGAGACGTCCGGCACCGACATGCCGAGCAGCAGGGAGTAGATGTAGTTCCCGACCACGACGTTCTTGCCGAAGTCCGTCGTCTTCTCGGCGTAGTTGACGTCCATGTGGAGCGGGTGGTGGTTCATGGTGAGGAGACAGAAGAGGTGGTCGTCGTACTCCGTGACGGTCTTCCCGGGCCAGTGCTTGTAGACAGCCCCGACCTCGAACTCCTCGTAGGTGCGTCCGAACTGCATGGCCCTACGCCTCCGGAATCTCGAACTTCGACGTGCGCTGCATGCCGGCGGCCCGTCCCTTGCCGGAGATGACCAGCGCCATCTTGCGGCTGGCCTCGTCGATCATCTCGTCACCGATCATCGCGGAGCCCTTCTTGCCGCCCGCCTCGGACGTGAAGTACTCGTACGCGTCCAGGATCAGCTCGGCGTGGTCGTAGTCCTCCTGCGAGGGCGAGAAGATCTCGTTGGAGGCCTCGACCTGGCCCGGGTGCAGCACCCACTTGCCGTCGAAGCCGAGGGCCGCGGCGCGCTGGGCGACCTCGCGGTAACCGTCCACGTTGCGGATCTGCAGGTAGGGGCCGTCGATCGCCTGGAGGTTGTTGGCGCGGGCGGCCATCAGGATCTTCATCAGGATGTAGTGGTAGGCGTCCGCCGGGTAGCCGGGCGGCTGCTCGCCCACGACCAGCGACTTCATGTTGATCGACGCCATGAAGTCGGCCGGGCCGAAGATGATCGTCTCGACGCGCGGCGAGGCCTGCGCGATCTCGTTGACGTTGTTGAGGCCCTGCGCGTTCTCGATCTGCGCCTCGATGCCGATCTTGCCGACCTCGAAGCCCATCGTCTTCTCGATCTGCGTCAGCAGCAGGTCGAGGGCGACGACCTGCTGGGCCGTCTGCACCTTCGGCAGCATGATGCAGTCGAGGTTCTGGCCCGCGCCCTCGACGACCGTGACGACGTCGCGGTACGTCCACTCGGTCGTCCAGTCGTTGACGCGCACGACCCTCGTCTTGCCCGTCCAGTCACCCTCGTTGAGGAACTTGACGATGGTGTGCCGCGCCTCGGGCTTGGCGAGCGGCGCGCACGCGTCCTCCAGGTCCAGGAAGACCTGGTCGGCCGGGAGGCCCTGCGCCTTCTCCAGGAAACGCGGGTTCGAGCCCGGTACCGCCAGGCAGGAGCGCCGCGGACGAAGACGGTTGACGGTCATGCGGGGACCTCCAGGGGGTCGAGCTTGTTCGCTTTGCGGATCTCGTCGACGATACGGCCGATGATCCCGGTGATGTCGAAGTCCTTCGGGGTGAAGACCGCGGCCACTCCGGCCGCCCTGAGCTGCTCGGCGTCCGCGTTCGGGATGATCCCGCCGGCGATCACCGGGATGTCGGGCGCACCGGCCTCGCGCAGCCGGTCCAGCACGTCCGGCACCAACTGGGCGTGCGAGCCGGAGAGGATCGACAGGCCGACCGCGTGCACGTCCTCTTCGAGGGCCGCGTCCACGATCTGCTCCGGGGTGAGCCGGATGCCCTGGTAGACCACCTCGAACCCGGCGTCACGGGCCCGCACGGCGATCTGCTCGGCGCCGTTGGAATGCCCGTCCAGGCCCGGCTTGCCGACCAGGAAGCGCAGCTTGCCGACGCCGAGGTCCCGAGCCGTCAGGTCGACCTTGCGGCGCACCCCGGCCATCGCGGAGCCCTCCTCGGCGGGGACCGCCACCGGGGCCGAGGAGACGCCGGTCGGTGCCCGGAACTCGCCGAACACCTCGCGCAGCGCCCCGGCCCACTCACCGGTCGTGACCCCGGCACGGGCGCACTCCAGGGTGGCCTCCATGAGGTTGGCGGTGCCCTTGGCCGCCTCCTTCAGCCTCTCCAGCGCCTTGCACGGGCGCGGGTGGTTGAAGGGCGGTTGGTAGCGGGTGTCGCGCCAGTGCTGGAGTCCCGCGATCACCCGGGCCTCGACGGCCGGGTCGACCGTCTGGATGGCCGTGTCGAGGTCGGCCGTCAGCGGGTTGGGCTCGGTCGTCTCGAAGACGTTGACGCCGATGATCTTCTCCTGGCCGGACTCGATCCGGGCCCGCCGCTCGGCGTGCGAGGCGACCAGCTGGGACTTGAGGTAGCCCGACTCGACGGCCGCCATCGCGCCGCCCATCTCCTGGATCCGCCCGATCTCCGCGAGGGACTCCTCGACCAGCTCGGCCACCTTGGTCTCGATGACCTTCGAGCCCTCGAAGATGTCCTCGTACTCCAGCAGGTCGCTCTCATGGGCGAGCACCTGCTGGATGCGCAGCGACCACTGCTGGTCCCAGGGGCGGGGCAGGCCGAGCGCCTCGTTCCAGGCCGGCAGCTGCACGGCACGCGCGCGGGCGTCCTTCGACAGCGTCACGGCCAGCATCTCCAGCACGATCCGCTGGACGTTGTTCTCCGGCTGCGCCTCGGTCAGACCGAGGGAGTTGACCTGGACGCCGTAGCGGAAGCGGCGCTGCTTGGCGTTCTCGATGCCGTAGCGCTCGCGTGTGACCTGGTCCCAGATGCGGCCGAACGCCCGCATCTTGCACATCTCCTCGACGAAGCGGACGCCCGCGTTCACGAAGAAGGAGATGCGCGCGACGACGTCGCCGAACTTCTCCGGGGGCACCTGCCCGGAGTCCCGGACGGCGTCCAGCACGGCGATCGCCGTGGACATCGCGTACGCGATCTCCTGGACCGGTGTGGCGCCCGCCTCCTGCAGGTGGTAGCTGCAGATGTTGATCGGGTTCCACTTCGGCAGGTGGGAGACCGTGTACGCGATCATGTCCGTCGTCAGCCGGAGTGAGGGCACCGGGGGGAACACGTGGGTGCCCCGCGACAGGTACTCCTTGACGATGTCGTTCTGGGTCGTGCCCTGGAGCCGGGTGATGTCCGCACCCTGCTCCTCGGCGACGACCTGGTAGAGCGCCAGCAGCCACATGGCGGTGGCGTTGATGGTCATCGAGGTGTTCATCTGCTCCAGGGGGATGTCCTGGAACAGCCGGCGCATGTCACCGAGGTGCGCGATCGGCACACCGACCCGGCCCACCTCGCCGCGGGCGAGGATGTGGTCGGAGTCGTAGCCGGTCTGCGTCGGCAGGTCGAACGCCACCGACAGACCGGTCTGGCCCTTGGCGAGGTTGCGCCGGTACAACTCGTTGGACGCCTCGGCCGTGGAGTGACCGGCATAGGTCCGCATGAGCCACGGCCGGTCCTTCTGACGCTCAGTCATGTGCGGGACCTCAGCTCAGATGTTCCGGAAGCGGTTGATGGCGTCGATGTGCTGCGCGCGCTTCTCCGCGTCGCGGACGCCGAGGCCCTCCTCGGGGGCCAGGCACAGGACGCCGACCTTGCCCTGGTGGACGTTGCGGTGCACGTCGTGCGCGGCCTGCCCGGTCTCCTCCAGGGAGTACACCTTGGACAGGGTCGGGTGGATCTTGCCCTTCGCGACGAGCCGGTTGGCCTCCCAGGCCTCGCGGTAGTTGGCGAAGTGCGAGCCGATGATCCGCTTCAGGGACATCCACAGGTACCGGTTGTCGTACTCGTGGTTGAACCCGGAGGTCGAGGCGCAGGTGACGATCGTGCCGCCCTTGCGCGTGACGTACACGCTGGCGCCGAAGGTCTCGCGGCCCGGGTGCTCGAAGACGATGTCGACGTCCTCGCCGCCGGTGAGCTCACGGATCCGCTTGCCGAAGCGCTTCCACTCGCGCGGGTCCTGGTGGTGCTCGTCCTTCCAGAACTTGTAGTCCTCGGCGGTGCGGTCGATGATCGCCTCGGCGCCCATCCGCCGGCAGATGTCGGCCTTCTGCTCGCTGGAGACGACACAGATCGGGTTGGCTCCGCCGGCCAGCGCGAACTGCGTGGCGTACGAGCCCAGTCCGCCGCTGGCGCCCCAGATCAGGACGTTGTCACCCTGCTTCATGGCGGCACCGTTGCGGGAGACCAGCTGCCGGTACGCGGTGGAGTTGACCAGCCCGGGGGCGGCGGCCTCCTCCCAGCTGAGGTGGTCCGGCTTCGGCATCAGCTGGTTGGACTTGACGAGCGCGACCTCGGCGAGACCGCCGAAGTTGGTCTCGAAGCCCCAGATGCGCTGCTCGGGGTCGAGCATCGTGTCGTTGTGCCCGTCGCTGGACTCCAGTTCCACGGACAGACAGTGCGCGACGACCTCGTCACCGGGCCGCCAGGCGTTCACGCCGGGGCCGGTGCGCAGGACGACGCCCGCCAGGTCGGAGCCGATGATGTGGTACGGCAGGTCGTGGCGCCTGGTCAGTTCCGAGACCTTGCCGTAGCGCTCCAGGAACCCGAACGTCGACAGCGGCTCGAAGATCGAGGTCCACACGGAGTTGTAGTTGACCGAGGAGGCCATCACGGCCACCAGGGCCTCGCCCGGGCCCAGTTCGGGCAGCGGCACCTCGTCCAGGTGCAGCGACTTGCGCGGGTCCTTCTCGCGGGTCTGCATGCCCGCGAACATCTCCGTCTCGTCCTTGTGCACGGTGATCGCGCGGTACGAGTCGGGGAGCGGCAGAGCGGCGAAGTCGTCCGGCGTCGAGTCCGGCGACTGGATCGCGTCCAGGATGTCCTTCACGGTCACGGTATTGCCTCCGGCGAATGGCGTCTTGAGGGGAGACGCTGAGGGTTGCGTCGGTGCTGCTGAGGTGGGCTGGGAACGGCCGTCGGTTCGGCGGTGGTGCTGTTCGGCAGCGCTTTGTGGCGCGGGAGGTTGCCTGTGACGCAGGCGTCCGGGCGGGACAAGCCGATGACTTGTTGGGACAGCCGACGTACGTATGGTCTCTGCACGCCGGCCGCCCGGACATCTTCAACGTATGACACCGCGTGTCACCTCGCAAGGCACTGAGTGCCAGAACTTGCTCTCAGGTGAAATCTTTACGTAACAAATGAGCGATGATCGATCGAACGGGGCGGGAAAGCCGCCTGAAAAGCGCCCCTGACATGCCAAAACGGCCACCCCGAGGGGTGGCCGTCGTCACAGCGACAGAGGGGGCTCGGCGCGCTCAGCGGTCCCGGAGTGCCTCTTCGATGGTCCGCATGACCTGGTCGAGCGGGGCGTCCGTGCGGGCGACCGTCACCAGTACCTCGCCGTGGGTGGAGACCGTCGCGGCGGCCGGCTTCGGGGTCGTGCCGCGCCCGGCCCCGATGCCCGACCCGAAGGTCTTGCGGACGATCGAGAAGGCGTGGTCGAGCTGGCTCTCGACGTCACCCTGCCCGCCGGCCCTGAGCCAGCGCCGCAGCACGTGGTTGTGGGCGGTGACCACGGCGGACGCGGCGACCTCGGCGAGCAGCGGGTCGTCGTTGGCGTCGTCGTCGTGCGCGTGCTCGTCGAAGTGGCCGAGCAGATAGCGGGTGAAGAGCCGCTCGTAGCGGGCCACCGACGCGATCTCCGCCTCGCGCAGGGTGGGCACCTCGCGCGTGAGCTTGTAGCGGGCGACCGAGATCTCCGGCCGGGCCGCGTACATCCGCATGACTTCCTTGATGCCGCGGCACACCGTGTCGAGCGGGTGCTCGTGCGCGGGGGCGGCGTTCAGGACCGCCTCCGCCCGGATCAGGGTGTCGTCGTGATCGGGGAAGATCGCCTCTTCCTTGGACCGGAAGTGCCGGAAGAAGGTGCGACGCGCGACCCCGGCCGCGGCCGCGATCTCGTCGACGGTGGTCGCCTCGTACCCCTTGGTCGCGAACAGCTCCATCGCCGCTGCCGCCAGTTCCCGGCGCATCTTGAGCCGCTGGGCGGCGGCGCGGCTGCCCGCGGCGCTCTCCGGCGCGTCGGGCGTGGCAGGGGTACGTGAGGACTTGGCGGGCTGGGACATGCCCTGAACGTACTGCATGTGCCCAGCTCGGTGCGCATGTCCCCGGCTTCCCCCGCCCGGTGCGGGCGGGGGTGTACCGGGCGCGGGCGAAGGGTGCCGGACGGCCGTCGGCGCGGGGCTCCGGCCCGGCGGGGGAGAGGGGTGCCGGGAGGACGGCGGCGCGGGGTGCGGGGCGGACAGGGGCGGGAAGCCGCCCGGGTTGAGCAGCCCGCCCCAGTCCGGTTCCCTCGGTTCCCCCGCTTCCCCCGCGAGCCGGTCGCCGGACCGCTCAGCGGCGGGCATATTCGCGGAAGCCGCGGCCCGTCTTGCGGCCGAGGCAGCCGGCGGCCACCAGGTGCTCCAGGAGCGGCGCCGGGGCCAGCCCCGGGTCGCGGAACTCGCGGTGCAGGACCTTCTCGATGGCCAGGGAGACATCGAGTCCGACGACGTCCAGGAGCTCGAAGGGCCCCATGGGGTAGCCGCCGCCCAGCTTCATCGCCGCGTCGATGTCGTCGAGGGTCGCGTAGTGCTCCTGGACCATCTTGATCGCGTTGTTGAGGTACGGGAACAGCAGGGCGTTCACGATGAAGCCCGCCCGGTCGCCGCAGTCCACCGCGTGCTTCCTGATCCTGACCGAGACCTCGCGGACCGTCGCGTGGACGTCCTCGGCCGTCAGCACCGTACGGACGACCTCGACCAGCTTCATCGCCGGCGCCGGGTTGAAGAAGTGCATGCCGATCACGTCCTCGGGACGCGAGGTGGCACGGGCGCAGGCGACGACCGGCAGCGACGAGGTCGTGGTGGCCAGGACCGCGCCCGGCTTGCAGACCTTGTCCAGCGTCGCGAACAACTGCTGCTTGATCTCCAGGTCCTCGGCGACGGCCTCCACGGCCAGGTCGACGTCGGCGAAGGCGTCGTACGAACCTGCCGGGGTGATCCGCCCCAGGGTCTCGGCGGC
The DNA here is from genome assembly GCF_055578825.1 of Streptomyces sp. NPDC032822. Taxonomy (NCBI): domain Bacteria; kingdom Bacillati; phylum Actinomycetota; class Actinomycetes; order Kitasatosporales; family Streptomycetaceae; genus Streptomyces; species Streptomyces sp. NPDC032822. Next base: position 54,731 of record NZ_JBVIOL010000005.1, on the reverse strand, counting down.
GGCCTCGGCGGTCATCCGCCCCTTGTCGACGGAGCGGGCGAGCGACTTGCCGATCCTGGCCTTGGCGGTCTGCGCCTTCTCCTCGCTGCGGGCGGCGAGGACGATGTCGTAGCCCGCCTTGGCGAAGACCTCGGCGATGCCGGAGGCCATGGTGCCCGAGCCCGCGACGCCGACGGAACGGACCGGACGGCCGGACACCTCCGAGCCGCCGGGGAGCGGGGTCAGTGCGTCCGGCACGACCGTCGCGCTGCCCGGCGCCTCGTACGTGTAGAAGCCGCGGCCCGTCTTGCGGCCGGTCAGGCCCGCCTCGCTGAGCTGCTTGAGGATCGGGGCGGGGGCGTGCAGCCGGTCGCGGGACTCGGTGTACATGGCCTCCAGGACGGTGCGCGCGGTGTCGACGCCGATCAGGTCGAGCAGGGCGAGGGGGCCCATCGGCAGTCCGCAGCCGAGCCGCATCGCGGCGTCGATGTCCTCGCGGGAGGCGTACTTCGCCTCGTACATCGCGGCGGCCTGGTTGAGGTAGCCGAACAGGAGGCCGTCGGCGACGAATCCGGGCCGGTCGCCGACCGCGACGGGCTCCTTGCCCAGCTCGATCGCCAGGTCCGTGACGGCGGCGACCGCCTGGGGCGCGGTCAGCACCGAGGAGACGACCTCGACCAGCTTCATCGCCGGCGCCGGGTTGAAGAAGTGCAGTCCGAGCACGCGCTCGGGGCGGGCCGAGTCGGCGGCGAGCCGGGTGACGGACAGGGCGTTGGTGCCGGTCGCCAGGATCGTCTCCGGCCGCACCACGCCGTCGAGTTCACGGAAGATCTGCTGCTTGATCTCGTACGACTCCGGGGCCACCTCGATGACCAGGTCGGCGTCGGCCGCGGCCCGCAGGTCGGTGGAGGTGCTGATGCGGGCGAGCAGATCGGTGCGCTCCCGTGCGGTCAGCCGGCCGCGTTCCACGGCGTGGGCGGTGGCGGACTCCAGGGCGGCGACCGCCTGGGTGGTGGCGGCCTCGCTGATGTCGATGCCGACGACCTCGCGGCCGGCCCTGGCGAGCACCTCGGCGATGCCGGTGCCCATGGTGCCGAGGCCGACGACGGCGACGGTCCGGAACGGGGACAGAGGGGTTTGGGACTGGGGTGCGGCCATCGCGGACTCCAGGAATGAGGGTGACGACTGGAAGCGCGCCCGGGTGCGCCGGGGAGGGCTCGAACCGAGCCCGACCACGGGCGCACCGGGTGCGAAGAAGGAGTGCGGGTGTTGCCGGGCTGCGATGCGCACACGCCCGGAGCGCGCCGTCGGATCGGGCGTGCACACGCCCTGGACGGCTGAACCGACCGGCCCTGTCCCGAGGCCGGGTCGTCACTCGGTACACGAGGTACCGAACCGACTGCTCTCGCGGCGGCTGCGTCACCAGGCCACCACGAGCAGATCCACGAGTGGGTAACTCGCTCGTCTGAGCTTAACCCGTGGGTAACGAGCGCGCCAGCCCCCGAGTTTGTGATGTAGGTCCCGGCCCGTGGGTCGCCCGCCTAATCTCTGCGTCATGGACGAAGAGTTGCGAACGGTCACGGAGCGCTTACGGCGGGAGGCGGGTGGGTCGGTCGCGTACGACCGACTCGTCACGACCGAGGACCTCGACGAGCTGGCCGGGGTGCTGATCGAGCCCGCGCAGCCGCTGTGGGCCAGGGAACTCGCCGCGTTCCGGCTCGGCGTCGCGGGCGACCGGCGGGCCTTCGAGGCGCTCGTCCTGCTCCTCAACCACCGTGACCCGCCCCGCTGCGCCGCCGCGGCCCACGCCCTGTCCCGCCTCGGCGATCCCCGAACCGCCCGCGCGGCCGCCGCCCTGGCCACCAACGAACTGCGCGTCGCCTACGCCTTCCACCCGGTCCGGCTCCTGGTGGACCTGCGCGCGCCCGAGGCCGTCCCGGCGCTGATCACCACGCTGCAGCGGCGGTTGCGTCCGCACGATCCGCACCGCCGGGTGGCCCTCGCGTGTGTGGAGGGGCTCGGCGCGCTGGGCGACGCCCGGGCCAGACCCGTCCTGGACGAGGCCCTCGCCCATCCCTCGCTCGCGGAGGCGGCGGTGCACGCGCTGGCGCGGATCCCCCGACAGAGATGACCTGTCAGCCCAGGGCCCGCCTCACGTACCGCACCTCGGGCACGGTGACGCCGTCCACCTCGAAGGGCTCCTCGGCGCCGTCGGGGTGGAAGCCCGCCCGTTCGTAGAAGCGCCGCGCACGGGTGTTCTCCTTCAGCACCCACAGGAACATGCGTGGGTGCGCGGAGCGCTGCCGGACGGACCGCTCCAGCAACTCCCTGCCGACCCCGCTGCCGAGGTGCGCGGTGTCGACGTACAGCGCGTACAACTCGGCGTCCGTGGTGCGGGTTTCGCCGTCGCGGTACGGGCCGTGGGCCGCCCAGCCGACGATCCGGCCGTCCCGCTCGGCGACCAGGTTCACCACCCCGTCCCGCGCGTGCGGTGAGAAGCGGGCGCGTCTGTGCCCGGCGTCCGCCGACACGCTGAGGGTGTCGAGATACGGCTGCGGCACGAGTCCCCGATACGCGCTCTGCCAGCCCCGCACCCGGATCTCGGCGACGCGGTCGCAGTCGGCGATCGTCATGAGCCGGATCCGTACGTCTGAGTCCGTCACGTCCGTCACGTCCGTCAGGTCCCTCACGTGCCGACCACCGCGAACGCCTCGATCTCCATCAGGAACTCGGGCCGGACCAGCGCGGCGACCTGGACCGCCGAGGCGGCCGGCAGGCGGTCGTCGGGGATGTGGGCGGCGCGGGCCGCGCGGATCGCGGGCAGATGGGCCATGTCCGTGACGAAGAAGGTGAGTTTGACGACGTCGTCGAAGCTCGCGCCGGCCGCGGCCAGACAGCGGCGCAGGTTCTCGAAGACCTGGCGGGCCTGGGCGGCGGGGTCGCCCTCGCCGACCAGAGCGCCCCCTTCGTCCAGAGGGAGTTGGCCGGAGACCGCGACGAAACGGCCGGTGCCCGTCACCACGTGGGTGTACGCGGCGGCGGGGGCGACTCCGTCGGGGGCGGGAATCCTCGTCAGCTCACTCATGCGTCCATGGTGGACCATGGGTCTGACAACGCCCCCGACGGAGTCGCCCCCGCCGGATGATCAGGCCGTGCTCAGCCGCGGAAGCCCAGCAGGCCGTGCAGTGTCGAGCCGCGGGACGACGTCGACGCCGCCTTCGAACTCAACGGCTCGGGATCGGGCAGGGTCTGGCACACCGCGTCCGCCGCACCGTGACCGCGCGGCACCGTGCCGTCGGTCAGATACGCCGTCAGGTACTTGTCCAGGCAGGCGTTCCCGCTCAGCGAGATGCCGTGGTTCCCGCCACCCTGCTCGACCACCAGACTGGAGTGGGCCAGCAGCCGGTGGACCGTGACACCGCCCTCGTAGGGCGTGGCCGCGTCGTCCGTGGCCTGGAAGAGCAGCACCGGCGGCAGCTTGCCGTTGGCGACGTTCACCGGCTTGAGGGAGTCCGTCGGCCAGAACGCGCACGGCGCGTTGTACCAGGCGTTGTTCCAGGTCATGAACGGCGCCTTCTCGTACACCGCCCAGTTGTCCTTGCGCCACTGCTTCCAGTCGCGCGGCCAGGACGCGTCACGGCACTGCACCGAGGTGTAGACGCTGTAGCCGTTGTCGCCCGCGGAGTCCACCGCGGCGAAGTTCCCGTACGCCTCGACCAGCGGATCGGCGTTCTTGTCGTTCACGTACGCCGCGAACGCCTCGGCGAGGTAGGGCCAGTAGCCGTTGTAGTAGCCGCCGGGCAGGAAGGTGTCCTCCAGTTCGGAGGCGCCCACCGTGCCGCCGGCCGGCTTCTTGGCCAGCGCCGCCCGCATCGCGTACCACTTGGCCTCGATCCTGCCGGGATCGGTGCCGAGCTTGTACGTGGAGTCGTACTTGGCGACCCAGGCCATGAAGGCGCGGTGGCGGTCGTTGAAGGCGTGGTCCTGGGCGAGGTTGTCGTCGTACCACACACCCGTGGGGTCGACGATGGAGTCCAGGACCAGGCGCCGCACGCGCTCCGGGTAGAGCTTGCCGTAGACCGCGCCGAGGTAGGTGCCGTACGAGTACCCGAAGTAGTTGATCTTCTTGGCGCCCAGGGCCGCGCGGATCGAGTCCATGTCCCGCACGGCGCTGATCGTGTCGATGTACGGCAGCACGCTCGCGTACTTCTTGCCGCAGGCGGCGGCGAAGGACTTGGCGCGGGCGAGGTTGGCCTTCTCGATCTTGGGTGTGCTCGGCACCGAGTTCGGGCGCACCGGGGCGAAGTGGCCCGGCTTGCAGTCCAGCGCGGGCTTGCTCGCGCCGACCCCGCGCGGGTCGAAGCCGATGACGTCGTACTGGGCCGCGACCGCCTTGGGCAGCGAGGAGGCGACGAATCCGGCGAGCGTCAGACCGCTGCCGCCGGGGCCGCCCGGGTTGACCAGCAGCGGGCCCTGGTACTTCTTGGCGGTGTGCGGGACGCGGGACAGCGCGAGCGTGATCTGCTTGCCCTGCGGCCTCGCGTGGTCGAGCGGCACCTTCAGGGACGCGCACTGGAGCGTCGGATAGTCGGTGGTGGCGCACGCCTTCCAGGCGAGCTTCGCGGCGGGAGCGGCTTGCGCGGTCTGCGGAGTGCTCGCGCCGGCGGGGACGGCCGTGAAGCTCCCCGCCACGACGACGGCGGCACCGCACAGCGCGGCTGCGCGTTTTCTCATGAAGTCCTCCCAGGACGGAGGGATGCGGACCGCGAAGGTCACGGTCCACGCGGCATCGTCCCGGAAAGCACGACCGGAAGAACGCGTTCTGCCAATACTTGACCCAATTGGATCGCGGGATGCGCTCGAACGCTCTCAGATCAAGGTGAGTTGGGTCGGCTCGGGCACTTCGGGCCGGTCGGGCTCCGGTTCGGGCCTCCGCCGCGGCATCCCCCCGCGCGCGGGACCGATGCCGTACTCCTGGGCCAGCTCGTGGACCTGACGGGTGATCCGGCGCTGGTACCACTTGGGGGCGTAGGCGCCGTCCGCGTACAGCCGCTCGTAGCGGCCGACCAGATGCGGGTGGTGGTGGGCCAGCCAGGCCATGAACCACTCCCGGGCGCCGGGCCGCAGATGCAGCACCAGCGGGGTGACCGAGGTGGCCCCGGACGCGGCGACGGCCCGCACGGTGTCCCGGAGCCGGGCCGGGTGGTCGCTCAGGAACGGCAGGACCGGCGCCATCAGCACCCCGCACCCGATGCCGCGCTCGCTCAGCGCCCGTACGACCTCCAGGCGCCGCTCCGGCGCGGGTGTGCCCGGCTCGACGGTCCGCCACAGCTCGGAGTCGGTGAAGCCGACCGAGACCGAGATGCCGACGTCCGTCACCTCGGCCGCCTGCGTCAGCAGGTCGAGGTCGCGCAGGATCAGCGTGCCCTTCGTCAGGATCGAGAAGGGGTTCGCGTGATCGCGCAGGGCGGCGATGATGCCGGGCATCAGGCGGTAGCGGCCCTCGGCGCGCTGGTAGCAGTCGACGTTGGTGCCCATCGCGATGTGCTCGCCCGTCCAGCGGCGTGAGCCGAGCTGGCGGCGCAGCAGCTCCGGCGCGTTCGTCTTGACCACGATCTGGGAGTCGAAGTCGAGGCCCGTGTCGAGGTCCAGGTAGCTGTGCGTCTTGCGGGCGAAGCAGTACACGCAGGCGTGCGAGCACCCCCGGTAGGGGTTGACCGTCCACTGGAAGGACATCCGCGAGACCGCGGGGACGCGGTTGATGATCGACCGGGCGCGGACCTCGTGAAAGGTGATCCCGCGGAACTCGGGCGTGTCGAAGGTGCGGGTGGTCACCGCGTCCGCGTCGAACAGGGCGGCGCCGGCCCGGCTGTGTTCGCCGGACTCGGTGAGGTTCTCCCAGCGCATGAGGCCTCCTCGGTAGCACTGACCCCAAGAATAGAACACATGTTCCCTTGATCGTGCGACCCCCGATTTGGGCGCCCGGGACCCGGGGTGGTTGGCTTGCCCTCATCCCCGAGAACCCAGGTGCTGGAGGAAGTCAATGGCGCAGGTCGAGGCCACTACGGAGCGGATCGTCGCGGCGGACGCGGAGACGGTGTTCGACGCCCTCGCCGACTACAGCGGCACGCGCGCGAAGCTGCTGCCCGAGCACTACAGCGAGTACGAGGTGCGCGAGGGCGGCGACGGCGAGGGCACGCTCGTCCACTGGCGGCTGCAGGCCACCAGCAAGCGCGTCCGCGACTGCCTCCTGGAGGTCAGCGAGCCCACCGACGGCGAACTCGTCGAGAAGGACCGCAACTCCTCCATGGTCACCACCTGGCGGGTCACCCCGGCCGGCGAGGGCAAGTCCCGGGTCGTCGTGACCACCACCTGGCAGGGTGCCGGCGGTATCGGCGGCTTCTTCGAGAAGACCTTCGCGCCCAAGGGCCTCGGCCGGATCTACGACGCCGTGCTCGACAAGCTCGCCGCCGAGGTCGAGAAGTAGGGCCCGCGCCGAGCCCAACCGGCCACCCGTGACGGGCCGTTGGCCCTCTCACCGGTTCGAGTGGATCTCCGCACACACCGGCGATACGCCGTAACTCGTCATGCTTGCTCTCAGTTGTCGCTTTACGCGGCAATTGTGTGGCGGTGCGACGAGGGGAGCGGCAGGTGGGCGGGATCACTCTGGTACAGGACGAACCGCCCGCGGCGCCTCCCACCGAGGACCCGCCGCGGGCGACCGCCACCGCTCCTCCACTCGGTCCGCGCCAGGTGCGGTTGGTCTTCACCGGGCTGATGCTCGCGCTGCTGCTGGCCGCGCTGGAGCAGATGATCGTCGCCACCGCGCTGCCGAAGATCGTCGGTGAACTGCACGGCCTGGACAAGATGTCCTGGGCGATCACCGCCTACCTGCTCACGGCCACCATCGGACTGCCGATCTACGGCAAGCTCGGCGACCTCCTCGGCCGCAAGGGCGTCTTCCAGTTCGCGATCGTCGTCTTCGTCATCGGCTCCGCACTCGCCGGCCGCGCGCAGACCATGGACCAGCTGATCGCCTTCCGCGCGGTCCAGGGCGTCGGCGCCGGCGGCCTCCTGATCGGCGTCCAGGCGATCATCGCGGACATCGTGCCCGCCCGGGACCGCGCCCGCTTCATGGGCCTCATCGGCGCCGCCTTCGGCCTCGCCTCCGTCGCCGGCCCCCTGCTGGGCGGTTACTTCACCGACCACCTCTCCTGGCGCTGGTGCTTCTACTTCAACGTCCCCTTCGGCCTGGTCACCCTCGCCGTCATCGCCGTCGTACTGAAACTCCCCAAGCCCACGGCCCGGCCCCGGTTCGACGTCCTGGGCGCCCTGCTGCTCGCCGCCTCCTCCACCTGCCTGGTCCTGCTGACCAGTTGGGGCGGCACCGAGTACGCGTGGGACTCGCGGGTCGTCCTCGGACTCGCCGCCGGCGCGGTGGCCGCGAGCCTCCTCTTCCTCGTCGCCGAGCACTTCGCGGCCGAACCCCTCATCCCGCTGCGCCTGTTCAGGGACCCGGTCTTCAACGTCACCGGACTGATCGGGCTGGTGGTCGGCGTCGCCCTGTTCGGCGCCGCCAGCTATCTGCCGACGTACCTGCAGATGGTCGACGGGGTCTCCGCCACCGAGTCGGGCCTCCTGATGCTGCCGATGATGGCCGGCATCGTCGGCGCCTCGATCATCTCCGGCCAACTCATCAGCCGTACCGGGCACTACAGGATCCACCCGATCGTCGGCGGGGCGCTCTCCGTGGCCGGTATGTGGCTGCTCTCCCGTCTGGAGGCCGACACACCCCGCCTGCACTACAGCATCTGGATGGCCGTCCTCGGCGCCGGTATCGGCATGGTGATGCCGGTCCTGGTCCTCGCCGTGCAGAACTCCGTACGCCCCGCCGACCTCGGCACCGCCACCAGCGCCAGCAACTACTTCCGGCAGATCGGCGGCAGCGTCGGCGCCGCGGTCTTCGGCACCCTGTTCGCCGACCGGCTCGCGGACGCGCTGCGCGAACGCCTGCCCGCGCGCGGGGGTGCCGCCCTGCCCGACCCCGAGTCCCTCACCCCGCAGCTCGTCCGCACGCTGCCCCCGGCGCTGCGCGACGGCTACATCCAGGCGTACGCCGACGCCATGCCGCGGATCTTCCTCTATCTGGTGCCGGTGCTCGTGCTCGGCCTGCTCCTCGCCTTCTTCCTCAAGGAGACCCCCTTGTCGAACAGCGCAGCGTCCCCCCACGCGCCCGCCCCGGTTCCGCAGGCTCGCTCGGCGTACACCGCCGGGATCCCGGTGTGCGGCAGCGTCCGGCACCCCGACGGGACGGTCGTGCCCCGGGCGGCCCTCACCCTGATCGACGTCACAGGACAGCAGGTCGGGCGGGGCGCGAGCGGTGAGGAAGGCCGGTACGCGCTGTCGGCGCCGGGCCCGGGCGCGTACGTCCTGATCGCCGCGGCGGGCGGCCACCGGCCGCAGGCGGTCTCCGTGACGGTCGGCGAGCGCCCCGTCGAACTGGACGTCGTCCTCGGCGGCGCGGGACGCCTCGCCGGGAACGTGGTCACCGCGGACGGCGGCCCCGTACGGGACGCCGTCGTCACCCTCACCGACGTGCACGGCGAGGTCGTCGCCACCACCCGCAGCGGACGCGAGGGCGGCTATGTCGTCACCGAACTGGTCGCCGGCGAGTACACCCTCGCCGCCAGTGCGCCCGCCTTCCGCCCGGCCGCCCTCCCCGTCACCGTCCAGGCCTCCCGGGAGACCCGCCAGGACGTCGAACTCGGCGGCGGGGCCGTGCTGCGCGGCACGGTGCGGGCGGGTGGGGGCCGGCCCGTCGAGGACGCGCGGGTGACGCTGCTGGACGCGGCCGGCAACGTCGTCGACACCCTCACCACCGGCCCGGACGGGACGTTCCGGTTCATCGACCTGTCGTCCGGCGAGTACACCGTCATCGCCACCGGGTATCCGCCGGTCGCCACCGTGCTCCGGGTGGCGGGCGGCGGGCGCACCGAACGGGATCTCCAGCTCGGGCACGAGGACTGAAAACCTGTCAGTAACCTCGCGCCTCCGGACCTGTTGTCCCAGCTCAGCGTGGGGGCGCGGGGGCGTGCGCCGGTGCGATCCCGCGAGACCAATTCCCTGATTGCCGCACATCGTGACCGACCGGCGCCCTACGGTGGTGAAGGCGGCACAGATCTCGCGGAGCCGTGGGGAGAGAGGGCCTGGGCCATGGACCGTGGCACCGACAGGGACGCGTTCCCGAGCCCCGGAGCCGGGAGCGGCGCGGCGGAACACGCCGAGGCCGGACGCATCCCGCTGGCGGTCGTCGCGGTGGACCGCGACGGCCTGGTGTCCCACTGGAGCACGGGCGCACGCCGCCTGTTCGGCGCCACCAAGGACGAGGCGATCGGCCGGACCGCGGTCGACCTGCTCCCCGTCTCCGGCGCGCTGCCCGACGAGGACGAGGTCGCCCCCTACGGGGCGTACGCCACCTACGAGGGACTCGGCCCCGACCTCGAAACCTCCCTCGACGGCAGGCTGTCCTACCCGGCCGCGGGCCGCGCCCGCCTCACCGTCGCCGACCAGGGCCAAGGCCGTGTCGACGTCCTGTGGTGGGCCTACCCGCTGATCGGCCCCGGGCCCGAACGCCTGCTCGTCCTCGCCGCCGACGCGGCCGGACTGCGGCCCGAGGACGCCGAAGAAGGCGCCCAGGACATGGCGTTCGAGCGGATCGCCCCCGGCTTCGCGCTGCACACCGACTTCCCCGGCGCCGAGGAACTGGCCCGCGGGCTCCCCGAGATCATGCCCAGCATGAGCGTCGAGGAGAGCGCCCGCATCGTCGCGCAGATCCTCGAACTGGGCTATCCCGTCCTGGAGTTCAGCCAGAACGACCGGGTGCCCGTCGCCCCCGACTGGGGGGTGCCCCGGCGCGTCGAGCGCAAGGCGCGCCGGGCCCGCGCGGCCCGTGCCCTGGCAGCGGGCCACGCCCTCCCGCAGGACGTCGCCGACGAGGTCGAGGACCTCGAATACGCCGCCGTCCGCGAGCGTCTGGAGTTCCTGAACGAGGTCAGCGGCCGGATCGGCACCTCCCTCGACCTGGCGAAGACCATCGTCGAGGTCAGCAAGGCCATCGTGCCCCGCTTCACCGACGTAGCCGGTACCTATCTGCGCGAACAGGTCGTCGCCGGCGAAGAGTTCTCCGAGGGGGTGCCGGACACCACGACCATGTGGCACCGGGTCGCCCTGGAACACACCGACGAACCCGGCCGCTGGGACGACGTCGTGCCGGTCGGCGAGGCCATGCCGTTCCCGGCGCACACGCCGTTCTTCCAGTGCATGACCAGCGGTCAGCCCGTCCTCGTGCCGCGCATCAGCGAACAGATGGGGCACATGATCGCCTCGCAGTTCGAGAAGCGCGACATCCGGCCGCTGATCACGGGCCGCTCCATGCTGGTCGTCCCGCTGAAGGCCCGCAACGTCGTCCTCGGCTTCATGATCCTGCTGCGCCACCCGGAGCGCGTCGAGTTCAACGACATGGACCGCGTCACCGGCGCCGAACTCGCCGCCCGCGCGGGCCTCGTGCTCGACAACGCGCGCATGTACACCTATCAGGAGAGCGTCGCCGAGACCCTCCAGGACAGCATGCTCCCGCACATCCCGCCGCGCATGGCGGGCTGCGACATCGCCACCCGCTATCTGCCCGGCACGCTGCTGGGCCGGGTCGGCGGCGACTGGTTCGACTCGGTGAAACTGCCGGGCGCCCGCACCGCCCTGGTCGTCGGCGACGTCATGGGCCACGGCCTCAACTCGGCCGCCATGATGGGCCAGTTGCGGACGGCCGTGCAGACCATGGCCGCCCTCGACCTGCCGCCCGCACAGCTCCTGCGCAACCTCGACGACCTCGCCCAACGCCTCGGCGACACCTACCTCGCGACCTGTCTGTACGCCGTCTACGACCCGATCGCGAGCGAACTCCACCTCGCCAACGCCGGTCACATCCCGCCCGTCCTGGTCCGCGCCCGGGACGGCGGCAGTGAACTGCTCGACCTGCCGACGGGCGCACCGATCGGGGTCGGCGGGGTGCCGTTCGAGGCGGTCCGCGTGCGCGTGGAGCCCGGCGACCGGCTGGTGATGTGCACCGACGGCCTGGTGGAGGTGCGCGGCGAGGACATCGGCGTCGGCCTCGCCACCCTGTGCGAGTCCGCGGCGCACCCGGCCGCCTCCATGGACGACGCCTGCGACACGATCATCCGCGCCCTCGCCGCGACGTTCTCGGAAGCGGCCAGTGGGGGCCGCAAGGACGACGTGGCCCTGCTGATGACCCGCCTGAACGGCATCGAACCCGACGACGTCGCCGAATGGCGGCTCCCCCTCGACCCGGCCGAGGTCGGCCGGGCCCGCGCCGTGGTCCGCGAACAGCTCCACGACTGGGGGCTCGCGAAGCTCGCCGACCCCGCCGAGCTCATGGTCAGCGAACTCGTCACCAACGCCGTACGGCACTCCCACCACCGCCCCCTCGACCTGCGCCTGATCCGAGGCGACACCCTGCTGTGCGAGGTGGACGACGACGACCACGAACTGCCGACGCTGCTGAGCGCCGGCCCCGACGACGACTCCGGGCGCGGACTGCGGGTGGTCAGCACCCTCGCGCGCGAGTGGGGGACCAGCCGGACGAAGACCGGCAAGACCGTGTGGTTCGAACTGACGCTGCCGAGGCGCTCCGCCGAGAGGTGACAGCCGGGCGAGGGCGGTGGTCGTCGGCCGCGAACTCGCCGTGGCGGGCCGCGCCGACGCGGCGGAGCAGCATGTCGACACAGCCCCGCGCCTCTTGGGGTGTTGCCCGGCCGCGGGTGAGGTGATCCGGTCGGCTTCGGGGGGCGCGCGACCGCGTGTGCGGGTCGAAGGCGTGGTGAAGGTATGCGCGATGTGCTTGTCGCCGCGACCTGGGCGCGATACACCGTACTGGCCCGTCACTCGGGGCGGGCGGTCGTCGCACCCTGGGGAGTTGGTCATGAGCGTGACGAATCGGTACCGGGACGCCTGGGAGGGTTTCTGGGGCGAGGTTCCCGAGGAACCGGGGGCCGTGTTCTGGGACGCGGAGCCGATCCTGACGGCCGGCGCCCATCTCGCCCTGTTCGAGCCCCACCTGGTCGACCCCGGTCTGCCGCTGGTGGATCTGGGCTGCGGCAACGGCACCCAGACCCGGTTCCTCGCCGACCGGTTCCCGCACGTCCTGGGCGCCGACCTGTCCGCCGCCGCCCTCGACCGGGCCCGGCGCGCCGACCCGGCGGGACAGGCGTCGTACCGGCTGCTGGACGCCTCCGGGAAGGGCGAGGCGGAGACCCTGCACGCCGAACTCGGCGACGCCAACGTCTATCTGCGGGGCGTCCTCCACCAGGCCGACCCCGACGACCGGCAGCCGCTGGTGGACGGGCTCGCCGCGCTCGTCGGAGAGCGCGGCCGGGCGCTCCTGGTCGAGCTGTCCGAGGCCGCCAAGCCCGTCCTGATGGGCCTGGCACAGAGCCCCGACGGCCCGCCGCCCAAGCTGGCGCCCGTCCTGCGGCACGGCATCGCGCCGGGCGAGGTCGCCGACGACGCGATCCCCGTCTATCTGGGCGCGGCCGGACTGACCGTGCTGGCGAGCGGTGAACTGCCGCTCGTCACCACGGAGTACCGGCCCGACGGCACCCGGATCGAACTGCCGTCGCAGTGGCTGGTGGTGGGGCGCACCGTGTGACGCCGGTGGCGGGCCGGGTCGAAGGGAACTCCGAGCCACGCAAAATCGTTGCCAACTCAGTTCATTGTCAACGCAGTTGTTGTCGCTGTTGTCAACGAAACCGACTTCATGGAGGCCTCACCCATGACCTCGACCCACCCCCGCCCGACCCGGCGAGCCGTGCTCGGCGGCGCCGCTCTGACCGCCCTGGCGGTCACGGCCGGCACCGCTCCGGCGAGCGCGACCCGGAACGCCACCTGGCCCACGGAGTTCCCCCTTCCCAACGGCTGGCTCCCCGAGGGCATCGCCATCGGCCGCAAGCCGTACGCGTACCTGGGGTCGCGTGCCAACGGCGCGATCTACCGCACGGACCTGCGCACCGGAGAGGGCGGGATCCTCTTCGCGGGCGGCACCGGCCTGGTCTCCGTCGGCCTGAAGATCGACCACGACGGACTGCTGTACGTCGCCGGGAACACCGGCGTCGCCCGGGTCCACGACTCCCGCACCGGTGAACTCCTCACCACCCACCGGCTGTCCGAGGCCACCGGCCACTTCATCAACGACGTCACGCTCCTCGGCGACCGCGCGTGGTTCACCGACTCGCGCGCCGCGTTCCTCTACGGCGTCCCGCGCGGCGGCAAGGGCGGCGCGATCCGCACCCTGCCGCTGACCGGCGACTGGGTGCAGCTGCCCGACGTCAACAACGCCAACGGCATCGTCGACACCCCCGACGGCCGCGGTCTGATCGTCGTCAAGAGCACACCGGGCGAGCTGTACCAGGTGCACGTCAGGACCGGGGTCGCCACGAGGATCACGCTGGTCGGGCAGGCCGACGTCGTCAACGGCGACGGCCTGTGGCGCATCGGCCGCACACTGTACGTCGTCCAGAACCGCCTGAACCTGGTCAGCGTCTGGGACCTCGACGCCAAGGCCACCACGGCCACCCTGCGCGGGACGATCACCGACCCGCGCTTCGACGTGCCGACCACGGCCGCCCGCTTCGGGAACCGCCTCTACCTGGTCAACGCCCGGTTCAGTACGCCGCCGACACCCGAGACCACGTACAACGCGGTCGCGGTCCCGCTCTGACCCGTCGGGGCGACGAGACGCCCTCCGGACCCGGATCGATCGGGTGCGGAGGGCGTCTCGTCGCGGCGGAGCGTCAGTCGGTGGTCGCGTCGGCCGTGGTGCGGGCCCGGCGGTAGGCCACCCAGCCCGCGGCCACCAGGGCGGCGGCGAGCGCGGCGGCGGAGACCACGGTGACACCCGTGGAGGCGAGGCTGCCGCCCGCGGTGGACGTGCCCGTGCCGCCGGTGGCGGAGCCGGTCGTCGAGCCGGAGGCGCTGCCGCCCGTGGTGCCGGAACCGCCCGTCGTGCCCGAGCCGCCCGTGTTCCCCGTGCCGCCGGTGTCACCGGTGCCGGGGTCGGTGTCCACCGGGTCCTGGCCGGCGAACGCGACCGGGACCTTCACGTCCTGGGAGCGGTCGCCGGAGAGGGTGTGGTCGGCACGGGTGGCCAGCACGCACTTCGCCTCGAAGCAATCGGTGAACTCGTCCTCGGCGTCCACGGTGAGCTCGACCTCGAAGGCGCCCCCGTTCTGGTAAGGGATCGCCAACTCCTCGCCGTAGTCCGGCGGGTTGGAGGAGATCCACGCCGAGGAGTGGGACTCGCCGGACATGTCGACGCCGCCGATGCACGGTGTGGGCAGCTCGCCCGCGCCGTTGTCGACGCACAGGGCGACGTAGACGCCCTTGTCGACGTCGTAGCCGGAGCCGGTGACCTTCACCTGCTGGCCCTCGGTCGCCAGGTTGTTGACCGGGGTGACGGTGAGCTTCTGACCCTCGGGGCCGGTGACCGTCTTCGAGCCGGACGGGTCGGTGTCCTCGCCGCCGCCACCGGTGGTGCCGCCGTCGCCGCCCGACGCGGTGACGGTCAGGGTGATCGGTGAAGTGCGGGTCGTGCCCACGGAGTTGGTGAACTCGGCCCGGTACGCGTAGCCGTTCTGCGCCGCCTTCGCGGTGAAGGAGTACGCGTTCTTCGTCGCGCCCTCGACGGCGGACCAGGTCTGGCCGCCGTCCGGGCTGACCTGCCAGCGCACGGTCGGCGCCGGGGTGCCGTCGGCGGCGGCCACGAAGGTCACCTCGTCGCCGGGGGCGACGGACTGGTCGGTGGGGGACTGGGTGACCTTGGGGGACATCCGGACGTCGAGCTTGACGACCTTGCTCTCCGCCTGCCTGGTGAGGTAGACGGAGGTGGCGCCGGGGGTCACGGCGAGGCCCGCGAAGGCGCCCGCGAGGCTGCCCGGCAGGGCGACCGGTTCCGCGGCAGGTGTGAAGGTCGCGCTGTCGAGGATCTGCAGGGAGCCGGTCTGGTCCGAGGCGCTGTCGGCGAGATCCTCACGCAGCACGAAGGCCCGGCCGGTGGTCTTGTCGAAGGCCGCCGCGGTGGGCCGGTCCGTACCCGTCAGGGTGGTGAGGATCTTGCCGTCCTTGTCGAAGACGAGCACCGAAGTCCCGCTCGCCACCCAGACGTTGCCGGTGACCGGGTCCGGCTCGACGAAGAAGACGGAGTCGGCGGGGAGTTCGGCCGTGGCGGTCACCT
The DNA here is from genome assembly GCF_055578825.1 of Streptomyces sp. NPDC032822. Classification (NCBI taxonomy): domain Bacteria; kingdom Bacillati; phylum Actinomycetota; class Actinomycetes; order Kitasatosporales; family Streptomycetaceae; genus Streptomyces; species Streptomyces sp. NPDC032822. The sequence continues at coordinate 39,451 of NZ_JBVIOL010000005.1, read as the reverse complement.
CGAAGGTGCCGGTGTCGACGCGGCGCAGCACCGGTCCGCCCTCGGCGGTGCCGACGGACCAGGCGGCGCGGCGGGTGGCGTCCACGCCGAGCTGGCTGCCGCCCTCCAGCGTCATGGTGTCCTTGACGGCGCCGGTGGCGGTCTCGACCCGGCGGAGTTCGGGGCCCGCCGCGACGAGGACGGTGGAGGTGTCGGCATCCTGACCGATGCCGGTGAACGTCGCTCCCGTGAACCAGACTCCCCGCGCGACGCCGTCACCGTCCTTGGCGGTGCCGATGCCGCGCAGCGGGTAGTGGAAGACCACACCGTCGCCGGGCAGCGGGGCGGCGATCCGGCGGACCACCCGGGCGGCCATGGCGCCGTTCAGGCCGGGGGCCTGCGCGATGTGGCTGAGGACCTTGCCGTCCCGCGGGTCCAGCACGTACAGGCCCTGCTCGGCCACGTCGGAGGTGTCGGGGATGCTGTCCGAACCGACGTACAGCTTCCCGGAGTCGGGGTGCAGCAGGAGGTCCAGCGGACGGCCGGCGGTGGTGAACTCCGCGGACCGGACATAGCCGACCGTGCCCGGCGGGACGTCCACCCCGTCGCCGCCGTCGCCCGGGTCCTGGCCCGTGAAGGTGATCGGGATGCGGACGTCCTGGGAGCGGTCGCCGGAGGCGTTGTGGTCGACGCGGGTGACGACCGAGCAGGCGACCTCCAGGCAGTCGAGCCCGCCGTCCTTGGCCTTGACGCCGAGTTCGAGGTCGAAGGTGCCGCCCTCGCCCCATCGTTCGGCGACCGTGCCGGCGCCCTCGTCGGAGGCGTCCCTCGGGATGATCCACACCGAGGCACCGCTGCTGCCGCTCTGGTCGGCGCCGCCCAGGCACGGGGTGGGGATGCGGTTGTCGCCGTTGTCCTTGCACACGGCGAGGTAGACACCCTTGGTGTCGTCGTAGCCCTCGCCGGTGACGTGGAGGGTCTCGCCGGCCGGGTCGATGCCGGCTGAGGCGGAGATCGTGAGCTTCTGGCCGTCCTTGCCCAGCGCCGTCTTCGGGGTGTCGGAGGCCTGTGCGGGGGAACCGACGGTCACGGCCGTGACCCCGGCGGCTACCAGGGCGACGGCGCCCAGGAGTGCCGCGGGGCGTCTGAGCCGGGCTCTGGCCGGGCCCCGAGGCTGCTGCCGCTCGGTTGTCTCGTCTGTCATGGCGGTTCCTACGGGAAGGTGATCGTGGATACGGCGTGACGGGCCGGCCGGTCGGGCCGGCCCGTGGACCAGGAGGAGCTGCCAGGGCTTACTGGAAGGTGATCGGGACGTGGACGTCGTAGTTGCGGTCGTTGGTGTCGAAGTGGTCGGCGCGGGTGACGACGGCGCAGTCGACGTCCTGGCCGCAGACGCTGCCGTCGTCGAGGGTGGCCTTGACGTAGATGTTCACGTTGAACGTGCCGCCCGTGCCGAACTTGGAGCTGTTGGCGAACATGCCGCCGAAGACGTTGTTGACCCAGTGCGAGGCACCGGTGGAGCCGGACTCGTCCTGGCCGCCGAGGCACGGGGTGGGCTTGTTCGCGCCCTGGGCGCCGTCGACCACACACACGCCGACGTAGATGCCCTGACCGGTGTTGAAGCCGGAGCCGGTGACGTTGATGACCTGGCCCGTCGCGGTGGCCGTGTTCGGGGCGGTCACCGACAGGTTGTAGGCGGTGCCGGCGTCGACGACCGTGCGGGTCGCGGTGGCGGCGGAGGCCGAGGTCGCCAGGCCCAGGGTGAGGGCGGCGGAGGCGACGACGGCGAGGCCCGTGCGGGCGGCGGTGCGGGCGGGGAGGACGGCTCTCATGGTGAGTTCTTCACCTTTCTGGGTGCGACAACTCCGGGGGAGTTAGGTAAGGCAAACCTAAATACCAATCCGGGCGGCTTGTCAACGGAAGGCAAAAAGTTTCCAACTTCGGTAAATGGCAAGGGAATTGGGCATGCCGAGGAGCGGACCGTGCGGTCCGCTCCTCGAAGGGAATTCACTGTCGTCAGCACGCCGGATCAGTCCGAGGCGGCGTGGACCTCGAACCGCGTGACGGCCCGGCGCTCGCCGGAGACCGTGGAGAGTTCGACGCCGTGTGCGCCCTCGGTGGCCGTCGCGTACACCGGGAACACCCGGGCGACACGGCCCTGTTCGTCCGCCACCGCCTGGTACCGGGTGTCCTCGTCGATCGCGACGAGCACCACCTCGCCGGGCTCGAAGCCCGCGCCGGTGACTTCCTGTTCGCCGCCCGCGGCCAGCGCGGTGTGGGTGAGCGCCGCCGAGGGTTCCCCCTCCGGTCGCGGCGCCGGCGGCTGTTTCTCCGGCGCGGTGGCGCTCGGGGACGGCTGTGGTGTGCCGTCGGGCCGCTGCTCGGGCACCTCGGGGGCCGCGCCGGTACCGGTGCCCACGGTCACGTCGAGGAGGCCGAGGCCGTCGCCCCGCGCGAACCGCCCTCCGCTCCACTCCGAGAGCAGCCGCGCGCCCTCGTCCGTGAGGGACGCCCGCAGTCCGGTCCAGGTCACACCGCCCGCACGGACGGTCGGCGCGGTGTCGCCGGGTTCCACCGCGGCCAGGGCCACGTCACGGGCCGTGCCGTCCAGGGCCGTCCGCGCGTGCAGCGCGCCCGTGCCGTCCCGCAGCTCCAGTCGCAGACCGCCGAGGGCCAGGGGCCGGTCGGCGCCGGTCAGCCGTGCCGTCCCGGCCAGCTCCACCTCCGCGTCGCCGGTCCCGGGGTTCGCGCCGCCGCCGGTGGCCGGGAACCACACGCGGCCCGCGGACCCCTGTACGGCGGGTTCGGTGACGTCCAACGACACGCCCTGGTCGGCGAGTTCGGCATCCGCCGTGGACCAGCTCGCGTACCCGCCGGACACCTCGCGGGGGAACGTCTCCCCGTCCTGCGCGGCCGCCGGGTCCGAGCAGAGCAGTGCGAACAGGGCGCCGCCCGCCAGAGCGGCGGCGCCGGGTCTCTTCACCATCGTCAATTCTCCCTCGTGGTGTGCGGTGGGGAGTCGCCGTCAGCCGGCGTCGGCCGGGCCGGTGCGGCGACGGCGGGCCCAGAACCAGGTGCCGGTGCCGGCCGCGACCAGCGCGGCCGCGGTGAGCCCGACCGTCAGGGCGGTGGAACCGGTGGTGGCCAGCGGGCCGGACGACGTCGTGTCGTCGTCGGTCCCGGCCGCCCCGGCGGTCGTCGTGCCGCCGGTGGTGCTCGCGCCGGCCGTCGCGGTCGGGGTCGCCGAGGCGTCCCCGCTCGACCCGCCGCCGCTGAAGGTGACCGGGACGCGGACCGTCTGGGTCTGGTCGCCGCCGCGCGTGTGGTCGTTGCGGGTGATCACCGCGCAGGTCACGCCGGACTTGGTGCAGTCGGTGTTCGCGTCCTTCGCGCGCACCTTGAGTTTCACGCTGAACGTGCCCTTGTGCCCGCTGCCGCCGTACGGCTTGGCCAGACCCTCGCCGTAGGAGGGCGGGTTGGAGGAGACCCAGACGGACGCCCCCGACTCGCCGGACATGTCGACGCCGCCGACGCAGGGCGTGGGTGTCTTGCCGGCCCCGTTGTCCACGCAGAAGGCGACGTAGATGCCCTTCTCGGTGTTGTAGCCGGTGCCGGAGACCGTCACGGTCTCGCCCGCCGCGTCGAGGCCGGAGGCCCGGGAGACGGTGAGTTTCTGTCCCTCGGGTCCCGTCGCCGACGTGCCCGCGGCAACCGCGGGCACGGTCGTCGAAAGCGTCAGAGCGATCGCCGCCAGCACGGCCGACCCCGCAACGCGCCTGCCATACAGGCCACTTGCCCCATTCACGGCAACACCCCCGCCAAGAGTTATTAAGGTAAACCTAACCTAAGCTACTGATCAACTGAATGTGTCCGCGAGAATCGAGAGGCCGAGCGATGCGTATGTCCGGTAGATCCCAACCGTCCCCGCGACGCCGGGGCTTCGCCCCGCTCGCCGCCCTCGCTCTGGCGCTCACCCTGCTGACGGCGGCCTGCGGCGGCGGCACCTCCGGCACGTCCGCGGGGGGATCGGAGGCGTCGGAGGCCTCCCCGGCGTCCGCGAGTCTTCGGGCCGCCGCGGCCGAGAAGCAGCTCGCGAAGAACACCCTCGTGCCGCTGGCGGGCAAGGCGCCCACGCCCGAACTCCCGGTCACCGTCGACTCCTCCGACGACCGCGAGGTGACCGTGAAGGACGCCTCGCGCATCCTGCCGCTCAACGGAGGCGTGGCGGAGATCGTCTTCACGCTGGGGCTCGGCGACCGCGTCGTCGGCCGTGACATCACCGCCACCTTCGCCGAGGCCAAGAAGCTCCCGCAGGTCACCAAGGCACACGACGTCAGCGCGGAGAGCGTGCTCTCGCTCCGGCCGACCGTCGTGCTGGCCGACACCGACACCGGGCCGCAGGAGGCCATCGAGCAGATCCGCGACGCCGGCATCCCCGTCGTCGTCCTCGACCCCGCGACCAAGTTGGCCGACGTCGCCACCCGCACCACGCGCATCGCCGAGGCCCTCGGCGTGCCGGCCGCCGGCCAGGCCCTCAACGCCCGTATCGCCGAGGACCTCGCCGCTGCCAGGGCGGCCGTGCCCGACGGCAGCAGGCCCAAGGTGGCCTTCCTCTACATGCGCGGCAGCGCGGCCGTCTACCTCATGGGCGGCAGGGGATCGGGCGCCGACTCGCTGATCGACGCGGCCGGAGCGGTCGACGCGGGCGTCGAGACCGGCCTGGACCGGCCCTTCACCCCCCTCACCAGCGAGGCCCTGGTCGCGGCCCAGCCCGACGTCATCCTCATGATGGACAAGGGCCTCGCCTCGGTCGGCGGTGTGGACGGACTGGTCGACATCCCGGGCATCCGCGAGACCCCGGCCGGAGCGGACCGGCGGGTCGTGACCCTGGAGGACGGGGTGCTGCTGAGCTTCGGACCTCGCACACCACTGGTCATCGACATCCTCGTGGACCGCATCCATCAGGACTGAGCGCCCGGGCCCCTCCCGCGGACGCGCCGACGCTTCCTGGCCGGTCGGCCGCCGCGCGCGTAACGTGACGGAGCATGAAGATCCTGATCAGCGCCGACATGGAGGGCGCCACCGGGGTGACCTGGCCGGCCGACGTACTGCCGGGGACCCCGCAGTGGGAGCGGTGCCGCTCGATGTTCACCTCGGACGTCAACGCCGCCGTGCTCGGGTTCTTCGACGGCGGCGCGGACGAGGTGCTCGTCAACGAGGCCCACTGGACGATGCGCAACCTCCTCCTCGAACAGCTCGACGAGCGGACCGAGATGCTCACCGGGCGGCACAAGTCGCTGTCCATGGTGGAGGGCGTCCAGCACGGCGACGTCGACGGCATCGCCTTCGTCGGCTACCACGCGGGCGCCGGCATGGAGGGTGTCCTCGCCCACACCTACCTCGCCAACTCCATCACCGGGGTCTGGCTGAACGACGTACGGGCCAGCGAGGGCCTCCTCAACGCGCACGTCGTCGCCGAGTACGGCGTGCCCGTCGTCCTCGTCACCGGCGACGACGTGGCCTGCGAGGACGCGCTCGGCTACGCCCCCGAGGCGCTGAAGGTCGCCGTCAAGGACCACGTCTCGCGGTACGCCGCGGTGTGCCGCACCCCGGCCAGGACCGCCGTCGACATCCGCGCCGCCGCGAAAGAGGCCGCCGCGCTGGCGGGGCGACGGGATCCGGCCGCCGGTGGACCATATACCGTGGCCCTCGAATTCGACGCCGAGCACCTCGCGATGGCAGCCACCGTCGTACCGGGTGTCTCGCGTGTCGGGGAGCGGAAGGTGGCGTACACCAGCGGCACCATGTACGACGGGATCCGTGCCTTCAAGGCGGTCACCACGATCGTCTCGGCCGCGGTGGAGGAACAGTATGGCTGACCAGCAGGCACTGGACGAGGTGGTCGGGTTCACCTCCGACCTCATCCGGATCGACACGACCAACCGGGGCGGCGGCGACTGCCGGGAGCGGCCCGCCGCCGAGTACGCGGCCGCGCGGCTCGCCGAGGCGGGGCTGGAGCCCACGCTGCTGGAGCGCACGAAGGGCCGGACGAACGTGGTGGCCCGGATCGAGGGCACCGACCCGTCCGCCGACGCGCTGCTCGTCCACGGTCACCTGGACGTGGTGCCCGCCGAGGCCGCGGACTGGAGCGTGCACCCCTTCTCCGGGGAGATCCGCGACGGGGTCGTCTGGGGGCGCGGCGCGGTCGACATGAAGAACATGGACGCGATGATCCTCGCCGTCGTCCGGGACTGGGCCCGGCACGGGGTACGGCCCCGGCGGGACATCGTCGTCGCGTTCACCGCCGACGAGGAGGCCAGCGCCCGGGACGGCTCCGGATTCCTCGCCGCCGAGCACCGCGGGCTGTTCGAGGGCTGCACGGAGGCCGTCGGCGAGTCGGGGGCGTTCACCTTCCACGACGGCGGCGGCCGGGAGCTCTACCCGATCGCCGCGGGCGAGCGCGGCACCGCCTGGCTGAAGCTCACCGCACGCGGACGCGCCGGACACGGCTCCAAGGTGAACCGGGAGAACGCCGTCACCCGCCTCGCCGCCGCGATCACCCGGATCGGCGAGCACGAGTGGCCGACCCGCCTGACCCCGACCGTACGCGCCGCGCTCACCGAACTCGCCGTGCTGTACGGCATCGACACCGACCCCACCGAGGTGGACGTCCTCCTGGACAAGCTCGGCCCGGCCGCCGCGCTGGTCGAGGCCACCGTCCGCAACAGCGCCAACCCGACCATGCTGGACGCCGGTTACAAGGTCAACGTCATTCCGGGAGAGGCCGTCGCCCACGTCGACGGACGGTTCCTCTTCGGCGCCGAGGACGAGTTCCGCACCACCCTGGACCTGCTCACCGGGCCGGACGTGGACTGGGAGTTCGAGCATCGCGAGGTGGCCCTCCAGGCGCCGGTGGACTCGGTGACGTACGCGAAGATGCGGGCCGCCGTCGAGGAGTTCGCACCCGAGGGGCATGTGGTGCCCTACTGCATGTCCGGCGGCACGGACGCCAAGCAGTTCTCGCGCCTGGGGATCACCGGCTACGGCTTCGCCCCGCTCAAGCTCCCGGAGGGCCTCGACTACCAGGCGCTCTTCCACGGGGTCGACGAGCGGGTCCCCGTCGAGGCACTCCACTTCGGCGTCCGGGTACTCGACCGCTTCCTGCGCACGGCCTAGCCAGGACAGGTCCTATCGACTGGGGGACGAAGTGCGGACGTTGGCGTACGGATCGTGGCCCTCGTCCATCGATGCGGCGCTCGCCGCCGCGCACGACGGGCATCCCGAATACGTCGGCCTCGTCGGCGACGAGACCTGGTGGACCGCACCACGGCCCACCGAGGGCGGCCGGCGCACCCTGGTGCGGCGCGCCCCCGACGGCACGGAGGAGCCGGTGCTGCCCGCGCCGTGGAACGTGCGCAGCCGGGTCATCGAGTACGGCGGACAGCCCTGGGCCGGGGCGAGCGTCGACGGCGAACCCCTCGTCGTGTTCGTGCACTTCGCCGACCAGCGGATGTACCGGTTCCGGCCGGGCACCGCACCACAGCCGCTGACGCCCCTGTCCCCGGTCGGCGCCGGGCTGCGCTGGGCCGACCCGCTGCTGCTGCCCGACCGCGGCGAAGTCTGGTGCGTGCTGGAGGAGTTCACCGGCGAGGGGCCCACCGACGTGCGCCGGGTGCTCGCCGCCGTGCCGTTGGACGGCTCCGCGGCCCAGGACCGGGACGGCGTCCGCGAACTCACCGACGACCGGCACCGGTTCGTCACCGGGCCCCGCCTCTCGCCCGACGGACGGCGCGCGGCCTGGCTCGCCTGGGACCATCCGCGGATGCCGTGGGACGGGACGGAACTCGTCACCGCCGAGGTCCACGAGGACGGCACCTTCCGCGGGGCCCGGACGGTGGCCGGCGGGCCGGAGGAGTCCGTCGCCCAGGTCGAGTGGTCGGCGGACGGCCGTCTGCTGTACGCGGCCGACGGCACGGGCTGGTGGAACCTGTACGCGGAGCACGGACCGCCGAACGCCGTCGTCGGTGTCCCGCGAACGGACGGCGGTGTCCCGCTCTGCCCGCGCGAGGAGGAGTTCGGCGGGCCCCTCTGGAAGCTGGGCCACCGCTGGTTCGCCCCGCTGGAGTGCGGTCTGATCGCCGTCGTACACGGCCGCGGTGCCACCACCCTCGGGATCCTCGACCCGGAGACCGGGGAGGTCGTCGACGCGGCGGGCCCCTGGACCGAGTTCGCGCCCACCCTCGCGGTGCACGGCGACCGGATCATCGCCGTCGGAGCCAGCCCGCGCAGCGCCTACGAGGTCGTCGAACTGGACGCCCGCACCGGCCGCGCCCGGGTGATCGGCGCCGCCCACGACGACGCCGTGGACCCCGCCCACTACCCCGAGCCGCAGATCCGCACCTTCACCGGACCCGCCGGGCGCGACATCCACGCCCACATCTACCCGCCCCACAACCCCGGCTGCGTGGCCCCCGGCGGCGAACTGCCGCCGTACGTCGTGTGGGCGCACGGCGGGCCCACCGGCCGGGCGCCGCTCGTACTGGACCTGGAGATCGCCTACTTCACCTCGCGGGGCATCGGTGTCGCCGAGGTCAACTACGGCGGCTCGGCCGGGTACGGCCGCGCCTACCGCGAACGGCTGCGCGAGCAATGGGGGGTGGTCGACGTCGAGGACTGCGCGGCCGTCGCGCTCGCCCTCGCCGACGAGGGCACCGCCGACCGCGCCCGGCTCGCCGTACGCGGCGGCAGCGCCGGCGGCTGGACCGCGGCGGCCTCCCTCGCCGCCACCGACGTCTACGCCTGCGGCACGATCATCTACCCCATCCTCGACCTGGCGGGCTGGGCGACGGGGGAGACCCACGACTTCGAGTCGCGGTACCTGGAGAGCCTGGTCGGACCGTACGCCGAGGTTCCCGGCCGGTACGCGGAGCGCTCGCCCACCGAACAGGCCGACCGGATCACCGCGCCCTTCCTGCTCCTCCAGGGGCTCGACGACGTGATCTGCCCGCCCGCGCAGTGCGAACGCCTCCTGGACCGCATGGCGGGCCGCCGGGTGCCGCACGCCTACATCGCCTTCGAGGGGGAGGGGCACGGCTTCCGCCGCGCGGAGACCATGGTCCGCGTCCTGGAGTCCGAACTCTCGCTGTACGCCCAGGTCCTCGGGCTGAACCCGCCCGCCGTCCCCACCTTGGAGCTCACCGAGTGACCGAACTCGTCCGGCCGTCCAGACTCGCCCCCGGCGCGCGGGTGGCCGTGGTCGCACCCAGCGGGCCCGTCGCGGAGGAGCGGCTGCAGGCCGGGCTCGACGTGCTGCGCGGCTGGGACCTCGACCCCGTGGTCGCCCCTCATGTGCTGGACGTGCACGGCGAGTTGGGCTACCTCGCGGGCTCCGACGCCGACCGCGCCGCCGATCTGCAGCAGGCCTGGTGCGACCCGTCCGTGGACGCGGTGCTGTGCGCGCGGGGCGGGTACGGGGCGCAGCGCATGGTCGACCTGCTCGACTGGACGGCGATGCGGGCGGCCGGGCCGAAGGTGTTCGTCGGCTTCAGCGACGTCACGGTGCTGCACGAGGCGTTCGCCACCCGGCTCGGCCTGGTCACCCTGTACGGACCGGCCGCCGCGGGCGTCGACTTCGTCAAGAACGCCCGGGCGCAGGACCATCTGAAGGCCACGCTGTTCGCACCGGAGACGGTCCGCACCCTCACCAGCCGCGCCTCCGGGGGTGCCCTCGCCCCCGGACGGGCCCGGGGTGTCACGCTCGGCGGCTGCCTGAGCATGCTCACCTCCGACCTCGGCACCCCGCACGCCCGCACCACGGCACGCGGCGGCCTGCTGCTGATCGAGGACGTGGGCGAACCGGCGTACCGCGTCGACCGGATGCTGACCCAACTCCTGCGCGGCGGCCGGCTCGACGGCGTCGCCGGCATCGCGCTCGGTTCCTGGAACCGGTGCGGTCCGTACGACGCCCTGCGCGCGGTCCTCGCCGACCGGCTCGGCGGCCTCAGGGTGCCGGTGGTCGAGGAGCTCGGATTCGGGCACTGCGAGGGGGCGTTGACCGTGCCCTTCGGTGTGACCGCCGAACTCGACGCCGACGCGGGCACGTTGACACTCGACGCACCGGCTCTTCGCTGACCGGGGCCACCCGCACGGCCCGCCCGTCACCCTGTGTCACGCTGTTCGGCGCGCGGACCGGGTGCCGGCGGACCATGCTGGTCCTATGAACGCGAAGACCTCCGAGGGTGGCGCGGGGCCCGGCGGGAAGAGGCGGGTGATGACACCGGCCCGGATCATCGTGCTGCTGCTCGCCCTCCTCACCCTGATCTTCATCTTCGAGAACACCCGCGCCACCAGGATCCGGCTGCTGATCCCGGAGGTGACGATGCCTCTGTGGACGGCGCTCCTGGCGACGGCGGCCATCGGCGCCCTGTGCGGGGTGTATGCCATGAAACGCCGCAGCTAGCGGGCCTTAGGCTGACGGGATGCCACACACCACCATGTCCCCCTACCTCGCCGAGGGCCCCCGCGTGGGGATACGCCACTTCACCTACGAGGACGGCGCCGAGTTCACCGCCCGGGTCCGGGAGAGCGCGGAGCTGCACCGGCCGTGGCTCGCCCCGCCGGACAGCGCCAGTGCCTACACCGCGTACGCCGGGCGGCTGATCGAGGATCCGGCCAAGGCCGGGTTCCTGGTCTGCGAGAAGGAGCGGGAGGGGGCCGTCGCGGGATTCATCAACATCAACAACATCGTCGAGGGCGGCTTCCGGTGCGGGGCCCTCGGATACGGCGCCTTCGCGCACGCCGTCGGGCGCGGGCTGATGGGGGAGGGGCTGGACCTCGTGGTGGGGCACGCCTTCGGGGCGATGCGGCTGCACCGGCTGGAGATCAACGTGCAGCCCGGCAACGCGGCGTCCATCGCGCTGGCCCGCCGGTGCGGATTCCGGCTGGAGGGCTTCTCGCCGGACATGATCTTCATCGACGGGGCCTGGCGGGATCATGAGCGGTGGGCGATCACCGCCGAGATGCGGGCGGGCGCCGCCGGGCCGCGGGGTTCCGGCAATTCCTCCCGTCGGCGAGGATGACCCGCATGCGGACCATCGTGGTGCTCGACGCCCCTTCCAACCTCGGCCTGCGCCCGCCCGCGCCCGGCACCGTCCCCGGCTGCCACAAGCTCGCCGGCGCCCTGCGCGAGCAGCGGATCGTGCAGCGGCTGCGCGCCCTGGAGGGCGGTGTGGTCGTGCCGCCGCGCTACGACCTCGGGGACTGGCAGGAGGGCGACGGCGTCTTCAACGCGGTCGCCCTCGCCGCGTACACCCGCAGGCTCGCCGACCGCATCGAGCGGCATGTGCGCGCCGGTGAGTTTCCCCTCGTCCTCGGGGGCGACTGCTCCATCCAGCTCGGCGCCTCCCTCGCGCTGCGCCGCGTCGGCCGCTACGGGCTGGCCGCCGTGGACGCCTCCCCGGACTTCCGTCACCCCGGGAACTCCGACCGGATCGGGGCGGCGGGCGGCGAGGAGGTCGCCCTGGCCACCGGGCGCGGGCAGGACGACCTGACGAACCTGGAGGGACTCCGGCCGTATCTGCGGGACGAGGACGTCCGGCTGTTCGGCATCCGCGACTGCTTCGACGAGGACCGGGCCGAACTCGCCGACCTGAAGATCCCCGTCGTCACCGTCGGTGACCTCCGGGAGTGGGGCGCGGACACCCTCGCCCGCGCCACCGCGCAGGCCTTCGAGGTGCCCGAACTCGACGGCTTCTGGGTGCACCTGGACGCCGACGTGCTCGACCCGAGCGTCATGCCGGCCGTCGACAGCCCCGACCCCGACGGCCTGATGCCCGACGAACTCGTCGCCCTGCTGCGGCCGTTGCTCGCGTCCCCGCACTGCGTCGGCCTCAACGTCACGATCTACGACCCCGACCTGGACCCGGAGGGCACGGCGGGCGCCCTGCTCACCGACGTCGTCGTGTCCGCGGTCGCCGGGGCGACCGGAGCCGAGCGGGGCTGACGGGTACCGGCCCGCGCCGAGAGGTCACGCGCCGCCGCGGTCGACGTACTCGTAGACCATCCCGTCGGGATGCATCGCGATCAGGTTGCGGCCCGCCGGTGTCGACAGCGGGCCCGCGACGACGTGGGCACCCAGCTCCGTCAGCACCCGGTGGGCCTCGTCGACGTCCTTGACGGCGATCGTCGCGGCGACCTTGCGCAGCACCTCCAGCTCGGCCTGCGGCCCGCTCATCAGCAGGAAGCAGCCGACCGCGGCGACCTGCACACCGCCGCGCTCGAAACGCAGGGCGGTGCCGCCCGCCAGTCGCTCGTAGAAGGGGACCGCGGTCTCCAGGTCGTCGACGCATACGCGCAGCGTGGCTCCCAGAATGTCCATGCGGACGAGCCTAGTTGGGGCGGCCGGGAATGCGAGATCGTTTCACACGATCCGCCCGCGCCGACCAGAACATCGGCCGTCGCCGTGCGGGCCGACGCGTAGGTGGCCGCCCGGCCGGGCCGCCGCGGCGACCCCGCGCGTCCTGGCGGGTGTGCCGCCAGGCCCCACGCGTTGCGGCCCGCGCGGCGCGAAACCGCCGGCCTCTCCACGGACGGGCCCGGCCCTGTCACCGGCGGGCAGCGTCACCGGAGCCTCGCCGAGCGGCCCCGGCACGCTGGTCCCGCCGACGCGGCCCACCGCGCCGGTCCGCGCCGATATATCCGGAGGAATCCGGCCACCGGGAGGCCCCGCGGACGTTTGGGGGTCCTGGCCAGGGGGACGCGGAAGGCTCCCGAGGTACGCGACAGCCCCGGAGGCGCACTGTGAGCCGACCCCGCATCGTGATCGTCGGTGCCGGATTCGCCGGGTACCGGACGGCCCGAGAGCCGGCCCGGACGGCCCGCGGCAAGGCCGGCATCACCCTGCGTAACCCGACCGACCGCTTCCTGTACCTGCCCCTGCTGCCCCAGGTCGCCGCCGGGATCCTGGAGCCGCGCCGGGCCACCGTCTCCCTGGCGGCCACCCTGCCCCGGGTACGGCTGGTCCTCGGCGAGGCCGACGGTGCCGACCTCGACGGGCGGACCGGAACGACGGCAGGCCGGGCGGGACGCGCGGGACACACAGAGCGCGCAGGCGACACCAGGCGCGCAGGCCCGGTCCGGGCCCGACGCCGCCACGGCCGTGGACACGGCGTCCGACAGCGGCGAGCGGCCCGCACCCGAGCCGGCGAAGAACCAGCCGGGCGGCGAACCGGCGAGGAACCGGCCTGTCGCCGCCGCGCCCGCCGGGAACCGTCCGGGCCCCGGGTCGGCGAAGAACCGACCCGCCCCCGCCGGCGAGCCCGCCGAGCCCTCGGCACCCCCGATGGATCCCACCACTGAAGGAGACTCATGAACACCCGTGAACTCGTCGAACTGGCCCAGCAGTTGCGCGTCGACAGCGTACGTGCCTCGGCCGCCGCGGGCTCCGGGCACCCGACCTCGTCGATGTCCGCCGCGGACCTGATGGCCGTTCTCTTCGCCCACCACCTCCGCTACGACTTCGACCGCCCCACCCACCCGGGCAACGACCGCTTCGTGCTGTCCAAGGGGCACGCCTCGCCCCTCCTGTACTCGGCGTACAAGGCGGCCGGTGCCGTCGACGACGAGGAGCTGCTGACCTTCCGCAAGCTGGGCAGCCGGCTCGAAGGGCATCCGACGCCCCGACGGCTGCCGTGGGTGGAGACCGCCACCGGCTCGCTCGGTCAGGGACTGCCCGTCGGTGTCGGAATCGCCCTGTCCGGCAAGCGACTTGAGCGCACCGGCTACCGGGTGTGGGTGCTGTGCGGCGACAGCGAGATGGCCGAGGGCTCGGTGTGGGAGGCGGCCGAGCACGCCGGGCACGAGCACCTCGACAACCTCACCGCGATCGTCGACGTCAACCGGCTCGGCCAGCGCGGCCCGACCCGGCACGGCCACGACCTCGACGCCTACGCCCGCCGCTTCCAGGCCTTCGGCTGGCACACCGTCGAGGTGGACGGCCACGACGTGGACGCCGTGGACCGGGCGTACGGCGAGGCCGAGTCCACCAAGGGGCAGCCGACCGTGATCCTCGCCCGCACCCTGAAGGGCAAGGGCGTCGCCTCCGTCGAGGACCGTGAGGGCCTGCACGGCAAGCCGCTGCCGGACGCCGACGAGGCGATCGCCGAACTCGGCGGGGTCCGGGACCTCCGCGTCGAGGTGCAGGAGCCGCCGGCCGCCCGCCTGCTGCACTCCGTGCGCGCCGGACAGCTGGAACTGCCGCGCTGGGACAAGGGCGGCGAGGACGTGGCCACCCGGGACGCCTTCGGACAGGCCCTCGCCGCGCTCGGCACCGCGCGCGGGGACGTCGTCGCCCTGGACGGCGAGGTCGGCGACTCCACCCGCGCCGAGGCCTTCGCCAAGGAGCACCCCGACCGCTACGTCGAGTGCTACATCGCCGAGCAGCAGCTGGTCGCGGCGGCGGTCGGGCTCGCGGCCCGCGGCTGGGTGCCGTACGTCTCCACCTTCGCGGCGTTCCTCACACGCGCCTACGACTTCATCCGGATGGCGTCGATCAGTGGTTCCGGCGTCAACCTCGTCGGCTCGCACGCGGGCGCCGCGATCGGCCAGGACGGGCCCAGCCAGATGGGGCTGGAGGACCTGGCGATGATGCGGGCGGTGCACGGCTCGACCGTGCTGTACCCGTGCGACGCCAACCAGACCGCGCGGCTCGTCGCCGAGATGGCCGGCCTGGAGGGCGTGCGCTATCTGCGGACCTCGCGCGGCGACAGCCCGGTGATCTACGGGGCCGACGAGGAGTTCCCGGTCGGCGGCAGCAAGGTGCTGCGCGCCTCCGGGCACGACCGGCTGACGATCGTCGCGGCCGGGGTGACCGTGCACGAGGCGCTCGCCGCCGCCGACGCGCTGGACCGGGACGGCATCCCGGTCCGGGTGATCGACCTGTACTCGGTCAAGCCCGTCGACCGGCCCACCCTGCGCCGGGCCGCCGAGGAGACCGGCTGTCTGCTCACCGTGGAGGACCACCACGAGGAGGGCGGCATCGGCGACGCCGTCCTCGACGCCTTCACCGACGGGCGGCCGGTACCGCGTCTGGTGCGCCTGGCCGTCCGTACGATGCCCGGCTCGGGGTCGCCCGACGAGCAGCTGCACGCCGCGGGCATCGACGCCGAGTCGATCGCGGCGGCCGGGAAACTGCTGGTGGAGGAGGCGGTCGTGCGGTGAGCGGCGGCGACGGCCGGACCGTCCGGGCGGGGCGGCACACCGTGCGGGTGCACCGCCCGGACAAGGTGCTCTTCCCCGGGGACGGCGGCGCGAAGGAGTACACCAAGGGCGACCTGGTCGACTACTACCGGTCCGTCGCCCCGTTCATGCTGCCGCACCTGCGGGGCCGCCCCCTGATGCTGGAGCGGCACCCGGACGGCATCACCGGCCCCCGGTTCATGCAGAAGAACACCCCGGAGCACTACCCGGAGTGGATCACCCGGGTCGAGCTGGCCAAGGAGGGCGGTACCGTCCGGCACACCGTGTGCGACGACACCGCCACCCTGCTCCACCTCGCCGACCAGGCGGCCCTCACCCTGCACCGCTGGCTGTCCCGCGCGCGTCGCGCCGAGTGGCCCGACCGGATGGTCTTCGACCTGGATCCCCCCGGGGACTCCCGCGCGGACTTCGAGGCGGTGCGGGAGGCGGCCCGGCTGCTGGGGGAACTGCTCGACGAGCTGAAACTGCCCTCGGCCCTGATGACCACCGGCTCACGCGGACTGCACGTGGTCGTGCCGCTCGACGGGCGCCACGATTTCGACGAGGTCCGCGCCTTCGCCCGGGACACCGCCGACACCCTCGTCGCCGGCCATCCCGACCGGCTGACCACCGCCGCCCGCAAGAAGGAGCGCGGCGACCGGCTCTACCTCGACGTGCAGCGCAACGCCTACGCGCAGACCGTCGTCGCGCCCTACACCGTCCGGGCCAGGCCCGGCGCGCCCGTGGCGACCCCCATCGCGTGGAGCCAGCTCGACGAGCCGGGGCTCGACGCCCGCCGGTGGACCGTCGCCGACGCCGTCGAACAGGCCCGTTCCGACCCGTGGGCCGGGCTGCTGACGCGGGGACGTGCCCTCGGCCCCGCCCGGCGTCGCCTCAACGCACTGCGTGGCTGACACACGCACTGCCTCTGAGCAGGCACAACGTACCTCCTCCCGGACGCGTGCCCGCGTGCGGGTTTGGCCGGCGGCCGAGCGGCCACCCGGGCTGGCATATGCGACGGGCCGCAGGACGACCCTGACGGAACCGGATCCCGTCGGTGGTCAGGAGGAGGCACCATGACCGGACTGCGGTACGTCTACGCCGTCTGTCACCCCTTCGGCACCCCGCTGCAGGCCCAGCTGACGGGCGTGGCCGGGGATCCGCCCCGGCTGCTCCAGCACCGCGGTCTGGTCGCCGTGGTCAGCCATGTCCCGGAGCGGGAGTTCGGTGAGGAACCGCTCCGCGGCCGGCTGGAGGACCCGGAGTGGCTCACCGCCACCGCCCGAGCCCACGAGGGCGTGATCGACGCGCTCACCGTCGTCACCACGCCCTTGCCGTTGTCGCCGGGCACCGTGTTCCGGGACGACAGTGCCGTGCGCGTGATGATCGAGAAGGGGGAGGACGACTTCCGCCGCACCCTCGACCGTCTGCACGGGCGGGTGGAATGGAGCGTCAAAGCCTACGCGCGGACGGAAGCGGAAACGGAAGGGAAAACAGAACCGGTGGAAGGTGCGAAGGGGCTGCACGAAACACTGTCCGCGCATGCCGAGGATTTCCGGCTGCACGCCTCACGGGACGCCGTCCGTTCCGGCGCGTACGGGCAGAACGTGTTCGACGCCGCCTATCTCGTGCCGCGTGCCGAATGCGAGGAATTCGTCGAACTCGTCGAACGAACGAAGGGCGAGGTGCCGGGAATACGGGTGGAACTCACCGGGCCCTGGGCCGCCTATTCCTTCGCGGTCGACCGCTAGCGGACGCCCGCCGGAGGCGGCGGGTCTTCGGGACCAGCGGCGAGCGGCCCGAAATCGGGTTTCCCGATTTCGGGCCGCTCGGACCGCCGGATCCCGGATTCACTCCGGGATCACTTCACCGCTGGTGCGTCACCACCTGTACCAGCGGCCCCTGCCTCCGCCCGCGGTCGTACCCCGCATCAGGAAGCCCAGAAGCCATAGCACCAGAACGACCAGTGCGATCCACCAGAGCAGTTTCACCGCAAAACCGGCACCGAAAAGAATCAGTACCAGAAGCAGCACGAGCAGAATCGGAACCATAGTGTGAACCTCCTGTGTTCCGGGTTTCCCGGAAACGGAGATTCAGACATCTTTTCGGCACAGAATCTCCCCGTGCAGGACGCTGAACCAGCCGTCCTCCCGCCGGCCCCACTCCCTCCAGGCCGCCGACACGTCCCGCAGCTGCGCGTCGGTCGCGTGGCCGCCCTCCGTGGCCCGCTCGGCGTAGGCCGACGCCACCGTGCGGTCCGCCCACAGCCCGCTCCACCACGCCCGCTCCTCGGCGGTGGCGAAGGTCCAGGTGCCGGAGGTCGCCGTGATGTCCGTCAGGCCCGCCCGCAGCGCCCAGGACCTCAGTCGGCGCCCGGCGTCCGGCTCGCCCCCGTTGGCCCGGGCCACCCGCCGGTACAGGTCCAGCCACGCGTCCATGCCCGGCAGTTGGGGATACCAGGTCATGGCCGCGTAGTCCGAGTCCCGTACGGCGACGAACCCGCCCGGGGCGGTGACCCGGAGCATCTCGCGCAGTGCCTGCACCGGATCCCCGACGTGTTGCAGCACCTGGTGGGCGTGGACCACGCAGAACGTGTCGTCCGGGAAGTCCAGCGCGTGCACGTCCGCGACCGCGAAGTCGACGTTGCCCAGGCCGCGTTCGGCGGCGGTGGCCCGCGCCCGGTCCAGGATGCCCGGCGCGTGGTCGACGCCCGTGACGTGACCGTCCGGGACCAGGGTGGCCAGGTCGGCGGTGATCGTGCCGGGGCCGCAGCCGATGTCCAGGACCTTCATGTGGGGTTTGAGCGAACCGAGCAGATAGGCCGCCGAGTTGGCGGCCGTGCGCCAGGTGTGCGAACGCAGCACCGACTCGTGGTGTCCGTGCGTGTAGACGGCGGTCTCCTGCGACTTCGACATGGGTGAGCTCCCCTGCTCGGCGTCTCCACGGGTGCACCTCACGGTACGCGCGTATGTCGCATGATGAGATACGCGTTTCGCCATGTGGACGAACGGGCGGTCGGGGCACCGCCGGGCCGCCGAGTGATCAGTTCTCGGTCAGCGGCCGGTACACCGCGAGCGCCTCGGGCAGCTTCTCCAGCGTCACCTCGCCCGCCACCTCGGTGACCTCCCCGTCGTAGGCGAGCAGCGTGCCCGGCGCCACACCGGTCAGGCGCAGCCGGGGCACCCGGACCGCCGCGTGGGCGGGGGAGCGGGTCAGCGGTCCGGCGACGGCCGCCGCGAGGAGCCTGAGCCCGGGCCGACGCCCGCCGTGCACCACCCGCACATCGAGCCGCCCGTCCGCGAGGTCGTGACGCCGACCGGACGCGAGACCCATCCGGTGGTAGGTGCCGTTGCCCGCGAACAGCAGCCACAGCGGCCGGGTCTCGCCGCGGAACTCGGCCTCCAGCGGATGCCGGTCGGTCCGCGAGACCCGCAGCGCCGCGAGCATCCCGGCCGGCCAGCCCCCGATCCGCGGCGACCAGCGTTCCCGCTCGCGCACCAGCTCCGGGTACACCCCCAGGCTGCAGGTGTTGAGGAAGAGGTCCTGCCGCTCGCCGCAGGTGAACCGGCCCACGTCCACCCGTGCGCCCTCGCCCTGGCGGACGGCCCGTCCCAGATCGCGGACACCCTCCACACCCAGGTCGTACGCGAAGTGGTTCAGCGTGCCGCCGGGCAGCACCGCCAGCGGCAGGCCGTACCGCAGGGCGACCCCGGCGGCCGTGTTGACCGTGCCGTCGCCGCCGCACACCCCGAGCGCCCGGGCGCGGGCCGCCGCCTTCTCCAGCTCGGCCGGGACGTCGGCCGGCCCGCACTCGACGACCTCGGCCCCGGGCAGAGCGTCCTGGAGGGCACGCACCCGGTCGGCGGTGCCCGAGGCGGTGTTGGCGACGACGATCAGACCCTCCCCGTCGGGCAGCGCGGGCACGTCCGCGCGCGGCCGGGCCGACGGCACCACCTGGGCGCGGGTCGGCACCAGGGCCCGTACGGCGAACGCGGCGCCCACCCCCAGCGCCGCACCCGCCAGCACATCGCTCGGGAAATGGACGCCGGTGTAGACCCGGGACATCACCACCGAGAAGGCGACCGGTGCCACGGCCGCGCCCCAGCCCGGCGACTCCAAAGCCACCCCGGCCGCGAACGCCGCCGCCGACGCGGAGTGACCGGACGGGAACGACGTGGTGATCGGCTGCTCCTTCAGCCGCCGCACCAGCGGAACCGGGTCCAGGGCCGGCCGGCGCCGACGCACCGAACGCTTGCCGAGGGTGTTGATGGTCAGGGAGGCCAGGCTCAGCGAGGCGATACCCCGCGCGGCGGCCCGGCGGGCCCGCGGAGTACGGCTCGCCGCCATCGCGGCCGCCGCGGCGAACCACAGCACCCCGTGGTTCGCGCTCCGGCTCAGCCGGGGCAGGACCGGTTCGGCGGCGGGCCAGTCACGCTCCGCGGCGAACTCGAAGAGGCGGTGGTCCCAAGCCATCAGGCGGTCACGCAGCGCGTGCCGGCCGGGCTTGAGGACGGTCAGGTCGACGTCTGGGCTCATGCCGTCCCGGGTACCCTGAAGTGGCCGTTTACTGTCCGGTGGACAGTGTGTTCGGTGGACAGCGTGTTCGGTGGTGCGTCCGGAGGAAGACCTCATGCGTCTGCTGCTCATCCGTCATGGCCAGACCCCCAACAACGTGCGGTTCCTGCTCGACACCGCCGTCCCGGGCCCCGGTCTCACCGAGCTCGGCGAGCGCCAGGCCGCCGCCCTGCCCGAGGCCCTCGCCGACGAGGACATCGAGGCGCTGTACGCCTCCACCCTGGTCCGCACCCAGCTCACCGCCGCCCCGCTGGCCGCCGCCCGCGGCCTCGACGTGCACATCCGCGACGGCATCCGGGAACTGGCCGCGGGCGACCTGGAACTGCTGCCCGGCGACTCGGAGCACGGCCGCACCTACCTGGAGACGGTGTTCGCCTGGTCGGCCGGCGACACGGAGCGGCGCATGCCGGGCGGCGAGAGCGGGACCGAGGCCCTGGCCCGCCTCGACGCCGTGATCGCCGAGGCCGCGCGGAGCGGCGCCGCGGCCGTCGCCATGGTCGGCCACGGAGCGGCGATCCGGATGTGGGCCGCCGCCCGCGCCGACAACGTCGACGTGTCCTTCGCCGCCGCCCGCCCGCTGCAGAACACCGGCGTGGTGATCCTGGAGGGCTCGCCCGCGGACGGCTGGAAAGCCCTGTCCTGGGCGGGCGCCCTGGTCGCCCCCGCGCGCGGCAGCGGTCCCGCGGGCCGGCCCGTCGACCCGGCCTGAGCGGCCGACGGCACGTTATCGGTTTGCCCGGCCCGACCCGCGGCCCGCACAATGCGGCCTCATGGGACATCTGGAAGCGGCACATCTCGAGTACGACCTCCCCGACGGGAGGGCGCTGCTCGGCGACGTCTCCTTCCGGGTGGGCGAAGGGGCCGTCGTGGCCCTCGTCGGACCCAACGGCGCCGGCAAGACGACCCTGCTGCGGCTGATCTCCGGCGAACTCAAACCGCACGGCGGGACCGTCACCGTGAGCGGCGGACTCGGCGTGATGCGCCAGTTCGTGGGATCCGTCCGGGACGAGACGACCGTCCGGGACCTCCTCGTCTCGGTCGCGCCGCCCCGTATCCAGGAGGCCGCGCGGGCCGTCGACAAGGCCGAGCACGCGATCATGACCGTCGACGACGAGGCCGCCCAACTGCAGTACGCGCAGGCCCTCTCCGACTGGGCCGAGGCGCGCGGCTACGAGTCCGAGACGCTGTGGGACATGTGCACCATGGCCGCGCTGGGCGTGCCCTACGACACGGCACAGTTCCGGGAGGTGCGCACCCTGTCCGGCGGCGAGCAGAAGCGGCTGGTCCTGGAGGCGCTGCTGCGCGGCACCGACGAGGTGCTGCTGCTCGACGAGCCCGACAACTACCTCGACGTGCCCGGCAAGCGCTGGCTGGAGGAGCGGCTGAAGGAGACCCGCAAGACGGTGCTGTTCGTCTCCCACGACCGCGAACTCCTCGCCCGCGCCGCCGAGAAGATCGTCTCCGTCGAACCCTCGCCCGCGGGCGCCGACGCCTGGGTGCACGGCGCCGGCTTCGGCACCTACCACCAGGCGAGGCGCGAACGCTTCGCCCGCTTCGAGGAGTTGCGCCGCCGCTGGGACGAGAAGCACGCCCAGCTGAAGAAGCTCGTCCTGAACCTCCGTCAGGCGGCCTCCATCAGCCACGAGTTGGCGTCCCGCTACCAGGCCGCGCAGACCCGGCTGCGCAAGTTCGAGGAGGCCGGACCGCCGCCGGAGCCGCCCCGCGAGCAGGACATCAAGATGCGGCTCAAGGGCGGCCGGACCGGGGTACGGGCCGTCACCTGCAAGGCACTTGAACTCACCGGCCTGATGAAGCCCTTCGATCTGGAGGTCTTCTACGGCGAACGGGTCGCCGTCCTCGGTTCCAACGGCTCCGGCAAGTCGCACTTCCTGCGGCTGCTGGCCGGCGACGAGGTCACGCACACCGGTGAGTGGAAGCTCGGGGCGCGCGTGGTGCCCGGGCACTTCGCCCAGACGCACGCCCACCCCGAACTGCGGGGCCGTACGCTCCTGGACATCCTGTGGAAGGAGCACGCGCAGAACCAGGGGGCCGCCATGTCCCGGCTGCGCCGCTACGAGCTGACCGGCCAGGCCGAGCAGAGCTTCGACCGGCTCTCCGGCGGCCAGCAGGCCCGCTTCCAGATCCTGCTGCTGGAACTCCAGGGCGTCACCGCGCTGCTCCTGGACGAGCCCACCGACAACCTCGACCTGGAATCCGCCGAAGCCCTCCAGGAAGGCCTGGAGGCCTTCGACGGGACGGTCCTCTCCGTCACCCACGACCGCTGGTTCGCCCGCTCCTTCGACCGCTACCTGGTCTTCGGCAGCGACGGCCGGGTACGGGAGACGACCGAACCGGTGTGGGACGAACGACGGGTGGAACGGGCGCGCTGAGGCGGGCTCGCGCGCCCGGAGTGCCGGTGCTCGCCCCGGTCAGGCGGCCTGCTGGGCGAACACGTCGAGGAACGCCTCGCAGAACACCTTCAGGTCGTCCGGCCTGCGGCTGGTGACCAGCTTGTTGGGACCGTGGTCACAGATCCTGACCTGCTCGTCCACCCAGGTGCCGCCCGCGTTGCGGATGTCGGTCCGCAGGCTCGGCCAGGAGGTCAGGACCCGGCCCCGTACGACGTCCGCCTCCACGAGCGTCCACGGGGCGTGGCAGATCGCGGCCACCGGGCGGCCCCGGGTGAAGAAGTCCCGTACGAACGCCACGGCCTTCTCGTCCGCCCGCAGGAGGTCGGGGTTGGCCACCCCGCCCGGCAGGACCAGCCCGCCGAACGCGTCGGCCGACGCCTCCCCGACGACCTCGTCCACGGGGAACGTGTCCGCCTTGTCGAGGTGGTCGAACGCCTGGATCTCCCCGGCCGCGGTCGACACCAGCACGGGTTCGTGGCCCGCGGCCTTCGCCGCCTGCCACGGCTCGGTCAGCTCGATCTGCTCCACGCCTTCGGGTGCGGTCAGAAATGCGATGCGCATGATGTTCGTCAGCCTTTCTCGAAGAACCGGTGCGCCGGCGGGCCCGGTTCGTCGCTCTTGGCGACCTCGATGAGGTCGGTGAGATCGGTGAGGGTCACCATCCCCACCGGCAGCCCGTTCTCGACGACCGGCAGCCGCCGTACGCCGTGCGTACGCATCAGCGCTGCCGCCGTCTGCACCGGATCGTCCGGGGCGACCACCACCGGATCCGGTGTGCACACGGACCCGGCGCTCGTCGTCAGCGGATCGGCGTCCCGCGCCACCGCCCGGACCGTGATGTCCCGGTCGGTGAGTATGCCGACGACGTGCCGGCCGTCGGCGACCAGGACGTCGCCGATGTCCTGGTCGCGCATCAGCCGCGCGGCTTCGGCGATCGAGGCACCGGGGCGCACGGCGACCACGCCGGGCGTCATGACGCCCTTGACGAGGCCGGCCGCCATCAGGGGCCCTCCCGCCGGGTCAGTGACTCGGCCAGTTCCCGAGCGGTCGCGTAGGTCTCCTCGTGGGGCAGTCGCTCCACCGCGGTGACGAGGGGGTCGGGGGCGTGCTGGTCGCGCAAGGTGCGCGCCAGGTCCACGGAGGTCGCCGGGAACGAGCTGCGGCCCAGTATCCGGGCCAGTTCCAGCCGGAGCGTCTCCAGCGGAGTGCCGGTCCGGCCCGGTGCCACCGGCCCGCCCCAGATCTCCGGATCGTCGTCGGCGGTCGGCTCCGGGTCGTTCCACTCCTCGCTCCGCGTGGGGTGGCCGGACCTCAGCAGGCCCTGCAGTTCGTGCTTCATCTCTTCGTCGCGGTGCACGCTCAACCGGTCGCTGCCTCGCTGCATGTCTCCCTCCAGATCCTTCGGATGGGCACCCGCGTACCCGAGGACCGGACACCGACACGGGGTTTGCGCCGTGGATACCGGGAGACCCGGCCCTGCACTCCGCGCACCTTCCCGAAACCCGCGCACACTTCCGGATCGCGCGCACCTTCCTGAAAAAGGACAGGCCATGGCGGTACTCGCTGTGCTCATCCCGTTCCTCATGCTCGGCGTGGTGCTGGCCCTTGGCCGGTACGAGGAGCTGCTGCTGCCCGAGGAGGACGCCGGCCGGTACGAGCCGGCCGTCGTCCCGCCCACCCCGACGGTCTGACCGAGGCCCGGACCCGGGACACCGAACCGCCCGGCGCCCGCACGGCACGATCGCGGGGACGACCGGCACACCCGCCGGACCCGGTGGCCGGACCGGTCAGGAATCGAGAAGCGCGCTCAGGGGGCCGCGGCTAGCGTGACGGCCATGGACATCAGCACGCACGCGAGCCTCCTGCCGCACGACGACCCGGACGCCACCCCGTCCTTCTCCCGGGACAGCCTCGGCTTCGGGGTGAAGGACGACGTCGGCCGCGCGGGGCTGCGCCGGATCACGGTCGGCCCCGCCGACCGGCCCGGCACGTCCGTCGTGCCGCGTCCGGCGGTCGCCGACCCGGACGTCACCGACGAGGAGCGCCGCACCGCCGCCGGGACGATCGCCAAGGGCACCTACGCCGGCATCCGCCTGGCCACCCCCGACGCCGACGCCACCTTCGACCGGGTCCGGGGCGGCGGCGCCGAGGTCGTCCGCAAGCCGACCGGCCGGCCGTACGGTGTCCGCGACCGCGCCTTCCGCGACCGGGCGGGCGACCTGGTCCGCATCCAACAGGTCCGCTGACCCGTTCCGCGCGAAAAAAGCCGGACGTACCGCTGCGGCGCTGGTTGGATCGAGCCAGGTGACGCCGACGGAGACCGCGCAGCAGGTCCCGTCCGACGGAGGGAGACACCATGAGCAGGGCCACGAGGACGGGCGCGCAGCCGCCCGCGCCGCACGATGCCGACAGCCACGACATGATCCGCGTGCACGGCGCGCGCGAGAACAACCTGAAGGACGTCAGCATCGAGATCCCGAAACGGCGGCTCACGGTGTTCACGGGCGTCTCCGGCTCGGGCAAGAGCTCCCTGGTGTTCGACACCATCGCCGCGGAGTCGAAGCGGCTGATCAACGAGACGTACAGCGCCTTCCTGCAGGGCTTCATGCCGACGACGGCGCGGCCGGAGGTCGACGTACTCGACGGGCTGACGACCGCGATCACCGTCGACCAGCAGCGGATGGGCGGCGACCCCCGCTCCACGGTCGGCACCGCCACCGACGCCAACGCGATGCTGCGCATCCTCTTCAGCCGGCTCGGCAAGCCCCACATCGGCCCGCCCAGCGCGTACTCCTTCAACACCGCCTCGGTCCGGGCGAGCGGCGGCATCACCGTCGAGCGCGGGGCCGACAAGACCAAGACCGTGAAGGCGACCTTCAACCGCACCGGCGGCATGTGCACCCGCTGCGAGGGCCGGGGCAAGGTCTCCGACATCGACCTCACCCAGCTCTACGACGACTCCAAGTCGCTCGCCGAGGGCGCGTTCACCATCCCCGGCTGGAAGTCGGACAGCCAGTGGACCGTGGGTCTCTACGCCCAGTCGGGCTTCCTCGACCCCAACAAGCCGATCCGCACGTTCACCAAGAAGGAGATGCAGGCCTTCCTCTACGGCGAGCCGACCAAGGTGAAGGTCAACGGCGTCAACCTCACCTACGAAGGGCTGATCCCCAAGATCCAGAAGTCGTTCCTGTCCAAGGACAAGGAGGCGATGCAGCCGCACATCCGGGCGTTCGTGGAGCGGGCGGTCACCTTCGCCACCTGCCCCGAGTGCGACGGCACCCGGCTGACCGAGGGCGCAAGGTCCTCGAAGATCAACCGGAAGAGCATCGCCGACGCCTGCGCGATGGAGATCAGGGATCTGGCCGAGTGGGTCCGCGGCGTCGAGGAACCGTCGGTGGCGCCCCTGCTCACCGCGCTGCGGCAGACCCTCGACTCCTTCGTGGAGATCGGTCTCGGCTATCTCTCGCTCGACCGGGCCTCGGGCACGCTCTCCGGCGGCGAGGCACAGCGCGTCAAGATGATCCGCCACCTCGGCTCCTCGCTCACCGACGTCACCTACGTCTTCGACGAGCCCACCGTGGGACTGCACCCGCACGACATCCAGCGGATGAACCAGCTGCTGCTGCAACTGCGGGACAAGGGCAACACCGTTCTCGTCGTGGAGCACAAGCCGGAGGTGATCGCGATCGCCGACCACGTCGTCGACCTCGGACCCGGCGCCGGTACGGCGGGCGGCACCGTCTGCTTCGAGGGCACCGTCGAAGGACTGAAGGCCGGCGACACCATCACCGGCCGCCACCTCGGCGACCGGGCCTCCCTCAAGGACGAGGTGCGCAAGTCGACCGGCGCGCTGGAGATCCGCGGCGCGAAGGCGAACAACCTGCGGGATGTCGACGTCGACATCCCGCTCGGGGTGCTCACCGTCATCACCGGCGTCGCCGGCTCCGGCAAGAGCTCACTGGTGCACGGGTCCATCCCCACCGATCAGGGCGTGGTGTCGATCGACCAGAGCCCGATCCGCGGCTCACGACGCAGCAACCCGGCGACGTACACCGGACTGCTCGAACCGATCCGCAAGGCGTTCGCCAAGGCCAACGACGTGAAGCCGGCGCTGTTCAGCGCCAACTCCGAGGGCGCCTGCCCGAGCTGCAACGGCGCCGGTGTCATCTACAGCGACCTGGGAATCATGGCCGGCACCGCCACCACCTGCGAGGACTGCGGAGGCAAGCGGTTCGACGCGTCGGTGCTGGAGTACCGCCTCGGCGGCCGGGACATCAGCGAGGTGCTCGCGATGCCGGTGACCGAGGCCGAGGAGTTCTTCGGCGCCGGGGAGGCGCACACCCCGGCCGCGCACCGGATCCTCCAGCGGCTCGCCGACGTCGGACTCGGCTACCTCACCATCGGCCAGCCCCTCACCACGCTCTCCGGCGGCGAGCGGCAGCGGCTCAAGCTGGCCACGCACATGGGCGACAAGGGCGGTGTGTACGTCCTGGACGAGCCGACCACCGGCCTGCACCTCGCCGACGTCGAGCAACTGCTCGGTCTGCTCGACCGGTTGGTCGACTCCGGCAAGTCGGTCGTCGTCATCGAGCACCACCAGGCGGTGATGGCCCACGCGGACTGGATCATCGACCTCGGCCCCGGCGCCGGCCACGACGGCGGCAGGATCGTCTACGAGGGCGCCCCCGCCGACCTCGTGGCCGCCCGCTCCACCCTCACCGGTGAGCATCTCGCGGCCTACGTCGGCATCTGATCCGACCGCCGCTCAAGTGTTTGCCCCCGGGGGCCGGGGGCAGGCGCACTGACAGTGCTTCGGACCGGAGGCACGTCCGTGGGAGCGGCGAGACGCCGCCACGGCCGCGTCTGTCCGGACCACAGACGCTCCTCCCCACGGTGACCGTCCATCCCAGAGCGCCCCTCCAGGGAGATGCGACGCACCATGGCGAACACCGCGACCACCCCGAACACCGCGACCGCTGCGAACACCCCGAAGAAGCGCCACCCGCACGACGACGCACCCGACACGGCGGAGGCGTTCCGCGAACTCGCCGGACTTCCCGCCGGCCCTCGGCGGGAGGCCCTGCGCGGACAGCTCGTCGAGGCGTGGCTGCCCATGGCCGACCGCCTCGCGGGCCGCTTCCGCAACCGTGGCGAGAGCCTCGACGACCTGCGCCAGGTCGCCGCCCTCGGCCTGGTCAAGGCCGTCGACCGCTACGACCCCGCACTCGGCAACGCCTTCGAGAGCTACGCCGTCCCCACCATCACCGGTGAGATCAAACGGCACTTCCGCGACCACATGTGGACCCTGCACGTGCCGCGCCGTGTCCAGGACCTGCGCAACCGGGTCCGTCGCGCCACCCAGGACCTGTCGCAGACCATCCCGGGCCGCGCGCCCACGGACGCGGAGATCGCCGCGCACGCGCAGATCAGCGAGGACGACGTGCGGGTGGGCCTGGCGGCCCTGGAGAGCTTCACCGCGCTGTCCCTGGACGCGGAGCTGCCCGGCAGCGCGGACGGCTACTCGCTCAGCGACACCCTCGGCTCGCCCGACTCCGCCCTCGACACGGTGGTGGACCGCGAGGC
Source organism: Streptomyces sp. NPDC032822 (assembly GCF_055578825.1). NCBI lineage: Bacteria > Bacillati > Actinomycetota > Actinomycetes > Kitasatosporales > Streptomycetaceae > Streptomyces > Streptomyces sp. NPDC032822. Next base: position 11,669 of record NZ_JBVIOL010000005.1, on the reverse strand, counting down.
TGTCAGGCCCCGCCTGGCCGCCCTGCCCGAACGCGAGCGGGCGATCCTCTACATGCGGTTCTTCGGCGACATGACGCAGAGCCGGATCGCCGAGCAGCTGGGCATCTCGCAGATGCACGTGTCCCGGCTGATCAACCGGTGCTGCGGGCGGGTGCGCGAACAGGTGATGCGGGACGCGGCTGCCTGAGCGCGTGTCGGCCGCCCGGCCCTTGAGGGCCGGCGGCCTGCGTGCGTACCGGGCCTGCGTGCGTACCGGGCCTGCGTGCGTACCGGGCCTGCGTGCGTCCCGGGCCTGCGTGCGTACCGGGCCTGCGTGCGTCCCGGGCCTGCGTGCGTACCGGGCCTGCGTGCGTCCCGGGCCTGCGTGCGTCCCGGGCCTGCGTGCGTCCCGGGCCTGCGTGCGATGTCACCCGCTCGGCGGTTCCCGTCCCGCGAATGGTGTCCGGCCGCGCGCGCCCGGGCGGTGGGCGGGCTGTGATGGACGCGGGGGCACGGCGGTCGTGCCCCCGCAGCCGTCGGCCGAAGGAGCCCTCCCCATGCGCCGCAGCGCCCGTGCCCTGTCCGTCGCCGCCCTGGCCACTGCCGTCCTGGGCATCGCCGCACCGGCGGCCCTCGCGGAGCCGGCCGCCGAGGTCAGCCCGAGCAGCGTCTCCCCGGGCGACAGCGTGACCGTCTCCGTCTCCTGCGATCCGACCGGAGGCTCCCCGCCCGACAGCGTCGACGCCACCTCCCAGGCCTTCGAGGCGGGCACCGTCCGGCTGCGGCTGGTCCTCGGCAACGACAACGACATCTCCGGCCCCGCCTACAGCGGCACCGCGAAGATCGCCCCCGCGCGGAACGTCGAGGACGGCGTGGACACGGTCGGCAAGGACTCCGCCTGGACCGTCGACGGCACCTGCCCGGGAGCGCGCGGCGGGCAGGGCAAGCAGTGGAGCGCCACCTTCACGGTCACCCGGGGCGGCGGCAGGCCGTGCACCGAGTCGCACGGCACCTCCTGCGCCACCGGTCGCCCCTGCACCGAACCGCACGCCGACTCCTGCGCCGGCGCGGTCATCCAGCGCGGGGTGCGCGCGGGCGAGGGCGGCACCTTCACCGACTCCGTCCCCGCCCTGGTCGCCGGTGGTCTGCTGATCGCGGGCGCGGCCGGCGGCGCCGTGTACCGGCTGCGCCGCAAGGGCCGTGCCACCGCCGTGTGACCGGAACAACCCCCATCGACGCTCATGCCACCGCGTCCCCCGGATACGGACAGCCCGAGGGCACCACCCGTACCGCACGACCCGCGGGGGTCACCGCACACACCGGGCGAGCGCCCAGGACACCGGCACCGACAGCGACAGATCACCAACGGCACCCGAACAACCCCCACCCCGGAGGTACGCATGCCGCGGACGGCCCCGGAGGGTCACGGCCCCGTCCGCTTCGGGCCACCGCTTCCCGAGGACGGGCTGCCCGTGCTGCCCGAGCTGTCCGCCGCGCTCGCCTCGGCGGCCGGCCGCCCCGGCAGCGAACCGGTCGGCGGCGGCACCGCCCTCCTGGAGGCCGCGTGCGGCTACTGGGACCGCCGGGGCCTGCCCACCGGACCCGGCCGTGCGGTCGCCGCCCCCGGCTCGCCCTCGCTGCTGCTCGCGCTGACCGCCGCCCTCGGCGGGGACGTCCTGGTGCCGCGGCCCTGCGCCCCCTGGTGGGCGCCGTACGCACGCCTGTTGGGAAGACCCGCCTTCCACGTGGCGACCCCGCCGGAGTGCGGCGGGGTCCCCGATTCGTACGCCCTCCTGGAGACCGTCCGCCGGGTCCGGGCGGAGGGCGGCGATCCGCGTCTGCTGGTGCTGTCCGTCGCCGACGACCCGACCGGCACCGTGGCCCCGCCCGAACTGCTGCACGAGACGCTGGAGGCCGCCGCGGGGGAGGGCCTGCACCTGGTCGGCGACGAGACCTGGCGCGACACCCTGCACGCCCCGCGGGACACCGTGCTGCTCAGCCCCGCCGAGATGCTCCCCGGGAAGGTCACCGTCGTCACCGACCTGGCCGGCGCCCTGCTGCCGACCGGCTGGCCGGCCGCCGTCGCCCGCTTCCCCGAGGGCGCGGCCGGCGAGGCCCTCCACGCGCGGGTGCTCGACATCCTCACCGCGCTCGGCGCCCGCGTCGCCGCCCCGGTCGCCGTCGCCGCCGCGTACGCCCTGACGGAACCCGAGCCGGTGACCGCCCGCGTCGAGGCCGCCGTACGCCTGCACGCGCGTGTGGCCGCCGCCGCCCACACCGCCGTCGTCCGGGCCGGCGCCATGGCCCGGCCCCCGCGGGCCGGCCGGCACCTCTACGTCGACCTCGACCCGCTGCGGCCCGCGCTCACCGGACACGGGGTCGGCGACGCCCAGGAACTGGAGGACTTCCTCACCGCCCGGCTCGGCATGCCCGCGCCCGGCGGCCACCGCTTCGGCGACGACCTCGGAGCCCTGCGCGTGCGGCTGTCCACCGGCCCGCTGCTGGGCGACACGGACGAGGAACGCGCGGAATGCCTCGCCTCCCCCTCGCCGTTGGAACTGCCACACGTGCAACGCGCGTTGATCCATCTGGAATCGGTCTTCGACGATCTCCGCGACGACGCCCAGCGACGGGAGCCTCCTCGATGACGCAGCAGTCCGAGTCGACCACGAGCACGCCCGCCCAGGACCCCGCGGACCCCGCCGCCCCCGCGGACCCCGCCTCCTCCGCCACTTCCCCTTCGTCCTTCGTCCCCCTGGCGGCCCCCAGACCGCTCGGCGAGCGCCGGGTGTGGCCGCGGTCCTTCCACGACCGGCTGACCGCCCCGCTGCCCGACCTGAAGTCCATGGCCCGCTTCGCCCGCGAAGGCTCCGTCCGCCCCGGCCGGGAAGGTCTCGCGGACATCCCCCGGCTCCCCTTCGCCCCGGCCCCGCTGCCCGCCGTGGACGCGCGCACGATCGCCGTCTCCTGGGCGGGGCACGCCAGTTGGGTGGTGCGGATCGGCGGCCTGACCGTCCTCACCGACCCGGTCTGGTCCCGCCGCATCCTCGGCACCCCCGCCCGCATCACCCCCGTCGGCATCCCCTGGAGCGCCCTGCCGGCCGTCGACGCCGTCGTCATCAGCCACAACCACTACGACCACCTGGACGCCCCCACCCTGCGCCGACTCCCGCGCGACACCCCGGTGTTCGTGCCGGCCGGCCTCGCCCGCTGGTTCCGCCGCCGCCGGTTCACCCACGTCACCGAGCTGGACTGGTGGGAGGCGGCCGAACTGAACGGCGTCCGCCTCGACTTCGTGCCCGCCCACCACTGGTCCAAGCGCTCCCTCACCGACACCTGCCGCAGCCTCTGGGGCGGCTGGGTCCTCACCGCCCCCGACGGACAGCGCCTCTACTTCGCGGGCGACACCGGCTACGGCCACTGGTTCGCCCGCATCGGACAGCGCTACCCCGGCATCGACCTCGCCCTGCTCCCCATCGGCGCCTACGATCCCCGCTGGTGGCTCAGCGACGTCCACTGCGACCCGGAGGAGGCGGTCCGCGCGGCGCGGGATCTCGGGGCACGGCGGATGGCACCCATGCACTGGGCGACGTTCGTGCTGTCCGCGGAGCCGGTGCTCGAACCACTCACCCGGGTCCGCGCGGCCTGGGAGCAGGCCGGCCTGGGCCGGGAGGACCTGTGGGACCTGCCGGTGGGAGGCTCACGCGTGCTCGGCTAGGCGCCGGAAGGTGCACGTGCGCCAGGTCAGGCGGTCGAGGACCGCCGGATCCGCTTCCACAGACTCGGCGTCGCGCTGATCACCACGGTCAGCGCGACCGCCGCGACCACACCCTCCCAGGGCTCGCTGAACAGCGAACCCCCGAGGATCCCGATCAGCTGGTACGTCACCGCCCAGGCCAGACAGGCCGGCAGGTTGCCGCGGGCGAAACGGCGCATCGGCCACTTCGCCAGCAGACAGGCCAGCATCACCGGGATCCGCCCGGCCGGCATCAGCCGGGACAGCACCAGGACCGCCACCCCGTGGTCGGCCAGCTTCTCCTGCGCCTGCGTGAGCCGGTCCTCGGGAGCCCGCGAGCGGATCGCCTCCAGCCAGCGCGAGCCGTTCTTCGACTTCATGCCGCGCCGCCCCAGCCAGTACAGGGCCATGTCACCGAGGAACGCGGCGGCCGAGGCGGTCACGAACACCAGGGCCAGCGAGAGCGGCGCCGTCTGGTGAACGGCCACCACGGCCGCCGAACTCACCAGCGCCCCCGTCGGCACCACCGGGACCAGCGCGCCCAGCAGCACCAGCACGAACAGCGTCGGATACCCGATCGCCTGCTGGGTGGACGCCGGTGTCACGCCCGTCGAGGCGGCGGCGAGCCAGCTCACCGGGCGACCTCCAGCCGCACGCTCTCCCCGTGCCCCAGCCGGTGCACCGCGACCCGCGGCGCCCGCTCGGCCGCCAGGCGCACGAACTCCTCGCCCGGCGCGTGGAACTCGTGCGGGCGCACGGCGTCCATCCCGATCGGCCAGTAGGTGCCGTAGTGCATCGGCACCGCACTGCGCGGCGCCAGCCGGGCCAGCGCCTCGGCGGCCCGCCCCGCGTCCAGATGCCCCTCACCGAGATACGGACCCCAGCCGCCCACCGGCAGCAGCGCGACGTCGACCGGCCCGACCTCCTCGGCCATCTCGTCGAAGAGGCCGGTGTCCCCGGCGAAGTAGGTGCGGCCCTCGCCCTCCACGACGAAGCCGAGCGCGGGGGAGTGGTGCGGACCCAGTGGCAGCCGCCGGCCGTCGTGCCGGGCCGGCACGGCCCGTACCACCAGGTCATCGATCCGCGTCTCGTCGCCGGGCGCCACCTCGCTCACCCGGAGATCGGTGAGCCGGCGCAGCCCCGGCACCGCCCGGTGTGCGCCCCGGGGCACGAGCAGGCGCGTGCCCGGGGCGAGGCCGGCCAGCGAGGGAACGTGCAGGTGGTCGGCGTGCAGGTGGGACACCAGCGCCACGTCCGCACGGCGGGCGTCGGGCGGCGGGACCGCCCCGCGGCGCCGGCGCAGATGGGCGAGGCGGCGGGCGAACAGAGGGTCGGTGAGCACACGTACGTCCGAATCCGTGACCGTGCAGGTGGCGTGGCCCCACCAGGTGATCTCCACCGGCACCTCTTTGCCTCCTTCGCGCGACTCCCCGAAGCCTACGGGCAGGAGTAGGGTCGGCGGCGAAACGCGGAGGTGAGGGGGACTCCATGGGAGAGGTTCTCGGTGCGCCGGGCACGCGGGCGCCGTTGCGGGTCACGGCGATCGCCAGCCTGACGCCGCTGGAGGAGCTCGACGACGATCCCTTCCTGGTGGACTCCCGCAGCCAGCACGCGATGTGCGCCCGCTGGGCCGCCGAGCGGGGCTACGTCGTCACCCGGGAACTCCTCGTCCGCGGACTCCGCCCCGACCACTGCGTCCTGTGGGACGGCATCCGCTCCGGCCGGGACGTCTTCGTCGCGCCCAGCCTGCGCGTCCTGCGGAGCGCCCTGGCGTCCGTCGACGAGTTCACCGCCGAGTGCCTGCGGCGCGGGGTGCGGGTCGAGACCGTGGGCCGCGCCGAGCCCTCGTACGACGCCCAGATGAAGGCCAGCGTGCACCGGCGGCTGTCGATGCCGACGGCCGGCTACGACGGCCGCTAGCGACACCTTGGGCACCTGTTCGAAAGGTCGTCGGCGACACCTCGCGCAGTCGCCCGACCAGGACCGTATGGCAGGCTGACCCCGCGCCCGCACCGATGACGGGCCGGGACGTGAGGTGTACGGGGCGTGCGTGCGGGGCGTTGGCGGCGGGTCGCCAGTCAGATCGGGCGGAGCGTCGCCGTGTGGGTCGTCTCCACGCTCACCATGCTCGTCCTGGCGGGCATCCTGCCGGACTTCCGGATCCAGTCCGCCGGCGGCGACAGCGCCACCCGGATCGCCGTCACCGCCGCGTTCGGCGCCGGCGCCTTCGGTCTGCTGTCCGCGCTCGTCTGGCCGCTTCTCGTCCGGCTGCTGCTGCTCGTGCCCGCGCTGGTCCTCGGCCTGCTGGTGTTCTTCCTCAACGGCGGGCTCCTGCTGATCGCGCTGCGCCTGAACCCGGCCGAGCGGGGCGACGCCGCCCCCGAGACCGCGGTCGTGGTCGCCGCCGTGATGTCCGCGGTCGCCTCCGCCACCGGTGCCGCGCTGGCCGTGCGCGACGACGACGCCTACCGGCGCCGCCTGTACCGGCTCGCCGACCGCCGCCGCAGAGGCCGCGGCCCGGCCTGCCCGTCCAGCCCGGGCACGGTCTTCATGCAGCTCGACGGCGTCGGCCACGACGTCCTGCTCGACGCCGTCGGGCGCGGACTGATGCCCACCGTCGCCCGCTGGCTCGGCCACGGTGAGGAGACCGTCGGCGTCCGCGGCAGAGTCACCCACCGGCTCACCCCCTGGCGCACCGACTGGTCCAGCCAGACCGGCGCCAGCCAGCTCGGCATCCTGCACGGCAGCAACCACGACGTGCCCGCCTTCCGCTGGTACGAGAAGGACCGCCGCGAGGTCATGGTCTGCAACCGGCCGACCAGCGCCGCCGAACTCCAGCGCCGGGCCGTCGAGGCCACCGGCGACGGCGGACTGCTCGGCGCCGACGGTGCCAGCCGCGGCAACCTCTTCTCCGGTGGCGCCGACGAACAGGCCCTCGTGCTGTCCATCGCCACCCGCCGTCGCAGCAGGGAGACCCGCTCCCGGGCCGGCTACTTCGCCTACTTCTCCGACCCGGCCAACGTCGTGCGCACCGCGATGTCCTTCATCGCCGAGGTCGGCCGCGAGATCGGCCAGTCCGGCCGCTCCCGCGCCCGCAAGGTCCGCCCACGGGTCGGCCGCGGCGGCCTCTACCCCTTGATCCGCGCCTTCGCGACCGTCGTCGAACGCGATGTCGTCGTCGCCGCGGTGACCGGCGACATGCTCGCCGGCCGCACCGCCGTCTACGCCGACCTCGTCGCCTACGACGAAGTGGCCCACCACTCCGGGCCGACCAGCCGCGACGCCGCCAAGGTCCTCGAACGCCTCGACCGCTCCCTCGCCCTGATCGAGAACGTCGCCGAACACGCCCCGCGTCCCTACCGCGTCGTCGTCCTCTCCGACCACGGCCAGAGCCCCGGCGAGACCTTCCGCAACCGCTACGGCCTCACCCTCGGCGACCTGGTCCGGGCCGGCTGCGGACTGCCCGTGCCGCGCCGGGCGCGCCGTACCCACAGCGGCGCCGAGGCCCGCTCCGCCGTCCGCGCCGCCCTGCGCAGACCCGTCGAGGAGGGCGCCGAACAGTACCGCCCCTCCCGCCGCGCGGAGCCGATCGTGCTGGCCTCCGGCAACCTGGGCCTGGTCTCCTTCCCCGACGTGCCGCACCGCATGAGCAAGGAGGAGATCGACGCCCGCCACCCCGCCCTGCTGACCACCCTCGCCAACCATCCCGGCATCGGCTTCCTGCTGGTGCGCAGCGAACGGCACGGCGGGCTCGTCCTCGGCCCGTTCGGCGTCGAGATCCCCCTCGACGCACTCGACGACAACCCCGGCCCGCTCGCCGACTTCGGGCCCGGCGCCGCCGACGTCGTCCGCCGCACGCACTCCTTCCCGCACACCGCCGACATCATGGTCAACTCCTGGTACGACCCCGCCGAGGGCGAGGTCCTCGCCTTCGAGGAGCAGATCGGCTCGCACGGCGGCCTCGGCGGCGCCCAGGCCAAGCCCTTCCTGCTGTCGCCGCTCGCCCTGTCCGCACCCGTCGAGGACGGCACGGACATCGTCGGCGCCGAGCACATCCACCGGGTGCTGCGCCGCTGGCTGCGCGAGACGGACGGCCCCCAGGTACCACTGGCGGCGCGCCGGGACCGACGCGCCGCCTGAACCCACACCTCCGCCGCTTCTCCCGTACCCCCAGGAACGAAGGAAGCGGTGCCCACGGAGGTTGACGCTCACGGTGCCACCGGCGCGCGGGTTTGCCCAGGGCACATTCAGGTCACCCCGCCCGCCCCCTCCTTGGGCGCCGCCGGTGGTACGGCACCGGCGGCGGCCCCGCGGAAAATGGGCTGCGCCCGCGGGCCCCCGCGCCCACACTGGCGGTACCGGACGTCGCACACCTGCGCGTCCTTCCCGAACACGCCCCAGGAGCCGTCACTTGCAGGCAGCCGTCACCGTCACGCCCTCCCGTATCCCGGAGTTGCTGCTCGGCCTCGCCACCGTGCGGCCGGTCTTCGTCTGGGGCGCCCCCGGCATCGGAAAGTCCTCCCTGGTAAGGGAGTTCGCCGACTCGCTGGGCCTGGAGTGCGTGAGCCTGCTCGGTACCCAGCTCGCCCCCGAGGACCTCGTCGGCGTCCCCCAGATCCGCGACGGACGCTCCGTTTTCTGCCCGCCGGAGAGCATCGCCCGCGACGAGCCGTACTGCCTCTTCCTGGACGAACTGAACGCGGCCACACCGGATGTGCAGAAGGCGTTCTACTCCCTCATCCTGGACCGCCGGATCGGCTCCTACGAACTCCCGGCGGGTTCCATCGTCATCGGCGCCGGCAACCGCGCCACCGACAACGCCCTGGCCCGGCCGCTCGCCTCCGCGCTCGTCAACCGCCTCACGCACGTGCACCTGGAGGCCTCCGCGAAGGACTGGCTCGCCTGGGCCGCGGGCAACGGCATCCACCCGTGGATCCTGGACCACCTCACCGACCGGCCCGACCACCTGTGGTCCAAACCCCCCAAGACCGAGGAGCCCTTCTCCACCCCCCGCTCCTGGCACATGCTCTCCGACGCCCTGCACTCCTTCGGCCCGGACCTCGACGAGGACACCCTGAAGATCCTCGCGCACGGCACGCTGACACCCGCGCACGCCACCGCGTTCTGCGGCTACGCCAAGATCGTGCGCAGCCGCTTCGGCATCGAGGCCATCCTCAAGGGCGACGCCCGCTGGCCCGGCCGCCCCGAGGACCGTGACCTGCTCTACTACCTCGCCGAGTCGTTCCGCGGCCGTCTCGTCAAGGAACTGCCCGTCAGCAAGGACCACATGTCGGCGAACGGCCGCCAGACCGCCTACCGCGCCAAGTCGCTGCTCGTCCAACTCGCCGAGATCTCCGTCGAGATCGCGCAGAACGTCATCGCCTCCGACCCCGACGGCCACCCCGTCCTGCCCGCCTGGTTCCTCATCGAGGCGGCCCGGGACATGCCCAGGCTGGTGGAGGCACGGCGATGAGGCCGGGCGGCGGCGAGCGGGCGGAGGCCGGTGGATGAGCCGCGGCCGCAAGCAGACCGCGACCAGGAAGGACCCCGCCGCCGAGGCCTGCGCCGACGGACTGCGGCTGGTGTGGGCCAACCCCGCACTCGCCGCGATCGAGGCCAGGTTCTGCCGGGACGAGAAGTGCCCGAACGCCCTGGGGAACGGCCTCGCCCGCGTCGACTCCAACGGCAGTGTGCACCTGCACCCCACCCGCCGTGCCGAACCCGCCGAATGGGCCTGGGCCGTCGCGCACGCCCTCATCCACCTGGGCTTCGGACACGTCCCCGCCGCCGAGGGCGGGCGCGACCAGCCCGACCGCCCCGACCTCGCCGCCCGCTGCGCGGTCGTCAACCGCTTCCTGCTGACCTCGCCCGTCGGGCGTGCCCCCGACGGCCTGCCCACGTCGTACCCGGACGGCGACGAGGAGCAACTCGCCGCGCGCTGGCGCCGCGACGGCGTCCCGGGCGCCTACGAACACTGCGGTACGGCGGCCGGCGAGCCCGACCAGCTCCTCCTGCCGTGGACCCGCTGGAGGGGCCGGCCCCCGGACTGGCAGCTCGCCTTCGCGCACGCCCTGACCCGCACCATGTCCACCGCCCTGGACCTGGCCGGCGGTCGCCGCGACGCCATGACCGGCGGCCCGACCCGGCTGCACCCCTGGGAACGGGCCCTGAGCTGGTTCGTCTCCTCCTACCCGCTGCTCGGCGGCATCGCGGCCGGCATCACCCTCGTCGCCGACGCCGAACTCGCCCGCGCCCACGGCATCTCCGTCGCCGCGGTCGACGCCGAGGCGGGCGAGATCTACGTCAATCCGCTGTGCCGGCTCGACGACGAGGAATGGCGTTTCGTCCTCGCCCACGAGATGCTGCACGCCGCCCTGCGCCACGGCGACCGCCGCGGCACCCGCGACCCCTTCCTCTTCAACGTGGCCTGCGACTACGTCATCAACGGCTGGCTGGGCGAGATGCAGGTCGGCACCATGCCCGAGGGCCTGCTCCACGACCCGGAACTGACCGGTCTGTCCGCGGAGGAGGTCTACGACCGCGTCACCCGGGACCTGCGCCGCACCCGCCGCCTGGCCACCCTGCGCGGCAAGGGCGTCGGCGACATCCTCGGCGGCCCGCTCGGCACCCCCGGCGACTGCGCGGACCTCGACGGGCTCTACCGGCGCGGCCTGGCCCGCGGCCTCGACCTGCACCAGCAGCAGGAACGCGGCTTCCTGCCCGGCGGCCTGATCGAGGAGATCCGCGCCCTCAGCCATCCGCCGCTGCCCTGGGACGCCCGACTCGCCCGCTGGTTCGACGAGTTCGTCCCCGGCCCGCAGCCGGTACGGTCCTACGCCCGCCCCTCCCGCCGGCAGGCGGCCACCCCCGACATCCCGCGCGCCGGACGGTACTTCCCGCCCGAGGAGATCGCCCGCTGCACCTTCGGCGTCGTCCTCGACACCTCCGGCTCCATGGACCGGGTCCTGCTCGGCAAGGCGCTGGGCGCCATCGCCTCGTACGCCCAGGCCCGCGACGTACCGGCCGCCCGGGTCGTGTTCTGCGACTCCGCCCCGCACGACGCCGGCTACCTCCCGGTCACCGACATCGCCGGCCGGGTCCGGGTGCACGGCCGCGGCGGCACCGTTCTGCAGCCGGGCATCGACCTACTGCACCGCGCCGACGACTTCCCGCCCACCGCACCGCTCCTGGTGATCACGGACGGCTGGTGCGACGCCCTGCGGGTGCGGCGCGAGCACGCCTACCTGATCCCGCAGGGCGCCCGCCTGCCCTTCGGCGCCCAAGGACCGGTCTTCCGGGTGAGCTGAGGCGGAGTGTGATCGGATGGAGTCCGCACCCCGGAACCCGGGACCGGTTCCGGGACCACACGAAAGGACTGACCGTGGCTACCACGCGCTCCGCACACACCGTCTGGGAAGGCAACCTGCTAGAGGGCAACGGAGTCGTCACCTTCGACTCCTCCGGCATCGGCCCGCAGCCGGTGTCGTGGCCGTCGCGAGCCGAGCAGGCGAACGGCAAGACCAGCCCCGAGGAGCTGATCGCCGCCGCCCACTCCAGCTGCTTCTCCATGGCCCTCTCGCACGGCCTGGCCGGCGCCGGCACCCCGCCCACCAAGCTCCTCACCTCCGCGGACGTCACGTTCCAGCCGGGTGAGGGCATCACGGGCATCCACCTCACCGTCGAGGGCACGGTGCCCGGGCTGGACGAGGACGGCTTCGTCGCCGCGGCCGAGGACGCCAAGGCCAACTGCCCCGTCAGCCAGGCCCTGAAGGCCGTACCGATCACCCTGTCCGCGAAGCTCGCCTGACCGGACCGGCACACCACGACCGTCGCGGGGGGGGGCCCCCCCCCCCCGGGGGGCGCGAGGGAGCCAGGGTGTGGAGCAGGGGGAGGGGGTCACAATAGAAGGATCGGAAGGGGGGGGGGGGGGGAGGGGGACACAAAGAGGGGGGAA